>DATCKU010000001.1:0-4711 GCA_036564245.1 Actinopolymorphaceae bacterium
GACACCGCGAAGCTCTGGTCCGGGTCCTGCCGCAGCCCGTCGGCGACGGCGCCGTTGATGTCGTACGGATACATCTCCTTGGGCGCGGTGTGCTCCGACCACACCAGGACGCGGATCTTGTCGTTTGCGCTCACGATTTCCCTCCAGTGACGGCTGCCTGATCATGCGGTACGACCTGACCAGGGCGCACGAGTCCCTCGCGCCAGATGAGGATCAGCTGTCCGCGTCGTTGCGTAGCCAGCCTGGCGATGGAAGCCCTGCCTCCGGCCTTCCTATCGCACCCAGCCAGCCCGCCTCGACCCGATTGCAGAGTCTGGCCACCGGATCTGTCGCACCCGACCCTCGATCTGTCGCGCCCGACGCTTGCCTGAGGAGCACTCGAGCGGGTCTTGCGCTCTCGAGCTCACGGCGGCGCCGAACCATCGCTGCAGCTCAGCGTGCAACCCCTGCTGATCGTCACCGATCCAGGCCACGTGACCGTCGGGCCGCAACAGCGCCCCAGTCGCGTCCAGCTCCTCGCTCCAGTCGACGACGTGCTCGGTCCGGTCGGCCCAGCCCTCCACCGAAAGCTGGCCGGCTGGTCGAGCAGGACCCCGCGGCCGTGGCGCATCTGCTCGTCCAGGCGTCCCCGGCTGAGCGTGACGTCTCGCATCCGCCGGCCGAGCAGGTCGGGGGCCGTCACCGAACCGGCGGTCACCCCATGGTCGTCCTGGCTCAGCCCGACCAGCTCGCAGCCGCGTCTGATGTCAGCACCCAGCTCGGCAGCGCGCTCGGCCAGGAGACGGTCGGTGATGGTTTGCGGGAGCCCGAAAATGTACGAATGGGCGGTGTCCATCTGCTCGGGCCACGGCTTGTCGATGCCGGCGAAATAACCGCCGACCTGGTATTCGTGGCCGTGCTCGAGAAATCGCTCCAGCAGGCCCCGCTGATCCATCACCTCGATGCTGCGTGGAGCCCGAGCGAGCGGACCACTTTCGTGGGCTCCGCGTCCTTTTCCAGCACGAGTACGCGCACGCCATGCGTGCGCAGCTCGCTGGCCAGCATCATGCCGGTCGGCCCGCCACGCACTCTCGAGTCCTTCGACTATTTGCAGGCTCTGGCCTCGGCCAAAGATGTGCGGCACGACCCGGGTCTTGCCGCAAGCCCACGAGTGCGCTATACGGTGCAATGGCGAGGTGTTCCGGCCTTGCCATTTGTTGTTTTCAGGCTTTGTCGTGTCCCGGCGTCGTTGTGTCCCGCCTGGCGTTTCGGGCACTGGTGAGTCCCACATCATGGGCTGAAGCCTTCGTGCCTGAGCCCGCATTTTGTGGCGTGCAGATTTGTGGCCACGCATTGTGTCCCGTTCGTTGGTGCGTTTCCTTTTCAGTGGCACGAGACCACGCATCGAGTGAGCTCCGCACGACGCCAGCTCTCGCGATGCCAGCAAGCCCGACACCGTCCGAGTCCCCGTCGGCTCGTCGTGACTCCCCCTCGGCGTCGGCAACATCCGTTGATCCGCCAGCCCAGCTGAAGCCGGGCCATTCGGTGGCGCCACCCGGGCCCACGTCGCAACCCCGCGTCGGTGGTCTCTGTGTGATCCCGGTAACCCGTGCAGGCGTGGCGACCCTTGCAGCCGCGAGGTCGAAGGGTGTACTCCCGCTCCGGTGGCGATCAACGCACCGCCCTACGATGGCCGGTGCGGCCGTTGGTCACGCATCGAGTTGACCTTGTGCGCACAGTGGTGCCGATCTTGTCCGAATCCGGCGTCCTTGATCATCGCACAGTTCGGGCAGCCTCGGTGAATTTCCCACATATAGGGCGAAACGGCCGTCCTCCAGGTGGACCCGACGTGCGGAATACCGCGACCTCCCGGTACGGTTGACCTACGAACAGATGAGACCGTGAGCCCGAGGGCACGCGTCTCACGTTGCAGCGTGTGCGGCGCGACGTGTTGCCCCGGTTGATGTTGTGCGAGGGGGTCGACCCATGGGGCGCGGCCGTGCCAAGGCCAAGCAGAGGAAGGTCGCCCGGGAGCTGAAGTACCGCACCTACGACGCCGACTTTGAAGCGTTGCAGCGCGAGCTGGCGGGTCGGGCAGACGGCAAGAACGGTGACTCGTACGGCGAGCAGGACGACCCCGACGAGTACGACTACGACGACGGGTCGGGCGCCGACGATCGCATCGCGCGTTGACACTGACCGTCGAGATCCAGGGCTCGGCTCCCAGCCAAGCCTTGCCGGTCACTGCTGATCATCGATGATCGGGACGCCGTGACGGTATGTCCCTTTCAGGCGCGCGGTGCCTTCGCCAGCGACGACGCTCCCGGCTATCCAGGCGCGTATGCCGCGGTCGGCCAGTTTGCCGACCGCGGCATCGGCGTCAGCGGGGTCGAGCACGACCACCATGCCGACGCCCATGTTGAGCGTGCGTTCGAGCTCCTCGGTCGGGACACCGCCCCAATGCCCGAGCAGGGTGAAGATCGGCGCCGGTGACCAGGTCGAGCGGTCGATCACGAGATCCACATGATCGGGCAGGACCCGGCTGACGTTCGCTGCGATACCTCCACCGGTGATGTGTGCCATCGCGTGGACGTCGTACGTCCGCACGAGCTCTAGGCAGTCCTTCGCGTAGATCCGCGTCGGCTCGAGCAGCTCCTCGCCGAGCGTGCGGCCGAGCTCGTCGACGTGCTCGTCGAGCCGCCGGCCGGTGAGCTGCAGGATCTTCCGCACCAGGGCGTAGCCGTTGGCGTGCAGTCCGGACGATGACAAGGCGATCGCCACGTCGCCTGGACGGACCCGATCCGGGCCGAGAACCTCCTCCGCCTCGACCGCGCCTGTGGTCGCGCCGGCGAGGTCGTACTCGTCTGGCTGCAGCAGGCCCGGATGCTCGGCGACCTCGCCACCCACCAAGGCACAACCGGCCGCCACACACGCCTCGGCGACGCCCTTGACGATGGTGGCGATGCGCTCGGGCACCACGCGGCCGCAGGCGATGTAGTCGGTCAGGAACAGCGGCTCAGCTCCGCACACCACCAGATCGTCGACCAGCATCCCCACCAGGTCGAAGCCGATCGTGTCGTGCTTGTCGAGCGCCTGGGCGATCGCGACCTTCGTCCCCACCCCATCGGTGGTCGTGGCAAGGAGCGGGTGACGGTAGCGCTGGAGTGCCGACGCGTCGAAGAGCCCGGCAAAACCGCCGATCCCTCCGACGACCTCCGGACGCCTGGTCTTCTCGACCCACTTCCGCATGAGATCGACCGCGCGATCGGCGGCGGCGATGTCGACACCCGCGTCGGCGTACGTCAGGCCCTGGTCAGCCATTGATCACCTCGAGCTGGTGCTTGCCCAGCCGAGCGGAGTCGTCGACCTGGACCGGGTACTCACCGTCGAAGCAGGCCCGACAGAGCCGTTGCCTCGGCACACCGCAGGCCTCGATGAGCTCGTCCAGCGGGATGTAGCCGAGCGAGTCGGCACCGATCGTCTTGCAGATCTGCTCGACGTCCAGCTCGGCAGCGATCAGCTCCGACGGCGAGGCGAAGTCGATGCCGTAGAAGCAGGGCCACTTCACCGGAGGACTGGAGATGCGGACGTGGACCTCGCGGGCTCCGGCCTCGCGCAGCATCCCCACCAGGGCGCCCTGGGTGTTGCCGCGGACGATCGAGTCGTCGACCATGACCAGCCGCTTGCCCTCGATGACCTCGCGCAGCGGGTTGTACTTCAGCCTGATGCCGAGCTGCCGGATGGTCTGGGTGGGCTGGATGAAGGTACGACCGACGTAGGAGTTCTTGACCAGGCCATGCCCGTACGGAATGCCGCTCTCCTCCGCATACCCGATGGCGGCGGGCGTCGCCGACTCGGGGACCGGGATCACCAGGTCGGCCTCGACGGGGTACGCCCGGGCAAGCCGTCGGCCCACCTCGACCCGACTCTCGTGCACCGAACGCCCGGCGATCGTGGCGTCGGGCCGGGCCAGGTAGACGTACTCGAACAGGCAGCCTTTCGGATCCGGTGTGGCGAACTGTCGCGAGCGGACACCCGAGCCGTCGATCGCCACGACCTCACCCGGCTGGATCTCGCGTACGAACCCTGCACCCACGATGTCCAGCGCGGCGTTCTCGCTCGCCACGACCCAGCCACCGTTGGCCAGCGTGCCCAGCACGAGCGGATGGATGCCTTGCGGGTCGCGCGCGGCGTAGAGCGTGGTCTCGTCCATGAAGACGAGGCAGTAGGCGCCGCGGAGCATGCGGAACACCTCCACGGCCGCGTCCAGCAGCGAGCGCTCGGGGTAGCTCGCGAGCAGCGTGGTGATGAGGCCGGTGTCGGTGGTCGAGCGTTCGTCGGGGATCGGCGTGGTGAGCAGGCTGGTCTCGGCCGCCCGCTTTGCGGCCAGTTCGGCGAGCTCGGACGTGTTCGTGAGGTTCCCGTTGTGCGCGAGCGCCAGTCCGCCAGATGCGGTCGAGCGGAACGTGGGCTGCGCGTTCTCCCAGACGCTCGCCCCCGTCGTCGAGTAGCGGCAATGACCGATCGCCAGATGACCTTGCAGAGACTCCAAGGTCGGCTCGTCGAAAACCTGGGAGACGAGACCCATCTCCTTGCAGACGAGGATCTGGCGTCCGTTGCTCACCGCGATCCCGGCGGACTCCTGGCCGCGATGCTGCAATGCGTAGAGTCCGAAGTAGGTGAGCTTTGCGACGGCCTCCTCGGCCGCCCAGACACCGAAGACGCCGCAGGC
>DATCKU010000002.1:0-206926 GCA_036564245.1 Actinopolymorphaceae bacterium
TGGATCCGGGCGCCGGATGGGCGCGCCGTTTCACGTACTGGCGCACGCGCTACAGCGTATGGTCGCTCGACTCGAGCAGCTGCGGAATTTCCTGCGGCGCGTACCACAACAGCTCGTGCTCGAACGCCTCCTCCACCGTGAGCGCTGCATCGTCGTCGCCGGCGTCGGCTGCAGCGATGGCGTCCGCAGCCGACCGCACCGCGTCCTCAGCGTCGTCGCCGTCGATGTGAACCGCGGCCACACGCCGCATCGGAACGGCCACGTCGATCACGACCGACGATCGCGTGTGCACAGACCCGCCGTCCGCGACGTCACCCTCGACCTGCCTAGTGCCGCCGGAGGTTGCAGCCGGCTGCACACGCTCGAACGACTCCTCCACCGCCGACATGGCATCGGGCGAGGTCGCCACATCCGAGTCCGGCACCTCGGCCGCCACGACGACCCGCTTCGGCCGAGCCGTTGGATCCTCCCGAAGTTTTCGCAACGAGGTCCGCGCGGCGGCGAGGGTGGCGGCGTACTCGAGCTCCTCGAGATCCGACTCGGCATACCACTCACGAAGCGCCGGGGTGACGGCGTGCGCCGCGATGGGTGGCGGCCCGAAGCCGCCCTGCGCCACCGCCTCGGCGAGCTCCTTCAAGGTCAGGCCGATGTAGACGCGCACAGATGTGCTCCTTCTCGTCAGATCTCCAGCGGGTCAACACGCGGGGTAGGAGAACCTTCGTCGTCCAGCCAAAGGCCTCCGCACCATTGTTTCGCCCACAAGGCTCGTCATGCCTTATTCGCACCGCCATGCCGAACAAGGCGTCAGCCGGCCTTGGGCCGGCGCGTTCGGTTCCGCCGATTGGGCTTGCGACACACTCGCCGCACTGTAGCCGTGCTTGTACGCAAGGACGTCTCCAACACCTCGAGCCGGCGGTGCTCATCCATGGGGTTTGCGCCGAGCGCGACCAAGTCCTCGGCCGACGGCGCGATGACGCTGACCTGCGTACCTTCGGCACGGAGCAGCTCGACTTCCCGCTGGAGCTGGCGGGTCAACGCACGCCGCCAGTGCTGCAGCATCCAGAGCGAAGGACTCATCGAGTTAGGCGTACTGACCCAGGCGAGCGGTGCGATGACGTAGACCTCGTCAAGACCGTGACCAGCCGCCATGTCGGCCGAGGCAATCGATGTCGTCCCGCCGTCGACATAGACCCGGCCGTCAATCTCAACAGGCGCGAACCAGCCTGGAATCGCACATGACGCCGCGACCGCCTTGGCCGGACTCACGCTGTCGTACTCCGGACCCAACGCCACCCGTCGACCGGCGTCGTAGTCCATCGCCACGGCTTGGAACACCGGACGGGTTGGCCAGCTCGGCAGCATCTGGTCGACCAGTGTGGTGAGCGCGTCGATGGATCCACGCCCTCGAGGCACCAGGCCAGCGAGAATCACGGGCGCACTCAGCAGCCTGCGGTCGCGCAACGCTGCCGCGAGCAGCCGCGCAGAGCCCACGCCCGGCCACGGGGTTGGCGGTCGACCGCCCAGGGCGTAGTCGAACTTCACGCCGGCGAGAGGGCTGCCCTCGCGCACCTCGCCACGCTGGTGTGCACATTGCTCTTCCGGCGTGATGCCCGCTGCGAGGAGCGCACCGACAACAGAGCCCGCGGATGTACCGAGGATGCGATCGACCTTCGTGACGTCGATGCCCAATTCCTCCTCGAGTGCGCAGAGTGCGCCGATCATCCAGGCTGCTCCAAGGACGCCGCCGGCACCGAGTACCAGGCCGCGTCGCGGGCCACTCATGGCGTCCTCCTCACCCTTCACCCTTTGCTCGGAAGTCACCGGGCGTGGTCGCACGACCGCGCAATCCGGACGAACTCCCGGTCAACGCATCGTGCAGTGGTCGGACTCCCGAGCCGTGCTGGCCGGGCCTTCGCCGCCCACGCCACGTGCGCTCCCCGTGCCCGGGGCTCAGAGGCTCACTGTCTCCTACTCTTCAGTGTGCCTTGACTTCCTGTCCGGATGAGGGACGTTGCCGGCGACGCTTTCGGGCGGGCGTGTGCTTTGCATCCTCTACCAGCTCATTGAGGGCATCCGGGATGCACTGGGCGAGAACGTCGAGATCGGGCATCGCGTCGCGGTCCGCATAGAGGCCAAAGCACACTTTGCCGTAGTAGGACGTGAGGCCGATGGCGAGCGCCTGTCCCTTTGCGAGCGGTACGACCGGATAGGTCGAAATCATCGGGGCCCCGCCGACATACAGGCGGCTCTGCGGCCCGGGCACGTTGGTGATCACCAAGTTGAAGAGCCGCCGCGACAGCGAGCTCGCGACCCGGGCGCCGAGTGCATGCAACGTGGGAGGTGCGAAACCCGCCATCCCGGCGAGAGTCCGGGCCCGAACCGCACGACCGGTTTCCTGGTGTGCCTTCATGGCGTACGCGACTTGATGCAGCCGCATCGCTGGATTCGGCTCACCGACTGGCAGGTCGACGAGATACTCCGCGACCCGGTTGGCGGCGCCACTCCCGTCCGGCATCGATCCGTCTGCGCTCTCTGGGCTGAGCACGCTCATCGGCACCAGGGCACGCACCGAACTCGTGGCAGCGACCCGGACACCACGGGTGAAGAGCCACGACCGCAGCGCGCCAGTAATAGTTGCCAACACCACGTCGTTGACGTCCCCGCCGTGGCGCTTTCGCACCGTGCGGTAGTCGTCCAAGGACGTTTCCACGGTCGCGAACCGTCGGTGCGCCCCGATCGGCACGTTGAGCGGACTGTGCTGCGCAGGGCTCGCCGCTGTCCGCATGGCAGCCGCGACGTTCTCGGCTGCGCCGCCCAGTGCCCTGAGCAGCCGGCTGCCAGCAATCGGCAGGTCCGCCACCGCCCGCCGTGCCGACTCGACGATCACCCCTGGCCGCCGTACCAGCTCCGACACCGCGCCGGCGAGCAGCTCGAGCGACGAGGGCTCGATCGCGGGCACCCACGAGTCAGCTGGAGCAGGCTCGAAGTGAGGTGTGGTGTCCAGCACGACCTGGCCGATGTCGACGGTCGACACCCCGTCGATCACCGCCTGATGGGTCTTGGAGACCAACGCGAACCGACCACCCTCGAGACCCTCGACAAAGTACATCTCCCAGAGCGGACGCGACCGGTCCAGTGGCCGACTCATGATCCGTGCCACCAGGTCGCGCAGCTGGCGATCTGTGCCGGGACGCGGGACAGCAGACGGACGTACGTGATAGCTCAGGTCGAAATCCTCGTCGTCGACCCAAACCGGATTGGCGAGATTGCCCGGCACGAACTTGATCCGCTGCCGGTAGCGAGGAACGAACGCCAGCCGCTCCCGCACGACGTCGAGGAGCCGGTCGAAGCTGAACCCTTCCTCCGGCGGCTCGAAGATCCCCACGCTCCCGACGTGCATCGGCGTCGTGGGCTCTTCGAGGTAGAGGAACGACATGTCCAGGGCGCTCAGCCGATCTGGCATTCCGTACCTCCCACCTCACGGTGCGTTCAGCTACGCCGGCTATCGTCTCGGGGTTGCAGGAACGTCCCGCGTCGGGAGCGCTCCGGAGGGCACCTCGTGGAGCGCCCGAACGACCCGGCACATCGTGGGGCATCCCCGGGATTCCTGCCTCCAACTCGTACGCTACTCGCCGGAAGGATCGACGTGATGCCGGATCAGACTCGCGAGTCACGTTCACCCACGACGAAGGTTGCGGTGGTCGTCGGCGCCGCCGTGGTCGTCGTCGCCGCGATGCTGCTCGTCGTACTCGCACTCGGTGTGGGGTCCGGCACAGGGTCAGAGTCGTCCGACACGCCGGTGGAGCGCCTCGAGGTCACGATCGAGGACGGCACCGTGACGCCGAACGCCCGCCGGGTCGAGGTCACCGAGGGAACGCGGATCGAGCTGACCGTGACCAGCGACGAGGAGGATGCCCTCCACGTCCACGGCTACGACGAAGAGGTCGAGGTCCAGCCGGGGGAGACTGCCACGCTGAGCTTCATCGCCGACCGGGCCGGTCGTTTCGAGATCGAGACCCACCACACGGAGCAGCTCGTCTACCAGCTGATCGTCAAGCCCTGATCAAAGTCGTGAGCTCCCCCACACCTGCGATCGTCCTCGCCCACGGCTTCGGCGGCCGTGGCGACCTACCGGTCCCGTTCTCGCTCGCGTTGGCAGGTGCCGGGATCGCAGTCGTCGCGTCGTTCGTCCTCGCCGCATGGTCCTGGCCGGTGCCGCGGTTCGAAGACCCCGACGGCGGTCGTCCACTGCCGCTTCGGGTGAGCCAGCTGCTCGACGCCAGCTGGACCCGCTGGGCGATCCGGGCAGTTGGACTGATCTTCGCAGCGTACGTGGCGGTCGCGGCCTGGTTCGGCCCAGACATCCTCACGAACCCCACGTTCGGTGTCGTGTACGTGTGGCTGTGGGTCGGGCTGGTCCCGCTCTCCTTGCTGTTCGGCCCGGTGTGGCGCCTGCTCAACCCACTCCGCCCGGTGCATCTCGCCCTCGCTCGGTTGCTCCGTGTCTCGCCGACCCATGGGCTGGTCCCCTTGCCAGCGGGGTTGGGCACCTGGCCCGCGGCCGTGGGCCTCTTCGCATTCGTCTGGCTCGAGTTGGTGGCACCCGGCGCCGCGACACTTCCGGTGGTCCGGCTGTGGTTCACGGCGTACGCCGTCATCACCGTGTTCGGCGCGCTCGTCTTCGGGCGGCGTTGGTTCGACTGCGGCGATCCGTTCGAGGTCTACTCCAGGCTTTTCGGCCGGCTCTCGGTGCTGGCCCGCCGTCCTTCCGACCGGCGCTTCGTTCTGCGGAATCCGCTGGCGCACCTCGCGATGCCGCCGGACGGCGGTTACGTGCCGGGACCAGGCGCCGTCGCCGTCGTCGTCGTGCTGCTCGGGTCGACGGCGTACGACGGCGTCTCCCAGAGCACCGGCTGGGTCGGCTTCGTCCAGCGCGCCGCCCTACCCGAAGCACTGCTGGGAACCGGTGCGTTGATCTGCTTCATCCTGCTCGCCGCCGTGACGTACTGGTCTGCGACCGTCGCGTGCGGCTGGCTCGCGCCTGCGCGCGGGGTCGACGCCGCACGGCGGCTTCCAGGCGCGTTCGCCGGCTCGGTCGTGCCGATCGCGCTGGGCTACCTGGTGGCCCACTACTTCACGCTCTTCGTACTGGAAGGGCAACGCACCCTGGCCCTGCTCTCCGATCCGCTGTCGACGGGAGCGGACCTGTTCGGACTCGCCGACTACGAGGTCCACGCCGGGCTCGTGAACGACCCCCAGGTCGTGGCGCTCGTCAAGATCGGCGCTGTCGTGGTGGGCCACATCCTGGGCGTCGTCGCCGCACATGACCGGGCCGTCGCGCTCTTCTCCCGGCGAGAAGCCTTGCTCGGCCAGATCCCCCTGCTCGTCGTGATGGTGGGCTACACGCTCGGCGGGCTGACCCTGCTCTTCGCGACGTGAGAAGCCGCACCGCGCGCTCGACCTCCTCGGATCCAGAGGCGAGTGGTAGCCGCGGCAGGTGCCGACACCTGGTGACGCGACTACTAGCCCAGCGAGACCACGAGCGCCGAGGGCGCTGACGAGCCGGCGAGGTGTACGGTCGGGTCAGCGGCGACGGCGGCGCTGCCGAGGCAGCGAGATGCCCATCAGGTCAGCGGCCAGCATCCGGAGCGGCGCCCGAGCCGGTGACTTGGGAGCGATCTCGGCAAGGCAGCGGCCGTGGGCGAGTGCCAGGTCGAACGACTGTCGGTCGTACGGCACGCAGACCACGTCGTCGACCCCTGCGTAACGCCGGAGGACGTCGCGAATCTGGCCCTCGGCATCACCGCCGACCGGACCACGGCGTACGGCATTGACAACGACCCGCAGGTTGACTCCCGGAATCGTCTCCCGCAACTCCTCGAGCCCACGGATGAGTCGCTGCAGCCCGACCGGATCGGCCGCTCCCACCGCGACCACCGTCGTGGCGCGCTCGAGCGTGACGAGCGTGGCGCCGTTGCGTCGAGGCGCGGCGGTGTCGAACGAGATCTCCTCGTCCTGCTCCAAGCAGAAGCCACAGTCCACGACGGTTGCCGCAGCCAGCTGACGGGCGAGATCCCAGACCTGCTCGAGAGCCGACACACGTAGCTCGGGCCAGCGGTCTGCACGTTGCAGCCCGGTGAGGACCCGAAGTCGTGGCAACACCTGACGGGCGTGCCGGGCGAGGCCGGGGAGGTCGAGGGATCCGTTGTTGGCCGAACGGCATGCCGCGGCCAGACCGGGCGCCTCGTCGAGCAGTCCGAGGGCCTGCGCGACGACGCCTCCGTAGACGTCGGCATCCGCCAGCAGGGTCGGCACGCCAAACGCCGCAAGCTCCGTCGCCAGTGTGACGGCGACCGAGGTACGCCCCGGCGCACCGGTCGGTCCCCAACACGCGATGAGCTGTCCGGTCGCGGTGCGCGACTCAGGGGCAGGCGGCTCGGGTGCCACCGGGAGCCGTGGGAGCGCCTGCCAGGGGTTCGCAACCGCGAAGCCACTGTGCTGCGGCCGCCGGGTGCCTTGTGCGAACTCCACTGCCTCGGCGACAGCGCTCGCCAGCACGTCGGCCGGGGCGTCGGCCGGCACGACCTTCGCAACCCCGAGCTTGTGCAGCCGGTCCTCCCCCTCGTCGTCGCCAGGTGTCACGACACCGACCACGGCGACGCCTCCTGCGATCAGTCGACTCACCGCCTCCCGGTCGAGCCTGCGCAGGTCAGCGGACAGCAACACGGCACGTGCCTGGCCGGACTGTGCCGTCGCCAGCAAGTCGGGGAGGTCGACGCATCGGCGCACCACGTCCAGGCCCAGTGAGCTGCGTTCGAGGGCGGCCACCAGGTCGGACTCCCAACGCGCTCCGGTAACCGCGGTCAGAACCGGAAGAGACATGGTCCTACCTCCTGGGCTTCGTCGGTCGTGGAGTCGAGTCGGCGTGATCGCCCATCACTGGTTCGCCTCACCGGGTGCGACGTGCTTGACGATGACGGCTTTGGCGTTGGCGGCGAGCGCCACGAGCTCCTCGAGGGACAGGCCCTCGCTCTGCTCGTCGCGGGCGATACGGATCGTTGCGCTCGACTGCCCGGACGTGAAGGCGCCGCTGTTAGGAACGTCGACGACGATGATGTCGGAGGCGCCGAGCATTCCCTTCTTCGGTGGGAACCCGTCGTCGTTCGCCGGGACGAAATAGACGTCCACCCGATCACCCACCCGCAACGAGCGTGGAAGCAGACCGGGCTCCACCGGGATCGGCGTGTCCTCCAGCTCCTCGTCAGGCTTGTCGGTCCAGGCGTTGCGCGGCAGGAACTCCCCCTCCCCAACCGCGCGGACCATGCGGGCGCCCTCGGGGATCGACTCGCGCGCCGATACGTACCTGTCGGCGTCCTCTTGGCTCGTGAACCGCACGCGTTTCGCGACGAGGTCGTCCTCGGTGAGTGGGACGGAGGGCGCGAGGTTCACACCATCCTTCAGCGCCCACACTTCAACGGTTTGGTCGGCCATGGCGATGACCCGCGCACCGAGGGCCATCGACACCAGAACCAACAGGATGCCCAGGAACAGTTTCGGGTCGAGCCAGCGCGGCCGGCGAGCTCGCTCGGCCTTGGGCGACGGCAAGTCCGACAAGATCGTTCCTCCCGGGTCGAGGTCTGGGCCCGGCCGGACGGATCGGCTCGGGGTAGGTCATGGCGTTTCGTCGGGTGGCGGCGACGGTCCGTCGTGGCACCGACCCGAACGGGACAGGTCGAAACAGTACGACAGGAAACACCTGATGCGCGTAGGGCGGTCACCAGGTGGACCATAGCTGTGGATATCAGGAACCTGTGGACAACTGAAGGCAACCACAAGCAAACGCGTGGCAAACTGACTAGCGGTAGTCGTTCGGAAGGAGATTGCCTTGTCCACCACGCCGAGGTTCCTCCAGCTCGCTGACGTCGCCGAAGTCCTCAACATCTCGGCCGCACAGGCTTACGCGCTGGTCCGCAGCGGCGAGCTCCCGGCGATCAAGATTGGTGGGCGCGGACAGTGGCGTGTCGAGAGCAGCGCGTTGGAGCAGTACATCGAGCGGATGTACGCCGAGACCCGGAAGTTCGTCGAGACTCACCCGTACAGCAGTTCGGCCGACGGCGACTGAGGCGGTCAAGCGTTCTCCAACCGTCCACGGCCACCATCGACAAGCGACCTGGCGCCACGCCCTGCCCGACCTGCTACCTGCTCTGATCTCCACAGTTCCTTCCGACGCCCAGGCAGCGGCAGGCATCCGCATCGACACGCTCACCCGCTCATGCCAACTGGTCTGGCTACCGCCGTCTGTCCGGCTATTCGGAGGTGCACTACGTGCCGACACGTGTTGCACCCCCGACAGGCCTGGTGGTGAACGATTCCACTGTTGCCGGTAGACCCGTCCGGAGACGAGCACGAGCCGCGGCAGGACGCCACCTACCGTCATCACATCGCTCTCACGGCCACGTTCGGTGAGCATTGGGCGACGGTGTGCGCCCCAAGACCATCAGCAGCCGCGCACGCGCGGCAGAAAGCGTCAAGGCGCTGATCCTCTGCTGGCGCGCAGTCGGGCGGCGCCGCACGGCAGGCAGAACCGCAGCCGCACAAGGTCGACGGGCGCCCATGTACAGGACGGGTGGCCACACAGCGCGGGTCAGAAGCCGAGCCCGTAGGGCAGCAAGGTCAGCAACGACGGACGTACGAGATGCCGGCGAACGGCACGGTGCGGATCCCCTGGATGTCCCGGGCTCGACGCACCTCGGACGGCGCGTGCTCGGCCATCTCGAAGAAGTCGGCACCGACCCGGTCGATCGTTCCGGTCACCGTGGCTCCGTCCCGGAAACCGATGGCGACCGGCGCGCGGTCCCTGGCGATGCCGCGGAGCGCGAAGGCCAGCGTGAGCCGTCCAGCCACCCGACCTTCGCTGCCCGGCGCCGACGTGAGGTCTCCCAGACCACGGATGCCCGTGATCGCGTCGAGCGGGACGAGCACTTCGAGTCGGTAGTCCTCGGCGATGAGGGTCCAGTCGGCACCCACACCGCTCAGCCGTCCAGTGAGCTTGACGCTGCCCATGACGAACAGCGTGACGGGGTGACCAACCGCGGGTCGTAGCCGGTCAACGAGCCGGAACCGCGCTACCTCGCGACGCGTGCGGTCCGCCACCTCGGAGGCGAGCTCTGCGGCCTCGAGCTCGGCCATCTGGGCATCGAGATCAGCAAACAAGCTTTCCCAACGCACTGATCAACCGTACTGCGCCGCGCTCTCCGCCACCTTTCTGCCTCCGGTCGACGGGCCCGAGTCGCCTCAGAAGGCGGCTCAGACGGCACGCATGGGCTCTCCCGCGCCTCGGGCTGAACTCAGAGTGCACAGATGACCCACTCCGAATGCGTACGAGTAGGGCAAGGTTGACAGTTCATCCAGCGCGCGAGTATGAAGGCAAACGCAAGCAAACGAAAGTAACAGGCACGAAACGGACGAAGGGCAGAGATGATGCGGATCATCCGGCGGGTGCTGTCGGCGATTGTCGTGCTCCTCGGCTTCGCCGCAGGCGCCGCCCTGCTCCGCTGGCTGACCGCCGGGTCGTGGTCCGCCATCCGGGTCGAGAATCCGTCGTTCGACGCTCTCCTCATCTTCGGCGTGGGGGTGCTGGCCTGGGCCTGCTACGTCTGGCTGGCCCTCGGCATGGTGCTCACCGCTCTGTCGGCGCTTCCCGGCGCCGTGGGATCGGCGTGTGGTCTGCTCGCCGAACGAATCACGCCAGCTGTCTACCGGAGAGCTGCGCGACTCGCCCTCGGAATGTCCGTCGCAGCGGGTCCTGTCGTCGGCGCGCTACCGGCGTACGCAGCTCCTGCTGATCAACCCACGGGAGCCGCTGCCGCCGCGCAACTGCTGCCGAGCGTCGACCGGCCCGGAGCACTCGACCGGGCTGGAACCGTCGACGCGGGGTTGCCAGCAGGCACTCGGCTACCAAACATCGACCGACCCGGATCGCTCGATCGCCCATCGCATGCCTCTCCCACACAGGCAGAGCAGAGGGAGAGAGCAGCGGGTCTCCCCATTGTCGAGTGGCCCGGCTCACCCAACCGGTCAGACTCCGGGCGCTCCACGGCACAGGTCGGCCCCGAGCTTCCCAACCCCGATCGACCCCGAAGCAGCCAACCCAGCTCGGATCCGATCGCACGGATCCCGGTGCGGGAGCCCCAACACGTTCGAGAGGTCGTGGTCAAACGCGGCGACAACCTCTGGAACATCGCGAAGGCACACCTTCCCGAGGGCGCCAGCGACGCGGAGATCGATCGCGAGTGGCGGCGGTGGTACGACGCCAACCGCGACGTGATCGGCGACGACCCCGACTTGATCCTTCCCGGCCAGGTCCTGCGACCTCCTCAGGACTAGAGCCACCAGCCGCCAGCGACGACCACCGATCCACTGAAGGCAACCACCGATGACGATCGCCACCACCAGCCAGCCGCCGCGCACCACCGCGCAGCGAGCCCAGGCCCTGCCCCGACGGATACCGGCACCGGCAACCGAACCGCCGTACGACCAGGAGCTCACACCGACGCCCTCGACCGACGGTTTCGTCAACGGAGCGCTCGCGCTCGACCTGTCGACGCTGGTCGACGTGCCGGAAGCGCTGCACGATCCCGAAACCGATCGCCACCTTGCGGTGGTGGGCAGCGGATTGGCGAAACAGCGCCGCGCACCGAAGGGCGACTCCTTCTTCGCGCCTCAGCGGACTCCACGCCACGCGCTTCCCAATCCGGCGGCCTGGTGCGGTCGTTTCGCCAGGGCCTTGATCGAGGTCCTCGCGGGAGTCCGACCCGCCGCACAGCTGCTCCGCTGGACGAACGAGCAGACCTACACCGAGGTGCTGTCCCTTGTCCGGAGGCGGGGGTCGGACAGGCAGCCGTGGACCAGCCGGGCGATGGTACGCACGATCAAGATTCAAGAACCCCGCGACGGTATCGCCGAGGCCGCGATCCGCGTCGTCCTGCCGAGTGGCCGTTCCCGCGCGGTTGCCGTACGCCTCGAAGGACTCGATGGTCGCTGGCGTTGCACCGCGCTGCAGGTCGGCTGAACGCGAGGGTCTCAGCCCTGACGCCGCGCCATCCGAGCGCGTGCCTTCGGGTCACCGTGGCAGCGCTTGTACTTGCGTCCCGAACCGCACGGACACAGCGCGTTGCGTGACGTTCCCGCGTAATCGGGTTGGGCTGCACCAGGTCCTGCACCGGCAGCCAGGCCGGCCTGCCCGGCCCGTCTGGCACCGCCGGTCCGACCTCCACCCGTCGAGACCTCGCGACGGATGACGCCTCCCTCACCGTCGACGGTCGGCGCGCTGTACGAGAGTCGGGTGGGACGCTGCGGACCCACGAGCCCACGCGCGACGACCCGCTGGGTCGGAGCCGACGGGTCCGCGCCACCCGCCTCGACGACCGCGGGCGCCCGTCCGGCAGGCTGTGGAGCCTGCTCCTGCACCGGCTCGACCTGGATCTCGAGGTTGAACAGGAAGCCGACCGACTCCTCCTTGATGGCGTCCATCATCGCCATGAAGAGGTCGTAACCCTCGCGCTGGTACTCCACGAGCGGGTCACGCTGCGCCATCGCCCGCAGCCCGATGCCCTCACGCAAGTAGTCCATCTCGTAGAGGTGCTCGCGCCACTTGCGATCCAGCACCGAGAGGATGACCTTGCGCTCCACCTCACGCAGCACTTCGGAGCCCAGTTCGGCCTCGCGTCGCGCGTAGGCCCGACGCGCGTCCTCTTGCAGCCGCTGGATGAGGAGGTCGCGGGTGAGCCCGTCGCGGCCGCCCACCTCGGTTTCCAGGTTCGCGACCGAGAAGCTCACCGGGTAGATCTGCTTGAGGTCTCGCCAGAGCTTGTCGAGGTCCCACTCCTCCGCGTAGCCCTCGGTGGCCGCGAGGACGTACGACTCGATCGTGTCGTCGATCATGCCGAGGACCTGCTCGTGGATGTCCTCGCCCTCGAGCACGCGCCGGCGTTCGTTGTAGATGACCGTGCGCTGCCGGTTGAGCACGTCGTCGTACTTCAGGACGTCCTTGCGGATCTCGAAGTTCATCGCCTCGACCTGTGCCTGCGCCGACGCGATGGCCCCCGTGACCCGCTTGTTCTCGATCGGTACGTCGTCGGGGATCTTCAGGCTCGTGAGGACCCAGTCCACCCAGTCGGACTTGAACCTGCGCATGAGGTCGTCTTCGAGCGAGAGGTAGAACCGGCTCTCCCCGGGGTCGCCCTGACGACCAGACCGTCCACGCAGCTGGTTGTCGATCCGCCGCGACTCGTGTCGCTCCGTTCCCAACACGTAGAGCCCACCGAGGGCGACGACCTCGTCGTGTTCGGCAGCGACAGCCTTGGTGAAGCGCTCGAGCATGGCCGGCCAGGCGCGTTCGTACTCCTCGGCATGCTCGACGGGGTCGATGCCCATCGCGCGCAGCTCGGCGTCGGCCAGGAACTCGGCGTTACCGCCCAGCATGATGTCGGTGCCTCGACCCGCCATGTTGGTGGCGACGGTCACGGCTCCCTTGCGTCCGGCCTGCGCGACGATCGCCGCCTCGCGCTCGTGGTGCTTTGCGTTGAGTACCTCGTGCGGGATGCCACGTCGCTTGAGCAGCGTCGACAGCAGCTCGGACTGCTCCACGCTCGTGGTGCCCACCAGCACCGGTTGCCCCTTGGCGTGCCGGGCGGCGATGTCCTCCACGACCGCCGCGAACTTCGCCTCCTTCGTACGGAAGACCAGGTCGGGGTGGTCGACCCGGATCATCGGACGGTTGGTCGGGATCGGCGTGACACCGAGGTTGTAGATCTTGTTGAACTCCGACGCCTCGGTCATCGCCGTACCCGTCATGCCGGCGAGCTTGTCGTAGAGGCGGAAGTAGTTCTGCAGCGTGATGGTGGCGAGCGTCTGGTTCTCGTCCTTGATCGGCACGCCCTCTTTGGCCTCGATCGCCTGGTGCAAGCCCTCGTTGTAACGACGCCCGTGCAGGACCCGGCCGGTGTGCTCGTCGACGATGAGCACCTCGCCGTTCATGACCACGTAGTCCTTGTCGCGCTTGAAGAGCTCCTTGGCGCGGATCGCGTTGTTGAGGAACTGCACCAGCGGGGTGTAGGCGGGCTCGTAGAGGTTGTCGATACCGAGGTAGTCCTCCACCTTGTCGATGCCCGGCTCGAGGATGCCCACGGTGCGCTTCTTGATGTCGACCTCGTAGTCGACGTCCGGTCGCATCCGAGCCACGAGGCGCGCGAACTCCTCGTACCACTTCGAACTCTGCTCGGCCGGACCGGAGATGATGAGCGGCGTCCGTGCCTCGTCGATGAGGATCGAGTCGACCTCGTCCACGATCGCGTAGTGATGGCCCCGCTGGACGCACTCGTCCAGGCTCCACGCCATGTTGTCGCGCAGGTAGTCGAAGCCGAACTCGTTGTTGGTGCCGTACGTGATGTCGCAGGCGTACGCCTTGCGGCGCTCGGCCGGTGTCATCTGGGAGAGGATCACGCCGACGGACAGGCCGAGGAAGTGGTAGATCCGCCCCATCCACTCGCTCTGGAACTTGGCCAGGTAGTCGTTGACCGTGACGATGTGCACGCCCTTGCCGGTCAACGCGTTGAGGTAGGCCGCCAGTGTGGCGACCAGGGTCTTCCCCTCACCGGTCTTCATCTCGGCGATGTGACCCATGTGGAGCGCAGCGCCGCCCATGATCTGGACGTCGAAGTGCCGCTGCCGGATCGTGCGCTTGGCGGCCTCGCGGACGGTGGCGAACGCCTCGGGCAGCAGGTCGTCGAGGGTCTCCCCCTCGGCCAGCCGGGTCTTGAACTCGTCGGTCATCCGGCGCAGCTCGGCGTCGGACATCGCGACGAAGTCCTCTTCGATGGCGTTCACCTGTCTGACGATCGCCTGCAGCTTCTTGAGGGTCTTGCCCTCGCCAGCGCGGAGGATCTTGTCGAGCAGAGCGGGCACGTTACTCTCGGCTCCTCATCGTCGCGGTCGTACGTGGTGGGGTTGACGCGTCGGCCCCGGCAGGGAGCCGGACCAGCTCACTGCGCAAACTGTCAAGCTACCCACTCCGGCCATGGTAGGTCACGCTGGGCGTACCGTCTTTGTCCTGGTGTGACCCGGCCTGCCCGGTCATGCCGATCTTGCATCGGTTGGGATGGGCCGCGGCACCGGGCCGGCGGCGGGCCTTGCTCCGGCGGGACCGCAGCAACGGGAGGCTGGCGGCAGAGCCTCTGCTTCGGCCCGGGTCTGGGCTTAAGACACGAGGCTGGCACGCACCCCCGCCCGGGCGGCTCGGGTTGGGGCCGAAAGAGACAACGAGCGGGCGGCGCGCCTTGCTCCTGCGAGTCGGGGCCGAAGCAGGACAGCAGACTCGGGGCGCCTGCCCGCCACCGATGATCACGCTGGGTGGCAGCCTGGTCCCATGGAGGACGTACGCATACCGGCGAACGGGGTGGTGCTGCGCCCGCACCACGAGCCGGACATCGATCGGGTCCTGGAACAGTGCCGCGACCCCCTGACGCAGCAGTGGACGACCGTCCCGTCGCCGTACACGCGGGCCCACGCCGAGCAGTTCGTACGCGAACGGGTCGTCGAGGGGTGGCGCCGGGCCGACTATCTCGCGTTGGCGGTCGCGGATCCGGCCTCCGACGTGTTCCTCGGCACGGTCGACCTCCGGCCGGACGGCCAGGGTGCCGCGGAGATCGGATTCGGCCTCCACCCCGACGCACGGGGCCGCGGGGTGATGACCGCGGCCGTCCGCGCCGTGGCCGGGTGGGCGTTCTGCGAGCGGTCGACCGGCGGGCTCGGCCTCGAGGTGCTCTTCTGGCGTGCTCAGGTGGGCAACTGGCCGTCCCGGCGCGTGGCGTGGCGTAGCGGATTCCACATCGAGGGCAGGGTGAGGCTCCTGCACGCGGCGCGATCCCGTCGCTACGACAGCTGGCTGGGATCGCTGCTGCCGGAGGATCCGCGCGAGCCCACCCTTCCGTGGTACGACGTGCCGACGCTCCACTCAGATCATTGCGTCCTCCGTCCGATGCGAACGTCCGACGTCGGCGCGGTGGTGGAGGCGTGTTCTGACCCGGTGACGCGGCGCTTCATCGCCACGCTGCCCGCGCCGTACACCGCAAGCGACGCGCTAGCGTACATCCAGAGCCGGGAGGAGGAGCACGCCAGCGGCCGCGGCATCTACTGGGCTGTCGCCGATCCGGTGAGCGACCGGTGCATCGGGGCGTACGCGATGATGAGCGTCGACCGCGTGAACGGCACGGCCGAGCTCGGTTACTGGATCCACCCCGACGCACGAGGGCGCGGCGTCGCCACCGCCGCGACCAGACTCGCCGTGCGGCATGCGGCCATCCCGGAGGAGGACGGTGGCCTCGGGCTGCGTCGTCTCGTGCTCTACGCCGCCGCATCCAACGTCGCGTCGCACAAGGTCGCCGAGCGGGCAGGCTTCGTTCCCTTCAGCCGGGCCCGCGCCGCGGAGCGTCTGGGCGACGGTTCGTACGACGACCTCATCGGATTCGAGCTCTCCAACCCGGTGTTTCTCGGCTGACCCCCGACAATGACACGCACACCGAGGCCCCACGCTCACCCGACAATGACCACGCATCGAGGGGCACTCGCCTCTGTCAGGCGCCTGCATGCCACGGATGGGTATGACTCCCCTCGGTCACCGACACCACGGACGGGTACGACCCCCCTCGATCACCGACACCACGGACGGGTACGACTCCCCCGGAAACTGACGAGATTGACCGGCACCACTGCCCTCGACAGGGATAGCTGAAAGGCATCGGACCAGGCCGGTTCACGTCGTACGACAAGGCGACCCGCCTCTAGCAGCGGACGTCGTCTGGCGCCAGTCATCGTCTGGACCCAGACGTCGGCGTTCCACCGAA
The DNA here is from genome assembly GCA_036564245.1 of Actinopolymorphaceae bacterium. Classification (GTDB taxonomy): domain Bacteria; phylum Actinomycetota; class Actinomycetes; order Propionibacteriales; family Actinopolymorphaceae; genus Thermasporomyces. The sequence goes on from DATCKU010000002.1 coordinate 15,903, forward strand.
GGAACGGCTGCCCGCTGATCTTCAGCGCGCAGCCGCGGCTACGCCCTGGGTGGTCCCGAGCGGCGTCGAGCTGGTTCCAAGCCCCGCGGTCCGAGCTCACCAGCTACGACCCTGGTCCGAGCCCACCTGCTACGGCGTTGGTCCGAGCTCACCAGCCACTGCCTCGAGCCGCATGGCCGCCCCTGCGCATTCCGAGGACATTCGTACCTTCGCACGGCATGCCGGCACCTGAGAGAGGCGAGTGACCCACTGAACGTGGTCATTTCCGGGGAGTGCGAAGGGCGGCTGTCTCCCACGCCGGACAGCCGCCCTTGCCACATTGCCCCGGTGGCCTTCGCCTTGAGTCGTGGCAGCTGGTGGCCTGCTGACCGTCAGCGAGCTTCGCTCGCCAGGCCGCCCCGCCACTGACATGTCGACGTGGCCCCGCCGGGGAGTCTTGTCAGAGCATGCCACCCCACGCCGGCGTGTAAAACCAGAGCAAGGCAAATTCGTCGGCCAAATCGTTCCGACAGTGCTCACATCGCCCGCACACGAAGCGAATTGCTCACTCCTCGATGAGAGACACCACACCTAAACGGCTGCGGTGCGGGTTCGGGCGAAGGCCGTGGGCTCGGACGAGGCCGGCGGTTTCAGGCGAGGACCGCCTTCTGCAGCGGCCGCGCGAGATCGCCACGGTCCGCGACCTCTATTCCGGAAAGACCCAGCCACTCCGCCATCAAGGCGAGCTCGGCCGCGAGCTCGGTCGCCGTGTCGGCAGGTGCGTGCTCCTCCGCGTAGGCCGCCTGCACGCGCAGCACCCGAGCCGCGCGGTCGGCCTTCAGGTCGACGCGGGCGACGAAGCGATCACCGAGCAGGAACGGCAGGACGTAGTAGCCGTAGGTCCGTTTCGGTGCCGGCACGTAGATCTCGATGCGGTACCGGAAGCCGAAGAGCCGCTCGGCTCGGGTGCGTTCGAACACCATCGAGTCGAACGGGCCGACCAGCGCACGCGCCCGAACCCGTCGTGGGATGCGCGCCTCATGGTGCAGGTAGGCGGGACGATCCCAGCCCTCGATGCGCACCGGGATCAGCTCGCCCGCCTCCACGAGCGACGCGATCGCCCGGTTGGTCTCCTGCGCCGAGAGCCGGAAGTAGTCACGCAGGCAGAGCGGCGTCGCGACGCCGTAAGCGCGGGCCGCGATGCGAACCAGCTCGCGATGTGCCTCCTCGTCGCTCGGCGTGGGCGCCTCGACCACCTCGCGCGGCAAGACCCGCTCGGTGAGGTCGTAGACCCGCTCGAAGGCGCCGTTGCGGCGCGCCGCCGTGACCTCGCCGGTGTAGAAGAGCCACTCGAGAGCGATCTTGACATCGCTCCAGTTCCAACCCCAGTGGTCACGACGCCGCGGCACGTCGTGCTCGATCTCGCGGGCGGTGAGGGGACCCTTGTCGCGGACCTCGGCACGCACCCAGTCGACGAAGTCAGGCTTCTCTTCCACGATGCGGCGGACCGATCCCCACGCCTCCTGGCTCGCTCGCGCCATGCGGAACCGCAGCGCAGGCTGTGTGTTGACCGGTACGAACGACGCGACATGCGCCCAGTATTCGAACAGCCGGCGAGGTGGAGTGCCGGCCGCGCGGTCGAGCAGCTCCGTGGGGTACGGCCCGAGACGGGCGAACAGGGGGAGATAGTGCGCTCGACTCAGCACGTTGACCGAATCGATCTGCAGCAGGCCGATGCGCCGCAGCACGCGATCGACTGCACGTATGTCGATCCGCTTGCCGTCCGGGCGTTTGTCGGCGAACCCCTGAGCTGCGAGCGCGATACGCCGCGCGGTGGCCGAGGAAATGGTCTCCACGGCACCACATGGTCGCATGGGCCTCCGACAGGCCAGCACCATCGACGAGGTCCAGCTTCCGGGGCAACGAGCGGGTCGCCACTATCCGCCGACCACGACGGCCCCGCCCGGCGGCTGGTCGACTCCTAAGCGGCGACTCTTTGTGCCGCCAGGCGAATCGCCCAGGCCACAGCCTGGACCGATCCGTCCTTCGCCACGTGTGCGTCCACACCCCACCCCGCCAACCTGGCCGAGGCGTACTCCCCCTGATCGGATATCAGCACGATCCGGGTCGCTGGTCGCAACGACTTGATCCGGCGGCGGGTCTCCGCGAGGTCCCACGGAGGCACGCAGGGGTCGAGCACGACGACATCTGGACGGTGCTTCGCAACGATGCCGACGGCTGTCCGCCCGTCGGCGACATCACCCACGATCTCGATGTCGGGTTCTTGATCGAGCAACAGCCGCAACCCCCGTCGGGAGAGGTCGTGGCGGTCCACGAGGGCGACGCGCACCGGCCGGGCGGACCGGACGGTGCGGCGGTATGGCGAGGTCTTGACCACCTGCGCATGATTGCACGCCCGTAGGCCGCGTGAGGCAGTTTTGAGCCAAGCACGAATCCGGCGCAGCGGCACAGGGCACACCGAACCGAGTCGGCTCTCGTGGCTCATGGTCGATCAGACCGCATCGCGGAGCCGGAGCCCTAGCGGGATGCCGACTCGGCCGCTTCCGAGGACATCTCCTCGAGCCGGATCACGCCGTAGTCGTAGCCGTGGCGCCGATACACCACGCTCGGCCGCTGGCTCTCCGCATCGATGAAGAGGTAGAAGTCGTGGCCGACCAGCTCCATCTCGTACAACGCCTGGTCGAGCGTCATCGGACGCGCGCGGTGGATCTTCTCCCGCACCACGAGCGGACCGTCGCCCTGCACCTCGATACCCGCGATCGTCTTCACCTCGTCCCGCTTGGTCTCGCTCGGCGGCGCGGAGGCCGCGCCGTTTTGTCCGCTTACCTGCTTGGCACTCACATCCCCAGGCAGCGATCCCGCAGGTTCGGTGATGTTCGCCAGATGAGCGGTCGCCTCGGCGACGGAGATCGGCGTGCGTGACCCGTGGTGGATTCGGCGCCGGTCAGCGGCCTTCCGCAAGCGCGCCGCAAGCTTGTCCAACGCCAAGTCCAGTGCGGCGAACCGGTCGTCGGCCGCCGCCTCCGCGCGGACCAGTGGTCCACGCGAATAGACGGTGAGCTCCACCCGCTCGGACTGGCTGGCTGATCGAGTGTTCTCCCGACAAACCTCGACTTCTATCCGAATCGCTCGGGAGGTCAATCGCTCCAGACGCTTGATCTTCTCCTCGACGTGCTGGCGAAATCGGTCGGTGACTTGACAATGACGACCCTGAACCACGACGTCCACGAGAACCTCCCGGAACTGCTTGCGGGGGTGTGCTTATGACAACTCGGTTCCTACCTATGGGCGGCTCGATCACCTGCCCCGGCACGGTTTGCGGTCCCCACTGCAGCGCGCAGCGTCTCGACGAAACGATCCGACGCCGCATCGTGGAGCAGGACAAAAACGCGCATACAGCTTCCTTATCACGCTGGCTCGTCACGCATGACCGAATTCGACAAGACGACAAAGACATGCAAGGGAACAAGCAACCGAAAAAAGCACCCGCCCGGCCGACCTGGTCTTCGTCCCCACATCCGCCTGCCGAGAGTTTCGCAGCCTGAGAGTCTTGTGCCACTACTCCTCTTCTCCCGGGTCCGGCGGGCATCCGGCCCGCCGCCGAGGCAGGGCTTACCTCTAAGCCGCACCGTGATCGGTCGACAAGGAGTCGCCTTACGTGGGCCGTTTAGCCTGCGGCTGGCATCGGCTTGCCGGAACCTGGCGCGCAGACGTGTGCTCGCCCCCGAGATCCTCGTGCCAGCTCCACTGGGAGAGGCAAGGCTCCCTGGACAGACACGCTCCGCACCACGTCCGGCGCAACCACGGACCCAGGCGGGTGCCATGCCGACACGCTAACCCGCAATGGGCGAGACCGAAAGCCCAGACGCGCAGTGTCGACGTGAGCAAAACCAGGAGGCCGGACGGACTGGACCACCTCAGCTGGGCCGCTGGCGTACGGTGGCGGCGATCACCGCGGCACTGCTCACACGCGCACCTGCCTCACGCAACGCACGTGCCGCCTCCACCAGCGTGCTCCCGGTGGTCATCACGTCGTCGACCAGCACCACTGTCCGGTTGGCGACACGTTCGCGAAAGCGAGGGCGAACGCTGAACGCACCTGCGAGATTGTGGCGTCTCGCCGCAATGTCCAGGCCGGCCTGGTCTGCGACGGTTCGTACGAATCCCAGGGCCGGGCACAGCACACCGGCTCGCGCGGCAGGCCTCCAGACCGGGCCGAGGGCGCGGCGCACTATCCGGTGCAGCGGGTCGTAGCCACGCTGCCGAACCGATTCCCGCCTGGACGGAATCGGCACGACGAGCGGCGGTTCGGGCCCGGCGGGCATCGCCGCGACCGGATCGCCCGACGGAGTGGACTCGACTGCCGCCGTGAGCGCCCGCCGCATGGCGGCCCCGAGTGGTCCGGCGAGAGGGGCGCAGCCGCGCTCCTTGTGCGCGAGGATCGCGGTACGAGCCACACCGTCGTACGCCGTGACTGCGAAGACCGCCGGCAGCCCCGCAGGGACGGGATCCGGGACCGTGCGCCGTGCCGGCCCGGCGAGTTGCGTTTCACAGACCGAGCAAAGCGTCCTGCTCGGGCGGCCACAGCCCACGCAGCGAGTCCCCAGGAACAGGTCGGCGGCATCCTCGGCGAGTTGGCGGATGACGAGCATCCCGACCCGGGAGAGCTCCCCGACTCCTGGCCGATACGAAAACGTCCGGCTCAGCCTGGATACGCCGGGCACGTCGCTTCCCCCTGCTCGAACCACAGGTAGTTGGGGTCCTCGACGAACAAGCGGCCGTCCGCATCGTCGATGAGCACGGGCTGACCTGGCGCCGCGGCGAGCGAACGGGCATCCGGTCCCGCGGGCTCCGGGGTGATCTTCGAGCCGTCGACGGACACCAGCACGATCCGGGAAAGGCCGGAGTCTGCCCCCAGGACGGCGAGCTGGTCCAGGTCGGACCAGGCGAGATCGCTCATCGAGGTGAGGTCGGTCGGCAGCTCACGCAGACCGTCGATGACGATCTCGTTACCGCGCGAGATCCGACCGACGAGGAGCCGGCTCCTGCCGTCTCGGTCCACGAGGGCCGCAACTCGGGTTCCCTCGGGCGACACCTTGAGCCCGCGTACGTCCTCGCCGGCGAGGCCGGGTGCCCGCACCTTCACCTGTCGGACGTGGTCCTTCAGCACCACGATCTCCGCCTCGCCATGATTGCGGTCGACGAGCCACAGCTGACCCGCCCGGTCCCACGAGGGCTCGGCGAGATCGACACCACGCCAGACGACCTGCGGACCGTTGAGCGGATCGTAGACCGTTACCGTCCGCCCATCCGTCGAAACCGTGGCGATCCACGGCGAGGTCCGGTTCGCGGCTTCACGGCCTCGTAGCTGGCTCACCGCACGCTCACCGGAGATGCTCACCGCCATGGAACGAGCCGAGACGCGTTTCTCCCCGAGCGTGCCCCCGGCCGCGACCAACCGCTCCGAACCCACGATCAACACCCGACCGTTCGACAGGGCATACGCTCCGCGCGACGCACCCGACGCGGATGGGTCGTAGGTCGGGCAGACGTTCTCGTCGTCTGGCGTCCAGGTGTCGCGCAATCCGAGGGGAACCTGGTCGACGGTGACCTTGATCTCTCCGCTGTGCACCTGTCCCAGCGTCCGCGCAAGCTGCGTGAGGAGGTAGCAGCGCTGCTTCATGTCGAGAACCGAGTGGTCGAGCTCGACCGTCGCCTCACCGCCCTCCACGGTCACGGCCGGGGCCGCGAGCTGCGTCTGCTCCGGGAAGGCCGACCGGACAGCGGGTCGCAACCAGGGTGAAGGTCCGCGCAGCAAGGCCTTGACGAGAAGCGTTTCCACGTGGCCGCGAATCGGAAGGTAGACCGGGTCAGGCACCAGCACGCGGAAGTCGCTGTCGAAGAAGTAGAGGTCGAACTGCCGGTACTCCCGCCAGAAGTTGTAGCTGGACATGATCAAGGCATCCGGGGGTGACCCGATTCGCCACTCGCCACGGACCTTGGTCATCTTCAGGTCGTGCTTGATCTTCTCGTCCGGCTCGGCGGGTTCCCATGAGCCGTTGGGCCGCAGCTCGGCATGCTTGGGTACGTCGAGGTAGATCTTGCCCGGCTCCGGCTCGATCAGCGGGACCTCTCCGCTGTCGTAGATGAGCACGCGTTCCGGACGCCACCGCTCGCGTACCGACGGGGCGAGGTACTTCCGCGCGATCGGCTGGCCGGACTGGTAGCTCGCCATGGCGTCGATGAACCCCCGGGCCACCTGCATGGCCGTGTCACCAGGAGCCGGTCCGGAGACGAGGACAGGCACGGACGGATTCTCGGGCTCGCCGGTGCCCATCGGGACGTACGAGATGGGGCCGCTCACCGGCACCCGTGCACACGCGCCGAGCGCACCGGCCAGCAGCAACGCCATGAGCAGCACCGCGATTCGTCGCGCGGGTGCACGAGCCCCACCCGTCGACGACCTGCCGACCACGCCCGTCACGGACGCGGACACACGACGGCTCACCGACCTGCTCATCGCGCACCTCCGACGGCACCACGCGATGTCAGGTCGGCGGACTCGCCACCCGAGGTGAGGGCCTGCGGCGCGACCGGCCCGGCCGAGGTCTCATGCGCTGACCCGTCCGGCGCCGGTCCAGCTGCGGACGTGTCGCCAGCCGAGTCCTGGGGTGGCAGACCTCCGGTCACCAGGTCGTCGGGGACGAGCGGGATCGGCGACTGCTGCGGCAACTGCAACGCCTTACGGGAGAGCGTCATCCTGAAGTGCGCTCCTTTGCCAGGCTCACCCCACGCCTGCAACCATCCGCCGTGAAGGTGGACGTCCTCCAAGGCGATGGCAAGGCCGAGGCCCGTGCCACCGGTCGTGCGGGTGCGCGCCGGGTCCGCGCGCCAGAACCGGTTGAACACCAACGCCGCCTCGCCGGGCTTGAGCCCGATGCCGTGGTCGCGCACGGACACAGCAGCCGTGTCCTGGTCGCTCGCGACCCGCACGATGATCTCGCGCCCTTCGCCGTACTCGATGGCGTTCACCACCAGGTTGCGAACGACCCGCTCGATCCGCCGACTGTCGACCTCGGCGATCGCCGGCGTCTCCTCGAGGACCAGCTCGATCGGGCTGCCCTTGCGCGCGGCCAGCGGTCGAGCGCTGTCGACGACCCTGCGGGTCAGCTCACGCAGGTCGACGTCCTCCAGGTCGAGCGCTGCCGCCTTGGCGTCGAACCGGCTGATCTCCAGAAGGTCCCCGAGCAGAGCCTCGAACCGGTCGAGCTCGTTCTGCAGCAGCTCGGCGGCCCGGGCGACCTCGGGGGAGAAGCCGTCCCGCGCCTCGTGCAGCACGTCGGCAGCCATGCGAACGGTGGTGAGCGGGGTGCGAAGCTCGTGGGAAACGTCGGAGACGAACCTGCGTTGCACTCGAGACAGTTCCTCGAGCTGACGGATCTGGCGTTGCAGGTTGGTCGCCATCTGGTTGAACGACGTGGCGAGCCGGGCCAAGTCGTCTTGTCCCTGTACGGTCATCCGCTGGTCGAGCAAACCAGCGGCCAGGCGTTCGGCCACTCTCCGCGCCATCCGGACCGGAGTGACGACCTGGCGGGTGACGAACCACGCCACACAACCCAGCAGAACGACGATGAGCACACCGACCGCAAGCAGGGAACGGCTGAGCAGGTTGAGGATCTGCTGTTGCTGGGTGAGGTCGAAGAGGTAGTAGACGTTCAGCATGGCGTTGCTGCGCGGCTCGCGCAGCGCCGAACCAACCGCGAGCCCAGGCGAGGTCTTGCCGGACTCGTGCCGGATCAGGGTGTAGCGGTACGCCACCTTGCCTGGCCGGACACCCTCACGCAGGTCGTCAGGAACGCTCGTGGTCAACACCGTCGTCCTGGTGGAACGGGCGACGGACGTCGAACCGCCGGCCGCCGGAACCACGTCGATCACGACCTCGTAGAGCCCGCCCATGGCTCCACGCAGGGCGATGTCTTCAGCAAGCTGCGTGGTGAGCTCGCTCGGGTCGCCGGCGGGCTCGGCAGCTTCGATGGTCTGCTGGGCGGTACGAAATCCTGCCGACGCCTCAGCGACCGACGCCTGGACCTTCGCCTCGAGCACGCCCATGCTGACCTGGCGGAGCAGCACGAGTCCGACGAACACCGTGACGACGGCGGAGAGGACGAGCGTGCCGGTGACCACGCGCAGGTGCAGGGAGCGCCGCCACAAGGTGATGAGCCTGCGGACCAGCCGAATGCCCGGAGCCAGCGCTCGCCGGAGCAGACGACGTAGCACCCGACGCCTCACGAGCCGTCGCGGCCACGCGGACAGCGTGGACAGCGTCCCCACCGCGAGCTGCCATGCCGGCTGACGCCCCTGCTGTTCGCTACGCCGCCACGACGTGGGTGACGGTCGCTGTATCCGCATAAACCTCCACTGGGCGACATGAAGCGGGTTCGCTGCCGTACGCCCGAGGCCGCGAATCCTCGACCACACGGCGCGCTCCTCACGGAGGGCCGGCCTTGTAGCCGACACCGCGCACCGTGACCACGATCTGCGGATGCTCGGGGTCCTTTTCGATCTTGCTCCGCAACCTTTGGACGTGAACGTTGACGAGACGGGTGTCAGCGGAGTGCCGGTAGCCCCACACCTGCTCCAGCAGCTCCTCCCGTCCGAACACCTGCCACGGCTTGCGTGCCAAGCAGACGAGCAGATCGAACTCGAGAGGAGTCAGCGCCAGCGGAACACCGTCTCGCTTGACCGAGTGACCCGGGACGTCGATCACCAGATCACCGATCGTCAACGTCTCCGGAGTCGCCTGGTCGGCGCGCCGCAACCGGGCCCTGATCCGAGCCACGAGCTCTTTGGGTTTGAACGGCTTGACGACATAGTCGTCGGCACCCGACTCCAGCCCGAGCACCACGTCGACCGTGTCGGTCTTGGCCGTCAGCATCACGATGGGTACGTCGGACTCTGCACGGATCTCCCGGCACACCTCGATGCCGTCCTTGCCCGGCAGCATCACGTCGAGCAGCACCACGTCGGGCTTGGTCTCTCGCACCTTGGCCAGCGCGGCTTCACCAGACTCGCAGAAGAATGGCTCGAGCCCTTCGTTGCGAAGAACGATCCCCAGCATCTCCGCGAGGGCGTGGTCGTCGTCGACGACCAGAATTCGACCTTTCATGCGATTTCCAGCGCAAAGTCCTGCCTTCGGCCAGGAAGGATGCGCCTTCCTCCCTCCACTCGATCGTCCTCTGTGTGGGCGCCTTGGTCAATTACTCGCCAATATGTTCGGCATGGTGCGAGTCGTGATGCGAGCGTACAAGTACCTGCTGGTTTTCCGACTCCGGAGCAGGCAGGCAGCGCGAGGGCGCTGTCGAAATGACCTGGTTCGGCACACCTAGGAAAACGCAGCGAAACCTATCGATTACCGTGTGTGTCACGACGGCTCTCGCTACCTCGCGCATCTCCCAGGACGGACGCAACGTGGCGAAATTCCGGTCCGAGGCGGTAGACGGGCGGAGTCTGCGATCAGATTCCATGGCAAGATGACTCGTCGCAAACTAGGAATCTTGGTCAAACCGAATCTCGGTCACAGGTCATGAGCATGGCAGACCAGGCCTCGGAAAGACCTCGGTGGGGACCTGTCGAGGCACGGCGGAGGCCGTGATGCCCCGGATGTCGGGATGCCATCGGACCGGACTGGTGACCTGGCGACCGACTACACGGTGGGGAGAGGTACGAAAAGATGACGGACCCGGGGACACCGGCCGGTTCCCATGAGCCCACAGGGGCCGGGCCAGGCGGCTGGCCCGGTCAGCAGCCGGCGCCAGGTCAACCGTCACCTGGCCACACACCGCCCGGTTCGCCGCCAGGCAGCCAACCGGGTTGGGCGCCACCACATACCGGCGGACCAGCCGGATGGAACCAGCCAGGTCCCGATCCGTCCGCTTGGAGCGGGCCGGGCCAGTCGGGCTGGGGGCAGCCTGGTGGCTGGGGAACGCCGCAGGCGCCGAAGCCCGGCATCATCCCCCTGCGACCGCTGAACTTCGGCGAGATCCTGGACGGCGCATTCACGACGATCCAGCGCTACCCCAGGATCATGCTCGGCATGTCCACCGCCGTGATGGCAGTCATCCTCGTCGTCATGGCCGCGATCATGGCCCTGGGCTACGCCGACCTCCTCACGATGGACAGCAGCGCCGACCTCACCCGGATCGGCGACTCGCTGTGGATCCGCATCCTGTCGACCACCTTCGGGGCCGTGATCGTGATGCTGGTCGGCTCGGTGCTGGTCACCGGCATGGTCACGGGAACCGTCGCACGCGGCGTCCTGGGCCAGCCCACGACCGTCGGTCAGGCCTGGGCGGTCGCTCGGGCTCACGTCCTGCGGTTGTGTGGCTTTCTCGTGATCACCTTCCTCGCCGCGATCGTCGCCTACGCCGTTACCGGTGGCCTCGTCTTCGCCGCCGCCATGCTCCACCCCGTCGCGGGCGTGGTCCTCGGTGTCGTGCTCGTGCCGGTCGAGATCGCGGCCATCGTGGTCGTCGCCATACGGCTGTCCGTCACCACGTCAGCGATCGTGCTCGAGACTCGCGCCGAGTCTCCCATGCCTGGCTCGCAGCCCGTGCCGATCGGGATCTTCGAAGCCATGGGCCGCTCGTGGAAGTTGCTCAAGGGTCGGGGGCTACGGACCTTCGGCATCTTGTTCGTCGCCAACATCATCGCGGGCATCATCGCCGGCATCCTTCAATACGGCTTCATCTTCGCTGGCGGAATCCTCGCGTCGGTCCTTGTCTCGCAGGGCGGCGTCGCTGCCGCGGTCATCGCCGGAGCCATCGCCGGGATCGGCATCATGGTCGCCTCGGTCGTTCAGGTGGCGTTCATGTCCGCGGTCATGGTGCTCATCTACGTCGACGCTCGGATGCGCAGCGAGGGCCTCGACATCGAGCTGGTGCAGGCGACGCAAGGTCAATCGTCAGCTCAGTCCGTGGCACCCGCCATCGGCTCCGGCCTGACCGACAGCAACCCGATCAGCCCGGTCTGGGCGGTCCGGTGATTGCACCGTTCGATCCCCCGATCGACATCGGCCGGGACGAGGCCGCCCGCGCCGCACGCGACGAGCTCAGCAAGGAGATCTACCACCGCGACGACCCCGGCATCATCGCGTCGATCCTGCAGTGGATCCTCGAGCGCGCCCAGGAGCTCCTGTTCACCGTTGCCTTGCACTCCCCCGGTGGCTCGTGGGGCCTGCTGGCTCTCGTCCTCGTGCTCGTCATCGCGATCGTCGTGATCCGGTGGCGGCTCGGCGCGGTAGCGCGGTCGGCAGCTGAACGGACGTCTGCGGTCTTCACCGGGCGAGCGAGGACGGCGGCAGAACACCGCGCCGCCGCCGAGGCCGCGCTCGCCGCGGGTGACTACGACACGGCATGCCGCGAGCGCTTCCGCGCGGTCGTGCGAACGCTGGAGGAGCGCACGTTCCTCGACGAGCGCCCGGGGCGAACGGCCGACGAGGTCGCACGAGACGTCGCCGCCATCGCACCGCAGGTCGCGGACGAGCTCGCTGCAGCCGCTCGGGTCTTCGACGACGTGTGCTACGGCGGTGAGCCGGGCACGGCAGCCGCCCATGCCGTGATCCAGGCCGCCGACGACGCAGTGCGCCGGCTTCGCGGCCGAGCGGCCGTCGCCACCGTCGGCGCCCAGATGGAAACGGGGACGCACGCATCGTGACGCTCACGCAGGAGGTGCAGACAGAGGCCGGACCCGAGCCGGGGCCGATCGCGGCTCGATCCCCTAGAACCAGCGTGGACCCCACCGCACGGGTTGTGTGGCGCAGACTTCGCGGTCCGCTGGCCATCGTGTGCGTTCTCGTGCTCGCCGGCATTCTGGTCGCCGCCATGCAGGGCTGGTCGTCCTCGGCCGGCCCGCTCGACCCACGCTCTGCGAACCGTGACGGTACGCGAGCGCTCGCCGTCCTGCTCGAGGATCGCGGTGTGGAGGTCGAGCGAGTGCGTCGTCTCGCCGACGCGGTAGCCGCCGCCGAATCCGACACCACGGTCTTCGTCACCCAGTCCGAGCTCCTGGCGCGTCCTCAGCTTCGACAACTGGCGCGTACGCAGACTCGCCACATCGTCCTCGCCGAGCCAGGCGAGGAGGTGCTGTCCGTCCTCGCACCCAAGGTGCTGACCGCCGGAAGCGCGATATCGCGTGCCCGCGAACCCGGATGTGACCTGCCGGAGGCGCAGCGTGCCGGCAGCGTCCGGACCGTCGGACCGATGTACCGAGCGCCCGAGGCCGAGAACGCCACGCTGTGCTATGGCGACGGGACGCGCGGCGGACTGCTTCGAGTCGCCGTACGCCGCGACTCACTGTCCGACGTGCGCACCGTCGACGTGCTCGGCACGGCGCGGTCGTTCACGAACGAGCACCTCGCCAAGGAGGGAAACGCCGCCCTCGCGCTCAATCTCCTGGGGAAGCACGAGCGGCTCGTGTGGTACATCCCGTCGCTCGACGACCTCGCACCGAATGGTGATCCGGCCACCGCGCAGCCACCCAGCCTGTTCAGCCTCTTCCCGGCCGAGCTGCGATTCGCCGTCGGCCAGGTCGTGGTCGGCATCGGCCTGTTGCTCATCGCCTACGCGCGACGGCTGGGACCCGTGGTCGCCGAACCGCTGCCCGTCGTCGTACGCGCATCCGAGTCGGTCGAGGGCCGCGCCCGCCTCTACCATCGTGCGCGTGCCCGTGACCATGCCGCCTCCTGCCTGCGCGCGGCGACGCGTTCCCGCCTCGCGACTCTTCTGGGCCTGCCGCCTCGCACACCGCCGGAGCAGGTTGCGGCGGCCGCTGCCCACCGCACCGGGCGACCCGCTGCCGAGGTGGCCCGGATCCTCGTGGACTCCCCCACATCGGCACTCCCCGACGACGCCGCCCTGGTGCGACTAGCCCGAGACCTCGACACCGTGGAGCAGGAGGTACGCCGAACGTGACGGAACACACTGCCGCTCCCTTCGGCCCTGGAGCTGGACCGGCCGGACAGGCCAACCATCCGCCGACTGCGCCACCCGGCGGCATGGGGTCGGGCAGTCCTCCTGTGGCTGGGCCTCCGCCGGTCGGCGCGCCCACCACGACTTCGGCGAGCGCTGCCCCAGGCAGTGGAGGTCCGCCCGCCGGGGCAGACGCCGCACGCAACGCGCTGATCGGGCTGCGGGCGGAGGTGGCGAAGGCAGTCGTCGGCCAGGATCCGGCGGTCACCGGCCTGCTCATCGCCTTGCTCTGCCGCGGTCACGTCCTGCTCGAAGGCGTGCCCGGCGTGGCCAAGACCTTGATGGTGCGCGCCCTCGCCGCCGCGCTCCGGCTCGACATGAAGCGGGTGCAGTTCACCCCGGACCTGATGCCGGGCGACGTGGTGGGTTCGCTCGTGTACGACACCAAGACCGCGGAGTTCGAGTTCCGCGAGGGCCCGGTCTTCACCAACCTCCTGCTGGCCGACGAGATCAACCGGACACCGCCGAAGACTCAGGCCGCGCTGTTGGAGGCGATGGAGGAGCGGCAGGTCTCGGTCGAGGGTGCAGCACGCGCGCTCCCCGAACCGTTCGTGGTCGCGGCGACGCAGAACCCGATCGAGTACGAAGGCACGTATCCCTTGCCCGAGGCCCAGCTGGACCGGTTCCTGCTGAAGCTGTCGCTTCCCTTGCCGTCTCGCCAGGAAGAGGTCGAGGTGCTGGGCCGACACGCCGCCGGGTTCGACCCCCGCGATCTGGAGGCGGCCGGCGTCCGGCCCGTCGCGGGTCCTGAGGAGCTCGCGACAGCGCGCGAGGCGGTGAGTCAGGTCCAGGTCAGCCCGGAGGTGCTGGGCTACATCGTCGACATCTGCCGCGCGACCCGAGAGTCGCCGTCGTTCCGGCTCGGTGTCTCCCCTCGTGGCGCGACGGCACTCATGCGTGCTGCCCGGGCATGGGCGTGGCTGTCGGGCCGCGGCTACGTCACACCGGACGACGTCAAGGCCCTCACCCTGCCTGCGCTGCGGCACCGGGTGGAGCTTCGGCCCGAAGCGGAGCTGGAAGGGGTCACCGCAGACGCGGTGCTGCAGGGAATCCTGACCAGCGTCCCGGTCCCCCGCTAGTCGCAAGGCGACGGCTGACATGGCTTTGACGGTTCGTACCGCGCTCGTCGCGATCGCCGCCGCGGTGGTCGTCGCGTTCGTCGCGCCCTCGCGGGCAGGCATCCTGGCCGTGACCTCCGGCGTCCTCGCGCTGGCCCTGCTCGACGTGGCCTTGGCCGGATCCGTGCGCCGCTTGACGTTCGTACGGGAGGGCGCGACCTCGGTCCGCCTGGGCGACACCGTGCAGGTCTCGCTCCTCGTCTCCAACCCGGGCCGGCGCAGGGTGCGCGGTGTCCTGCGGGACGCCTGGCCTCCGTCCGCGGGCGCGGCGACGCAGCGGCACCCGATCGACATACCTGGCGGCGAGCGACGCCGGGTCACGACCGTGCTCACACCTACCCGGCGAGGCGACCGACGGGCCGTGCGGGTCACCGTCCGCTCGGTCGGTCCGCTCGGCCTCGGCGCACGGCAGGGCTCACACGTCGTGCCGTGGAGCGTGCGGGCGCTACCGGCGTTCGAAAGCCGCAAGCACCTGCCGTCCCGGCTGGCCCGGCTGCGCGAGCTCGACGGCCGGACAAGCGTGCTGGTGCGAGGCCATGGCACGGAGTTCGACTCGCTGCGGGACTACGTCGTGGGCGACGACGTGCGTTCCATCGACTGGCGGGCGACGGCTCGGCGGACCGCCGTCGTCGTCCGGACCTGGCGCCCCGAGCGCGACCGGCATGTGCTGGTCGTGCTCGACACCGGGCGCACCTCGGCCGGACGGGTCGGGGATGCACCTCGCCTCGACCACGCGATGGATGCCGCGCTGTTGTTGGCGGCCCTCGCGACCCGAGCAGGTGACCGGGTGGACCTTCTGGCGTACGACCGGCGAGTGCGAGCCGACGTCCAGCGCGCCCGGCCCCAGGAGGTGCTCCAGCAGTTCAGTTCGGCGTTGGCGAACGTCGAGAGCGAGCTGGTCGAGACCGACCACCGAGGTCTCGCGACGGCGATTGCACTGCGGGCGACGCAACGGACGTTTGTCGTACTGCTGACCGGGCTCGACGCGGCCGTGGTCGAGGAGGGCCTCATTCCCGTGCTCGGAGCACTGACCCGCAAGCACCTCGTCTGCGTGGCGGCCGTGTCCGACCCACGGGTGGAGGAGATGCGCCGGGGCCGCGGTGACGCCCAGGCGGTCTACGCGGCGGCGGCCGCCGAGCAGGCACACGCCGAGCGCCGCGGGGTGACCGCCCGGTTGGAACGCTTGGGCGTCACGGTCGTCGACGAGCCGCCGGACCAGATCGCACCCGTGCTCGCCGACACCTACCTCGCCCTCAAGAAGGCCGGCCGCCTCTAACCCAAAATGACCACGCGTGGCGGGTGCGCACCACCCATGGCAGGCGCCGGCACTCGTTGAGGCTCACGTTCACCCATTGAGGAGCCTTCCGACGACGTGCTCAGTCAGCGCGGAGCCTCGACGCAGCGCACGCCTTGCGATCCGACCGTCGCGGCGTGGCGGGTCCGCGGGGGTAGCACCATCCGGTCGCCCGGCTGCAGCTCGAGGTCACCCTCTTCGGTGTGGAAGACGATCCCACCGCGAACGCAATAGAGCACCTTCTCATACGCGTGCTCATGCCAGCCGTACTCGTACCCCGGCGCGTTCTCCCACGAATGTGGCTCCAGCCCGTCGGCACGCATCTGCTCGACTATGCCGGACTCGTCCATCCCTGCGGCGACCCGACGCTCGACGGTCGCACCCATCCAAACCTCCCAGGCTGACCACATCGATCCTGATTACGCGTGGCTCCGCGACCCTTCAGGGTCTGGACACGTAGCCGGCTCCAGTCTGCCCGTGCGGCACCCTGCTCGGCTCCTGGCGACGGAATCCGTAACGAAACCTCACGACCGCAGGACTGAGCTCTCGATCGTCACAAAGCCGTCATGCAGCCGGCGGGCCGGCCGCGATCCTGCGGCGGACCTCCCCGAACGACTCGCCCTCGCGACGCGGTCCGTCGATGAGCCAGGTGACCCCGGCGCGGTCGACCGCGGCAACATCGGTGTCGGCGTCGAGCGCTATGACCACGTCGTAGCCGGGTCCCGGTGAGATCTCGGCGACGATCTCACGCACCTGCTCAGGGGTCAACGCGCCTGTGTGCCGATGCAACGCGAAGATCCCGTCCCAGTGCCGAGCCCGCCGGACACCGCCGCGGGGCGGCAGCATCGCAGCCACCCAGATCGGTGGGCGAGGACGCTGCACCGGACCGGGAGCCAGATGGGCATGCACGTGGTAGTGCTCACCGTCGTGCTCGACCGGCTCCCCCCGCAACAGCGCGTCGAGGACCGGCAAGGCCTCGTCCAGCATCGCGGCGTGCACCTTCCGCTCCGACGGCTCCCCGAATGCCGTGAACTCGTCGGCGACCGGCACTCCCAACCCGACGCCCAGCACCGCGCGCCCTTGGCTGAGGTGATCGAGTGTGATCACCTCCTTGGCGAGCTTCCAGGGCCGGCGTCTGGGAACGGGCGTCACCATGGGCCCGAGCGTGACCCGACTCGTGCGAGCGGCGATCGCTCCCAGCAACACCCAGGGATCGTGGACAGGTGGCCGCTTGGCCGCGTTGATCTGCAGGTGGTCCCAGAGGAAGAAGCCGTCCCATCCCGACTCCTCCGCGAGGACCGCCAACTCGACCAGCCGACGCGGATCACCATCGGAATCGCCGACATTCGGCATGCTCACGCCAAACCGCATGCACTGATGTCTACCAGCACGCCCCGACAGGCCGGCAAGGAGAGCTCAGTCCGCACCGTGCATGGTGCGATACGCCTCACTTCATCACCGAACCGCCGGCGACGTCACTCTGCTGCGATGCTCTCTCGAGCCGATCACCCGGCGGCAGGCAAGACGTCCTCCCGGTCGCGTACCGCCAGATCTCCCACCTCGCCGGCACGAACCGCCCGGCCTCCCAGCACCACGACGTACGTCAGGAAAGCGACCTCTGCCGCCACGCCGATTCCGATCCGGGCCCACGTCGGCAACCCTGACGGTGTGACGAACGCCTCGATGACACCGGAGACGAGAAGGACGGCGGCGATACCGAGCGCCATTCCGATCGTCGCGCGCCCCGTCTCTGCCAGCGCACGCAGTCTGGTGCGAGGTCCGGGGTGGACGACGGTCCACCCGAGGCGCAGTCCCGCACCCGCCGCGATCAACACCGCGGTGAGCTCGAGCAGACCATGCGGCGTGATCAGGCCGAAGAACACGTCACCACGACCATGCGCCCACATGAGACCACCGACGATGGCCACGTTCGCTGCGTTCTGCCACAGGACGTAGAGAACAGGCACACCGAGAATGACGCCGAGCGCAAGGCATCCGGCGGAGATCCACGCGTTGTTGACCCACACCCCGAACGCGAACTCTGCTGCGGGATCCGAGCTGTAGTAGTCGGCGAAGTCGTGCTCGACCAGCTGTTTCACCGCCTCCGGCGGCACCATCGCACCCTGCACGTCGGGATTGGCGGCGACCCACCACCCGATCAGCCAGCTCACGGCGAAGAACGCGATCGCCGTCGGCAACCACCACGGCATGCTCACATACACCGCCGCAGGGAACACCGAGAGGAAGAAGCGTGAGACGTCCCGCCACGCGGGCGTGTGCGCGCCGGTGACCGCGCTGCGGGCTCGCGCCACAAGCGTCGACAGCTGACCGACCAGCGCCGCATTGGGTGCGCTGGACCGGATGACGGACAGGTGAGTGCCCACACGCTGGTAGAGCGTCACCAGCTCATCTGCCTCCGGTCCGCTGAGCTTTCCACGCCGGGACACAAGGTCGTCGAGGCGTTCCCAGTGGGGCCGGTTGGCGGCGACGTAGGCGTCCAGATCCACGCTGGCACACTAATAGACCGTGAGCGGACTCGTCACCGGTGAAGCCGTCGTCGTCGACCTGGCCATTGCTCGACCAGCGACTCGGGCGCTCAGCCTCTGTATCGACCTCCTTGTCGAGTTCATCGCCTACTTCGCGCTCATCACGCTGATCGCTCTGATCGCCGGTGACGATGCGAGCGACTCACTCATCGTCGGTCTCAGCATTGCCTGCGGTGTCGTGACCTTCGTGGGATACGCAACCGCGATGGAGACCCTGACCCGCGGCAAGACGTTGGGCAAGTTCGCGCTCGGTCTGCGGGTGGTGCGCGACGACGGTGGCCCGATCCGCTTCCGCCACGCACTTGTCCGCGCATTGAGCGGCGTGTTCGTCGACTTCTTCACGACGTTGGGCTGCGCCGGATTCCTCACCGCGATGCTGAACTCGAAAGGCAAACGAGTAGGCGACATCTTGGCGGGGACGGTCGTGCTGCGTGAGCGCGGACCGGCCGCACCGAACCCGTTGCCTCCCGTTCCTCCCGAGCTCGCCGGCTGGGCGGCGCACGCCGAGCTCTCCCGTATCCCCGACGATCTCGCGCATTCGGCGCGGACATTCTTGAGCCGCTACTACGAGCTGTCAGCGCCCGCGCGCGAGGCCTTGGGCAACCGGTTGGCATCGGCCGTGGCGGAGTACGTGTCGCCGGCTCCACCGGCGGGCGTGCCCGCATGGGCGTACCTTGCGGCGGTGCTTGGAGAACGCCGCAACCGCACGTTGCGTCAGGAGCAGGGGCGGCCGGCACAACCGCCCCCGCCACAGTGGCAGAGCCCGGTCAGCACGCAGCCTCCGATGCCCGCGAACTCACCGACGAACCCGCCACCACCCCAGTCGCACGGTCCGACGTTCACACCACCGAGCTAGGCATTGCTCCCACCGCGTCGATCCTCATATCGCAACCCGGTCTTCATGCGGTCGCTGGGCTAGAACGTCGGGGCACCGAGATTTCGGACATTCTCGAGCGCAGCGAGGTCGTCGTCGTCCAAGCCGATGCGGCCGGCGGCGAGGTTCTCCTCAAGATGCGCGACCGAGCTCGTGCCGGGGATCAGCACCATCCGGTCGTAGTGAGCGAGCAGCCACGCCAGGGCGATCTGGGAGGCCGATGCATCGTGCTTGACCGCCACCGATGCGATCGCCGGCTCGTCAGCGAGGGCCTGTGGGCCGCCGGTGAACGCCGAACCGAGCGGATAGTACGGGACGTACGCGATGCCGTGGTCACGGCAGAGGTCGAGGACCGGCTCGTCCTCGCGGTTCGCGATGCCGTACGCGTTCTGCACCGCAGCGATCGGGGTGATCGTCAGAGCCGTCTTGACATCGTCGGCCGAGGCCGTGGACAGACCGATGAGGTAGATCTTGCCCTCGTCGCGCAGCTCAGTCAGGACGCCCAGCTGCTCGGCCAGCGGCACGGGGTCCGGCCCGGCGCCCCCGACCCCTAACCGCATGTACACGAGGCCGATCCGCTCGAGCCGCAGGGTGCGCAGGTCCTGCTCGACGGTGGCCCGGAGCTGCTCCGGCCGGGAGGCCCGGACCCAGGCCCCCGTCTCGTCGCGGGCACCGCCGACCTTCGTCGCGATGACGAGGACGTCCGGGTAGGGGTGCAGCACCTCGGCAATGAGCTCGTTGACGACATCGGGGCCGTAGACCTGCGCTGTGTCGATGTGGTTGACGCCGAGCTCGACGGCGCGCCGCAGGACGGCACGGGCGGCGTCCGGGTCCTTGGGCGGTCCGAACACCCCCGGGCCGGCGAGCTGCATCGCACCGAACCCGATGCGTCGTACGGTCTTGTCACCAAGGGAAGCGGTCTGCTCAATCGTTGCCATGGCTCGACTATCGAGCCCACGGCCGCCCTCAACCAGAGACGACAGGATCCTGGGACGAAGAGACCTACCCTCGTCGGCGCGCCCGGCCCCTACCGTTGAACCATGACCAAGAACGACGAGCTGCGGGAGTTCCTGCGTACCCGGCGGGCACGGCTCCGGCCCGAGGACGTGGGCATCCAGACCGCCGGCCGACGCCGCGTCCCGGGACTGCGGCGCGAGGAGGTCGCGATGCTGGCCGGCGTCAGCCTGGACTACTACACGCGCCTCGAGCAGGGCCGCCGGAACCTGCAGCCGTCCGACCAGGTGCTCGACGCGATCGAACGCGCGTTGCGTCTGACCGAGGTCGAGCGACTGTACCTGCACAACCTCGTCCGCTCGACGGTCGGCGCGTCCGAGCCCGGTGAGTTGCGACTCGCGCCCCTGGACGCGGGTACCCGGGTGATGCTCGACAACCTCGGCGTTCCCGCGATCATCGTCGACGTACGCGGCGACGTCCACGCGATGAACCGTCTGGGACGCGCGCTGCTGCCCGGCCTCGAACCGGGGGCGAGTCACGCGCGGTGGCTGTTCCTGGATCCTGCGGCGCGAGACCTCGTGACCGACTGGGAGATGCTCGCGCGCGTGAGCGTCGGTGTCCTACGCGAGACCGCAGCCCGCTACCCGCGCGACCCGCGGCTGCACACGCTGATCGGCGAGCTGTCCGTCGCCAGTCCCGAGTTCCGTACCTGGTGGGCCGAGCACGAGGTCGACACGCGGTGTCGGGGTCAGAAGCGGTTCCGTCACCCCGTCGTCGGCGAGCTCACCGTGCACGTCGAGGCGCTGCAGCTGCAGGACGGGGAGCGCTGGCTCTACGCCTACTCAGCAGAACCCGGCTCTCCCTCGGCGGAGGCGCTCCGCCTCCTCGGCACGTGGGCCGCGACCGAGGGCACGGCCCCGGACGAGGGCACGGCCCCGAAGGAGCGCCCTGCCCACCGGACGGTCGCTCCGTCATGATGGACGGGCAAGCCGTGGAGGCCTGGGCTGGTCAAGCCCTCATCCCCCACGGCTTGCCGACGCCGCGGGCAGCCCGTGGCCGGCGAGCCCGGGCACTCAGTACCGGTAGTGATCCGGCTTGTAGGGACCGGCCACGTCCACTCCGATGTAGGCCGCCTGCTCCTTGGTCAGCTCGGTGAGCTTCACGCCGAGCGCGTCGAGGTGCAGCCGCGCGACCTTCTCGTCGAGGTGCTTGGGCAGGACGTGCACCCCGACCGGGTACTGGTCGGTCTTGGTGAAGAGCTCGATCTGCGCGATCACCTGGTTGGTGAAGCTGTTCGACATCACGAAGCTCGGGTGACCGGTCGCGTTGCCGAGGTTCAGCAGCCGACCCTCGGACAGCACGATGATCGAGTGTCCACCCGAGGCGCTCTGCTCGGGCGGGAACCGCCACTCGTGCACCTGCGGCTTGATCTCGATCTTCTCGATGCCCGGGACCCTGGCCAGGCCGGCCATGTCGATCTCGTTGTCGAAGTGGCCGATGTTGCCGACGATCGCCTGGTGCTTCATCCGGCGCATGTGCTCGACCGTGATGACGTTGAGGTTCCCCGTGGCGGTGATGAAGATGTCGGCGGTCTCCACGACGTCGTCCAACGTCGTGACCTGGTAGCCGTCCATAGCGGCCTGCAGCGCACAGATCGGGTCGATCTCGGTGACGATGACCCGCGCGCCCTGTCCCCGCAGGGATTCCGCACAGCCCTTGCCGACGTCGCCGTAGCCGCAGACGACCGCGACCTTGCCACCGATGAGGACGTCGGTGGCTCGGTTGATGCCGTCGATGAGCGAGTGCCGGCAGCCGTACTTGTTGTCGAACTTGCTCTTGGTCACCGAGTCGTTGACGTTGATCGCAGGGAAGAGCAGGGTGCCCGCCTTGTGCATCTCGTACAGCCGGTGCACCCCCGTGGTGGTCTCCTCGGTGACGCCCTTGATCCGCGACGCGATCCGCGTCCACTTCGTCGGATCCGCCTCGAACGACCGACGCAGCAGTCGCAGGACCACCGCGAACTCCTCCGAGTCGGCAGTCGACGGGTCGGGCACGGCACCGTTACGTTCGTACTCCACGCCCTTGTGCACGAGGAGGGTCGCGTCGCCCCCGTCGTCGAGGATCATGTTGGGCCCGTCGACCGAACCGTCCGGGTTGGCCGGCCAGGTGAGCGCCCGCTCGGTGCAGTCCCAGTACTCCTCGAGGGTCTCGCCCTTCCACGCGAAGACCGGGACACCCTGCGGGTTGTCGGGAGTTCCGTTCGGCCCGACGACGACGGCAGCGGCGGCGTGGTCCTGGGTGGAGAAGATGTTGCAGCTGACCCAGCGCACCTCGGCGCCGAGCGCGACGAGCGTTTCGATGAGGACAGCGGTCTGGACGGTCATGTGCAGCGAGCCCATGATCTTCGCCCCGGCGAGCGGCTTGGACTCGGCGTACTCCTTCCGCACCGCCATCAGGCCGGGCATCTCGTGCTCAGCGAGCCGGATCTCCTTCCGACCGAACTCCGCCAAACCAAGATCCTTCACCTTGTAGTCGAACGTCATGGGCTCGAGTCTCCTCCGTGATCTTGTGATGGTGCCGCGTTCCGCAGGTCAAAATGCTGGACCCGAGACGGGTGCGTACCCACTTTTGGACCTTTCACGTGACGCGCTCTCCGGCACGCGGCCCGAGGTCATCGAGCCTAGGGGTTCGGTGCCACGATCGACCACTCGACCCGTGACTTCTTGACAAAGGATCGTCAAGATTGACCGCATGCGTATCACGGAGGCCGCCGCCGAGCTGGGGATGTCACCCCGCATGCTGCGTTACCGGGAACGACTCGGCCTCGTGCCGAACGGCCGGGCATCAGACGTCGGAGAGTCGACCGCGCGTGAGCACCGGACCTCCAGGCAGCGTCCCGGTCGCCGGCGCTCCACGCCCACCGCACACCGCCGCTACACCGCGGCCGACATCGCGACGATCCGGTTCGCGCTCAGGCTGGAGACGGAGTACGACATCAGCCCGTCCGCGCTCGCGTTCGCGTTGCGGGTGCTGGCCGAGCCGGACGTCGCCGCACGCGTCCGCGAGCTCGGGGAACGTCTGGGCCGGATTCCCACACCTGCTGAACGGGCGGCAGAGCTCGAACGGGAGCGGGCCCTGCGCTGGCTCGGTCGAAGCGGGATGCTGCCTCCACCGAGGCCGACCCGCCGCTACAGGTAGCGGCGTTCAGGCCTCGGGATTGGTTGTGTTGGCCGACGCGCCCTCCGGAGCGGCGCCCCCAGTGGTGCGAGCGCGGTCGAGGTCCGGCTCGATGTAGATCACCGTCCGGAGCGGGACGGCTGCCCGGATCCGCTCCTCCGCGGCGTTGATCGCGTTGGCGACCTCGGCCGCCGTGTCGTCGCCCGTGACAGCGATCTTGACTGCCACGAGCAGCTCCTCCGGCCCGAGATGCAGCGTCTTCATGTGGATGATCCGGTCGATGAGCGGCTCGGCCAGAAGACCCTGCTCGATGGCTCGGATCTGCTCGCTGGTGGCCGACTCACCGATCAGCAAGCTCTTGGTCTCGGTCGCGAGCACGACCGCGATGCACACGAGCAGCGCCCCGATCGCCATGGACCCGAGACCGTCCCAGATGCCGTTGTGCGTGACGAGCGTCAACAACACGCCGATCAGGGCGAGCACCAGGCCCACCAGCGCGCCGAAGTCCTCGAGCAGGATGACCGGGAGCTCGGGGCTTCGAGCCCGACGAACGAACGTCACCCAGCGTGTGCCTCGCCTGACCTTGTTGGACTCGATGACCGCGGTACGAAGCGACAGGGCCTCCAGGATGATGGCGATCACCAGGACGACGACCGGCACCCACTGCCAGCTGTCGAACCCGTGCGGGTCCTGGATCTTGTGCCACCCCTCGTACAACGCGAAGAGGCCCCCGACGCTGAACAGCACGATCGAGACGATGAACGCGTAGATGTAGCGTTCGCGGCCGTAACCGAATGGGTGCAGCGGGGTGGCGGCCCGCTCCGACCGCTTCTTGCCCACGAGCAGCAAGACCTGGTTGGTGGCGTCTGCCACCGAGTGGATGGATTCGGCCAGCATCGACGCAGACCGCGTGAGCAGGAACGCCAGGAACTTGGTCAACGCGATGCCGAGATTGGCAAGGAGGGCCGCGACGACGGCCTTCGTACCTCCTTCTGCGCTCATGGGTCCCTTCCCTGCTCGATGGGTGATCGTTCGATGGGTGGTCGGGATACGACGCCTATCCTGCCGGGTCCGACCGTCACGGCCGGCGCAGGTCCGGCCGTCGTCCAGGTCGAGGCGGATCGCCGTCGAGGATCGTGTGGTGCTCGGCCTCGCTCAGCCCGGCCAGTCTGAGGGCCCGTCGTGAGATCGCTCCAAGCGTTCTCGTAGGTCGCGACACCAAGCTGGCGACTCTCGGGCTGACCACGAGGCAGAGCGCTACAGACCGGGGGCCGCCTGGAACACGACGCCGGTGCCGGTGAGCGTGACCGTTCCCTCCCAGGCCCCGACGTACGCCGAACGGCCACGCGTCAGGTCGACCTTCCCGGCCTCGCTGCTCGCCACGACCCCGCCTTCCGTGCACAGCAGGATCTGCGGACCCTCCACCGGCAACGACAACTCGTCGCCAGCGGACACGGTGATCCTGCTGAGCCGGAACTCCCGAGCCGGTGTGTCGTAGCGGCCCGTGGTGGAGTCGGGCCGCAGGATCCGGACCGGTTCCGGCGTGATGTCGAGGACCCGCAGCAGTTCCGGCACGTCGATGTGCTTCGACGTCAACCCACCACGCAGCACGTTGTCGGAGTTGGCGAGAAGCTCGACCCCCACACCCTCGATGTAGGCGTGCAGGTTCCCGGCGGGGAGGTACATCGCCTCGCCGGGGTTCAGCCGCACCCGGTTGAGCAGGAGCGCGGCGATCACACCAGGGTCGCCGGGGTACTTCTCGGCAAGCCGGTTCACAAGGCGCGCCGCCTCGAGGAGACCGGCGTCGGCGGTACCGGGGTCCTCGAGCAGCCGACGGCATGCGTCCACGACCTCGGTGACGACGCTGCGCTGCCGTTCGGCCGGTGCGGTCATGAGCATCGTGAACACTGCGCGGAGCCCTTCACCGTTCGGCTGCTCACGAAGCTGAGCGACCAGCGACTCGAGCGCTGCCACGCCGAGGCCTTCCAGCACCGGCAAGGTCTCGGCGGGTGGGCGGAACCCGACGAGGGCGTCGATGGGCGTCAACGCGCAGATCATCTCGGGTTTCGCGAACGGGTCCTTGTAGTTGCGGTGTGGCGCGTCGAGCGGGATCCCCTCGGCGTTCTCCCGCTCGTATCCCTCCCGGGCCTGCGCGGGATTGGGATGTGCCTGCAGCGAGAGAGGCTCACGGGCGGCCAGCACCTTGAGCAGGAACGGCAGACGCGGGCCGAAGGCGGAAAGGCACGCCTGCCCGAGCTCGGCGGCCGGGTCGGACGCGATCACGTCGACCAGTGACATCTTGCGGCCCACGGCGTACGACGGGGACGCCGGATGGGCGCCCATCCACAGCTCAGCCTGTGGCTCGCCAGTGGGTTCGACGCCCAGAAGCTCCGGGATCGCGGAGTACGAGCCCCAGGGATACGGGCGGATCGGGTTGTCGAGCAGCTGCATGATGTCCTTCTGGTCGCGAAAGATCAGACGGTCGGGCGGTAGCGACCGAGCCCTAGCGCGAGGTAGGCCGCGGCATACGTCCCCAATGCCTGTAACGCCGCATAGCGCGCCACCTCCGGGCCGTCGGTCCAGGACAGGGTACGCACGCGCACACCGTGCGCCTCCGCGGTCGTCGTGAGCCGGGCGCGGGCTTCGCGGATGGCCGGCTGATCCGCCCCGTCGTCGAGGATGAAAAGTGCCGGGTGCAACGTTGCCGCCCGGTCGGTGTCGGCGAACGGATCGGCGAACAGGTCGCGCGGCTTCGCGCCCTCGAGGATCGGCATGAGGTGGTTCGCGTCGGCGGCGAGCGCGGGACGGTTGGACGCGCGGCGCAGAGCCTCCGCCACGCGCCGCCCAGCCCGTGCGGCGAGCACCGAGCCACCCCAGATCAACGGCAGCACGTCGGCGAGCACGATCGCGAGATCCTTCGCCGGGTTCGAGCCAAGGTCGGCGTACGGCGAGCACCGCAGCGCCACGTCGTCCAGCGCGAGCGCGACCGACTCCGCCGGGACCTCGGGCCCCAACCCCAGCTCGTGCAGGAGCTGCAGGACGACGACGGCGAGGGCGAGCGGATCACCCGTTTGTGCCGGTACGAGTGTGGTGTGGCGGCCATGGCCCGCCTCGGCGAGCTCGGAGTCCTCCGGACACGCGAGCACCACCGAGCTGCCCCGGCGTACTGCGTCGTAGACGGCGGAGGCGGTCTCGGGATCGCCTCCTGTCGGCGCAAGGACCACGACCAGATCGAGCGCACCCACCCAGCCCGGCAGCCCGGGTCCTGGCCAGGCGACGAACGGCACCGGGCACCACGGTTCGAGGACCGCGCGGAGGAGCCGCGCGTCGGTGCCTGCCGCCGCCACCGCACGCGGTCGCCCCATGTCGGCCAATCCGCGGGCGACGTCCTTGGCCGCCTCGGCCTCGCGGCGGACCCGAGCCCCGGCCTCGGCGAGGTGGCGCAGGGTCTCGTCGGCCTGCGCAAGCGCCTCCTCGTCGTCGAGAAGCCCGTCGTCGAAGATGTCGGCGTTCACGACCCACTCTCCCGTCGCCTCGACCAGGAGCGAATGGCCTGTCCCAGCGATCGAGGACGTCCGCGCCAGGTCCCCAACACCGTCCGCACCGCCCAGGTCATTCCTCGGACGACGCAGACTCACCGTCGTCGTGAGACTCCGACGACGAGCTCGTCGTGTCGGACTCACCTGGCTTGCGCGCCTCGTCGACGAGCAGCACCGGGATGTCGTCTCGTACCGGATAGGCGAGACCGCACTCACCGTTCGTGCAGACCAGCTCCTCTGCCGGCTCGTCGACAGAGAGCGACGACTTGCACGCGGGGCAGGCCAAGATCTCCAGCAACTCTGCGTCGAGGTTCACGGCTGTTTCCTTCCGGACGAACAGGCGTCGCGGTTACCCGCTCGCGATGAGGTCCACGACCTCATCTCTCACCCGCTCCATGGTCGTGCGGTCCACTGCCTCGGCATTGAGCCGCAGCACCGGTTCGGTGTTGGACGGCCGGAGGTTGAACCACCAGTCGTCCGCTTCCACGGTAAGACCATCGAGCTCGTCGATCGTGACGCCGGAACGACCCTGGTAGGCGGCCTTGATCCGGGCCATGGTGGCGCGCTGGTCGGTGACCCGCCGGTTGATCTCGCCAGATGCGACGTACCGCGTGAACGCGGCCATGAGCTCCGAGAGCGGCTTGTCCTGCGCGGCGAGCGCGGCGATCACGTGCAGGGCCGCGAGCAGACCGGAGTCTGCCCGCCAGAAGTCGCGGAAGTAGAAATGCGCCGAATGCTCGCCGCCGAAGATCGCCCCGGTCTCCGCCATGGTCTGCTTGATGAACGAATGCCCCACCCGCTCCCGCACCGGCACGCCGCCGTGCTCGCGGATGATCTCCGGAACGGCTCGGGAGCAGATCAGGTTGTGGATGATCGTGGCACCCGGCTCCCGGGCGAGTTGCCTGGTGGCGATGAGCGCCGTGATCGCCGACGGCGGTACCGACTCGGCCTTCTCGTCGATCACCCAGCACCGGTCGGCGTCGCCGTCGAAGGCCAGGCCGATGTCCGCGCCGGTCTGGAGCACCTTCGCCTGCAGATCGCGCAGGTTGTCCGGCTCGATGGGGTTCGCCTCGTGGTTGGGGAAGGTGCCGTCGAGCTCGAAGTACAGCGGGATCAGCTGGATTCGCAGACCCGCCGCCGTCGCCGCTCCTCCGGGCCCCAGCACGGCCGGGATCGTGAGCCCTGCCATGCCGTTACCGGCGTCGACCACGACCTTGAGCTCGCGCCCGCCGGACACGTCGACCAGGCTGGTGAGATGCTCGGCGTACGCATGCAGCAGGTCGCGCTTGGTGACGGTTCCGCGCCCGGATTGGCTCGCTGGCCCACCTGCTGCGACAAGCGACTTGATCTCGGCAAGCCCGGTGTCCTGACCGACCGGCGCGGCGCCGGCGCGGCAGAGCTTGATCCCGCCGTACTCCGGCGGATTGTGGCTCGCCGTGAACATCGCGCCCGGCGCGTCGAGGTGCCCGCTGGCGAAGTAGAGCTCGTCGGTCGACGCGAGGCCGATGTCGACGACATCGCAGCCCTGGCTGGTGACGCCCTCCGTGAACGCCGACGCGAGCTCGGGCGAGGACGTCCGCATGTCGTAGCCCACGGCCACGACCGGCGGACGATCAAGCACGTGAGCGAACGCCGCCCCGACGACACGTGCCAGGTCGGCATCGAGCTGGTCGGGAACTACCCCTCGGATGTCATACGCCTTGAAGATCGCTTCGAGATCCGGCACAGCGCCAACCCTATTCCTCCCGCCGCGGCGCCATGTGAGCAGTAGCCCGAAGCTGGCACCGCCATCGGGCGAGCCCGGGCACCAACCTTCAATGCCGTGGGGCCAGCAGATCGCTCCTCTCGGCGTGGCACCTCATGCGTGATGCCGCGCCGGCGACGAGCGGACTCGGCGGCAGCGCCGAGTCAGAGATCAGGGTTCCGCAGCACTCGCAGGTGTCCGCGCCGCCCGACCCCGGTACCTGTGCCCGCAGCAGGCTCGGATGTGGTCTCCCGAGGCTTGGCGGCCTCCCGTACGGCGTTGGCCAGGGCCTCGAGATCGTCGTGCGAGGGGCGCAGCGACTCAGGATCCGGTGCCAGTCGGATGACCTCCCAGCCACGCGGCACCGTGAGCCGCTCAGCGTGCTCAGAGCACAGGTCGTACGAATGCGGCTCGGCATAGGTCGCCAGCGGACCCAGGACAGCGGTCGAGTCGGCGTAGACATAGGTCAGCGTCGTCACCGCCGGCCGCGTGCACGCCGACCGAGAACACTTCCGCAGTGAGCCCACGACGTCGGATGGTATCGGGATCTCGGCCGCCAGGTCGTCTGGAACACGCGGTAAGACGTACCGGCATCGGCCGAACGCCTGATCCCCTTGGGTCTTGGCAACGAGACAAGGGCGCAGCACGACGCCCGAGCCAGCGCCCAGACGCGTCCTAGAGCAGCTCCCCTTGGCGGGTCTTCCGGACCACGATGCGCTCGGCGACGAACGACAGGAACGGGATCGTCCCCGCGAGCAACACCAACACGGTCCCGCGAAGCGACCAGCGCGCCTTGAACGCGAGGTCGGCGCTCAACAGGACGTAGACCATGTAGAGGAACCCGTGAATCGGGCCCACCACGGCGACGGCCGAGTCGTTGCCGCCGAGATACTTGAGCGGCATCGCCACGAGCGTGAGGACCAGCAGGAAGACGCCGACGACGTACGCCGCCACCCGGAACCGCACCAAGCGCCCGTGAAGCTCCGGCGCGTATCGTCCCTGCTCCGTCGCGTTGCGGGTCTGCGTGCTCATCCGTAGGTCCTCTCGGCTCATCGACGTGACGCCGTGCGGCGTTCGTGCTCGCGTGCTCTGCGGTTGAGCTCTGCGAGGTAGGCGTTGTACGCAGCCAACTCGGGGTCCTCGTCGGCATCGGATGCTACGCCTGGGTCCGCCGACCCGTGGCCGCGGCGCGCCTCGGCCGCCTGGGCACCGACCACACCCTGACCACGGTCGGCATGGTGCGAGGACGGAGGGGTCTCGACGCCTGGCGGCGTCTCGCCCGACCCCAGGGACGCACGCGGTTGGCTGCTCTCGGCTCGCCGTTCGGCCTGTGTGCCTTCTGCATCGGGCTCGCTGCCTTCGCTCCGTCGCTCGCTGGCCTTCTGGTCAGCCACGCTGTCGCGGAGCAGCCGCCACCAGACATAGATCGCGAACGCCGCGAAGAACGGCCACTGCAGGGTGTACCCGAGGTTCTGCCAGCTCCCGGTCGCCGACTCGAACCGTTCTAGCTGCCACCACGCGAGGAAGAGGAACGCCACCGCGGCCGCGAAGACCAGGATCGTGAACATGATCCATCGCGGGGTCAGCAGGCGGCGAAGCATCACGCGTCGACGGTAACACCGGCCAGCGCCGGTCGGTCCGGGTGCTCTGATCGCC
This sequence comes from Actinopolymorphaceae bacterium, assembly GCA_036564245.1. Taxonomy (GTDB): domain Bacteria; phylum Actinomycetota; class Actinomycetes; order Propionibacteriales; family Actinopolymorphaceae; genus Thermasporomyces. The sequence continues at coordinate 45,830 of DATCKU010000002.1, forward strand.
GGATGTCCGCCGGGTCAGGCCGCACCGATCCCCGAATCTTCGTACGACCGACCGGGGGCGGTGCGGGTCGGTCGATCACCCTCGATCACCCAGCGGGCAGGGCCCACCACGACCCCCTGTGGACAACCGCTCTCACTGTGGATAACTGCCGATCACCGTCCGGCAAACGTGGCAAGCTTCGCATTCCGGTCACCACATGGAGGGAGGTCATGTCGTGCTGCCCCGCATCAAGCCCGCACTGCATCGCATCTGGCGAGATGACACCACGTTGCAGGTCGGGCTGGACCCCGAACACGCTGTCGTGATCACAGGCCTCGATGCTGCGCTGCGCCACGTCGTGGACTCCCTCACCGGCACCCGCCCGCTCGAGAGTGTGCTGACCTACGGCCAGGCGCACGGCGCGAGCCGGAGCAGCGTCCACAAACTGCTCCAGCTGCTCGGAGAGGCCGGTGCGCTGGACGACGCCCGCGCACTCGACGACCTCGCCTCGCCGTCGCCCACCGAGTGGGAACGTCTTCGCCCCGACCTGGAGGCATGCTCGGTGGCCCACGGCGATCCTCACGCTGGCGCCGAGGCGCTGCTTCGACGCCGGAACTCCAGCGTGACGGTCTTCGGCGCGGGCAGGGTCGGAGCCTTGATCACGTCGCTCATCGCGGCGGCGGGCGTCGGTCGGGTGACGGTGGTCGACCGCGCCGTGACCCAACCGGCCGACCTCTCCCCGGGCGGCCTTGCGACGTGCGACCTCGGTTCGCCACGGGCCGACGGGGCCGCCCGAGCCGCACAGCACGCCGCTCCGTCGTGCCGGGTTGCGAGCGGACGTACGTGCCCACCGGCGCCACCTCCGGACGTCGCCGTCGTCGTGCCCGATGTCGAGCCCGACCGGCGTCTCGCCGACGCGTTCGTCCGTGCCGAGATCCCCCATCTCGTCGTACGCATCCGGGAAGGCCGCGGCATCCTCGGTCCGTTCGTCCTCCCCGGAGTCTCGTCCTGCATCCGATGCCACGACCTGCAACGCGCTGCCCGCGATCCCGGGTGGCCGAAGGTTCTCAGCCAGGTGCTGGAGCAGCCCCGACCGGCGCCGACCGCCGACATCACGCTGTCGACCTTGCTCGCCGCCTATGCGGTGCTGCACGTGCTGACGTTCCTCCAGGGCAAGCGGCCGGCATCGGTCGACGGAACGCTCGAGCTCGACCTGCGGACGGGTGTACCCCGCCGCCGTTCCTGGTCGCCGCATCCCGCCTGCGGGTGTCAGTTCGGACCCACCGCCGACGACTCGGACCAGGCTCGACCCCCCGGGCCTCGTGCCCGGTCGTCCGCCTGACCCCTGGCGGCATGCGCACTCGGCTTGCGACGTCCTGGAGAATGAATGCTGTGAGCGATCTTCCTCGAAGCGGTCTCGCCCGCACCGCGCGGCTAGCCGGGCTGCCGTTGGGCATAGCCGGCCGTACGGCGCTCGGGCTCGGCAAGCGGCTCGGCGGCAAGCCCGTCGACGCCGTGACGTCGGAGCTGCAGCGGCGCACCGCGGACCAGATCTTCCGGGTGCTCGGCGAGCTCAAAGGCGGCGCCATGAAGTTCGGCCAGGCGCTGTCGATCTTCGAGGCGGCGCTCCCGGAACACCTCACGGCTCCCTACCGCGCGACCTTGACCAAGCTGCAGGACGCGGCGCCGCCGATGCCGGCACGCACGGTCCACGACGTGCTCGCGCGCGAGCTCGGACCCAACTGGCGTCGCCGGCTACGCAACTTCGACGACACTCCGGCAGCCGCCGCCTCCATCGGTCAGGTCCACCGCGCGACGTGGGCGGACGGACGTGACGTCGCGGTCAAGATCCAGTACCCCGGCGCCGCGGCGGCGCTGCGGTCCGACCTCAACCAGATCGCGAGACTGAGCCGTCTGTTCGCCTCCTTTCTCCCGGGCCTCGACGTCAAGCCGCTCGTCGCCGAGCTCAAGGCCCGGGTTGGCGAGGAGCTCGACTACACGTTGGAGGCACAGGCGCAGGCGGGGTTCGCTGCCGCGTACAAGGACGACCCGGAGATCGCCGTGCCAGCGGTGCGTCTCTACACACCCTGCGTGCTGGTCACCGACTGGCTCGACGGCACACCGCTCAGCAAGATCATCGCAGAAGGCTCCCAGGAGGAACGAGACCGCGCCGGGCTGTTGTTCGTTCGCTTCCTGTTCTCCGGCCCGGCTCGGGCGGGCCTGCTCCATGCCGATCCCCACCCCGGCAACTTCCGCATCACGCCGGACGGCCGTCTCGGTGTCGTCGACTACGGGCTGGTGGCCCGGCTACCCGGTGGGCTGCCACCGCAGATCGGGCGGCTGCTTCGGATCGGACTGGAAGGCGACTTCGAAACCGTAACCGCTGGGCTGCGCGCCGAGGGGTTCATCAAGCCCAACGTCGAGATCGATCCCGAGGAGCTGTACGACTACCTGCAGCCGTTCACCGAGCCGGCACAGACCGAGACCTTCCGCTTCACCCGCGAGTGGATGCGGGCGCAGTTCGCGCGGATCACCGACGTGCGCGGCCCTGGCGCCCGGACCGCGATCCGGCTCAACCTGCCTCCGTCGTACCTCCTGATCCACCGTGTGTGGAGCGGCGGGCTCGGCGTGCTCGCCCAGCTGGAGGCCGAGGCCCCGTTCCGTGCGGAGCTCGAGCGGTGGCTGCCCGGCTTCACCGACGACGACGCAGCCGAGGCGTCGATCGCAAGCGTCAGTTGACACTGGTGCGAAAAGGGGCCGGGCGGCTCGTCCGAGCCGCCCGGCCACCCGGGTCACGCGGTCGGGGTTCATCGGCGAGGCGGCGACCCCATCGCGCTACGCGCGTCTTTTCGGGATTCCGGGGTCGTCCCCGATAACCCCGGCCACCTGCCGAGAACGCGCCGCCGTCCCGCGGACCCCTCCAGGAGGGCGTGGTTCCTGGCGCATCGGGTGAGAACCCGCTCCAGTGATCTCACCCAGGACTCCGAAGCCCGGCGCTGGCTCGTGCGTCATCCCGACGGTTACGAGCAGATGCTTTCGTACAGTCGGGCCCTGACCAGCCGCTCCTTGGCCTGGACCCGCTCGCTCCGGCGGGACAGTCTGCGGGCCTTCCTCAGCTGGTCGACCAGGCGTTTATGTCGGGAGTAGGCGACGCGCTCGCGCATCTGCGCGCGCGCCAGCTCGTCATGCAGTAATCGCATGGTGTCGCTCCTTACGTGGCGGGCGTAACGGATCGTGGTCGGCTTGGCGTACGTCGTCGTCATGTCGACGTACGTCGTGACCGGCTCGGTGGTCCGGCATGCCTGGACAGCTCGGCTCACCAAGCTGCGCAGCGAATCTGGCGTTGCGTTCATGCGGCGACCTCGTTCTTGCGGGGACGACCACGCGGACGCTTGCGTGGCACGACGACACCGGCGATGAACAGCTCGCCACCCCAGACTCCCCACGGCTCACGCCGGGCGAGGGCACCCTCCAGGCACTCACGCCGTACCGGGCAGTCCAGGCAGATGGACTTCGCGAACTCCACGTCCGCCGGCGACTCGGCGAAGAAGAGTTCGGGGTCGAACGAACGGCATGGAAGCTCGAACTCCGCGTAGACCTCGGGCGGCGCTTCGAGGACGCTGAGACTCACTCCCACTCACCTCCTCGGGTTTTCCTCTCGGTTTCGGACTCCGTGGTGCTGCCCAACAGAAAGGGCCGCGGATCCCGAGTCGGGTTCCGCGGCCCTGAAGCGCCGGTGAGGTCTCGTCGTCTCATAAGACCTCTGGTCTCCAGGCTGGAACTGCCGACAAGGGTGCCTTGGCGCGGGCAGCGTCGCTGGACAGGTCGATGGTCGAATCGGACACGGAAATCAGGGACGGCATCGCGAGGCTCGGCACGCTGCCCTGCCGGGTAGCAGCCGAGAACGCGGCTGCTGCCTTGGTTGGCGAAACGGCTCCGAGGACTCCGTTGCTCGTGTGGGAACGGGCGAGCAGACCGGAAACGTGAGCCTTCCGCAGACGCGGACCGCTTCCCTCGAGCGCCGTGCCACCGAGACCGCTGCTGCCATAGGCCATCACCGGCCGCGTCACCGACTCGCCATAGACCCTGGCCATGGACACACTGGTCCCCTGGAACACGAGGGACTTGGGTGACGCGGTACGTCGAAGAGCCTTGGCTGGCGCTGCGTTCTGGAGGGGTGCGCCGAAGGGCAGCTCCCGACGAGCTGTAAAGATCATCTGGCGCACCTCCCTCGCGCTCTGGCATGCAGAATCGCGCAGCGGCGATTTGGGGTCGATGTGACACTAGCTCGCCCGCAAGGGCACGGCAAACGAATTATCGAGGGCCGGACAACCTTTACCGTTCCGTATCCGAGTGCACGCGCGAGGTCGTCCCGCGCAGCAATCGCCCACGTGCAGACGGTGGTTGCCGTCACGGAGCGATGTCACGACCTCGCCCATCGTCTGCAGAACCGGAGCAGATCGCCAAGACGTCGTGGGCGTACCGGTCGAGCTTGACCTTCCCCACGCCCGGGACCTTCGCAAGCTCCGACAGTCGAGTGGGCCGCGTCTCGGCGATCGCGATCAGCGTCGCGTCGGTGAAGACGCAGTACGCCGGAACCCGTTCCCGCTGTGCCTGCTCGAGCCGCCAGGCACGCAGACGCTCGAACATGTGCTCGTCGTAGCTGGGCGGGCACTGTGCGCAGCGTCCGAGCTTGCGTTCGGCCGCGTCGTGCAGATGCGCGCCACAGCCACGGCAGCGGACGACAGGTCGCTTCGGTCGCCGACCCACGCGGTCGCCCGTCGCACCAGATCCGTCCCAGGAGCCGTGAGCGCCTGCGCCACCCGGCCGACCTGTCCCACGTCCGCTGTGCTTCGGCCGGACGTTGTCCAGGAATCGCGACGGCACGCGGGTCTTCCGTCCACCTGGTGAGCGAGCGAGCGCCCACGAGATCGCGAGGTGGACCCGAGCCCGGGTGATGCCGACGTAGAGCAGCCGGCGTTCCTCTTCGATCTGGTCTGGTGTCTCGGCGTAGGAGATCGGCACGGTCCCTTCCTGGATCCCGGCGAGAAACACCGCGTCCCACTCCAGGCCCTTCGCCGCATGCAGGGTGGCGAGCGTGACCCCGTCGGCCGACGGCGCATGCTGGGCAGCCATCCGCTCCTCGAGGACGGCGAGGAAGTCACGCACACCGGCGGCCGGGTCCGCCTGCGCGACCTCTTCGGCGAGAGTCACGAGCGCGGCGAGCGACTCCAAGCGTTCACGTTGCGCACCGGCCCCCTCAGGAGGCTCCGGAGTCCAGCCGGCCGCGCCCAGCACTGCCTGTACCTCCGAGACCAGGCCGGGCTGCACGTCACCGGTCGCCACGCCTGGGCCGCTCGCTGCGGGCGGCGCCTCGCCTTCGTGGCGTAGCACCCCTGGGGTGGTGCCGTCGGGGGACGCCGCGCGCGCTGCGCCACGCAACAGCACCAGGGCCTGGCGTACCTCCGGTCGATCGAAGAAGCGCTCCGCTCCCCTGAGCACGTACGGAATCCGCCGGTCGGCGAGCGCCTGCTCGAACGTCTCCGACTGCGCGTTGGTGCGGAACAGCACCGCGATCTCCCGGCGCGGCACACCCTTGCGGACCAGCGCGTCGATCGAGCGCGCGATTCCCTCCGCCTCGTCCACGTCGTCGGCGTACTCGGTGAAGGTTGGCTTCGGCCCGTCCGGCCGCTGCGCGCGCAACGTCAGCCGGTACGCGCGGTGACGAGCGTCCGCACCAGCGAGCACCGCGTTGGCGACCTTCACGACCTGCGGCGTGGACCGGTAGTCGCGTTCCAGGCGGACGACCGAGGCGGAAGGGAAGCGGCGGGTGAAGCCGAGCAGGTAGTCCGGCGTCGCGCCGGCGAACGAGTAGATGGTCTGGTTGGCATCGCCGACGACGCAGATGTCGTCCCGGTCACCGAGCCAGAGTTCGAGCAGGCGCTGCTGGATCGGGCTGACGTCCTGGTACTCGTCGACGACCAGGTGTCGGTACTGCGCCCGCACCGCCTCGGCCACCTGAGGCGACTCGCTGAGCAGCGCGACGGCGCAGAGCAGGACGTCCTCCAGGTCGAGGTGTCCGTGTTGGCGACGGACCTCTTCGTACGCCGCGAAGACCCGCGCCACCGTTGCCGTGTCGTACCCGGCGGGCCGTCGTCCCACGCGCTCGGCGATCGCCGGGTAGTCGTCGGGTCGTACGTTGCAGACCTTGGCCCACTCGATCTCACTGGCGAGATCCCGTCGGCCCGCGAGATCGGCCGGCACCCGGCAGCGCGCCGCCGCCTCGGCGACGTACCGCATCTTGCTCTCGACGACGGGTGGCAGCTCCGAGCGGTAGACCTGGGGCCAGAAGTAGCGCGCCTGCCGCAAGGCCGCCGAGTGGAACGTGCGCGCCTGGACGCCCACCACGCCGAGCTCGCGAAGTCTCGTCCGCATCTCGCCGGCCGCCCGGGTCGTGAACGTCACCGCCAGCACGTGGTCTGGCCGCCAGCGGCCCGACAATACGGCGTAGGCGATCCGGTGCGTGATCGCACGGGTCTTCCCCGTGCCGGCGCCCGCCAGGATGCAGAGCGGGCCGTCGAGGGTGGTCGCGGCCTGACGTTGCTCGGGGTCGAGCGCAGCGAGCACGGCGTCGGGCGTCACACTGCCCCATCTTTCCAGGCACGCGCGACGCCGGTCGGCACCGACGGCGGAGCCGACCACGCGTCAGCGGACCCCTGCCACCTCACGCGTCGACGACGTGCGCTGGTCATGATCGCCCGGCCGCGACCCGACGATCGCAGCCATCCGCGGCGCTGCTATACGCGGGTGCCGAGACGCTCCGCGACCTGGGCGAGCGACGGGTTCGTGAGAGCCGAGCCATCCGGGAAGACCACGGTGGGCACCGTCTTGTTGCCGCCGTTGATCTTCGCAACCAGCTCCGCGGCATCTGGATGCTGCTCGATGTCGACCTCGGTGTACGAGATTCCGGCCCGGTCGAGCTGCCCTTTGAGCCGGCGGCAGTAGCCACACCACGGAGTGGTGTACATCGTGAGAGTGTTCGGCGGCGCAGAGCTCGACATCGCGTTCCCTTCGGTCGTCATCTGTCAACTGAATCAACAGCGCGGGGGTCCGCAATCTTCCCGAGCGAAGTTCTCGGGGCTTTCCGGCGTGGCGCGCGGTTCTGTGACCGTCTTGCGACACGGCCGGCGTCCGGCTCACCAGTCACCGGGCAGCTCACCGCCGTACCACGTCTCGATCAACCGGCGCGCGATCGACACCTTCCCGGGGAGCAGGAGCTCACCTGACTGCACCGCCTGCAGCAGCTCGTCCCGGGACAGCCAGCGGGCTTCTGCGATCTCGTCGCCGTCGACCCTGATCTCGGTCGTGACGGCGCGGGCGAAGAAGCCGAGCATGAGACTCGACGGGAACGGCCAGGGCTGGCTTCCGGCGTACGACGGGTCGACGATCTCGATGCCCGTCTCCTCCCGCACCTCGCGGATCACCGCATGCTCGAGCGGCTCGCCCGGCTCGACGAATCCCGCCAGTGTCGAGAAGCGGCCGACCGGCCAGCTCGGCTGGCGGCCGAGCAGGCAACGATCGGCGTCGTCGTGCACGAGGACGATGATCGCGGGATCGGTCCGTGGGAAGTGCTCGGCGCGGCACGCGGGGCACCTGCGGACGTGCCCGCCGTCGCTCGGAATCGTCTCCGCACCGCAACGCGCACAACACGGATGCGTGCTGTGCCAGTTGGCCAGGGCGATCGCGTGAACCACGAGCCCGACGTCGCGATCGGAGAGCAGCGTCCCGGCCTCGCGAAGGCTGACGAGACGTCCCTCGGCCTCACCGGGCACGGCGAAGTACGGCACACCGTCGTCGTCGAGCCCGAGCAGGTAACGCTCCGCCGGCGGTGTGGCGCCGAGGTCCTTCGGTGAGCTGAGTCGCAGCACGGTGACGTCGTCGTCCACCGGGACCCTGCCGTCGGAGACCAGCAGGACCCGGCATCGTTCGTCGGCCCAGCACGCGTCGACCCAGGCTGGATCGCGGCGGCGCTCCGTCGCGCGATCAAGGGCCGAACGAGCAAGAGCGAGCTTGGTCAAGCGCGGCACGTGAAGCACTGTAGCCCCGCTCCTGCCGTCGAGGGTGGCCGTGCAGTGACACGCAGCATCGGCATGCACCCGCCGGAGGGCGATCGTGTCCATGGGATGGTACGCGCGCCCTCTCCACCTGGTCATTGCCGTGCGTCTGGCAGGATCAGCGTCTTGTGAGCACGCACATCGGCGCCAAACCAGGCGAGATCGCCGACACCGTCCTCCTCCCTGGTGACCCGCTGCGGGCACAGTGGATCGCCGAGACGTTCCTCGAGGACGCGACCTGCTACTCGACCGTGCGTAACATGCTGGGTTTCACCGGCAGGTACGAGGGGCGGCGGGTGTCGGTCCAGGGCACCGGCATGGGCCATCCCTCGCTTGCCATCTACACGCACGAGCTGATGGCCGAATACGGCGCACGCACGCTCGTTCGGGTGGGCAGCTGCGGTGCGTTCACCGAGTCGCTCGCGTTGCGCTCGGTCGTCCTCGCCATCACGGCGTCGACCGACTCGGGAATGAACCGGATCCGCTTCGAGGGCCTCGACTACGCACCGGCCGCCGATTTCGGCTTGCTGCGCACGGCATACGACGTCGCAACCGAGCGGGGCGCGCCGGTCCACGTCGGTCAGGTCTTCTCGACCGACGCCTTCTATCCGGACCGTCCAGAGCTCGCCGACCGGCTGGCCGAGTACGGCGTGATCGCGGTCGAGATGGAAACCAACATGCTCTACACGCTCGCCGCCAAGTTCGGCGCGCGTGCCCTGTCCATCCTGACCGTGAGCGACCATCTGCGGACCGGCGAGCACACGACTCCAGAGGAACGAGAGCGCACGTTCGGCACCATGGTCGAGCTCGCCCTGCAGACGGTGATCCGAGCCGGCTGAGGCGCCGCCGACGCATCGCCGACATGACGAGCCTCGCTGGGCGTACGGTCGCCATGGCGAGTGCCGGCACCTACCGTGGTGAGCGCAGACCCGCCACGCGTGGTCATTGTCTGTAGGGTGGCGGGCATGGAGACGGTGACCGTTGGCGTCCTGCATCCGGGTGAGATGGGCGCCGCCGTCGCGCGGCAGCTGGTCACGCGCGGCCATCAGGTGCTGTACGCCTCGCACGGACGAAGCGCGAAGACTCGCTCGCGCGCCGAAGCCGCCGGCCTGAAGGACGTGCGTACACCAGCCGCCCTCCTGCGCGAATGTGCCGTCATCTTGTCGATCTGCCCTCCCCATGCCGCGCTGTCGGTCGCGAGCGAGCTCGTGGGCTATCCGGGCGTCTACGTCGACGCCAACGCCATTTCGCCGAAATCGGCCCGTGAGGTCGGCGCACTGCTGGAACCGGCAGGCGCGCACGTGGTCGACGGCGGGATCATCGGCGGTCCCCCGGAACGGCCCGGCACGACGCGGCTCTACGTCTCCGGTGGGAAAGCCGAGACGGTCGTCGAGCTCTTCGCCGGCACGGCCTTGGCCGTCCGCAACGTCGGCAACGACGTCGGTCACGCCTCTGCGCTCAAGATGTGCTACGCCGCATGGACGAAGGGAACGAGCGCTCTGCTGCTCGCCGTTCGTGCCGCGGCACGAGCCGAGGGCGTCGAGGCCGACCTGCTCGCAGAATGGGAGCTCTCCCAGCCGACGCTCGCCGACCGAAGTGTGTCGGCGGCGAGATCCGCCTACCACAAGGGATGGCGGTGGCGCGGCGAGATGGAGGAGATCGCCGCAACCCTCGCGGCTGCCGGACTCCCCGCAGGCTTCCATCAGGCGGCCGCCGAGATCTTCGGCCGGTGTCCGCGGCCGACCGAGGAGGTGCCGGCCGACGTGTTCGAGCAGGTCGCGAAGAGACTCATGGCCAGCTGACACGTCGCGGTGCCACGGCCGGCCGCACGATGGACGTCGGTCAGAGCACGACGCTCATCCGGCACCCTCCCCCGGTCCGCCGATCAGCACCTCGATCGGTGCGGCGTACTCACTCTCGATGATCACACCCCCCACCCTCGAGATCGGCATGGCGATCCAGCGCCGGCGACGCTGGTCGTACCACACCAGGTATTCGTTCTCCGGGCTGAGCTCCCCCATCGCTGCAGGCACCTCCCACGGTCGGGATCCATCACGGCCTGCCAGCCCCATTCGATCGCCAGATGGCGCCGCCACGGCTGTTGTCGAACGTATGATCGATTATAGATCGGAGTGCTGACACGTGACGCGTACCAACGCGGAGAGATCCGCCGCTATGTCTCGCGCGACGGGACCGAGCGCGACACGGCGAGGTAGCGGTGCGTCTGCAGGATCACCACCAGCATCGGCACGATGAGCACCAGCCCGCCGATGGAGATCACACCGACCACCCACGCCACGGCGACCATGCACCAGGTCGCCAACGTCTGCTCCGGCCGGCGCCACACGAGCGACACCGACGCGCGGGCAATACCCACCGCCGAGAGCGATGGCTGGTCGACGAACAACGGCCCCCAGTAGGTCGCGCAGACCGACCACAGCAGGATCAGCAGGGTGAGTGCGGCGACAGCGAATCCCAGGTCGAGCGCGTGCGCGAGGACCGCAAGCCAGACCAGCACCCCGAACGTTCCGTAGAGGGGCGCAAGTGTGCCGATGCTGCGACCGGCGTACGACCGAAGCAACTCGCCAGCGAGCCCTGCGTCGACATGCTGCCCGCGGCACGCCTCGGCCGCGAGTCCGAACAACACGGCAGTGGCAGGTATCACCACCGTGGCGGAGTACAGACCGAGCAGCACGCGCAGCCAGCCGGGCCATCCGGGGAACGCAAGCGCCAGGACTCCGGGCGCGAGCTGTATCGCCCACACCACGTTGGCCGCGACCATCCGCTCCACCTGCTCGGCCACCGTCGCGAACGCCGCCCAGATCGGACCGCGCCGCTCGTCTCGGGGACCGATGTCGTCGAGGAATGGCACGAGCTCACCCTTGTAACGACAGCGACTCGCCGGTCTCGGCGTCGAAGACGTGCACCTTGCTCATGTCGACCCCGAGGGGAACCTCACGATCGAGATAGTTCGACGGCAGCCGCACCTTGAACGTCGCCACGAAGTCGACATCCTGCGAGGTCGACAGGTAGACGGTGCTTCCTGTCGACGTCGGCTCGATGAGGTTCACCACGCCGTGGAGCGTGTTCCCGTCGGTCACCTCGAAGGGAGCCATCCGCGGCACGTGCAGATGCTCCGGACGTACGCCGAGCTTGATCGGGCGACCGATGTGGGGACGCAGCCGTTCGCTGAGCTTCGGGTCGAGCTGCAGCTCGATCCCGCTTCCCGCGGCCACGACTCCCTCGGTGTCCGGGCTCGCCCGTAGCTCGAGGTCGAAGAGGTTGATGCTCGGCGTCCCGATGAAGTACGCGACGAAGAGGTTCCGGGGCTTGTCGTACAGCTCGGGACCCGGGCCGATCTGCTGGATCCGGCCTGCGTTCATCACCGCGATGCGGTCGCCGAGCGCCATCGCCTCGGCCTGGTCGTGGGTGACGTAGACGGTGGGCTTCTTCTTCTCGCGGTGCAGCGTGAGGATGTCTTCGCGGGCTTGGTAACGCAGCTGCGCGTCGAGGTTCGACAGCGGTTCGTCGTACAGATACAGCGACGCGTCACGCACCAGCGCGCGTGACAACGCGACCCGCTGGCGTTCCCCACCGGAGAGTTGGCGCGGCTTGCGGGCGAGCAGGTGCTCGATGCGGAACATCTTGGCGGCTTCCGGCACCCGCTCGCGCACCGTGCGCCGCGGAGTGTGCCGCGAGCGCAGTCCGTACGCGATGTTCTCGAACACGGTGAGGTGCGGGAAGATCGCGTAGTCCTGGAAGACCATCGCGACGTTGCGATCCTTCGGCCGGATCTCGTTGACCACCCGGTCGCCGAACCGGATCTCGCCACTGGTCACCGGCTCGAGGCCGGCGAGCAAGCGCAACGTGGTCGTCTTGCCGCACCCCGACGGGCCCACGAGGACCAGCAGCTCGCCGTCTTGCACCTCGAAGCTCACGTTGTCGACGGCGCGCTTCTCGCCGAAGTCCTTGACCAGCTTGTCGACGACGATCGCGCTCACTGCTCACCACCTCCCCCATGGGCACGACGTCTGTCGGAGGTGCAAGACGTGCCGGCACGTGTCACACCTCTGACAGGCGTAGTGCACATGGTCATTTGGTCCACCTCAGAAGAGTTCCAGCACACCGGGGACATGCAGCGGCTGCTCGCCGTCGGCTGCGAAGAAGTACGCCCGATCCCAGTCCGGTGTGAGCCGCACCTCGGCCCGCTCCGGATAGTCCACCGGCGCGGCCACGACCACGTTCGCCGGGCCCAGGTTGCCGTAGATGAAGCTCGCCCGCTCGGTCGGGATCCGCTCCACGTGGCGCACCCGGATCCCTACGGCGTCGGGCGTGTCGAGGACCCAGCCTTCCGGTCGGACTCCGACGCGGACGGGACCGAGTGGGAGCTCGGTGGCCAGCTGGTACGGAAGCTGCCACGATGCGTCCGTGTCCGGCACTGTGACCACTCCACTGCTCACGTACGCGGGGAAGACGGTCATGGGCGGCGAGCCGATGAAGGTCGCCACGAACAGATTGACCGGCGTGTAGTACAGCTCGTCGAACGTGCCGATCTGCTCGATGACGCCGTCGCGCATCACCGCGATCCGGTCACCCATGAAGATGGCTTCCTGCTGGTCGTGGGTGACGTAGAGCGTGGTGATCCCGAACTTCCGCAGCAGCCGACGGATCTCGACCCGGGTCTGTTCCCGCAGCTTCGCGTCGAGGTTGGAGATCGGCTCGTCCATGAGGAACAGTTGCGGATCCCGGACGATGCACCGCCCGATCGCCACCCGCTGCTGCTCGCCACCGGAGAGCGTCGTGGGAACCCGACCCAGCAGATGCTCGAACCCCACGCCCATGCGCTCGGCCGTCTCGCGTACTCGCTGCTCCTTCTCCTCCTCACTGCGGTCGTGGACTTCGAAGTAGTACGCAAGATTGCCCTCGCCCTTCATGGACGGGTAGAGCGCGTAGTCCTGGAAGACCATGCCGACGCCGCGTTCCTGCGGTCGTACGAACGTCACGTCCGCGCCGTTGTAGAGCACCCGCCCGGAGTCGGGATACTCGAGCCCCGCCACGACCTTGAGCAAGGTCGACTTGCCACAGCCCGAGGACCCGACCACGCTGACCGTCTCGCCCTCCGCCACGTGCAGGCTGACGCCGTTCAGCGCCGGCCTGGCCTTCGCCGACTCCGTGTCGATGATCCGCTCCGCGGCGTACCGCTTCACCACCTGCTCGACGTCGATCCGTGCCATCAGGCTCCCTCCATTGCGCGATGTGGACCTCGGAGGATCTGCGACGGTCCGGACCCTCGCGATGCGCCAAGGCGTCGACCGAGCAGCCGCGTCACTTGAGACCCCGCAACCGGATACCGCGCAGCAGGTACTCACGGCACACGATGAACGCGATGAACACGGGCAACGACTGCAGGATCCCCAGCACCATGAGCCCGTTCCACGACATCCCGGCGGAGAGGATCTCCTGCATCTGTTGCGCTTGCGCGGTCGCCTGCTCGGCGTTCATCGAGCCCGCTTGCGTGAATCGCTGCAGCAACAGGTAGATCTCGACGGACGCGGGCATCTTCTCCGGCGTCTGCAAGACGATGAGGGGCCAGAGGAACTGGTCCCACGCCCCGCTGAACGCACCCCAGATCGCGACGGCGTAGACCGGCACGCTCATCGGCAGGACGATCCGCCGGAAGATGTTGAACTCCGACCCGCCGTCGACCCGCGCCGCCTGGATCACCGAGTCCGGAATCGTGTCGAAGAAGCCCTTGAACAGCAGGAAGTTGAACGCCTGGAACACGATCGGCAGGATCACCGCCCAGTGCGTGTCCCAGATCCGCACGCTCGGGAACTCGATGTCGGTCCCAGGGATCTCCGGCACCTCCGGGAGCGCGAACGGGAAGTTCCGGGTGAGCAGGTAGTTGGGGATGAGGGTCAACGCCGCCGGCATCATCAGCGTCCCGATGAAGAAGAGGAACGACCAGCGGGCAAGCGGCCCCGACTGCAGCTTGCTGTTGGCGTACGCCGCGAGCGACGTGATGGGGATCCCCAACACCAACACCCAGAACGTGATGTGGACCGAGTTGAGGAAGAACACCCAGAACGGCCCGTCCATCAGCGTGCTTGCGGCCGTGTTGGCGCCGTGCACCAGGCTCACCACCAGCCGCCAGCCGGCGAGCGTCGGCTCCTGTGGCCACCAGGTGGGCGGGAACTGCAGCACCTCCTCACCGCTTTTGAACGACGTGATCAGCATGAAATAGAACGGGAACAGGTGCAGCGTGATGCCGAGGCAGAGGAAGGCCACCACCAGCCACCAGGCGATCCGGATCGCCGGCTGCTTGCGCCCCACTCGTGGAAACAGCATGCGGCTTCAAGCCCTCCTCTCTCAGGCGTCCGGGTCTTCCCGGAAGAACCGGCGCTGGATGACGACCAGTGCCATGGTGGTGACGAACAGGAAGACGCCCAGTGCGGTGGCATCCGCGTACCGCAGGTTCCGCAACAGGTCGTACAGGTACATCACGACGGTGCGGCTGGCGCCACCCGGACCACCGCCAGTCATGATCAAGGGGAACTCGAACGCCTGGGACGATCCGATCACCGCGAAGATCAACAGCATCGAGATGACCGGCCGCAACCTGGGCAGGGAGATCGTCCAGACCTTGCGCCAAAAACTCGCGCCCTCGATCTCGGCCGCCTCGTAGTACGACTGCGGAATCCCCTGCAACGTCGCCATGTAGATGAGGCCAGGGCCGAAGAACAGGATGCCCGGGAACACCAACCAGAACAGCACCTGCTCAGACGAGTTGAGGAACGGCTGAGGCGGCAGGTGCAGCACTTCCGTCGCGACCCACTGGAACAGGCCGTACTGCGCGTTGAACAGGTAGCGGAACAGCAGGGTGCTGGCGATCCCCGACAACGGCAGGAACCACAGCAGCATCATCCACCGGATGTGCTTCTTCGGCATCTCCATGAGGAGGATCGCCACGATGATCGGGATCATGAAGGTGAGCCCGATGTTGAGCGCTGCATAGATCGCCGTCACCTTGAACGCCTGCGCCACGAGCGGGTCGTTCCACATGCGCCCGTAGCTCTCCAAACCGGTGAACTCCACCGGCCGGCGGAACTGCGCGTTGGTGAAGCTGATCACGAACGCCATCAGCAGGGGATACCAGCCCCACGACAGCTGGAAGAGGAACGCCGGGAGGACGAACAACCCGCCTTCCAGCCGGCGTCGCCGGCTCAGCTTGTGCGAGGTCGGTTGTGCCGTGGACGCACCCTCGGCGACGTCCAGCGGTGGCCCGTCGAGCGTGCCTGGCGGGCCACCGGACGTACCAGCGAGTGCCTGACCAGCGCTGGCATCCCGTCCACCGCGATTCTCGGAAGCCTGGTCGGCGCCCGGCGACTGCTGGGCGCCGACCGGCGGCTGGTGACTACTCATCGGCAGACGATCACCCTCTCGGCTTGCACCTCGGTCACCCACTCAGCGCTGGAAGCACGTTTTGCTCGTACCAAGGCTGGTAGACGTTCTGGTAGTAGTCGGGTGCATTCTCTTGCCAGTACGCCGCGTGTGCCTCGTAATAGCCGGATGCGGCCTCGATGAAGTCCTCGTCGGAGATGCCGGACGTGAAGTTCTGCGCCTGCTGGTTGCGCGTGTCGTCCAGCTTCTTGAGGTCCGCCCGCAGGTCGAGGTTGCCGCGCTCGTTGGTCCAGCGCGACGTCATGTCGTCGCGGATGGTCGAGCTCGGAGCGGGGTTCGGCTCGGCTGGGAAGTAGAACGCTTCGTTCGGCGCGATCGGGATCTGTGCCGCCCGGCGCACTTCGTTCATGAACTTCGTTCCCCACGCCTCCTCGGGTGAGCTCGGCACCTGGTCCAGGAGGCCCTTGAACAGCGGCATGATGTTGGCCCAGTCGTAGACGTGCTTGGGGTCGTTCGTCGCCTCGTAGACCGCCTTGCGTTGCTCCACCCACCCGCGCTGTTGCACGTGGAGCAGCAGGCTCATCGCCGCGTCGAGCGCGTCGTCGTCCAGGTCCGGCGAGAACCCGACCAGGTCCACCTGACCTTGGGTGTTGGCGGTACGCCCGTTCGTACCGTTCGGCTGGGTCATCCACCCCACGACCTCTTCGATCGGCTTGTCCAGCCTGGCGGCGAGGTCGGCCGGGGCGTTGTCGCTGCCCGGAGGGATGGTGAAGTAGATGACGGTGTTGTTGTGGATCGCGGCGTCACCGCGGAAGAACGCCGCAAGCGTGTCTCCGTCGCCCATGCTGATGTCGGCCAGCACCGACTGGTCCTCGAAGATCATCGCCCGCATACGTTCGATCAGCGGGATCCACTGGTCGGCGCGCGAGCTGTAGTCCCACCGCCAGTTCCAGCCGGTCTCCGGTGCGGGAATCGTCGAGTGGAAGTCCATGCCGTCGGCGTTGAGGCCCATGTTGAGTCCCCAGCCCTGCAACACGATGCCCTTGCGCTTGCCTTCGGTGAGACCCTTGGCGAGCTCCCGTACGTCGTCCCACGTCCAGTCAGGCGTCGGCTCCTTGAGCCCGAGCTCCTGCACCAGGTCACGCCGGTAGTGCAGACCCGTCCCGACGTTGTAGATCCAGGGCGAGGCGTAGAACCGGCCGTTGACCTCCCACTTCTCCCAGATCGGCTTGGCGTAGTCCTCCAGCTTGTCGTGCACCTTGTACTGCTCGAGGTACTCGGTCATGTCGGCGACAAGCCCTTGGAGCATGGCCGAGCGCACGTTGGCCCGGTTCCAACCGCCGATCACGTCGCCGGGATACAGCGAGGGCGCCGTGCCGCCGGTGATGGCGGTGGTGAGAGCCTGCTGGTCCCAGACATTGAGCGTCGCGTTCTTGATCTTGACGCCAGGATGCTCGCGCATCCATTCCCGGAGCACGCCGGCATACGCCTTCGCGGTCGGGTCGTCCTTCTGCTCCTTGGCCGTGGGCATGGGACCGAACGGCCAGCCGTCGTAAGTGGTCAGCGTGACGTCGACGGTCTCCCCCGAACCGCGTTCGCCGTCACTGGAACACGAAGCCAGAGCGCTACCGCCAAGTGCCAGTACCCCGCTTGCGGCCATCGCCTTCAACACACTGCGTCGCGACGTCATCATCGTGATCGTCCCTTCTCTTGTCGCGGAGTGGGGGAAGTCGGCAAGTCGAGCCGATGGATGCGGCCATGGGTGAGCAGTACGTAGAGGCAACGGTCGTGAGGTGCTGCGGTGGGATCGACGACGATGTCGAGGACGTCCTGACCCTCCTCGAGCTTTCCGTCCGCGAGCTCGTCGCGTTCCGCACCGTCGGGTGAGACTGCCCAGAAGGACCGTTGCGTCACGACGACGAACCCGTGCGAGTGCCCACAGATCGCCCGGATTCCTGTGTCGAACTCGAGCCAGCGACACCAGCGGCCGGTCTCGTCGCGCCGGTACACCGTTCGCCCGAGGCTCACGGCCGGCTGCCCCGCCGCGTCGAACGCGCCGACGACGGGCCACACGGTCTCCGCCGTCGCCTCACGTCGCCAGTCGGCACCGTCGGGCGAGAACCACAGCTCGACCGTGTTGTGCCGGCCGTCGCGTACCGCCGCGACGCACCCGTGCTCGGTCACGGCGAGCGCGGTGACCGGGAGCATCCCGAAGGGAGCGGGGACCTGCTCCCAGGACGCTCCACCGTCCTTCGTCCGTAGCAGGACGTTCCCGTGCCGTGCCGGCGCGGCGAGGCCGACGCCATCCGTCCGGATGTTGATGACGCCGACGTGGCCGTCCTCGCCGGACACCACGCGCTCCCAGGCGGTCTCGGCTGCGGCTTCGCCGGCCTGAGTGCGCGTCGTGGTGCTCGGAGTTCCGGTCTCAGGTAAACGGAAAAGTCCACCGGGGCCGGACGCGAGCAAGGTCTCGCCCGCGACCTCGAGCGCGCTGAGCGGGAACGGCGCACCTTCCGCCAGCTGCTCGACCGTGGTCCCAGGTGCACCGGCTGGACCGGCATCCCGGTCGACCACGACGGCCGGGCCCGATCTCGCACCGACCACGACGATCCGGCGCTTCCAGGTGAGGATCCGGTTCACGTCGTGGGTCGGCGGAGTGCGCACGAGTCGCCAGGTGCCTCCGCCGTCGTCGCTTCGGGCCAGCCCGTCAGTCGTGCCGGCGTAGAGCGAGCCGTCATGAGCGGCGAGGGAGAAGACCGTGCGGACACAGGTCGGATCGGTCGCGGGCACCCAGGTGGCTCCGGCGTCGAACGAGCGGAAGACGCCGCCACCGGCTGTCCCGGCCACGACGACACCTGGAGAGTCCGGGACGGCAAGCAAGGCGGTCACCGGGGCGTCCACCGAGCCCCGTGGCTCCCACGCGCCGCCCTGCTCGTACGACGCCAGGATCTTGCCGTTCTCGCTCGCTGCCACGACGAGCTCCCGCGGCGTCGGGACGTCAGCTCGCGAGCCGACCTCCTCGGTGGCCTGTATGAAGGCCAAGGCGGCGATGGCTGTGCCCTGCGTACCGCGACATGGCCGCCAGGCCTTGGCGCCAGGCGTTGCGACCGCGACACCGCTGCCGGTCCCGGCGAGCACAGTCCCGCCCGGGCTCACGACGAGCGCGCTCACGTCGTAGTCGGGGAGACCGAAGTTGGCGGTCGCCCAGTTCCGGCCGCCGTCCTCGCTGCGCAGCACGCCGTCGCCGAGCGTTCCCGCGAGCAGGATCGGTGACTCGCCTTCGTCTGCGGGAAGAACGGCGAGCGCGGCAACCGGTGCCCCGGAGCCGGCGAGGTCGGCAGGCTCGACGATCCCGTCGCGGATCCGCACGATGCCCTCCGCGCCACCTGCCACGAGCCACGACCCTGCCGGGCAGAGCGCGGCGTACGACCGCAGCTCGGCGCCTGTGCACACCTCGCCCGTACCGTCCGACCGCAGCCACGCGACTCCCCCGACCCCGCCGACCCACAGCCGCCCGGCGTACGCCTCGACCGCGAGCACCGGGGTCGCAAGGTCCAGGACCTGCTCAGCCACCGACCCAGAACCAACCGGCCCAGAACCAACCGATCCAGAAGCACGCGACTCAGGCACGACCGGTCACCACCTCGGCTGACACCAGCAAGCCGGCAGTCTCTCCAGCGGCTTCCAACGCTGTGGCCGCCACACCCGCCGCGTCCCAGATCCCGGCGCTGCGCATGTCGACGTACGCGTGACGCCTGACGTCGATCCCGTGACCCCGGCCCAGCTCCCGCACCTTCGCGAGCGCCACCCGAGGCTCTGTCTCCCCCGCGTTGCGGACGATCTGCAGGAAGGGCGCCTCGAGGCCGCTGCACACGGCGTCGAGTCCGGCGGCGACGTCCGAGTCCGTGCAGTCCTCGCGTGCCGCACGGACGAACCGAACGCAGTCGAGGTAGGCGACCCCGCCGCCCGGCACGATGCCCTCGCGTGCCGCAATGTGCAGCAGCCGGATCGCCTTGCGCGCCTGCGCGACGCGTACCTCCACCTGCTGGGTCGTGGCCGCACCGACCCGCACCACACCCACGCGGCCGCACAACCTCGCCTGCCGAAGCCAGAGCCGGTCGCGCGTCCGGCGGTCCTCCCGCTGCGGGCTCTGGTCGAGCTCCCAGGCTCGGGTACGCAGCCTCGCGGCACGTTCCGCGATCGCACTCGCGTCACCACGTCCACCGGAGACGGTGAGGTAGCCGGGTTGCACGACGGCCCGGCGGGCACGGCCGAACCAGCTCGGCTGGAACGCCCCCGGCTTTCGTCCGTGCTCGGTGCAGATCACCACCGCGCCGGTCAGGAGGGCGAGATCGTCCAGGTCGTCCGACACGCGGGTGCGAGACGTCGTGATGACGGTCGGTGCGCTGATCAGCGTGCCGCGGCGGTGGTTGAAGCTCAGCATGGAGAGCGCAGTCCCGGACAGCTCCCGAGCCACGAACAGCAGCGGCGGCCGTCCGGGCTGGGCGAGGGCGGCCTCGAGGATCGGCGCCACCTGCTCGACCCGTTCCACCTCCTCGTCGACCACCGCGACCACCGGGTCGATCAGCGTGAGCTCCGTGCTGGCGCCGGGCAGCAGGTCGGACTCGGCCGGACGACCTCGCCAGCGCGCGCCCTCGACGTAGTGGTGCACCAGGTTCATCGCCTCGTGCTCTTCGACGCTGATCGCGCCCTCGACCCCCAGCACGTCGACCATCTCGCCGAGTACGGTGGCGAGCTCGGTGTCTGACGTCGCGGCCAGCGCGAGGCCGGTGAGGCTGGATCCGGTAGCCGTCGAAGCGGCTGCGTCGACCGGAGTCGCGTGACTTTTCAACACGTCGCATGCGATCGCGACACCGCGCTGGATTCCGGCGCGTACCAGCACGGGGTTGGCGCCGGCCGCCACCACCCGGACCGCATGGCAGAGCACGGCTCGCGCGATGACCGCCGCCGTCGCACCGCCGTCTCCTGCGCCGTCGCCGACCCGGCGTACCAACGCGCGAGCGAGCTCGGCGCCGGCCGTGTGCCGGCGACCGGGAAGACTCGTGACCCGGCGGGCGATGGTGGCCGAGTCCACCAGGCTCTCGGCCGAGCCACCTCCTACGTCGTTGAGCACGACGCCCTGCGAGGGTCCGAGGGTGAGGCCCACCAGCCGCGCGATCACGTCGAACCCTTCGCGCAGCTCGCCGAGCGCCGTCGTCGACCTAGGCATAAGACCGCTGCTCGTCCGCATCGAGACCGGTGAGGGCCTGGGTGGTGTCGACATCGAAGAACCGCAGTCCAGTTGCCGTGACGCCAAGCCGCACGACGTCACCAGGGCGCAGGTCGCCTTCCTCCCCCGCGGAGAACACCGCCGCCAGCGTGCTCTTTTCCGGCGCCTGGAGTCGAACCACGGTTTCTCCAATCAGGGGCTCGACGTCGACGACCTCACATGTGACGACTCCCTGGACCGGGTCGGGTGACGATGACGACTCGGAACGAATCGGCGAACCGTCCTGCGGTGCGAGGACGAACGCGTTGGTACGGATGCCAAGCGTCACCGCCTTCTTGCCGTAGCGCTCGATCACCGGCCGCCAGCGTTCTGGCAGCTCGAACGTCGTGTCGAGGGTCACGGCCGTAAAGGATCCGTTCATTGACACGAGTTCTGCGTCCACCAGGTTCATCGGCGGACTGCCCACGAATCCGGCGACGAAGGTGTTCGCGGGGTTCTCCAGCAGCTCGTCCGGGGTCGCGGCCTGCTGGACCTTGCCGTTGGCGATGACCGCCACGACGTCCCCCATGGCGAACGCCTCTGACTGGTCGTGGGTGACGTAGACGCTGGGCTTTCCCTTTTCCTTGTGAAGGGACAGGATGTCGCGGCGCAGCCGATGGCGTAGTTTCGGGTCGAGGTTCGACAACGGCTCGTCGAACAGGTAGGCATCGGCGTCCTTCACCATGGCGCGGCCGAGCGCCACACGCTGCTGCTCACCACCGGAGAGATCGGTGATCGGTGAGCTCAACAACGGTGTGAGCTCGAGTCGCTCGGCCGCCTGCTTGACCCGGGTCTCGATCTCCTTGCGCGAAACCTTGCCGCGGGCCTGGAGTCCGTACGCCATGTTGCCGAAGACGTCCATGCTCGGATACAGGCCGTACTCCTGGAACACCATGCCGACATTGCGCTCTCGAGCCGGCAGCTGGGTGACTCGGCGGCCCGCGATGAACACGTCGCCGGCGTCGGGTTGCTCGAGACCGCAGATGATCCGCAAGGTCGTCGTCTTGCCGCACCCCGACGGTCCGAGCAGGACGAAGAACTCACCGTCGTTCACGCTGAAGGAGAGATCGTCGACGGCCAGGTGATCGCCCAGCCGCCGGACGAGACCGCGAACTTCCAGTGCTGGCACGGTTTCTCCTCCTCGCTTCACGTGGCGCGCGCACCTGCGGCGTCCTCGACGACGTCGCGCATGCCTGACCACTCCCGCCAGATGTCGGTCATGCATTCCCAGTGCACGGACGCGTGGTCGACATGCGAAAGCCGGAAGAAGACTGCGTAGCGGATGTGCGGTGAGGCATTTCCGGCGATGCCATGACCGAGCTGATAGTGGGCCAGCACCGCGTCTCCCGCATTGGCCGTCACCTGCACTGGCTCGGGCAGGTCCACCGGTGGCATGCCGTGAAGCAGTGCCTCCGGACCATGCGCCCGGAAGTATTCCTCGTAGAGGCGGTGGCTTCCCGGCCAGACCGTGAAGTTGCCGGAGTACGGTCCGCGCACGTCGCTTAGGAACACGCCGACCAGCGCGGTGAAGTTACGGATCTCGCCTTTCGGCACGCCGTTGTTGGGCGAGTACATCCCGTCGATGTGCGGGTGCGGTTCGCGCGGTGGATCGGTCGACGGGAACCGTAGAGCGATCTGTCCTGCCCGTACGGGCGCGATCTTTCCTTGGCCGATCAGCTGCTCGGCAATCTCCCACAGGGGACTGGCGTAGAGCAGGTCGGTGATGGCCTTCTGGTCCTGCACCTCCGGGCAGTAGGAACGTGCCCGAAACGTCGGCAGCTGGCTGGGGTCGATTCCTCTCCCTCCCAGCGACGCGTTGATCGCGCGCATCGCCGCGTCGACGTACTCGCTGGGCACGATGCCAGGTAGGCGTATCAACCCGTCGCGGTAGAGAGCCTCCTTGTGCGTTCGGGTCAGCTGCATCCGGTATCACCCTCCATGACGTCGTTCGTTCGGTGGGTCCCGATCAGACCGTCGCGGCGCCGTCGACGCGCGCTCGACGAGCCCCACCCGAAGCCTCGTGGTGCGGATCCCGATCTGTGGATGGCTGATGCGCTGGGCCAGGGCCCAGACGGCCTGCATGCCGAGGAGTTCCTTGTCCACGGCGATGGTCGTGAGCCGCGGCATGCTGTGCGCGGCCATCGCGATGTCGTCGTACCCGATGACCGAGACCTCGCCCGGTACGTCGACCCCCTTGTCACGCAGCATGTCGATGACACCGAGAGCGGTGTTGTCGTTGCAGCAGAAGACCGCGGTGGGTGGGCGTGAGTGACTGAGCAGGACGCGCATCTGTTCTCGTCCGCTCTCGGCGGTGAGCCGGCCTTCGCGGATGTACGACGGGTCGACCGGTATCCCGGCGTCCTGCAAGGCGGCCAGGTATCCCTCCAGTCGAGCGCGGGTCGAGGTGGAGGTCGGCGGGCCCCCGATGATGGCGGGCGGCGGATCCCTGTGTCCGAGCTCGAGAAGGTGCGTGGTCGCGAGGTATCCACCTCGGTGGTCGTCGGCACAGACGCAGTCGATCGGGATGTCGCCTGGATCGTGGTCGATCACCACGGAGGCGATGTCGGTCCGCGCCATCGCGGTGAGGAACTCGGGGTGGAAGTATCCGGCCAGCAAAACGCCTTGCGCCTGCTTGCGCCGCACGATGAGCGGCATCTCACCGGGATCTGATTCGTCTGGCACGGTTTCCAGCACGAGCGAAAGGCCCAGTCCGGTAGCCGCTTGTTGCGCGCCGTACAGGACTGGGCCATAGAAGGGGTTCTGGGGGCCGACGTAGTGTTCGGCCCGCGCCAGCAGACCGAATGTGGTCACGCCCGCCGGGAGCCGCTGCGTCGAGCGCCGTCGTGGTTGGTAGCCGAGGTCCGCCGCGGCTGCCAGCACAGCGTTGCGGGCGCGTTCGGAGACCGAGGCGTTGCTCGTGAACACTCCTGAGGCGGTGCCGACCGACACGCCGGCGCGACGCGCAACGTCGCGTAGTGTCGATCGCCGGCGCACGCCCACGTCTGCCTCCGCTCGGCTCGGTGCCGATGTGGCAATGTCTCGATTCAGTGAACATTCACGCCTTGCCGGTGTGCCCGGGAGAGTACGTGCGGACGACGGACTCCTTCCATCGGTCTGTCCCAACCTGGACACAGCAGACCGGAAATGACTCCTCAATCTGAACGTTCAGTTGGCCCGGTGGTCTTTGTCTGCTCGAGCTGTGGTCTTTGTCTGCATTCGCGTTCCTGTGTCGCGGTGAGACCGCACAAGCGCAACGGAGCGTGATGTGTTCGCGCAGGTCGCTTCACCGATTCCGGTCGCATGAGTCCGGCTCGACGTCGCGATGTCCACGGCGAACGTTCATGGCGTCAGTCGCTTCCCGACCGCAACGAAACGTCCACGCCGTCACGCGCCGGGCCGATTTCCTCTTCATTTGCCGGGAATTCGGTCGCGCCGGGGAAATCGCCGGTCTCTTTCCCGAAGCGATCGATGAACGTTCAACGGTGTCGTCGGGCAGGATTCAGGTGTCGGAGGGTGCCCCGCCTCAGGTCTCGTCCTCCTCGGCAGGCACGGAGGTGATGAGTGCCTCGAGCCCGGCGGCGTCCAGCAGGTCCACCGGCCGCACCGTGACGTTGTCCTGTACGTAATGGAACGCGGCACCCACCTGCTCCAAGGGCAAGCCACGCAGCTCGGCCCACGCCAGCCGATACGCAGCCAACTGGACCGCTCGGGCCTGTTCCTCGGCGGGATCGGTCGGAATCCGCCCGGTCTTCCAGTCGACGACCTCGATGCCACCGGCCGGTGTCGCAAAGACCGCGTCCGCTCGTCCGCGTACCACGACGCCGGCGATCACGAGCTCGAACGGCACTTCCACCTCGATCGGTTGACGGGCCGCCCACTCGGACGCGAGGAACGCCTCCTGCAACGCGGCGAGCTCGTCGTCCGGTGCGGCCTCCGCATCGGCCGACCCCGGCAGCTCGTCGATGTCGAGAAGCTGCGGCTTGCCGTACCTCATCTCCAACCAGGCATGGAAGGCCGTGCCGCGTCGTGCGAGGGGATTCGGCGGTCGGGGCAGCGGGCGTCGGATGGCGCGCGCCAGGGACTGCGGATCGCGGCGCAGCAGCACGAGCTGGCTCACCGAGAGCCGGTCCGGCAGGTCGACGACCACCTCATGCCGGGCCTGCCGTCGGGCGCGTTCGGCGAGCAGCAGGTCGACGTCGCGCTTCCAGACGTCGACGTCCTCACCGCCAGCCTGACTGTCTCGGCCAGCCTCACCGTCTCGAACGGCAGCACCAACTCCACCAGCCACACCGTCGAGACCGGCCACAGGATCGACGCCAGCTACCCCGTCGTCACCCACACCGTCGACGCCGTTGCGACCATCGACGCGAGCTGCCCCGTCGGCTTCGAGCGCGGCCCGGGCCGCGGTCACGAGGGCGGCTCCCTCCTCGAGCTCCCGTCGCCGCTGCGGCGTGAGCGGATCGTACGGCCAGGCATGCCGAGGTGGCTCAGCAGTCACCGGGTTGCCGGCGGCGACGTCGACCTCGCCACACCAGACGGGCACCGTCCCCGCGCCGGCTCGACACGCCTCGGCCACCTCCAGCAGGTACTCCCCCGGCTCACGCGGCGTCGCCGACTCGTCCCAGCGGTAGCCCGACCAGACGACCAGCTGACGGGCGCGGGTGGTGGCGACGTACGCCAAGCGGCGCTCCTCCAGTCGCGACCATTCGCCGCACTCCTCGACGAACCGCTCCACCGCGTCCTTGACCTCGCGCTGGTCGCGAGTTCGCTCCAGGTCGAGCACCGGGAGCACGTCGGCGTCACCACGCAACGGAAACGGCAAGGCACCGAGGTCGTTGAGCCACGCCTTGTCCTTCGTCCCGCCGGCAGGGAACACGCCCTCCACCGCGCCGGGTATGAAGACCACGTCCCACTCGAGGCCTTTCGCCCCGTGCACGGTCAGCACCTGGATCCGCTCGTCGGCGACCTCGGTCTGGCCGGGCTCGAGCCCGCGTTCCTCGGCCTCAGCCGCGTCGAGGTAGGCGAGAAAGGCCGACAACGACGTACCCTCGCCACTCTCGGCGAACGCGACCGCGACGTCGAGGAAGGCGTCCAGGTCTGCCCGGCTGGCCGCGACGTCACCGGTCTTGGCCGCCACCTCGATGTCCAGTCCGAGGGTCCGGATGACGTCGGCGATGAGGTCGACGAGCGGCTGGTTCGCCCGTTGCCGCAGGGCCCGTAGCTCCTGCGCGAACGTACGAAGCCGGCGACGACCTTCAGGCGACAGCACGGGCGGAGCTGTGTCGGGCGAGCGCTCCCCCTTCTCGCTCGGGGCGGTCGGCATCGAGTCCAGCGCGTCCAGTGCGTCGATGATGCTGGCCTCGTCCACGTCGTCAGCCTCTGCCGCAGAGGACGTGCCGGCCCCGCGTCCGGCGAGCATCCGCCCCCAGCGGCCGAGTGCGTCGAGATCCCGCGGACCGATCCGCCACCGCGCTCCGGTCAGGAGCCGCATCAGCGCATCACCGCGGCGCGGATCGGCAAGCACGCGCAAGGTCGAGACCACGTCGCACACCGCTGGGGTCGTGAGAAGTCCGCCCACGCCCACCACCTCGACCGGGAGGCCTTCGGAGCGCAACGCATGCACGATCCGGTCGGTCTGGCTCCGTTTCCGGACGAGGACCGCGACCGTCCGGCCGGGTCGACCGCGCCGTCGTAGCCGCTCGTCGGCGTTCCAAATGGCCTTGGCGCGTTGCGCGATGTCACGTGCTTCGTCGTCCACCGTGTGGTGGAGGGCGGCGACGACCTTGCCGCGCCGGTTGCTGGGATGCGCGGTCAGCTCACGTACGTCGAGCCCGCCCTGCCGCAACGGCGTGGACAGCCGGTTGGCCACGTCGAGGATCGCCGAGCCGTTCCGGAAGCTCGTCGTGAGCCCGCGGGTCGTGGCCGGCTTCCCGGCCTTCGTACGAAAATGCCTGCCGAACGTCGACAAGGTGGCGGCACTGGCACCCCGCCAACCGTAGATCGACTGGCAGGGGTCACCGACCGCCATGATCGGGTGCCCAGAGTCCCCACCGAACAACCCGCGCAACATCACGAGCTGCGCATGGCTCGTGTCCTGGTACTCGTCCAGCAGGACGACGGCGAACCGGTCACGCTCGAGCTCACCGACCTCCGGGAACTCATCGGCCAGCCGTGCCGCCAAGGCCGCCTGGTCGGCGAAGTCGACCGCGCCACGGCGGGCCTTCTCCGCCTCGAACGCGCGCACCAGCGGCAGCACCTGCAACCGGGCCCGCTGTCGGGCCAGGGCCGCCTCGACGACGGCGTACAACGGCTTGCGCGTACGCGCGACCGCCGGTCGGGAGTGGATCGTGGCGTGCAGGCGTTCGGTGAACTCGACCAGCTGGTCCGGCGAGACCAGGTGGCCGCAGAGCTCGTTGTGCAATGACAGGACGGCGTTGACGATCGTGCTGGGCGCATGGTCGACGTCGTCCATCGGACCGTCGTACGCCTCGACCACCCGGGTGGCGTACTGCCACGCCATCGCCGGCGTCACGAGCCGCAGCCCTGGCTCCTGGCCAAGGCGCAGTGCGTGCTCGGTGACGATCCGTTGTGCGTACGCGTCGTACGTCGCCACCGTGACGTCCGCCGGCGAGCCGTCGACGTCTCCGTCGAGCTCCACGTGCCCCCGCGCGCGCAGCTGGGCGAGCCGGCGCCGGATTCGAGCCGCGAGCTCGCGCGCCGCCTTACGGGTGAAGGTGAGACCCAGCACCTGCTCGGGGCGTACGAACCCGTTCGCCACCAGCCAGACCACGCGGGTCGCCATGGTCTCGGTCTTGCCCGATCCGGCACCCGCGACGACGACGCTGGGCTCGAGCGGGGCCTCGATCACGGCAGCCTGCTCCGGTGTCGGCTGCGGCAGGCCGAGGATGGCCGCGAGCTCACTGGCGGTGTAACGGACGCCGCTCTCACGTTGCAGCGGAAGACCGAGTTGGGTGCTCATGGCGTCACCTGCCTGAACGCACGGCCAGCGGGTCGATCCACCGTCTCATGGCGTCACCTGCCCACCCTCGGCGTGTATCGGACACGACCGCCGGACCGAGCAGATGCCGCACCAGCGGTTCTCGGTCGCGGGAAAGTCCGAGCCGGCCATGCCCTCGGCAGTCGCGGCGACCAGGCGTTCGGCCCAGGACGGGTCGTCGAAGTCCGCAAGAGCCGGCTGCCGCTGCTCGGGCTCCTTGCTCTTCGCGCCGAGCTGGACGAGCAGGGCTCCGCCGGACTCGGCGAAGCGTCGGGCGTTGTCTGCAGGGGCATCGCCGGTGTCGTCCGACGGTGAACTGTCGGCGTGTGGGTCCTCGGTCGGGGGCTTGGCGGTCTGCGTGACGTCGGCGAAACCTCCCTTCGTGACCGCGACCTGGTACGCGGCAAGCTGAGGATGCTCGGCCACCTCGGCCGGCGACGGCTTGCTGCGACCCGTCTTGAGGTCGACGACGACCAGACGACCGTCGGCGTCGCGCTCGAGCCGGTCGACCCGGCCCACCAGCCGGGCCCGGCCCACCTCGACCTCGAAGGCCTCCTCCGCCGCGACCAGCTCCCGGGGGTTGGCGCGTAGCCAGTCGGCGAGCCGCCGCACCATCTCGGCGGCGCGATCGTGCTCCTTCGCCGCGTACCACCCGGTGCCGGTATCCAGCAGGGACCACCGCTCTTCGAAGGCCTCCGGCAGCTTGTCGATGTCGACCGCACCCGTCGCCACGTCGTAGGCCAGGTCATGCACCAGGGTCCCGATCCCCTGGCTCAGCACGTCGCCCGCGGTTCCCCCGCAGCTCTCGAGCAGCCAGCGCAGCGCACATCGGCTGAAGGCCTCGACCTTGCTCGGCGAGACCCGGATCGGCTGATCGGGCTCCAGCAGCGGTCGGTCGTCGGACAGCGGCTTCACGGCGTACCACTCCGACGGATCGGCGCCGCGCACACCCGCCGCGGCAAGCCGCGCCAGGTGGTGGGCCGCGACCTTCCTCCGCGCAAGCTGCGTCGGGTCGGGTTGCGTGCTGTCGTCGCCGGTCTCCACGGGAGCGCACACGACCGAACGCAGATCCGCGACGATGCCGGCGAGGTCGAGACCGCGCGGCACCCGGGTGTAGGGACGCTCGTCACCCGGTCCGTCCCACGGCAGCAGCTCGTCGAGGAACCGCGAAGGGTGCGCCTCCTCGTTGGAGACCGCGGTCACCACCAGCCGCCGCCGCGCTCGGGTGACGGCCACGTAGAAGAGGCGGCGTTCCTCGGCGAGCAGGCGACTCACGGTCGCCACAGGCGAGGGGTCACGTCCGGACGCGATGTCGACGAGCAGCTCGGTGCCGAGCAGGGAGCCACGTAGCCGCAGGTCGGGCCACACCCCTTCCTGGACGCCGGCCACCGCGACCACATCCCACTCCAGCCCTTTCGACGCGTGGGCGGTGAGCACGGCCACGGTGTCCCCCTCGGGAGCGCGAGGAGCCAGCGTGTCGGCGGGAATCTCCTGGCCCAGCAGGTGGTCGAGGAACACCGCCGGACCCGCAGCCGGCATCCGGTCGACGAACCTCGCTGCCACGTCGAACAGCGCGGTCACCGCGTCCAGGTCGCGGTCGGCGGTCGCACCGGCCGGTCCGCCGGCCGCTGCCTGCTCCGCCCAGCGCTCCGCCGCCCCACTCACCGACCACATCGCCCACAGCACGGTCTCGGCCGTGGCTGTGGGCTTCTGCAGCTCCTCGCGTGCGGCCGCGAGCAGCCGGCCGATCCGTTCGGCCGGCGCGACGGCCGCCGGGTCCAGGCCTTCCAGATTCGCGAGGTCGTCAACTGCCTCGACGAGCAGCGCGGACGACGAGCGACCGCCTCCGCGGGCGAGTTCGTTCTGGCGTAGCTGGTGGCGAAGCCGGCGCAGCGCGAGGGCGTCCGCCTCACCGTACGGGCTGCTCAGCAGGTCGATCGTCACCTGCGGCTCGAGCTCCCGCCGGCCTGTGGCGAGCTCGAGCAGTGTGAGCAGCGGGCGTACCGCGGGCTGATCGACCAGCGGCATCTCTTCCAGACGTACGGTCGCCGGCACACCTGCGGCGGTGAGAGCCCGACGCAGCACCGGGATGTACGACGCCGCGCGCACCAGCACCGCCATCCGGGACCACGGGACGCCGCCCACGAGATGGGCTTCCCGGAACTGCTGGGCCACGAAGGCCGCTTCCTGGTTGGTGGACCGCAGCACGTGCACTTCCACCTCGCCGGGAGGTGTGCCCTCGACCGGCTCCAGTCGGCGGTGGGCGGGCGGGCCACCGAGTCGTACCGCGAACCGACGAGACGCGCGCAGCAACTCAGCTCCCGCCCGGTGGCTCCTGCGCAGCGCCACCACGTCGGCTTCCGCGCCGTCTGCTCGGCGGAAGCGTTCGGTGAACCGGCGGATCCCGTCGACCTCCGCGCCACGGAATGCATAGATCGACTGGTCGGGGTCGCCGACGACTATCAAATCGCGGCCGCCTCCGGCGAGCAGCTGCAGCAGCTCTTCCTGGGCCGGGTCGGAGTCCTGGTATTCGTCGACGAACACGACGGCCCGCGCCTCGCGCTCCTGTTCCAGCAGGTCGCGGTCAGCGCGCAAGAGGTCGACGGCGGCTCTCACCAGCTCGGCAGGGTCGTACGCGGGCGCCTCGGGTCGCAGTGCGGTGATCGCGGCGTACTGTCTGGCGAACTTCGCGACCGCCACCCAATCGTCGCGTCGATACTTGCGACCCAGCGCTGCCAGTGCCTTGGGGTCGAGGCCACGCTCTGCGGCACGCAGCAACAGGTCACGCAGCTGCTCGGCGAAACCGCGGGTGAGCAGGGCGGGACGGAGCCGCTCCGGCCAGTCGCGGGCACCGAACTCCTCGACGTCGCCACGCAGCAGCTCCCGAATCACCAGGTCTTGCTCCGGGCCCGAGAGCAGTCGCGGCGTCGGCCGGTCGTGCAGCACGGCTTCGCGTCGCAGCAGCCCGAATGCGTACGAATGGAAGGTGCGCGCCACTGGCTCGCGGATCGTACGGCCGAGTCGTGCGGCGATCCGGTCTCGAAGCTCCGCCGCGGCGCGGCGCCCGAACGTCAGCACCAGGACCTGTGCGGGATCCAGCCCGTCGCGCTCGATCCGGTCGACCACCGCCTCCACCAGGGTGGTGGTCTTTCCCGTGCCCGGACCGGCGAGAACGAGGAGTGGGCCGCCGCGATGCTCGACGACTCGTCGTTGCGCGGCGTCCAGCGTGGGAGCCTGGCGGTCGCGGGCGTCGCGGTCGCGTCGGACCAGCCGGAAGGTGGGCGCACCGCTCGACCGTTGCTCAGCGGCGAGTTGTCGCGCGGTTCGCACTGTGGCTGATGCGGGCACGAGGGCATTCCAGCAGACCGCTCCGACACTCATCCGGTCGCCACGCGCGTATTGGCCGAAGTTTCATCAGACGGGATACCTCCCCCGCACAATGACCAGGCGTGGCGGGTGTCTGCCCGCCACAGCAGGGGTCGGCACTCTGCGAGGCAATGACAGCCGCTGGCGCAGTTCGTTCGGTATGCGTACTATTCGGTCGCACCAAGATCGTGAAGCGTCGGGAGTGGGGCGGGGGGTGTACGCAGGTGACGCCGACACACAGGATGCACTCACCGCGTCCGATCCCACTGGATCTGTCGAGATGACTATCGACCAGTCGTCCGGCGGGCGTCGACGTGCGGTTGTCCGCACGCTGGCGGGACAAGGTGGGGACGGGCGGATTGGTCGGCGCCCTGGGGCATGCCATCGTCACGGGCCGTCTCGGCCATCTCGAGGCCCGCGCGAAAGACGCGGAGGAAGCCGTTCCCTCACCCACGCGGCCCCAGCCCGACCGCACTCGCTTGAAGGCTTGACCGTCGAGCGGCGGCTCGCAGCGCACAGACCTGCTAAAAGCTTCACCCCCCTAACACATAGAAGTAGCCGCGCAAGGTTCGCCTTACACCACAGTCTGTGGTGGAATCTCTGTTCTGTAAGGGGAAATGCCGTGTTGATGACTGCGCCACGACGGGCGTACAGCAGCCTCAACAGGCGCCGGCACCCACCATGGCGACCACACACCCACCACGCGTGGTCATTTTGAGGGGGACGTCATGACGTGGCGAATGCAGTGCCTCGGGAACAACAAGCCGGTCCGGATTCGCGTCTGTCGTACCGGCGCACCCGTGAAGAGCGACCGTTCACGGGCAGTGTCGACGAGCACGTCGAACGGCGCGAAGCCCAGGTCGTAGATGACAAGCCGTCCGCCCGGCCGCAACACGCGGGCTAGCTCAGGAACCGCGCCAGCCGGATCGTCCCAGTGGTGCGCGCTCAGCGAGGACACGATCAGGTCGTACGACTGATCCGGAAGCGGCAGATCAGCCACGTCTCCGACCTGTGCGGTCACCCGCTCACCGAACGCAGCGACATTACGCTTCGCCGCCTCGACCATGTCGGCCGACAGATCGACGCCCGTCAACCGCAGATCGTCTCGCCGCCGCGCGATCTCGACGAGCAGGACCCCGGGGCCCGTCCCCACATCGAGCACAGCAGCGTCGTCGGGCGCCAGCACCGCGACATCCTCGGCGATTCGTCGGTAGAGCCTGCGGAAGAGGTACCGCGCCGCCCTGTCATACATCCGGCTCGATCGGCCGTGAAAGAGACCTGGAAAGTTCCCGGGGTGAGATCCCGGACGTCCACGAAGATGCATCGCTCGCCCCATCCCTCTGAGTTGCGCCATACAACTGTCACGGGAACACCATACGGTCTATAGTTGTAGAGCACAACTCTTGGTACGCATGCAGCCTGCAGGACCCCGACCGACCGGAAGAGGCGAGCCCATGGCCGGCCGACAACGCGCACCAGACAAGGTCACGAACAAGGCGCCACAGCCGAGGCGATTTCCGACAGCAGATCCGGAGGCGGCAGCATCGGAACGCCTCCACGCCGCGCTGATGGAGCTCATCCGGGTGACCGGTCTGCTGCAACCGGACCAGATAGTCCCGGATGGGTCGCTTTCCCTGTCACAGGCGTTCGCCATCCACGAACTCGATGTGGATCCGCCGTTGACTCAGCGGGACCTGGTCGAGCGGCTGCGACTCGACAAGAGCTCCGTCAGCCGACTCGTCGCCGACCTGGAACGCAAGGCCCTCGTCGTACGCGAGCGCGATCCGGCCAACCGCCGCTATTACCGGCTCACCCTCACCCGCAAAGGCCGTGCAGCCCATACTCGGATCGCCAAGGACTTTCACCGACACTACGTACGTTGGGTCACCGGCATGACCCCAGCCGAGGTCGATGCGCTCCTCGTCGGGCTGCCGGCCTTGATCCGAGCCATTCGCAGGGAGCAAGCCGACAGCCCGACGCCGCATTCGTGAAGGTACGCCGCTGGCATCAGGCCGTCGGCTTGAGCCGCCGCCTACAAGGCCACGAGCGAGACCTGGTCGACCTGGACCCAGGCGTCTGCTCCCTCACCCCAGAAACCTACGAAAACCTCGATGTGCGTCCGGTTGCCGGGATTGAAGTCCAGACTGACCTTGGTGTAGTCGGGCAGGTGGCCGAACGACTGCTGCGCGATGGTTCCGTGCTTTGCCCGTACGCCAAGGAATCCGGCTGGCGCATCACGCTCCGACGACCGTATCCAAGCGGAGAGCCGATGCCGGCGGTGCGGCTGTACGACGACGGGCTGGGTGAGCGCGTTCCAGCCTTCCGCAGCCCGGACGAAGCCGTTGTTCTGCCCCGCGTACGACAACTGGCCATCGCGGTCGATGCCGCCCTTGCCACAAAGGTGCCATGGCACCCGCACCTGCCGATCGGGCTGCTCTTCAAAGCCCGGATCGCTGATCAGGTTGGCCGTGTCGACGTTGCGGTCCAGGGTGGTCCGCATGAGAAACACGTTGTACGGACCCCACACCGACATCGCGAAGTAGAGCTCTGGCTCGCCTGAAGCCGCCGACCATGGATGCATGAAGGGCGCGTACAGGCCCGGGTACTCGCCGCCTTCCCCACCACGTACGACGACCCGTTGGCCACTCCACGGTCCGATCAGCGTCGGCGCCTCCCGCATGACGATGGCTGCGCGGTACTCGTCGAGGTACATCATGAGCCATCGGTCGAGATAGGCGTTGTAGAGAACCGACATCTCACCAGACGGCGCCGCCACGATCGGAATGGCGTCGGACTCCTCGCGCACCCAGTGCGCGCCGTTCCAGTAGCGCCACGCCGAGAAGTTCAGCACCTTGTCCTCTGGAACCCGGGCGAGCCGGATGTCGTAGAATCGTCCGCTTCCCGTGCCGAAGAGGTAGACGAACCCTTCGTGGCGCACCAAGGAGCCCAGCTGGAAGTAGCGACCCCAGACCGGCGCCGAGTTCTCCCAGCGGACATCGCTTTTGACCCAGTTCTCCCCGTTGTCGTCGGAGTACGCGATGCCGCCGTAGTTCGTGTTCCACGGCCCCCAGTGGTGCTGCGAGAAGTAGTGCAGGTACTGCCGGTTCCCGACACTCACCCCGGAGTTCGGAATGACCGTGATCTCGTCATTGTCGATCTTCTTCGACGAGAGCAGCTCCTTTGCATGACCCGGCCTGTCGACCACCATGTTGTCGAAGCTCATGCCATCGGCCAGGTTGCGATCGGACGATCGCGCCAGCACGTTGGAGCGCCAGTCTCCACCGAACTGGCCACCGCCGACCTGCCCCTCGCCAAACGTGTCACCGAACGCCATGAGGATCTGGCCAGACCCGTTGTCCCACATCGCACCGAGGTCGGTCCCCATGACCTGGTAGAGGGTGTCGGTCTGGTTGATGGAGTCGTAACCGGTCAGCTTGGCCACCTCTTCAGCGAGGGTGGGACCCGGCACCGACGGCCCTGGAGCCAGCAGCACTGACGCGTCCTGCGACTTCGGCTTCGGTTGCCCACGACCAGGTCCGTCCGGCCTCGCAGCCGACGCCACCCCATGCGGTACGACCGCCAGAGGTCCTGCAAGTGCGGCGGCTCTCATGAGAGTCCTGCGTCGCATGGCACGAGCTCCTTCGCTTGAGTTGCACGATTCAGGCTTTGCCGCGAGTCCGTCTTCGTGGCATGCACCAACAATCTGAGTGCTGACCTCGAGAAATCGATTTCATGCGGTGATCGTGAGCGTAGGAAACCGGTCAGGTCGGCGTCAATGACTGGCGCACGGCTGACCGACGCTGGCCGCGAGGTCATGCCGGGCCGACGCACCAGCTTGATGTGAGTGGGCCGTGCTTCCCACGGGCGTACGTGAGACACCGTGCCGCCGAAGGCACAGAATTCGTTCGGTCAGAACCGGTACCGGAGGATTCTCGCCGCATCACGAAAGGACCGGACGACCCGCATCACGCGGATCCCGAGGCGTGCATGCCAGGAGAACCGTCTGACCTCCGGCACCGTGAGGAAGTCGAAAGCTGCGTCGAAGTGCAGGCCGGGTACCAACGGCTCGAGCTCTCGTGGGTCGTCGATGCCCCATCCGCCCAGCTTGGCGCCCGTCACCTGGATGCACCTCTGATTCTGGCCGACCTTCGCACTGAACGAATTCCACGCGTCGAAGAGAATCACTCCGGCCGGAAAGCGCGCCACGATGGCGCGCACCATTCGGACGAGGTCTTCCTTGGCGAGATACTGCACGAGACCCTCGGCGACGACCACGACCGGACGGTCTGCGGGCAGTTCGTTCAGCCAACCCTCGTCCGTTACGGAGGAGCCGATCAGCAGATGGCGCTGCCGGGAAGGGAACAGCGCCTGACAAACCTCGATGACCTCCGGATAGTCGACGTCGTACCACTCGACACGGGCATCCGGATCGACTCGCCACGCACGTGTGTCGAGCCCGCACCCCAGGTGCAACACACGTGCGCCCGAGGCCCTGGCGAGCGCGGCTTTCGTCTCCTGGTCGACGTACTTCGCCCGAATCGCGACGCTCACGGCCTCGTCCGCCTTGATGCCGAGCTTGGCGAAGTCGTACCCGAACTCGCGCTCGATCCGCATCGCGATCTCGTCGGCGAGTCGGTCGCGCAGGACCGGGTGAGGCGAACGCGCGTCGAGCGCACGTCCGTACAACGTCGCGAAAAGCGTCTCCTTCTCACCGGTGAGAAGGATCTGGTGTGCGCTCATGGCGCGATCTCCTCTCGGGAGCCACGCTACGTGCCGGCTCCCATGACGGCGAAGCAGGTCAGCACCAGCGTCAACCGCCGGCCACTCGGCCGGCACGAAACGTTGAGCCTTGCTCTTGACGCAGGTGCCGGTACTCAGCGAGGCTACGTCGGGCCCGGCGCCGGGGTACGTCATCCTTCGCTCAGCCCGAAGCGAGCTGGGGCGAGAGGCAGGCTCTAGGCGGAAGCCCTGCTGGGTCATGCCTCCCATCGGGCGCGCCTCATGTCGACCCGGTCGCCCGACGGCTCGCGAAACGGCGTACCTTCCGACCGAAGCCGACGCACAGCCTCACCGGCGTGGCAGCCGGCGGGCTGCCCGTCGGCACGGACCACGCGCCACCAGGGCACCGCCCCGCCGTAGTGCGACATCACCCAGCCGACCTGGCGCGGCCCGCCGACACCGACGAGCTCGGCGATGTCGCCGTAGGACAACACCTTGCCGGGCGGAATGCGCTCGACGACCGAGAGCACCGCCTCGACGTAGTCGCCATCAGGCACGCCTCGATTCTTTCGTACGAACGAAAGACCTGCCGCCCCGGACGATCGTTCGCGCACACGCCATGCGGAATTTGCCCGCGTGCGCTTGCGACACGAGGGCATCACGCGCCCGGCACGGCTTGGACCAGACCGGCTGGGATCAGTAGGACGGCTTGTGCGGCTCGATCTGGTTCACCCAGGCCGAGATTCCGCCGGCGACGTGCACGGCGTCAGAGAAGCCCGCGCCCTTGGCGGCGGCGAGCGCCTCCGCCGACCGGCCGCCCACCTTGCAGTGCAGGACGATCTGCTTGTCCTTCGGCAGCTTCTCGAACGCCTCGCCGGTCAGGAACTCGCCCTTCGGGATGAGTACCGAACCGTCGATGCGGACGATCTCGTACTCGTTGGGCTCCCGCACGTCGACCAGCACGAAGTCCCGCTCTCCGCGGGCCCGCTGGTCGAGCCACTCCTTGAGCGTGCGGACGTCGATCGTCGAGTCGACGACGGCCTCCGCCGCCTCGTCGGAGATCGCCCCGCAGAACGCCTCGTAGTCGATGAGCTCGGTGATCGGCGGAGTGTCGGGATCCTTGTTGATCTTGAGCTCCCGCCAGCTCATCTCCAGCGCGTCGAAGATCAGCAGCCGGCCGATCAACGGCTCGCCGATCCCGGTGATGAGCTTGATGGCCTCGTTGACCATGACCGATCCGATCGAGGCGCAGAGCACACCGAGCACACCGCCCTCGGCGCAGCTCGGCACCATGCCCGGTGGAGGCGGCTCGGGGTAGAGGTCGCGGTAGTGCGGACCGTGCTTGGCCCAGAAGACGCTGACCTGGCCTTCGAACCGGAAGATGGAACCCCAGACGTACGGCTTGCCGAGGATCACCGCGGCGTCGTTGACCAGGTAGCGGGTGGCGAAGTTGTCGGTGCCGTCGAGGATCAGGTCGTAGCCGGAGAAGATCTCCAGCGCGTTGGACGAGTCGAGCCGCTCCTCGTGCAGGTTGACCTTCACGAACGGGTTGACCTCGGCGATCGTCTCCTTGGCCGAGACCGCCTTCGACTTGCCGATGTCGCTCTGCCCGTGGATCACCTGACGCTGCAGGTTGGACTCGTCCACGGTGTCGAAGTCGATGATGCCCAGCGTGCCCACACCGGCCGCGGCGAGATAGAGCAGGGCCGGACTGCCCAGACCTCCGGCACCGATGACGAGCACCTTGGCGTTCTTGAGGCGTTTCTGACCATCCATCCCGACTTCCGGGATGATGATGTGCCGGGAGTAACGGCGGACCTCGTCAACGGTGAGTTCGGGAGCTGGCTCGACGAGCGGTGGCAGCGACACGGCTCACTCCTGTCGTGGTATCGGATCCTCTTGTCACACCAACCAGGCAGAACTCTCCCATGTTCCCACGCCTGGACACAGTCGGGTGATCTTGGCGACCCGGCAGCACGATCATCGCCCAGCAGCAGGCGACGCGAGCGCCGAGATCTCCGCCAGCTCCTCAGCCGACGGTTCCCACTCCCCCGCGGCGGCGTTCGCCTTGACCTGCTCCGGCGACGTGGCGCCCGCGATCACCGAGCCGCAGACGGGCTGGGCGGCCAGGAACCCGATCGCGATCTCCAGGAGCGACCGCCCGTGCCGCTCGCCCCACGAGATCAACGCCTCGACCCGATTGAGCTTCTCGTCGGTGACGTAGCCCTCGCGGGCCGCGAGCCGGGAGCCTTCCGGCACCGGCTGGCCTCGCCGGACCTTGCCGGTCAGCAACCCGTTGGCGAGCGGGAAGTACGGAAGCACGCCGAGGCCGTAATGCCGCGCGGCCGGAACGACCTCCGCCTCGACTCCGCGTTCCAGCAATGACCAATGGTTCTGCGCCGAGATGAAGGGCGTCACACCGAGCTCGCGGGCGACGTGCGCGGCCTCGGCGATCTGCCAGCCTCGAAAGTTCGAGTGCCCGACGTAGCGGACCTTGCCTTCCTTCACGAGCTCGTCGAGAGCGCACAGCGTCTCCGCGATCGGCGTCGCCGGATCGGGATTGTGGATCTGATAGAGATCGATGTAGTCGGTACGAAGGCGACGCAGCGAGGCCTCGACCGCCCGCCGGATGTACGCCCGGCCCCCTCTCGCACCTGCGGCCGGACCGTAGCCCATGTCGTTGCCGAACTTCGTCGCAAGGACCACCCGGTCACGACGTCCGGCGAGCACCTCGCCCAGCAGCTCCTCCGAGCCACCTCGCCCGCCGTAGACGTCGGCCGTGTCGATCAACGTGATCCCCGCGTCGAGAGCCGCGTCGACGACGGCGCGCGTTCCCGCGAGATCGAGGCGACCCCCGAAGTTGTTGCCGCCGAGCCCGACGACGGAGACCTGCAGACCTGAATTTCCCAAGGAGCGGTAACGCATGTGTCGACCCTATGGCCTCGCGCCGCCGGCCGACTGACGTCGGTATGGGTACGAAGACCCTAACTGGTCAGAATCTGCCAACCACTTCCAAAAGCGTGACAACCGGGGGCAATATATGGCAGTTTCTGATCGCTTCCTAGCTTCGGATCTCACCGGTTCTGTTCGGGGGGTCAGCGCGCAGAACCACCCGGAAGGAGTGCTGTGAAACTTCGTACCCCGACCTTGGTGACAGCGACGGCGCTCGTCACCTTCACGGTTACGGCGGCGTGGCTACCCGCCGCGGCTTCGCCCCCGGCGCGCGACGACGCACCCAAGGCGCGCCAGCATGCGCCAGACGATCTACCCAACCCGTTTGGCGACAAGTTGCGTGAGACTCGCAAGGCCGCGATCGAGAAGGTGATCCGTGGTCAAGCAGAGGTCCAGCGCCGTGGCTCCTCTGATGTCGTACGCCTGAGCAAGGGCGACTTCGCCCAGCTCAGCATGGAGAAGACCGACCGCATCTTCACGATCCTGACGTCCTTCGGCGACCAGATCGATCCGCGGACCGGAGGCACGCCAGGCCCGCGTCCGAACGAGATCCCGGAGCCCGACCGACTGCAGGACAACACGACCTACTGGGTGCCCGACTTCAACCGGGAGCACTACCTCAACCTCTTCTTCGGCGAAGAGGGCGAGTCGATGGCGAACTTCTACCGTGCTCAGTCGCAGGGCCGCTACACGGTGACCGGGGACGTGAGCGACTGGGTGCAGCTCCCGTACAACGAGGCGCGCTACGGAAGCAACGAGATCCCCGAGTCGGACGGCTACTGGAACTACATCAAGGACACCGCGCAGGCGTGGTACGACGCCCAGATCGCGGCCGGCAAGACCGTGGAGGAGCTGCGGGAGTACCTCGCGCAGTTCGACACCTGGGACCGGTACGACTACGACGGTGACGGCAACTTCGACGAGCCCGACGGCTACATCGACCACTTCCAGGCCGTGCACGCCGGTGAGGGCGAGGAAGCTGGAGGCGGCGCCCAGGGCGGAGACGCCATCTGGTCGCACCGCTGGTACGCCTTCCCCGGCTCGAACACCGGTCCCGAGCAGAACCCCCGCGGTGGCGTGCCGCTCGGTGACACCGGCTTCTGGATCGGCGACTACACGACCGAGCCGGAGAACGGTGGCCTCGGTGTCTTCACCCACGAGTTCGGGCACGACCTCGGGCTGCCCGACATGTACGACACCGCCGGTGGCGACAACGGCACGGGCTACTGGACCCTCATGTCGTCTGGCTCGTGGCTGGGTCATGGCGAGGACGACATCGGCACCACGCCTGGCTACATGGGTGCCTGGGAGAAGCTGCAGCTCGGCTGGCTCGACTACGAGGTGGTCTCGCCGGACCGCAAGTCCACGACGACCCTCGGCCCGGCGGCGGAGGCGACCGGCAAGCCGCAGGCCCTGGTGGTCCCGCTGCCCAAGCAGGAGGTCGTGACCGAGTACAACACGCCGTACTCCGGTTCGTACGAGTGGTGGGGCGGCAGCGACGACGACCTCAACACCCAGCTGCGTCGCACCGTCGACCTCACCGGCGCGAGCAGCAGTGCGTCGCTCACTGCCAAGGCGTGGTACGAGATCGAAGAGGGCTACGACCTGCTCCACTTCGAGGTCTCGACCGACGGGATCCACTGGGAGACGATCGGTGACCCGGTCACTGGCAGCTCGAACGGCGAGTGGGTCGACGTGAGCTACGACCTGACGCCGTACGTCGGCCAGGAGATCGAGGTCCGGTTCCGGTACTCGACCGACGGTGGTCTGCACTTCGCCGGGCCGATGCTCGACGACATCGGCGTCACCGCGGACGGTGAGCAGGTGTTCTTCGACGATGTCGAGAGCGGTACGAACGGCTGGTCCGGAAACTGGACCCGCTTCGGCGGCACGACGACCGAGCTCAAGGGCCGCTACTACCTCGCCGAGAACCGCCAGTACATCGGGTACGACGCCACGCTCGAGACCGGTCCGTACAACTTCAACCGGGCGATCAGCAAGCCCAACTGGGTCGAGCACTACCCGTACCAGAACGGTCTGCTGATCTGGTACTGGAACGAGACCCAGGAGGACAACAACACCTCGCGGCACCCGGGCCACGGGCTGATCCTGCCCGTGGACGCGCGGCCGAAGGTGATCCGGTTCAGCGACGGAGTGCTGGCGAACGGCCGGGCGCACGCGTACGACGCGACGTTCGGGTTGGAGCGGACCGACGCGATCACGTTGAGTCGCGAGGTGCAGCGCGGCAACCGGATCGAGGTGGAGATTGCGGACGTCAAGTCGTCGAAGGCGATCCGGACGTTCGACGACTCCAAGCCGAACGCCTACTGGAGCGCCGCGAACCCGAGCAAGAGTGTGAAGGTCGCGGGATACGGCGTCCGCATCACCGTGGTCGACCAGTCGGCCGACGGTCGGGAGATGACGGTGAGGGTCCGCCCCGCCAAGTGACCCCAGCCGTCGACGACCTGACCTGACAAGTCGTGGTGGAGGGCGCTCGGCCCTCCACCACGACGCCAAATTGACCATGTGCACTACGCCTGTCGGGGCTGTGACACGCGCCGGCACGTGTCACAGCCCTGATTTCGCCTCAGCGGCAGCGCGAGAATCGGTCAGCGCTGGAAGGCGCAGTACGACGAGCGCACGCCGAGCACCGCGCGCACGTTGCTGTCGCCACGGATCACCCGTCGCCCGTTCGAGCCCACGATCACGAACTCGCTGATCCGACCGCCCCATCGGCCGCCACCTGAGCGCTTCGTGACCTGGATTCCCCGGATCGTGCCGAGAGAGGGGTACCAGGCCCTCAGCCTCTGCACCGAGACCGAGTCGGTCCAGGTCCGGTAGGGGTTGGCGCGGGCGCCCCAGTCCCACGCGTCGTACTTCGCGCGCAGGTAGGGCCGTCCGCCGTCAGCAGTCCATCCCCCGTTGGAGGAGCCGAACTCGGCGTAGACGGTCCACCGCTGGTACCGCAGGATCTGTCGCCGCGTCGAGCGGACAGCGGTGTCGGTGCGGGGATGTTCGAAGCGAACCGCGACATCCCAGTCCTTGTCGTGTCCCGTCAGGCCGTTGTAGACCTGCGAGGCCGTCGTGTCGTAGACGTCGAAGTACGCGTCGCGTCGCCCTGAGGCGGACCGGACGGCGTAGGAGCGGGCCGCGATGGCCTGAGCGCGCAATGCGGCGAGCGGCCAGCTTGCCGGCGACTCGGCCGGGACGACCGACCGCAGGTACTGCTCGTACGGCACCACGTTGACGAGCCGCAGCTGACCGTCGCGGTAGACGACCCGCAGGTAGCCGCGGTAGGTGCGGCGGACCGGTGTTCCCCCACCGACCCGGCGTACGAAACGAACGGTGTCGTCGGGATCCACGAACGACACCCGACCGCCGGCGCGGATCTGGCTCGAGGAGACGAACGTACGCCAGGACCTGCACGTCTGCGCCTGCACTGTCATGTCCCCGCCGCCTACGGCCCGGACCCGCCAGGCCAGGACGCGACAACCCCCCAGCGAGGCAGGGAGCCGGGTCCGCCGTACCCGCCGGTCGTTCCCCGTCCAATAGAGCGTGAGGCCGCTCTCGGGCAGAACCCGCGCGGGCCAGTCCTCGTGCGTGAGCCGCACGCGGATGGTCGTGTCAGGATTTCGCGCAAGGCGCGTACCGGGGTAGTAGAAGCGCAGGATCTCGCGGTGGCTGCGGCCGAGCTGTGCTGCCCGGTAGGCACCCCACTGCGACATCCCGCGCCCGTGCCCCCAGCCTCGGCCGACCAGGCGGAACCAACCGTTGCGTGGGCGGACCAGCTGGCTGGAAGCGGCCAACGCATTGGCCGTCGACAGAGGGGTGCCAGACGCTTGCGCCGCGTTCTCGTACGCGACGATCCAGGAGCGGCCGCCCGCTGAACCTTGAGTTCCTACGAGCGCAGCGGCTGGCTCGGCCACGCTCATCAGCATGACGCCAGCCAGCGATCCTGCGACGACCATCGACGTTCTCCCACGTCCTCGGCCCATCTATCCATCCCCCGTGTCGTTGCGGACTTTGCATCCTTTGACCGTGTCCGTCGAAATCCGCCAGCACACCGGGATGGGAGAGGTCTCAGAGCATGGCGCCAGCTGGCCCTGCCTGCCGCGAGAATCGCGGCTGGCAGGGCGGGCGAGCGCCAGTGCGGGCGAACCCTAGCCTCGCTGGGTGCCGATGTCTTCCATGGCGGGTGCGCACTCGCCACGCGTGGTCATTGTGGGAGGCGACGCGTGGTCATTTTCCAAGCCGCGAGCGGGCGAAGGATTCGTACTCCTGCAGCGACGCGGGGTTGGCGAGCGCGCCCGTGCTGGCCGCCTCCTCGGACCGTTGCCCGGAAAGGATCCGCTTCACCGGGACCTCGAGCTTCTTGCCGGAGAGCGTGCGGGGAACGGCGCTCACCGCCACGATCTCGTCCGGTACATGTCGTGGCGACAGGTTCCGCCGCAGCTCGCTCGCGATTCGTTCCCGCAGGGAATCATCGACCTCGACCCCTTCGGCCGGCACCACGAAGAGCACGAGCTCCTCGACGCCGC
This sequence comes from Actinopolymorphaceae bacterium, assembly GCA_036564245.1. Classification (GTDB taxonomy): domain Bacteria; phylum Actinomycetota; class Actinomycetes; order Propionibacteriales; family Actinopolymorphaceae; genus Thermasporomyces. Next base: position 89,165 of record DATCKU010000002.1, read on the forward strand.
CCTCCGGGTCGTCGAGGTGGACGACCAGGCTGTCGACGACTTCCGGCAAGGCCTCGACGACGGAGTAGAACTCCGCGGTGCCCATCCGCACGCCACCGCGGTTCAGGGTCGCGTCCGAGCGCCCGGTGATCACGCAGGTGCCACGCTCGCTGATCTTCACCCAGTCGCCGTGCCGCCAGACGCCCGGGAAGTGGGCGAAGTACGCCGCACGGTAACGGGACCCGTCGGCGTCGCCCCAGAAGCCCACGGGCATGGACGGCATCGGGCGTTCCAGCACGAGCTCTCCGAGCTCGCCGACGACCGGCTTGCCGGCGGGATCGTACGCCGCGACCGCCGCGCCAAGGCACGGACAGGAAAGCTCCCCGGCGTAGACCGGCAGCAGGGGCGAGCCGCCGACGAACCCCGTGCACAGGTCGGTGCCGCCGGAGAACGACTGCAGCAACAGCTCGCGACTGACCTCCTCGTACACCCACTCGAAGCCCTCGGCCGGCAGCGGAGAACCGGTCGAGCCGAGCCCGCGCAGCCGCGACAGGTCAGCCGTCTTCCTCGGTTGCAGGCTCGCCTTGCGGCAGGCCATGAGGAACGGCGCGCTGGTGCCGAAGAACGTCATCCCTGTCTCCTCGGCGAGCCGCCACAAGACGGTGAGGTCCGGGTCCGCCGGATTCGCGTCGACGAGGACGATCGCCGAGTTGGTGAGCAGGCCGGAGACGAGCTTGTTCCACATCATCCAGCCGGTGGTGGAGAACCAGAAGAACCTGTCGGCAGGCCCGAGGTCGAAGTGCAACGCCAGGGTCTTGAGGTGCTCCAGCAGGATTCCACCGTGTCCGTGAACGATCGGCTTGGGCAACCCGGTCGTGCCGGAGGAGTACAGGATGTAGAGCGGATGGTCGAACGGCACGCGTTCGAACGACAGGTTGGTTGCACCGTCGCCGGCCGCGAGGAACTCGTTCCACGTCGACGTCTCCGGCTGACGTGCCCCCGGGCGTGACGCCCCACCCGCGACGAGGTGCGCGGCGCGTTCGGCGGAGAGGTACGGCACGACCACCATGTGCCGAAGCCCCGGCAACGCTTCCTGGATCTGCGCCACCTCACCCGTCCGATCGACCGCCTTGGAGCCGTACCGGTAGCCGTCCACGACGAAGAGCACCGAGGGCTCGATCTGGCTCCACCGGTCGACCACGCTGCGGGTGCCGAACTCGGGGGCACAGGAGGAGAAGACCGCCCCCAGGCTCGCGGTCGCCAGCAGGAGGATGAGTGTCTCGGGGATGTTGGGGAGGTACGCCGCGACCCGGTCGCCGCGGCCCACCCCAAGCCGCTCGAGTCCGGCACGTGCTCGCGCCACCGCCGCTCGAAGCTCGGCCGCCGTGAGCTCGGTGCCGGGTCTCGTCTGGGAGCGGGCGATGACGACCGGACCGGTCTCCGGCAGGTCGGCGAGCATCTGCTCGGCGTAGTTGAGGCGTACGTCAGGAAACCACCGGGCACCCGGCATGGCATCGGATGCCAGAACGGTCCCGGCCTCGCCGAAGCGCTCCGCCAACCCGAAGTAGTCCCAGATGCTTCCCCAGAAGCCCGAGAGGTCGTCCACCGACCAGCGCCAGAGACTGTGATAGTCGTCGAAACTGCGCCCACGCTCCTGGGCGAGCCAGGTCATGTACTGGCCTACTCGGCTGCGTTCCCGTACGTCGGCCGGTGGTCGCCACAAGACCCTGCCCGGTGTCGCCACGCCCCGTAACCTCCCTCGTCACCATTGACCCGCGGCGGGGCGATTCGTGACCCTGGCGAGGGCGTTCGTGACCCCGGCAGGGCACCGACACCGTTCGAGGGCCACGAGACCCCCACACCTGGTCATTGTGGTTGGCGGTGCCGATAGAGCCAACCCTGCCACGCGTCCGCGATGATCGCTCGTCGATCCAGCTGCGCCGACCAGCCGAGCACCTCGCGGATCCGCTCGACCGAGGCGACCGAGACCGCCGGGTCACCCGGCCGGCGGCCCACGATCTCCGGCTCGACACCCTGGTGACCCGTCACCTCCAAGATCGTCTCCACGATCTCCCGGGTGGACGAGCCGCGACCGGTCCCGACGTTCAGCGTCATCCGGGCGTCATGTCCGGCGACGAGATGCCGGACGGCTGCGACGTGGGCGGACGCGATGTCGACCACGTGGACGTAGTCGCGGATGGTGGTGCCGTCAGGCGTCGGGTAGTCGGCGCCGAAGATCTGCGGGCGCTTCCCCGCCGTGAGCCGCTCGAAGACCATCGGGATCAGGTTGGCCGCGCCGACGTCGGCGAGCTCAGGACGCCCCGTGCCGGCCGCATTGAAGTAGCGCAGGTTCACAAACCGCAGATCGGTGACGTGGGCCTGGCGCGCGATGAGCCACTCGCCGACCAGCTTGGTCTCGCCGTACGGAGACTCCGGCCGGCAGGTGGCGTCCTCGGTCAGGACCTCACTCGCCTGGTTGCCGTACGTCGCGGCGCTCGACGAGAACACCAGGGCGTCCACCCCGGCGGCCTCCATGGCGCGCAGCAAGGACTCGAGCCCGCCGATGTTCTCCCGGTAGTAGAAGAGCGGCTTCTCGACCGATTCGGCGGGGTACTTCTTGGCTGCCACGTGCACGACACCGGTGATCTCGTACTCCTCGAGCACGCGGATCACCAAGTCGGTGTCCTGTACCCGGCCTCGGATCAGCGGCACGTCGTCAAGACCGCTGAGCCGTTCGGCGAGGCCGGTGGACAGGTCGTCGAGCACCACGACCTGCTCGGCCACCTCGCGCAATGCATGGACCACGTGAGCGCCGATGAAGCCGGCACCGCCGGTGACGAGCCAGGTCATGGTCGCCCAGGCTACGTGGTCACCCCCCACCCACAATGACCAGGCGTGGCGGGTGCGCTCCTGCCACGGCAGGCGCCACCGCCTGCCAAGGCGAGCACACACCCATCGAGGCCACACCTATCGAACGCATCGACCCGAAGCCGCGACGGGAGGTGGGACGCCCGAATCCCGAACGACGTCCGACGCCCGAACGTCCCACCTCGCCGTGATCGCCCCGCGACACTTCCCCGGCCACATCCCACGAGGGACCCCGCAGTGGAGGTGCTCCTCACCCCTGAAGTGCCGACGGCGCGGTCGCAACCGAGCGCCTGGCGGCCCGACGTGACCGCCAGCCGATCCGCGAGTGTCCAGGTGCGCGGTGTCGGCCTCCGCGGACTCGTCCCCCGCGACCGGACGTGCGTCCTGCCGCGCGTTCCCACACACCTGAAAGCGGCGCCAGCCATGCCTGCGCCCACACTGCCTCAGGACAGGTCCACTCCCGCCCGCAGTACAAGCACCGTGCCCCCTCGAGACGTTGGCGCCGCCTGCGGAGCCTCCGGAACCCGAACCGGCCGGAGTTGGACCATCCGGCGTCGGGTCGGTGGAGGAGGAGCAGATACCGGGCCTGTGCATCCAAGAGTGCTCTCGACCATTGCACCCAGCCGTAGCCGGGCACGAACACGGGCGCTTCCCGTTCGGCCGAGGGCACTGTCGGCGACGCCGCAGCCAGCGTCATCGACATCGACCTCCCTCTGGTGGCCTCACCACTTTCTGTAGGGACCCGCCCGGCTCGGGCCATTTGTACGATCAACGATCAGCACTGCGTACACGTGACGGTACAGATCGTTATTAGATCATCAAGAGGTAACGCCGTCCGTATGAGGTCGACCTCATCTCGTTCGAGTCGCGAAGTGGGCCACGGAGCGACCAGCTCACCCGGTCCGACACCCCTCGGCGAGCGCTTCGGCCAACCAGGCGACCTGTCGGCCGCCATCCGCTTCTTCTGATCCGAGCGACCGGCCGCAGCGCTCTCACCGCGAGGGTCTCACCGCGAGGCATGCGGGCTACCGCGCCTGCCACGCTGCGTACGACAATGGCTACCCAGATCCGTCGCCCGGGGTGCGCACACCCAGCCTGGACCGCTACGGTCAGGTGGCCGAAACGGTACAGCTCCAACCGGCGACCGACCGCTCGCTGGCCCGCCAGCCTGCGGTCGGCGTGAACGTCCCGCGGATGCGAGGCGTTCTAAGATGAGCAGCTTGATCGGATCGTGAGGGGTGATCGCGCTGCCGACCGCGTACCTCGTCGGGCCGGCACAGCCTGACGAGCCCGCTGACCCTCCCGTGGCGATTCAGCTTCGGGAGCTCGGCTTCGCCGTGGTCGAGACCCCAACGGTCGAAGCCGCACTCGAGGCACTCGACCCATCCCGCGGCCACCGGACGCCGGCCGACGAGGCCGCCGTGCTGGTCGATCGCCGCTTCGTGGGCCATCTGCACGCCCTCCGGCGGGCAACGTATGACAGCCGGTCGCAGATACTCGTCGGACCGGGGACGCTTCGGGTCGCACCCGAGGCCAGGCCACAGCTGCTGACCGCCCTCGACGTCGCAAGCCCGTCCGATGCACCCGTCGACATCGCGGCGGTCGCCGCTGCCCTGCGGACCACGGGGACCGTCACGGCGTTCGATCCGGCTCCCCTGGTGGCCGGCATCGCCGACTCGGCGGCCGAACGCGAGGCTCTCCAGGGCAGGGTGGCGTCGGTCGACGAGGAACGGGTTCGACTCGCGAGCTCGGTGAAGTCGAACGACACGCTCTTCACGACGTTCTTCGTCCGCACGTACTCAGGCCACGCGGCACGTCTCTTCGCGCGGCTCGGCCTGCGACCCAACCACGTCACCGCGCTCTCGCTCGTCGTGGCGCTTGCCGCAGCGGCTGCGGCGGCCACCGGCACCCGGGCCAGCTTCGTCGCCGCGGCTGTGCTCTTCCACCTGTCGTTCGTGCTCGACTGCGTCGACGGCGACCTCGCCCGCTACACGGTGAGGTTCTCCCGGCTCGGCGCGCGGCTCGACCTCACCGCCGACCGGATCAAGGAGTACGCGCTCTTCGCAGGCCTCGCGGTCGGCGCCGCGGGACCCGCTGGCGGCGGCTGGAGCGCGACAAGCGTCTGGATCCTCGCCGCCACGGCCATGGCGTTCCAGACCGTGCGCCACCAGATGCACTTCGCCTACGACGAGGTGACGGCTGACCTCGACAGCTCTCCCCCGCTCTCCGAGCTCATGCGGACCCGGCTTGCCGGCGGCCGCTGGAAGGTCTGGCTGCGCCGCGCCGTGGTGCTGCCGCAGGGAGAGCGCTCAGCCCTGATCTGCCTGCTGGTGGCGTTCACGACACCACCGGTGGTGTTCATCGTGCTCCTGGCCGCAGGAGTCGCGGCCGCGACGTACGCCTTCCTCGGTCGGTTCATGCGGAGCCTGCGCCGGCTGCACGAGCCGTGGTCCAAGTCGGCGGGTCGGGCGCTCGGCGCCATGGTGGACATCGGGCCGATCGGCTGGATCTTCCACCACGCCCTGCCGGGTCGTGCCCTTCCCGCGCCACTGACGACGCTGATCGCCCTTGTCGTATTGGCGTTCTCGCTGATCGTGGTTCCGGCGGTCGGCAGCTCGTGGCTCATCGTCGGCATGCTGTGGTACGCGCTGCTGGCAGGCTTTGCGACCCAGCAGCCGCTCAACGGATGGGCTGACTGGGTGCTGCCACCGTCGTTCCGTGCGGCCGAGTACGCCTTGGCCATCACGTTGACGGCGCTCACCGCTCCGGACGCGTTGCCGGTCGCGTTCGGGTACGTCGCGGCCTGCGCCTACCACCACTACGACACCGTGTACCGGTTGCGCGAGTCGCACACCACACCCCGTTGGTGGCTCCTCGTGGCGACCGGCGGGCACGATGGTCGAATGGTCGTGCTGGGGTTGCTCGCGATCGGTGGCGCCCAGGTGTTCACGGTCGGCCTCGGCGTTCTCGCGGTCGGGCTGGGAGCGCTCTACGTCATCGAGTCGCTCGTGTCGATGACCACGGAGGGGCGGACCCGGCCGACGACGGCGACGCTCCAGACCGCCGGGGACGCTCGATGATCGGCGTCGTTCTGGCGGCTGGGACCGGCAGGCGGCTACGCCCCTACACCGACGGTCTGCCGAAAGCGCTCGTACCCATCGGCGAGGATCTCACCCCGCTCGACGTCATCCTCGCCAACTTCGTCCAGGTCGGTGTGACCGACGTCGCGGTCGTCGTCGGCTACGCGGCCGACGCCGTCCACACACGCAAGCGGAGCCTGGAGCGTCGGCACGGCGTGACCTTGCGACTGATCCACAACGAGCGCGCCGAGACGTGGAACAACTGCTACTCGCTCTGGTGCGCCCGGCACCATCTGCTGGAGGCCGACGTCCTGCTCGCCAACGGCGACACCGTGCATCCCTTGTCGGTGGAGCTCGAGCTGGTCAAGGGAGCAGAGGACACCGCCCTCATCGCACTCGCCACCGACACCGTGAAGCAGCTGGGGCACGAGGAGATGAAGGTCGTCTCACCGGATGGGCGAACCGTCTCCCGGCTCAGCAAGCAGGTCGACCCGGCGACGGCGCACGGGGAGTACATCGGTGTGGCGACCGTCCGGGCCGACGTCGGCCCGCTTCTCGTCGAAGCCCTCGAGGCGACCTGGCGGCGCGACCCGAGCCTGTACTACGAGGACGGGTTCCAGGCCCTCATCGATCGGGACTCCGTCCGGATCGGCATCACGCCGATCGGTGACGTGCCGTGGGTCGAGATCGACGACACCGACGATCTGGCCCGCGCGACCGAGGTCGCAGTGGCCCTGACCAAGGACTGAGTCGTGCCTCTTCTCGCCAGGATGATCCCGACCCCGGTGGTGATCGACGTCCGCCCGAGGGCGATCGGCGGGCTCGGTGAGCTGCTCGCCGACCAACGGATCTCGACCGGAGGCCGGGTCGCCATCGCGACCGGACCGCGGTCGGGGGTACGGATCGCCGAACAGGTGAAGCCTCAGCTCCGCGCCGCGGACTTCTACACGGTCGAGGCCGGCACGGTCGACGCGGCCCTCCGGCTCGCCCACAGCGTCCGAGGCAGGTCGTACGACGCCATCGTCGGCATCGGAGGTGGACGGATCCTCGACGTGACGAAGTTCGCCGCAGCGCGCCTCGGCCTGCCCATGGTCGCCGTCGCCACGAACCTCGCCCACGACGGGATCGCCTCCCCGGTGAGCATCCTCGACAACGACGCCGGTCGCGGTTCGTACGGCGTACCCGCACCGATCGCCGTGGTGGTGGACCTCGACGTCGTACGCCATGCGCCCCCGGCATCCATCAAGGCCGGCATCGGCGAGGTGCTGTCGAACCTCTCGGCGATCGCCGACTGGGAGCTTGCCCGCGAGGTGAAGGGTGAGCCGATGGACGGCCTCGCCGTCACGCTCGCCCGAACTGCGGCCGAGGCCGTGGCCCACCATCCGGGTACCACGGCCGACGACGACTTCCTGCGCGTGCTCGCCGAAGCGCTGGTCATGTCCGGCCTGGCCATGGTCGTCGCCGGGTCCTCCCGACCCTGCAGTGGCGCATGCCACGAGGTGTCCCATGCGCTTGACCTGCTCTACCCGGGCCGGGCACGGTTGCATGGCGAGCAGGTAGGAGTCGGTGCGGCCTTCGCATGCACGTTGTGGGACGATCCGGTGAGCCGCAGCCGCGGAACGCTCATCGTGGAGTGCCTGGCGCGGCACGGACTCCCGGTGCTCCCGAGCGAGCTCGGCTTCTCGCGCGAGGAGTTCGCGGCCGCCGTGGTACGGGCACCCGACACCCGTCCAGGTCGTTTCACCATCCTGGAACACCGCGACCTGGACAAGGACGCCGTCGAGGCCGCGGTCGAAGCGTACGCCGAGTCGGCAGGGCGCACCGCCACCCGGTGCGGTGTCGGCCCGGTGTCCTCGCACGAGGATGCTGGTGCCGGCACGACCACGCGTCGCGGAGGACGTACGACACGTGAGGAGTAACGCCGGATGAGTACGCTCCCGCCGATGGCCGAGATGCGTGCCAAGATCCACCCACCCGGCCTGCTCGAACGACGCAGCGGCGAGCACTGGGCCGGCCGGCTCTACATGCGCAAGGTCTCGCCGTACGCGACCCGGCTGTTCGTCGCCGCGGGCATCGCGCCGAACCACCTCACCGGGCTCATGATCGTCGCCGGGATCCTAGCCGGCTTCGCGCTCGTGTGGCCCGGCCTGCCCGGCGCCGTGCTCGCCGCCGTGCTGGTGCAGGTCTACCTGCTGCTCGACTGCAGCGACGGAGAGGTCGCACGCTGGACCGAACGCAAGAGCATCACCGGCGTCTACCTGGACCGCGTGGGCCACTACTTCTGCGAAGCCGCGTTGCTGGTCGGTCTGGGCTTCCGCGCATCCGCAGGCGAGCCCACGGGCTACGCCGTTCTCGGCATGGCTGCCGCGCTGGGAGCGGTTCTCATCAAGGCCGAGACCGACCTCGTGGACGTCGCGCGTGCCCGGTCGGGCCGGTCAGTCGTCACGGAGAGCGACGTCGAGCCTCGCAACCCGGGCCTCGCACGACTCCGGCGCGCCGCCCTCGTGCTGCGCTTCTACCGCATCATCCTGGCGATCGAGCTGTCGTTCGCGGTGTTGCTCGCCGCCGTCGTCGACGCAGCACTCGGCTCCCTCGCTGCGACCCAGGTGCTCACGGTCGTGGTTGCCGGGGTCGCTGGCCTGCAGGTGGTGCTGCACCTGATAAGCGTTTTGGCATCGAGGCGGCTGGCTTGAGGCGGACTGTGCCGAAGATGACGACCGAGATGACTCCGCAGGTGACGCCGGGGGGTGACACCACAGCACCACCCAGCGGTACGTCCGACGCCAGCCACGACTCCACGGTGCGTGGTCACGCCGAGCCTGTGCGTCACGAGGCGCCTCGGCTCGCCTGCGTTCTCCTCACGATGGGTGACCGGCCGTGCGAGCTGGCTCGCGCCATCGAGAGCGTCCAGCGTCAGGTCGGTGAGCCGATCCAGGTCATCGTCGTCGCCAACGGGATCAAGGCGCCCAAGGTGCCAAACGGTGTCGAGGTAGTCGAGCTCCCGGCGAACGCTGGCGTCCCCGGCGGACGCAACGCCGGGATCAGCGCGGCCAACGCCGACGTGATCATGTTCCTGGACGACGACGGCTGGCTGCCCGACCCCCACACCGCCGAGCGTCTCCGCAAGCTCTTCGCGACCCAGGCCGACCTGGGGATCGTGTCGTTCCGGATCACCGACCCGGACTCCGGATCCGTCGCCAGGCGCCACGTTCCGCGGATCAGGGTCGGCAACCCACAGGAATCGTCAGACGTCACGACGTTCCTCGGTGGCGCGACCGCGATCCGCCGACAGGTCTTCGAGGAGGTGGGCGTCTTCCCGGCGGACTTCTTCTACGCCCACGAGGAGACCGACCTGGCCTGGCGCGCCCTTGACGCCGGGTGGCGGATCCGCTACGACGCGCAGTGCGTGCTCGCCCACCCCGCTTCGTCACCGACCCGACACCCGACGTACTTCCGCAACAACGCCCGGAACCGGGTCTGGCTCGCCAAGCGACACCTCCCCTTGCCGGTCGCGATCGTCTATCTCGCCACCTGGATTGTGCTCACGCTCTGTCGTACGCGTAATCTCTCCGGTCTGAAGGCCTGGTGCGGCGGACTGATCGAAGGCCTCCGGTCACCGTGCGGCCGCCGCAAGCCGATCGCCTGGCGCACCGTCTGGCGGATGACACGTCTAGGAAGGCCACCTCTGGTATGACGCCGGTCCCCTATGTTGGCCGAGTGGCCCTGGCGTTTGTCCGCTCGCGGACAGCCGGACCACTGTCACCGCCCGCGTGACGGGACCTCACCCGACCAGTGACAAGGACACGATGATCGAAACCGCCATGTCGCCGGCCGCCCTGGCCGAGAAGTACGGCTTGAAGCCGAGCTCCGCCAGGCCACCTCTGCACACGTACGTCAAGCACCTGTGGCAGCGCCGGCACTTCATTCGGGTCTACGCCACGTCCCGCTCGGTCTCGAGGTACTCCACGTCGATTCTCGGCGGACTGTGGCACGTGCTGACGCCGCTCTTCAACGCACTGGTCTACCTGCTGATCTTCGGGCTCGTCCTGGGCGTGCACCGCGGCGTCGACAACTACCTGGTCTTCCTCATCACCGGCGTCTTCGTGATGAACTACAGCCAGAGCTCGGTCACCTCTGGCGCCCGCTCGATCTCGAGCAACCTCCAGCTGATCCGCGCGCTCCACTTCCCGCGCGCCACGCTCCCGCTCGCGTCGACGCTCGTGGAGCTGCGTCAGCTGATGTTCTCGATGGCGGTACTGATCACGTTCGTGCTGGTCACCCCGGTCAACCTGATCGGCGGTGGACCGCTGCGCGCACCGGAGCCGATCACGTGGCTCTGGCTCCTGATCGTTCCCGCGTTGTTCCTGCAGACCATGTTCAACGTGGGACTCGCGTTCATCATGGCCCGGATCGGGGCTGCCGTGACCGACATCCAGCAGCTGCTGCCGTTCGCGCTGCGGGTCTGGTTGTACTCCTCGGGCGTGATCTTCCCGCTCGGTGAGCGGCTGGCCGACAGCAACGTTCCCGACTGGGCGGTCGACGTGCTGATGGCCAATCCTGCAGCCGTCTACATCGAGCTCATTCGAGGCCTGCTGATGCAGTCCTACGACGCGTGGTTCGGGTCGTTCACGTGGGTACTCGCGGTGGGATGGGCGGTCGTCCTGTTCAGCCTGGGGTTCGTTTACTTCTGGGCCGCCGAGGAGAAGTATGGGCGTGGTTGAGCAAATGGTGCGAGACGAGCAGACGACGAGCGAGGACGGCGACCGCAGGCCCACTGTCATCGTCGACGACCTGCACATCACGTATCGGGTCTACGGCGCGTCGGCGGGCAGAGGGAGCGCCACCAAGGCGTTGCGGCGTGTCCTCACCCGCAAGCAGTCGCCTGCGCTGCGCGAGGTCAAGGCGCTGCGCGGGGTCACGTTCACCGCGTACGAAGGCGAGTCGATCGGTCTCATCGGCCGTAACGGCTCCGGCAAGTCGACCCTGCTCCGCGCCATCGCCGGCCTGCTTCCTCCCACCCAGGGTGCCGTCTACACCGCCGCACAACCCTCCCTGCTGGGCGTGAACGCGGCCCTGCTGAGCAACCTCACCGGTGAGCGCAACATCATCCTCGGCTGCCTGGCCATGGGCATGACCCCGGCCGAGGCCAAGGAGCGGTACGACGAGATCGTCGAGTTCTCCGGCCTCGGCGAGTTCATCGACCTGCCGATGCGGACGTACTCCTCCGGTATGGCCTCCCGCCTCCGGTTCGCGATCGCGGCGGCCAAGTCGCACGACGTGCTGCTGATCGACGAGGCACTCGCCACCGGCGACGCGGACTTCCGCCGGCGCAGCGAGGAGCGGATCGAGGAGCTTCGCGAGGAGGCCGGCACGATCTTCCTGGTGAGCCACAGCCTCAAGACGATCGTGTCCACGTGCGACCGGGCCATCTGGCTCGACGGCGGGAAGATCAAGATGGACGGTGAAGCCGAACCTGTCGTGGAGGCCTACCAGGAGGCGGTGGCACGCGCCGCGAAGGGACGGTCGTCCCGGCAGCGCCGAGCCGCCAAGGCCGCCGAGGCGGCCGCCAGCCGCAAACCCTCACCACGGGCCACCGTCGACTCCTGGGACTGACCGACTCCTGGGCCTGACGCCTGCGGTGATCGGCTGACCGCAACCCCCATCGTCCGGTGAGAGCCCACCTCGTGTCGGACCTCATCTGCGGCCAACCCAGGCTCCAGCGGATCGTGACTCCCCGGGCGCTTCAGCGAGGCGCGGGTGCGAGGCGACGCGGGCTCAGCAGAAAGCCCAGCCCCCACGTCATGTGCATGGTCGCGACGACGACCGGCAGCCAGAGCCACGCCCGGATGGGAAGACCGCGCCCGAAGACCACCGATCCCGCGACGACCCCCGCGATGTAGCCGCCGGGTGGGACGAATCCCAGCAGCAGCCACGGGATCCCGGTCAGGGCCCCGACCACACCCAGCAGGAGGCCCGCGACACAGGCGAGCAGCGCGACCGGCGGGGCGAGATACCGCAGGGTGAAGGTGCCCGGATGCTTGCGTCCGATGAGCCGGCGCCACTTCCCCGTCTGGAAGAACTGTCGGGCCAGCGCGCCGAGGTTGGGGCGTGGCCGGTAGGTCACGCGAAGCTCCGGGCTGAACCACACCAGTCCGCCCGAGGCTCGGATCCGGTGATTGAGCTCCCAATCCTGAGCTCGTACGTACGTCTCGTCGAAGCCACCGAGACGTTCCAGCGTCGCCCGCCGGAAGACACCGAGATACACCGTGTCGGCGGGTCCGGCCTGCCCACCGACGTGGAACCTCCCACCGCCGAGGCCGAGCGGGCTGCAGTAGGCGCGGGCCACAGCTTCCTCGAACGGGGTCTCCCCTTCTGCCGCCATGACACCGCCGACGTTGTCCGCCCCGGTCTCGTCGAGCAGCTCGACTGCGCGTCGGATGTATCCCGGCGAGAGCATCCCGTGGCCGTCGACGCGCACGATGATGTCGTACTTCGACTCCTTGATCGCGGCGTTGAGCCCGCTCGGCGTGATGCCGGCCGGGTTGGCGACGATCCGGACCCGGGCGTCCTCGGCGGCCAGCTCGCGCGCGATGGCCTCGGTGTCGTCGTCCGAGGGCGCAACGGCCAGCACGACCTCGAGCGGCGCAGGATAGTCCTGGGCCAGCACCTGGCGTACGGCAGCGCGCAGGTGGCGCTCTTCGTTCCAGACCGGCATGATCACCGAGACCGGCGGCCAGTCTCGCGCAGCGTCCGGAGGGCTACCAGCACCGGGAGCAGCGACATCGTGGCTCACGGCGTACAACCTATCGACGCACGCTCACCGCCCGCGGGTCACGGGGCCTGGCAAGCTGCCGAGAGGTCGACGACGTCCGGGCCGGAGCGCGACTTCGCCTTTCCACCGTGTGACGACGCTCCGGCGGCAGGCGACGCGGCCGTACGGGCTCGGGCCACCGACTTCGACGCCTCGATCGCCGCGCGCACCTTGCGGCGGATCAGGACGAGATCGGGGTCGGAGGTGTCGATGAGCGGCGGTACGAATTGCACCGAGGTCACCTTGGCCCGTTTCACCTTGGTCGCGAGGTCGGCGAGCGTGTCGAGCTCGCTCACCGGGATGTCGGTCGACAGGACGTGGCGGCCAGCCTCTGCGATCTCGCGGAACTTCAACAGCACGGTGGACGGATCAAGCTGTCGCAGCATGGCCGCCATCACGCAGCGCTGCCGCGCCATCCGGTCGTAGTCGCTCGAGTCACTTCGCGAGCGGGCGTACCACAAGGCGTGGTAGCCGTCCAGACGCTGCACACCGGCCGGGATGGTCTCCCGCACCTCGCCGTCGGGCCCGCTGATCGGAATGTCGCGCTCGACGTCGACCGTGATGCCTCCGAGGGCGTCGACCAGCTCGGCGAAGCCACGCATGTCGACGAGCGCGTAGTAGTTGATCTCGAGCCCGGTGAGCCCACGGATCGCGGACTTCGTTGCCTCGAGGCCCGGATCCGCCACGCCTGGGAAGAGCTCCCGGTGATCCGTGGCCCACGTGTAGATCGCGTTCAGCAGGCACTCGCCGTCGTCGCAGAAGAAGCCGTTGGGGAACTGCTCGTGCATGACCGTGCCGGCCGGGAAAGGCACCCGTTGCAGGTTGCGCGGGAAGCTGAGGAGCGCGGTATCTCCGGTCTCCGCGTCGACGGAGGCGAGCGTGATGCTGTCCGGACGCAGCCCTACGCGGTCGGCGTCGGCGTCGACGCCGAGGAGCAGGATGTTGTAGCGCCCGGCGTACGGGTCGACCGCCTGCACGCCGCTGAACACGTCCTGCAGCGAGTATCGGGCGACCGCGGCGTAGTGCGATGACGTGAGGACCACGCTGACCGCAAGACTCGCGAGCCCGAGCGTCAGCACGGTGGACGTGAGTCGCTGCTTCTGCCGCAACGCGAGTGGGCGACCGAGCCGCCACGCGTCGACGAAGAGCGCGAACCAGCCGACCGCTGCAGCGGCGAGGCTCAGCTGGATCAACCGAAGCAGGAACGGGTTGGCGAGGATCGCGACCAGCGCCCGGGAGGAGATGAGGCCGATCAGGGCCAACAACCCGGCCACCGCGAGCATGCCGCCGACGATGCGCAGCGCGATCTGGCCGACCCGGCGGTTGCCGGCGACGAGCTGTGCCGAGCCCGGGGCCACGAGCGTCAGCAAGATCAAAGTCACGGCACGGCGGAACCTCCGGGAGTCGTCCGGAACCGGCCCGCGGCGTACCTGACCTGCGCGAATAGTCGGATACGAGGGCATGCTCGCCATATCAACACAGCAGGTACGCCTGGCCCGAGTCGCCACGCCGAGTCGGGAGGAGCTGTGACGGATCGTGCCGTTTTGCGGTTGACCCGGTACGGTGCCTTCATGCCGAAAGGCAGCTATCCCCGCCTTTGGTGAGATGGCCGTTTGCGACACGCGACGGGCGGCGCCGAACCCGCAGCAAGGCGGGCCGCCAGGGTCGGGGGCGGACGAGAACGGAGCACGGTCAACAACGAGCTGGGTGGTGACGTGGTCCACGGTGGTTACGGCCAGGGTTACGGCCAAGGCAGCTACGGCCAACAGGGCTATGGCCGCCGTCGCCATGGGCAGGGAACCTACGGCGGTGGCGGTCACGACCGCGGCTACGGCCGGGACTACGGCCAGGGCGGCTACAGTCGTCAGGGCAACTACGGCCAGGGTGGCTACGGGGGCCAGGGCGGCTACGGCGGGGACTACGGCCAAGGCGGCTATGACCAAGGTGGCTATGGTCATGGCGACTACGGCCAGGGTTACGGCCGGGACTACGGTCAGGGTGGCTACGGCCAGTCGCCGTACCGCTACCCCGACGCGGGCTACGACCAGCGGCCGCCCACGGAGTACGGCCGACGGCCGCGTGCACCACGTCGCAGGCGCCGCCTGGGCCCGTTGAAGGCGCTGCTCCTCCTCGTTCTCGCGTACGCCGTCTTCATGATCGCGGTGCCGCTCATCGCCTGGAACCGCGTGGACAAGGTGGCGTACGAGCCCACCGGTGAACGTGCCGAGGACGGGTCGGGCACGAACTACCTCATCGTCGGCTCGGACAGCCGTGAGGGTCTCACCCGTGCCGAGCGCAGACGTCTGGGCACCGGCGACGCCAGCGGTCGACGTACCGACACGATCATGGTGTTGCACGTGCCGGACACGCCCGCGCCACCGACGCTCGTCTCGTTCCCGCGCGACTCGTACGTCCGCATCCCGGGCCACGACTGGAACAAGATCAACGCGGCCTTCAGCTTCGGTGGCCCCAAACTGCTCGCCGCCACGATCGAGAGCAACACGGGCCTGCGGATCGACGGCTACGTCGAGATCGGCTTCGGTGGGTTCGTGACGATCGTCGAGGCGCTCGACGGCGTCCGCATGTGCCTGCCTGAACCCATCAAGGACGAGAAGGCGCACATCGACCTCAAGGCCGGGTGTCAGAACCTCAGCGGACCCAACGCCTTGGGCTACGTACGCGCGCGCTACTTCGACAAGCTCGGCGACATCGGGCGCGCCCAGCGGCAACGCCAGTTCATGGCGGCGGTCATGAAGGAGACCATGCAGCCGTCCACCATCTTCCATCCGATCCGCTACACGACCGTGGGAATGGCGTACGGTGACGCGATCACCGTCGGCAAGGGCACCGGTCCGTTGGACATGGCCCGGTTCGCGCTGGCGATGCGCGCCATCTCGAGTGGCAAGGGCACCACGCTCGGCGTGCCGTACGCGGACCTGGGATACAGCACCCCGGTTGGCAGCGCGGTCAAGTGGGACACCGAGAAGGCGCTTCAGCTCTTCCGGGCGTTGAAGAACGACACGCCGATACCTCCGGACCTGCTCCCGGACGAGAAGGAAATCAAGCCGGACTCCAACTGACCATGTGCACTACGCCTGTCGGAGCTGCAACACGTGTCGGCACGTAGTGCACCTCCGACAGGCCGGACAGGCGCTCGGATAGCCCTTCGACGGCACCGTGCAGACTGCCCATGGTCACTTGACACAACGTGCGCCGTAGAGCGATCGTGACGCGCAGTAGCATGACACAGGAGCGCGACACGTGAGCGGCCAGTGACGGGTCACCATCTGTCACGGTCGGGTTCAGTGCACGTTCATGGGAGTGACAATGATGCACTCGGCCGGATCTTGCGACGATCTCGTATCCGGCCATGCGGTTGTGGCGTCGGCGTCGTCGGGGGGTGACGTGACAGCACGGTGCGTGCTCGGTGGCCTCGAAGCGAACGTCCCCGTCCTCGTGACTGCGCAGACGGACCCGCGACTCAACGCAACATCTGCCAAGTGGGTGAGGCACAGGACGTCACGCACGGTGAAGCCGGTCGACCACCGCGAGCATGTCGGAGGTCCATGACGGATCACGCAGGGTGGACCATTCGACAGCTCTACTGAGGGAGTCGGGCAGCTGATGGAGGCCGAGCGACAGTGACAGATGTCGAGAATTCCCACACCGGCAACGGCGCCGGTGCCCCGTCCCGATCCGCGCATGGCGACCCACGTCCTCAGGTGACGGACACCTCGACCGGCAGCACGAGACCGCTCGACCGCATCGCCGAGCTCCGCGAGCGTTATCCGCAGGACCTGATCGTGCGGGAGGTCGCCGCCGAGCTCGAGACCACCGTGCAACGTCTACGGGCCGCGACCGAGCAGCTCACTCGGCAGTCCGAAGCCCTCGCCACCCGGCAGAAGGAGCTGCAGCGAGAACGCGAGCGGTGGCGCAAGCTCTTCCACTTCGCGCCCGACTCCATGGTGGTCACCAACGAGATGGGGGCAGTCCTCGAGGCGAACAGCCAGGCCCGCCGACTCCTCCGGATCGACAACCTGCAACGCCGGCCGGTGTTGCTGGGTTTGCGGTTCGCACCCTCCGTGCGTACCGACTTCCTCAAGATGCTGCGCAACCCAGCCAGTCACGTCAATCAGCCGATCATCGTACGACTGGCCGAAACGGAGCACTCCCAGTTTCGCGGTGAGCTGCGCTGCGTCCCTGTGGACGACAAGGAAATCCTCTGGTTGCTCCGCGACGTGTCGAAGGCCGAACGCACCCGCCAGGCTCTGGAGCATGCGATCCAGAGGGAACGCGAGGCGGTGGCGGAACTCAAGGCGATCGACGAGATGCGCAAAGCCTTCATCCTCGGTCTGTCACACGACCTGCGCTCGCCTGTCGCGGCCATCGCCGGGCTCGCGTCCGTGCTGCGTTCGCAGGAGCTGCCAGCAGACGAACATGCCCGCGTGGTCGTCCGTTTGGAGGAGTCCGCTCGAGACCTCGCGACGACGTTACGCGACCTGTTCGACTACGAGCGGGTCACCGCGTTGGCCACACCCGTGCCGTTGCAACGGGTCGACGTGGCTCACGCCATCCGGCACGCGGCCGAGCTCGTGGACACCTCCGACCATGACCTGCAACTCGACCTGCTCCCCACACACGCCCACGTCAACAATGCGGTGGTCGAGCGCATCACCGTGAACCTCGTACGCAACGCCGTCAAGCACACCCCACCGGGCACGAGCATCTGGGTGCGTTGCCGACGTGAGCGTGACGGAGTGCTGC
This sequence comes from Actinopolymorphaceae bacterium, assembly GCA_036564245.1. GTDB lineage: Bacteria > Actinomycetota > Actinomycetes > Propionibacteriales > Actinopolymorphaceae > Thermasporomyces. The sequence continues at coordinate 106,667 of DATCKU010000002.1, forward strand.
TCGTGGTCGAAGACAACGGTCCCGGCATTCCGGCCAACCGTCGTCAGGCGGTCTTCGAGGTCTTCCAACCTGCCGGCCTCCGCGAGTCCGGCGGCGGGTTGGGCGTCGGGCTCGCACTCGTCCGCCGATTCGCCCAACTGCACGGGGGATATGCCCGGGTCGAGGAACGCAAGGGTGGCGGCGCGAGTTTCCACGTCTTCCTTGCCGAGGCTGAGTCGTCGTCGGGCCGGATTCGTAACGGCCATGCCACTCCCGACACCGACGTCGCTGCTGTGTTCGGGTCTACCACGTCGTCAACGTCACCGCGGAGACCACGATGATCCGCGTCCTGGTGGTCGAGGACGAGCGCACGCTGGCCAGCGCACTGGAAGTCGCCATCGACGTGCAGGCCGACCTGCAATGCGTCGGTGCGGTCGGAACCGTGGCCGAAGCGCTCGAGCTCGCCAAGACCCACCAGCCGGACGTCGTGATCATGGACGTGCAGCTGCCCGGGCCGGACGGGATCGCAGGAGCCCGCAAGCTCAAGCAGCTACTTCCGCACGTGCGCGTGCTGATCCTGACCGGGAACGCCTCCGCCGAGCTCCTCAGCGGAGCGGCCGCTGCAGGGGCGGCAGGGTTCCTGGCGAAGGACAGCTCGTTCCCCGACATCCTCTCGGCGATCCGCGCACCCAGCGACGAACGGATCCTGGTCGACGGCCGACTGCTTGCCACCCTGATCCAGGGCATATCACCGATCTCGCGCCAGGAGGCGCCCAACTGGCCGCGACTCACCAAGCGGGAGATGGAGGTGCTCCACCTGATGGGCGAGGGTCTCGATCCGCGCGCCATCTCCGAGCGTCTGGTCGTGAGCCTGCACACCGTCCGGGGGCACGTGAAGAACATCATGATGAAGCTCGGCGCCCACAGCCAGCTCGAGGCGGTCGTCGTCGCCGGACGCACCGGGTTGCTGCCTGACCAGCGCCGCCGGTGAACGTCACGGTGGGGTGTCACCACCCCCATATGGGGGGGTTTACAACGGCCCAGGTGAGGGTCTTGGCTGGTCGCGCGGCCGACGTAATCTTGTAGCGCGTTTTCCGAGAACCCGCCAGCCTCAGGCCTGGGGTGGGGGTCCGCGGATCAGCCAGGACCGAGACGCCGCGTCTCGGTGGCGATCCATGGGACGGTGATGGGGTGGCATGTCAGGGGGATCTCAACTGGGGAGGGCTTTCGTCCAGCTCACCGACACGCTCGGAGACACCTTCGACGTGGAGGCGCAGCTCAGGCTGCTCGCCGTGAGCTGTGTGCGGTTCGCAGGCGCCGACGCCGCGGGTGTGTTCCTGAGCAGCGGGACCTGGTGGCAGAAGAGCCCGCACCGCTCGCGCAAGGCCGCAGAGCAGTCGTTGGAGCTCGTCGCAAGCTCCAACGACCAGAAGGAGCTCATCAAGCTCCTGCAGATCCAGACTGCGCAGGGACCGGCACGACGGGCGTACGACACCGAAGCGGTGGTCATCAACGGTGACCTGCGCCGCGCGCACCCGCTCTGGCCGCAGTTCGCCGACGCGGCTGCACGGGCCGGCTTTCGATCCGTGCAGGCCCATCCCATGCGCGTCCACGCGTACACCGTCGGCGCGGTCTGCCTCCTGCGGGAGGATCCGGGAGCACTCGATGCGGACCACGCGACGATCGCGGAGTCTCTGACCGCCGTCGCGACGACCGCTCTGCTCCAGGACCGGTTGCTTCGGGAGCAGACGAAACTCGCCGAGCAGCTGCAGATCGCACTCAACAGTCGGATCCTCATCGAGCAGGCCAAGGGCGCGCTGGCAGTACGCCGCAACCTGTCGATCGATCAGGCGTTCGCCGAGATGCGAGCCTTCGCCCGGTCGAACAATCGCCGCCTGACCGACGTGGCTGCCGCAATCGTCGAGGACTTGCCCAGCGTCGCCGCCATCGCCCATCCCCATCACGGTGGGCCGCGAGTCCGCCGGTCGCCTAGCTCGTCGTGCTCGACGGCGACAGCGACCGGCCGCAGGAACGCCGGTGCCTGACGTCCACCCGCGGCGTCTACACGAAGCAACGCTCAGCGCAGCAGGTGACGGGCGAGTACGACGCGCTGGATCTGGTTCGTCCCCTCGTAGATCTGGGTGATCTTGGCGTCGCGCATCATGCGTTCGACCGGGTAGTCCTGGACGTATCCGTAACCGCCGAGCAGCTGCACCGCATCGGTCGTGATCTGCATCGCGACGTCGGAGGCGAAGCACTTCGCCGCGGCTCCGAAGAAGCCCAGGTCGGCGTCGGAGCGTTCGCTTCGACCGGCCGCGGCGTACGTGAGCTGGCGAGCCGCTTCGAGCTTCATCGCCATGTCGGCCAGCATGAACTGGACGCCTTGGAAGTCAGCGATCCGCTGCCCGAACTGTCGGCGCTCCTTCACGTACCCGATCGCATAGTCCAACGCGCCTTGCGCGATCCCGACCGCCTGCGCTGCGATGGTGACCCGGGTGTGGTCGAGCGTGCGAAGCGCCAGCCGGAAACCCTCCCCCACCTGTCCGATCAACCGGTCCGCAGGCAGGCGCACGTTGTCGAAGTAGACCTCGCAGGTCGGCGACCCTTTGATCCCCAGCTTCTTCTCGGGGGCGCCGAAGCTCACGCCGGGATCGGACTTCTCCACGACGAACGCCGAGATCGGCGCGCGACCCTGGCGACGCCCGGCGTCGTCGGACTCGGCTTCGTCAGGAGTGACGGCGAAGACGGTGTAGTAATCCGAGACACCGGCGTTGGTGATCCAGCGCTTCACGCCGTTCAGCACCCACCCGTCCGACGTGCGGGTCGCGCGGGTCCGCATCGCGCCTGCGTCGCTGCCGGCTTCAGGCTCGGACAGGCAGTACGAGAACATCGCCTCGCCGCGCGCCACCGGCGGCAGGTAGCGCTGCTTGAGCTCTTCGGACCCGGCGAGCAGCAACGGCATCGTGCCGAGCTTGTTGACCGCGGGGATGAGTGAGCTCGAGGCACACGCCGCGGCGACCTCCTCGATCACGATCGCCGTGGCGAGCGCATCGGCGCCAGCGCCGCCGTACTCCACGGGAATGTGCGGGGCGTGGAAGTCCGCTGCCCGCAGCGCGTCGTAGGCGGCGGCCGGGAACTCCGACCGCTGGTCGACCTCGGCCGCATGGGGCGCCACCTTGTCCCGGCAGACCGCCCGGCACGCCTCGCGAATCGCGTGATGCTCCTCGGTGAGAGCGAAGAGGGGAACGTCATCCACGGCGCGGCCCTCCCATCTCGACCGATCACACCATACGGCACACTGCGCAGTCGAGCTCTGGGCGAGGACCTGGCCGCCGGCTCGGTTGGCCCGAGCGGCGCGCCGGCGTTGGACTCGTGCGGTAGCCTGCCGCACAGCGCTGCCTGCCGGCCAACGCTCGGGACCACATGCCAGCTGGCTCAGGCGACGACAGGAGGATGACCCCGTGACCTACCGCATCACCGTCATCGGGACCGGCTACCTGGGGGCGACCATCGCTCCCTGCTTGGCAGAGCTGGGCTACGAGGTGCTCGGGATGGACGTCGACTCCGCCAAGGTGGCGGCGCTGTCGGAGGGCCGGGTCCCCTTCTACGAGCCTGAGCTCGAGCCGTTGCTGCGCAAGCACGTCGAGTCGGGGCGGCTGCGCTTCACCACGTCGTACGACGAGGCGGCGGAGTTCGGCGACGTGCACTTCATCTGCGTCGGTACGCCGCAGCGCGATGGCGAGTACGCCGCGGACCTGTCGTACCTCGACGCCGCGATCGACGGCCTGGTCCCGAAGATCCGCCGACCGGCGCTCATCGTCGGTCGGTCGACCGTGCCGGTCGGTACCGCGGCGCGCCTGGCCGAGCGCATCGAGGAGATCGCGAGCGACGGAGCTCAAATCGAGCTGACCTGGTGCCCGGAGTTCACCCGCGAGGGGTTCGCGGTCGAGGACACGTTGCGGCCCAACCGGCTGGTGTTCGGCGTACGAAGCGCCCACGGCGAGAAGATGTTGCGCGAGGTCTTCGCACCACTCATCGACGCGGGCACGCCGGTCGTGGTGGCCGACTACGCGACCGCCGAGCTCGTCAAGGTGGCCGCGAACTCGTTCCTCGCCACGAGGCTGTCCTACATCAACGCGATGGCCGAGCTGTGCGACCTGACGGGCGCTGACGTCACGGTGCTCGCCGATGCCCTGGGCTACGACGAGCGGATCGGGCGGAAGTACCTCAACGCCGGGCTGGGGTACGGCGGTGGCTGCCTCCCCAAGGACCTGCGTGGCTTCATGGCCCGGGCCGGGGAGCTGGGTGCCGAGGAAGCGCTCACGTTCCTGCGCGAGGTGGATGCGATCAACCTGCGTCGCCGGCAGAAGGTGGTCGACGTCGCCGCCGAGATGCTCGGCAACCAGTGGATCGGCAAGCGGGTAGCGGTCCTGGGCGCGGCGTTCAAGCCCAACACCGACGACATCCGGGACTCGCCTGCACTCAACGTGGCCGGGCGAATCCATCTCCACGGCGCGCTTGTGAGCGTGTACGACCCGAAGGCGAACGACAACGCCCGCCGGTCGTTCCCGACCCTGAGGTACGCGGACTCGGTGATGGAGGCGTGCCGCGGCGCACACCTCGTGCTGCACCTCACGGCGTGGCAGGAGTTCCGCGAGCTCGACCCCGCCGTGCTCGGCGAGATCGTCGCGGACCGGCAGGTGCTCGACGCCCAGAACTGCCTCGACCGGGACGCCTGGCGCGCCGCCGGCTGGACCTACCGCGGCCTCGGCCGCCGCTAGCCCAATGACCAGGCGCGGCGAGGTTTCGCCCGCCTCGGCACGCATCGGCGCCCAGCGCCGGTAAGTCCCGCCTCCTGTGGCGATCGTGACTTCTGGGGCCTCGCTTTCCCGCGGACACCGACGCAGGATCAGGTCATGAGCCCATCCTGGTCCGATCCTGAGGTCATTCGCCGGATTCTCACCGAATGCCAGACCTGGGCGGTTGTGGGGTTGTCGAACAACTCCCAGCGGGCGGCCTTCGGTGTGGCGCGGTTCCTGCAGAGTCAGGGCAAGCGGATCGTGCCGATCCACCCCAAGGCCGAGACCGTGCACGGCGAGCCGGGCTATCCGCGGCTCTCCGACGTGCCGTTCCCGATCGACTGCGTGGACGTCTTCGTCCGCTCCGAGCTCGCCGGGGCGATCGCAGGCGAGGCGGTCGAGATCGGCGCCAAGGCCGTGTGGTTCCAGCTCGGCGTGATCGACGAGGACGCGTTCGCCAAGACCACAGCCGCCGGCATCGACATGGTCATGGATCGGTGTCCCGCGATCGAGTGGCCTCGCCTCCTCCACGACACACGGAAGGGTGCAGAACCCTGACGGTTACCCCGGGAGGTCACGATGTTCCGCCTCGACACGACCACCACGTTCGGCACACATGTCGCCAAGCGCCTCGAGTACGACACGATCATCTGGCTGGTCACCGTCGGAAGCGACGGCACGCCGCAGCCGTCGCCGGTGTGGTTCGTGTGGAACGGTGAGTCGTTCCTCATCTACAGCGAGCCCGGCAAGCCCAAGCTGCACAACATCATCATGAACCCGCACGTCGCCCTGCATCTGGAGAGCGACGGCCAGGGCGGGGACATCGTCGTGTTCACCGGTCGTGCCTGGATCGACGCCAAAGGACCGACCGACGAGGAGGAACGCGCCTACCGGTCGAAGTACGCCGAGTCCTTGGAACGGCTCGGCATGTCGTACGACGAGATGCGGCGCTCGTACTCCGTGGTGATTCGCGTGACGCCGGAGCGGCTGCGCGGCTGGAACTGACGCGTTTGCTGCGTCGTGGCGGACCGTCCTCGCGAGTCACCTGTGTCGGGACGCCCGTGGACGCATCACCCGAAGCCGAGGCGACGACCTCGGCGAGCGGCGAGGGCCTCGCCCTTGGCACGCGCAGCGGCGGCCAGGTCGCGCTGGAACGCCTCCACCCGCTGCCGAAGCGCCTCGTCCCCTGCTGCGAGGATCCGCACCGCCAGCAGACCGGCGTTACGCGCGTTGTCCACGGCGACGGTCGCCACGGGCACGCCCGCCGGCATCTGCACGATCGAGAGCAGCGAGTCGAGCCCGTCCAGGTGGCGGAGCGCGACAGGAACGCCGATCACCGGTAACGGCGTCACGCTCGCCAACATGCCCGGCAGGTGTGCTGCGCCGCCAGCGCCCGCAATGAGGACCCGCAGGCCCCGCGACGCGGCGGTCTCGCCGTACGTCAGCATCTCCCGCGCCATCCGATGGGCCGAGACCACGCCGACCTCGTACGCGACGTCGAACTCCTCGAGTGCCTTCGCCGCGGCCTGCATGACCGGCCAGTCGGAGTCCGAGCCCATGACCACGCCGACCAGCGGCTGCCCGCTGCCACCAGGTCCGCTGTCCACCACCGAGCCGGCTGGCTCGTGCACTGTGTCACTCATCGATCTCTCCCGCCAGGTAGGCCGCAGCGTGGTGCGCCCGCTCTCGTAGGTCGTCCAGGTCGTCGCCGCACACCGTCACGTGCCCGACCTTGCGCCCTGGGCGGACCTGTTTGCCGTACAGGTGGATCCGCAGCTCGGGATCCCGCGCCTGGCAGTGCAGGAACGCCCAGTGCAGGTTGTCGTACGCCCCGCCCAGCACGTTGACCATCACGCTCCAGCGGTCGCGCGGCCGCGGCGATCCGAGCGGGAGGTCGAGGACTGCGCGCAGGTGGTTCTCGAACTGGCTGGTCACCGCACCGTCGATGGTCCAGTGGCCGGTGTTGTGCGGACGCATGGCGAGCTCGTTGGCGAGGATCCTGCCGTCCCGGGTCTCGAAGAGCTCGACCGCGAGGATCCCCACGACGTCCAGCTCACCGGCGATCCGGAGCGCGAGCCGTTGCGCCTCGAGCGCGCGATCGTCAGGCAGGTCGGGCGCTGGAGCGATCACCTCGCGGCAGATGCCGTCGCGCTGCACCGACTCCACGACGGGGTACGCAACGGCCTGGCCCGAGGGCGAGCGAGCCACCACAGCGGACAGCTCGCGGACGAAATCCACCCGCTCCTCGGCGATCAACGGGACGCCGGACTCGAAGACCCGATCGAGCTCGGGATCGGACCTGTCGCCCGCGACCCACACGCCCTTGCCGTCGTATCCTCCACGGGCCGCCTTGACCACCACGGGCCAGCCGTCGAGCTCCTTGGCCGCGGCCTCCAGCTCGTCAGGCCCGGCGAGGGGACGCCACCGCGGACACGGCACGCCCAGGCTCGTGAGCCTCGCCCGCATCTGCTGCTTGTCCTGCGCGTAGCGCAGCGCCTCGGAGCCCGGCCGACAGACCACGCCCTCGCGGGACAGCTGCTGCACGTGCTGGTTCGGCACGTGCTCGTGATCGAACGTCAGGACGTCGCATTCTGCGGCGAACTGGCACAGTGTGGGCAGATCGCGATAGTCACCCACGACCACGTCCGGCATGACCCGCGCCGCGGACGTGTCCGCCCCCTCCGCCAGCAGCCGAAGGTTCACCCCGAGCGCGATGCCAGCTTGGTAGGTCATGCGGGCGAGCTGGCCGCCGCCGATCACTCCGACCGTCGGCGCACCGCGAGATATCACGTCGTTGCTCCGTGGCGGGTGCACCATGCCGACCGCGCCACGACGGATCACCACCTCGCGGGGTTGCCGTTCACCAGCGTGCGTGGACACGCCGGTGAGGCTAGCCGATGCCGTCGTCGCGGCAAGGCGGCGCACCGGCCGCGCCGGTCTCCGCTGCATCACGCAGCCGTACCTCGACACAGCACATCCCAGGCCGCGGCGCCAGGTGTGCCGTGGCCGGCGCCCGGATGCCGGCGAGCAGGCCTTCGACGAAGGCCACGTTGAGCCCACAGATGAGCTGCGGCTGGTGGCGGGCGAGCGCATGGAAGGGGCAGTTTCGTACGACGATCCGCTCGCCCGCGAGCGAGGGTTCGAAGCCCAGGTCGGCGAGCAGTGCGGCTGCTCGGTGGAGGTGTCCGGGCTGGTGCTGCCCCGAGGACGCCATCCGGCCCAGCTCCTCGCCGCGTTCCCGGGCACAGCGCATCGCCGCCGATCGGGCCTCATCCGATCCTTCCGCGAGCGCGTCGGCCAGGATCTCGCCCGCAAGGTCGTACCGCCGTTCCGGAATCGAGACGGCCACCCCGGTCTCGGCCGATTCGTACACCTTGGGAGCCCGTCCCCGCCCCCGCGGCCGCCCCAGGGGGGCCGCCTCGTAGCGGGCCCTCAGCAGGCCGACCTCGACCAGCTTGTCCAGGTGGAACGCCACGAGGTTGTGGGACATGGCGAGGACGCCGGCCGCCTCGTCCCGGGTGATCGGATGGTCCTGGTGGCGTACGTAGTCGTAGAGCGCCCGCCGGCTCCGGTCGACGAGCGCCGCCACGGCACGCCAGGACGCGGCGGTGCCACGGGCTCGCGACTCCCCCGGCCCGGGCTCGCTGCCGACACGCCTGGTCATGGTCGGCAGATTATCACCAATGTTCGTTGTTGAAATTTGCCGGGCTATCGGTGCAGGATGGACGGCGGCCACCGAAGTCCCCCTTAACCGTCGAAGCAACAAGATCGGGATGGCCCGAGACGATGAGCGCGACCGCCCCCTTACGCGTGGTCCGGGAGGACCCCGGACGAGACCTCTACGCCGCAGAACGTGCGGCCCGTGACTTCCTGCAGGCGCTCGGCATGCGCCTGGACGCAGAAGGCGTGCGAGACACGCCTCGGCGCATGGCCCAGGCCTACGCCGAGCTGCTGACACCGCGCGACTTCAAGCTCACGACCTTCCCCAACGACGAGGGGTACGACGAGCTGGTGCTCGCCCGTGACATCCCGATCAAGTCGGTGTGCGAGCACCACCTCCTGCCGTTCGTCGGGGTGGCGCATGTGGGCTACCTGCCGGGCGACCGCATCCTCGGGCTGTCGAAGCTCGCCCGCGTCGTGGAGCTCTTCGCCCACGGCCCGCAGCTTCAGGAGCGACTGACCAAGCAGATCGCCGACTGGCTCTCCGCCGAGCTCGCACCGAAGGGCGTGGGCGTGGTGATCGAGGCCGAGCACCTGTGCATGACGCTGCGTGGGGTGCAGGCGGTCGGATCCAAGACGGTGACGTCAGCGCTGGTCGGCGTCCTGCGTGACGACGACCGTTCCCGCAACGAGTTCCTCGCGCTGACCGGCGTGGCGAACAAGTCGCCCGCCTGATCACGCGAACCCCGCGGGAGAAGGACGTGGAGCCGCGAACCGCCCGGTGGTGCGCCACGTCGCCGCAGGCCACCGCGTACGATGGGCGCTCGTGCCGCCTTCCCTGGTTCGTTCGCCTGCGCATCCGCTGGCCCAGCGGGTGCGCTGTCTCGTGCACGAGATCGCGAAGTTCGGGGTCGTCGGAACCGTCGCGTTCGTCATCGACATCGGCGGGTTCATCCTGTTGCGGTACGGTTTGGACGGCCACGGCGTCCTCCACGACATGCCGCTCACCGCCCGGACGATCTCCATCGTGCTGGCCACGACCGTGGCGTACTTCGGCAACCGGCACTGGACCTGGCGGCACGGCGAGCGCCGGGCGCGCAGGGTGGAATACACCCTTTTCTTCCTGTTGAACCTTGCTGGACTCGCGGTCAACCTCGCGGTCCTCGGTGCCACGATCTACCTGCTCGACCTGCGTGGGCCCTTCGCGACGACGGTGGCCAACCTCGTTGGCATCGGTATGGGCACGTTGCTGCGGTTCTGGTCTTACCGGCGTTTCGTGTTCCGAGTGACCTCCCGGGCTCCTGCACCACGCGAGGATCTGGCCCGGGCCTCCACGCCGGTGTGACCGCCTTGCGGATGATCCGGTTATGCGCCCAGCTCGATGGGTAGCTTCTCACCGCAGCAGGCGGCGGACGATCCGGCCAGTCCCTGCTACCGGCATGTGGTGTCCACGCGCGACCAAAGGACGTGCATGCGACGTGCGCGCACGGTGTAGGCGAAATGGCCGGTTTGGGGAGGGCGTGACGCCGTGGGAAGCCAGCGATGGGTGCGCCGACTGGGCCTGGTCGCCGTAGGAACCGGACTCGTGATCACCTCCTGTTCGAGCGGACCCGGTGCCAACGAGCCCGTGACGAAGCCCGTCATTCGCGTCGTGGAAGCGCCGGACGTCGGCAAGGTCCTGGTCGACTCGCAGGGTCTGCCCTTGTACGTCAACAATGTCGAGACCGCCCGCAGGCTCGTCTGCGACCGTGCCTGCACCTCGACCTGGCGGCCGGTCACCGTGCCCACCAAGGCCGTGGTCGAGAAGCTCGACGGCGTGAACGGCAGCTTCGGGACCGTCAAACGCCGCGATGGCAGCTACCAGCTGATGCTCACGGGTCAGCCTCTCTATACGTACGTCAAGGACGAGAAGCTGCCCTTGGTCGGCTCAGGCGCGACTGGGGCGGACCCCGAGGCCGCGACACCGTCTCCGGAGAGCGGGCCCACACCAGCTGACGAGTCGGAGGATGGTGAAGCTGCGCCTGGCAAGCCCACAGCTCGCAAGCTCCTCGCCGGTAACTGGGTACGCGACTCGTACCACGGCACGAGGTTCACCTGGCACGTCGCGACCGCCACGGGCGCTCGCCCCACCCCACGGCCGACGCCTACCCCCTCACCGACCGACTGACCGGCCATCGGGGTACCCGGTACGTCACCGGGCTGCGGTGCTCGCCTCCTTCGCCTGCGCGCTGGCCGCCGTCGAACGTCGTGGCGTACGCAGGAACAGATAGGCCACGGTCACGGCGTAACCCAGGTGGGCGACGATCTGCTCGATGGACGGCCGCGGATCCCACCCCAGCATCGCGCCGAGGAACTTCCCGATCTCGGTGTCGACAGTGAGCCAGGCGTACTGACGGACGTCGTAGACGTTGTTCCAGATGATCCCGAGGTCACCGGTCGTCTGGAGGAACATCACCGTGCGCGAGAGCAAGCCCGCTGCGAACACGATCAACATCACGCCCGTGACCTTGAAGAAGAGAGCCATGGGCATCCGCTTGCCGCCGATCACGACGAGGTAGCCGGCCACACTCGCGATCGCCAGGCCGAGCAGGCCGCCCACCAGGACGCGGGCGCCCGTGTCGGTGGTGGCGGTGGCGATCAGGAACAACGCAGCCTCCAAGCCCTCGCGGACCACGGCGAAGAAGGCCGCCAAGACCACTGCCCACCAGATTCCCCGCCCTCGGGAGACCGCGACGTCGATGCTGTGCTGCAGCTCACCTTTGATCGCGCGGGCGTGGCGGCGCATCCAGAAGATCATCCAGGTCAAGACGACGACTGCGGCGAACGAGATCACCGCGAACGCCCGCAACCGGGCGTCGCCCTCCAGACCCTGGACCGTGAGGTGGATCGTGACGCCAACGGCCAGCGCGACCGCCGCCGCCCCACCGACGCCGTACCACATCGGACGCAGCAGGTCGGACCGTTCGATCTTGCGGATGTAGGCAAAGATGATCGCCACGACGAGGGCTGCTTCGAAGCCCTCGCGCAGCATGATCAGGAACGCGGTCAACATCGGCGACGCTTCTCTCCTCGTGGTCGCTGCGAAAGCCGGGTCGGTTTGGCCCGCTGAAGTTAGGTTAGGCCAACCTAAAAGCTGACGCGACGATAGGGCCGGATTGGCCAGAAATCGAGGACCATCCCGTGCCGCTCAACGCCCGTGACCTCAGGCGCTGCGGATCAGGCTCGCGTCGCCGCGACGGCCGACATGGGGACGGTACGGCTGCGTGGCCCGGCACGCAGCACCTGCGAGGGCAGCTCGTGACCCACCAGACGCTGCGCCAGTGCCGCGACCTCGAGCAGTGCATCCAGGTCCACACCGGTCTCGATACCCATGTCGGCGAGCATGTGGACGAGTTCCTCGGTGGCGATGTTGCCGCTTGCTCCCGGCGCGTACGGACAACCACCCAGACCGCCGACGCTCGCGTCGAAGTCCGTGATCCCGAGCTGCAGTGCGGCGAGCACATTGGCCAGGCCGGTGCCACGAGTGTTGTGGAAATGCAGTGTGAGCGGGACGTCGCCCAGCCGGTCACGGGTGAGCTCAACCAGCTGCTCCACCCTGGTCGGTGTCGCCATGCCGGTCGTGTCACCGTACGCGAGGGAGTCGGCACCAGCGTCCACAGCCGCCCGCGCCACTGAGAGGACCTGCTCCGGTGGCACGTCCCCCTCGTACGGGCATCCCCAGGACGTCGCCACCACGACCTGACACGACGCATCCCACGCGTGCGCGAGCTCGATGACCGGTCCGAGGTCAGCGAGGGATTCCGCGGTCGTCCGGTTGAGGTTCGCCCGATTGTGGGAGTCGGATGCCGACACCACGACCTCGACAGACCGTACGCCGGCGTCGAGGGCACGCTGGGCGCCGATGAGGTTCGGGACCAGTGCGGAGTACTCGATCCCCGGCTTCTTCGCCATCGCCGCCCAGACGTCGGCTGCGTCGCCCATCTGCGGGATCGCCCGCGGATGCACGAAGCTCACCGCCTCGATCCGGCGCAGCCCGGTCTCGGACAGCGCGTCGATGAGGGCGACCTTCCCTTCGGTCGGTACCGGAGGCTCGTTTTGCAAGCCGTCACGGGGACCGACCTCACGCACCGTCACCCGGTCTGGTAGTCGCACCCCTCCAGTGTCCCTCAGCGTCGGCTCCCGCGGTTCGGGTCGGCGTCAGTCAGGCCAGCTCGGTGGCCGTTTCTCCACGAATGCCCTGATCCCCTCCACCCGGTCAGGCGAGAACGCTGTCGCCCGCCAGGCGGCGTCCTCGGCCTCGAGGCCGGTCGCGAGGTCGGTACCCCAGGAGAGCCGCAGGGCGCGCTTGGCCTGTCGTACGCCAACCGGCGAGTTCAGCGCGATCCTGTGGGCGAGCTCGATCGCCGTGCGTCCGGCCTCACCCGGTGGCACCAAGCGGTCGACGAATCCCAGGTGTTCCGCCTCCTGCGCGTCGACCCGTCGTGCGGTCACGATCAGGTCGAACGCCCGGGACCATCCGATCCGTCGAGCAAGAAGCTGCGTCCCTCCCCCGCCGGGCACCAGGCCGACGGACACCTCCGGCAGTCCGAAGACCGCCGTCTGGTCGGCGACGATCAAGTCGCACGAAAGCGCGAGCTCGAAGCCACCACCGAGCGCATAGCCATGGACCGCGGCGATGGCCGGCACCGGCAGGTCCAGCACACCGGTGAAGGCGGCTCGCATGATCGGGCGCTGCCGCCACAGGTCGGCGTCGGTGAAGCTCGCGCGCTCCTTGAGATCGGCGCCCACGCAGAACGCCTTCTCGCAGGCGCTCGACACCACCACGGCACGCACCCGCGCATCGCCGGAAAGCTCAGCGCACGCCTGGCCGATGGCGCGCGCCTGGGCGGTCGACAGTGCGTTCAGCGCCTCGGGTCGATCCAACACGAGCTCGGCGACGTGGCCGGCCTCGTCCATCCGTCGTACCGTCACGCCACCGTAGGACGTCTCGGTCACCCGGCACCCCCGGTCATCTGTCGTGCCTTGTCTCCGGTTTGGTCCGCCGGCGAAAGCCGATCCGGTCGGCGTAGACCGCGGCTTCGGCTCAGCGGGAACGGCGCTCGCGCGGTCGGTCGTCGTCGGCTTCCAGCGCGAACATGAGCTCCGACAGCCTGCGCTGCACGTTCTCGACACGGGGAACGTCGGGCAACACGACCTTGCCCTGCTCCCCTGCGGACCAGATGATCAGCGTGCCACACCCCAACATCCGATCGAGAAGCGAGCGCTCGCTGGAGACGTCGTTCACCCGGGTGAGCGGGATGTCCCGGCCGGTACGGGTGAACACGCCGTGCCGCGTGATGATCCGCCGATCCGTGATGGCGTACGTCGACGCGAGCCAGGTGAGCACGGGCCAGACGGCGTAGACCAGTGCACCGATGACCACGACGGCGATCAGCCCGATCCGGACCCACTGCAGGTAGCCGGTCGCCGGCACGAAAGCCACGACCGCCACCACAGCCGCGACCGCCACGAGCAGCAGCAGGATCGGGCCGAGCACGATCTTCCAGTGCGTGCGCATGCTCATGACGAGCCGTTCGTCCTCGCCGAGCAGTTTCGTCGAGATACCCATGCCGCTGCATCATGCCGGATTACGCCGTGCAGAGGGTGCCTGAGACGAAACCTCAGTCGCGACGCGTCGGACCCTCGGCAGGTCGCAGGTGAACCACCTCGCCGGCGTTGAACGAACGCTCACCCTCCTCGGTCACGACGACCAGCCTGCCGTCCCCGTCGACGTCCGTCGCGCGACCGACGACGCGGCGGTCGCCCCCGAGGCGCACCTCCACCTCGCGACCGATCGTGGCGCACCGACGCCGGTACGCCCGGCGCAACCCGCCACCGGGTCCGGCCTCAGGGTCCCCGGCCGCGGAACGCCACGCCGAGTAGAGCGCGTCAAGCATCCGCACGATCGCGATCAGCAGCGTGGGGCGGTCGGTCGTCGTGGCGCCGGAGAGTCGCAGCGAGGTCGCGGTGTCCGGCAGCTCCGACGCCGTGCTGGTCACGTTCAGCCCGACCCCGGCGACCGCGGCCGGGCCGGTCTGCGTGTCGACCCGCTCGACGAGGATGCCGCAGAGCTTGCGATCGCCCAGCAGGATGTCGTTCGGCCACTTCAGCTCGGGTTCGAGACTGACGCCCTTGGCCGTCTCGGACACCGACGCGATCGCCTCGACCACGGCGCAGCCGACGAGCAGAGGCAGCCACGGCCAGCGCCGGCCCGGCACCTGCGAGCCCGGCCGTAACAGCACGGAGAACGTCAATCCGGCCCGGGGCGGCGACGTCCAGGTGCGCTCCAGCCGACCTCTCCCCGCGGTCTGGTGCTCGGCCACCAGCAGGACGCCCTCCGGCGCACCATCGAGAGCACGGCTTCGAAGCTCGGCGTTGGTCGAGCCGATCTCGGCGACCACCTCGACGTCCGTGATCAGACGACCCGGGGCGACCAAGGCCCGACGCAAGGCGGCCGCACGAAGCGGCGGCCGGTCGAGGTCGGTGTACGGGGAGGCCACATCCGCAGCCTATGCACGCCCAGGCCGCGAGGTGCCGAACTCGCGCGCCGCTCCGGCCTTTCGCCCCCTCGGGTCAACCCTTGAGACCACTCGCGAAGCCCTTGATGACGTACTTCTGCAGGAGGAAGTAGACGATCAGGACGGGCAGGATCGCCATCGCCATCCCGGCGAAGATGATCTGCCACTGGGTCACGAACTCGCCTCGGAACGCGAAGATGGCGACCGGCAGGGTCTGCTGCGGACTACCCCCGACGTACAGCAAGGGCGTGAGGAAGTCGTTCCAGATACTGACCGAGGTCAAGATGACGACGGTTCCAGTGACCGGGCGAAGCAAGGGGAAGACCACCCGCCGGAACGTCCGGAGCGGTGAGGCACCGTCGATGAACGCCGCCTCCTCGTACTGCCGGGGCAGCGCGCGGATGAACCCGCCGTAGAGGAAGACGACGAGCGGCAGCTGGTGCCCCACCTCGAAGATGATGACCGAGGTGTAGGTCTGCAGCAGGTTGGCGTCGCGCATGAGCTGGTACAGCGGCACCATGCCGAGCTGCAGGGGGATCATCAAGCCCAGCAGGAACAGCACGAAGCAGGCGTAGCTCAGCCGGGTCCCCAGCCGGGTCAACGCGTACCCCGCGAGGGAGCCGCACACCACGAGCAGCCCCACGCTGAGCATCGTCACGACGAGACTGCTGTAAAAGGCCGGGCCGAGGTTGCCTCTGGTCCAGGCCTCGGCGTAGTTCTCGACGTGAAAGCTCTCCGGCAGTCCCAGGGGAGAGGCCGCGAGCTGGGCCGGGGTCTTCAGCGACGCGGTGACGAAGATGTAGAAGGGGAACAAGAAGAGGGCGGCCACGCCAGCCATGCCGAGCTCCGCGCCGAGGAGTCGGATCGACCAGCCCCGTCTCATGGCTGCACCTCGAACCGACGCAGGGCGCGAAGCTGGATCATCGCGAACGCGAACACGATCATCGTGAGGACGAGGGCGATCGCCGTGCTGTAGCCGTACCGACCCGACACGAACGCCTCCTTGTACATGATGAGCGAGAGCGTCTGGGTGGCGTATCCCGGACCGCCGCCGGTCATCACGAACACCTGGTCGAACAGCTTCAGCCCGCTGATCAGCGTCAACGACATCGTGATCGTGGTCGCCGGCATTAGGAGCGGCAGCGTGACGTGCCACAGCCGGCGCCACCAGGAGGCGCCGTCGATCTCGGCGGCCTCTCGCAGCTCCTCCGGAATCCCTTGCAGGCCGGCGAGATAGATGACCATCGTCAACCCGACGTGCTGCCAGACGACGACGGCGATCACGGACCCGAGCGCGAGGGAGGAGTCACCCAGCCAGGAGCGGGCGAGGCCGTCCAAGCCGATCGAACGCAGGACGTCGTTGAGCGGGCCGTCCGGCGTGAGGATGTACTTCCACAGGAACCCGATGACGACCGGCGGGAGCAGGGCAGGCGCGAAGAACAGCGTGCGCAGCAGGTTCCGCGACGCCAGCGTCGAGTGCAAGGCCAAGGCGAGCGCCAGGCCGAACACGGTCTGCACCGCGGTGGTGCTGAACGCGACGATGACCGTGTTCTGCAGCGCCGCGATCGCCTCGGCCGCGGTGACGAGCTCGACGAAGTTCGCCACGCCGATGAAGTTCGGCGCCACTCGGCGACCCGTCCAGTCCGTGAACGCGTACCACCCGCCTGCCACCGTCGGGTAGAGGACGACGAGGGCGTAGAACGCCAGGGCCGGCCCGACGAACAGCCAGGACGGCCGCAGGCTTCGGCGGTTTCGTCGACCGGTCAGGGCGTTCCCTTGTCGTAGTCGGCGTCCATCCTCGCAAGCAGCTCGTCGACGGTGATCGAGCCGTCGAAGAGCTCCTGCCCGGACTGCAGCAGCGTCTGCTGCACGTCGCCGTTCGGCCAGGCGTAGTTGGCGTACGCCGTGGTCCGCCCTTCCTCCAGGTAGGGCCGGATCGGTTCCAGGGTGGGGTTCTTCGTCTCGAGGTCGACGTCGAGACCCGGTAGCGTGCTCACGGCGTCGGCGTATGCGACGACGTTCTCCGGCTTGGCCAGGAACTCCACCAGGCGCTTGGCCGCATCCGGATTCTTGGCCGAGGCGTTGACCGCGAGGAAGTCGGGCGCGGTCGGGATGTGGGTGTCTTCTGCGTTGTCTGTCGCAGGCAGCGCGAAGATGCCGAAGTCCTCGGCGCCGTTCTCGGAGAGCTCGGCCAACTGCGCCAGAGCGGGTGTGGCGAGCAGCGTCATCGCGGCCTCTCCGGTCGCGACCAGCTGCGGCCCCTGCTCGTACGGGACGCCGAGAGCGTCGGGCGACATGTAGCCGGCGTCGCGCAGCTCGAGGAACTTGTCGAACACCTCCCGCCAGGCCTCGTTGTCGACGAAGTCCTCCTCGTCGGCCATCATCCGCTTGTCGAGGTCAGGATCCTCGGCGTAGACGAGGGTGGAGGCGAGCGCGTACACCCAGAACTGCAGGGCGACGCCCTCGGCGAACGCAGTCGCGATCGGCGTGGTGCCGTTGGCCTTCAGCCGCTCGCAGACCTGCTTGAACTCGCTCCATGTCGTCGGCACGTCGACGCCGGCGTCGGCGAAGAGCTGCTTGTTGTACGCCATCACCAGGGCGTTGCGCCCGATCGGGAACGCGACGATCTTGCCGTCGGACTCGGCCAGTGCCCGTGCGTCGTCCGGAAGCTTGTCCGTCCAGGAGCCGTCCGAGAGGTCGGCGAGCTCGCCTTCCTTGCCGAGAACCCCGGCGGCGACTGGGCTGCTGAATCCCGGCGAGACCCGGAACACGTCGGCCGCAGTGCCGGAGGTGAGCTGGATGCGCAGCTGCTTGTTCAGCTCGTCCACCAGCGCGTGCGACGCGTCGACCGTGGTCCCGGTCTTTCTCTCGAACCGTTGGAAGAGCGGTTCCAAGCCGACGTTCTGCTCGGTGCTGACGTACGCGGTCAACGTCGTGGCGGTCTCACCCGCGTTCTCCTCACCTGTGTTCACGAACCCGCAGGCGGAGAGCGTGACCGCCGCGATCGCCGTGGTCGCGACCAGCTGTCTCATGACTGTCCTCGTTCCTCCCGTGCCGGGACGGGGATGTGTACGTCACCGGGAACGATCGCGCCCTCCCGCCGAAGGACGGCGTGAACATCCCGGATGGGAAGGGAATGCGGTGGTCTGCCAGAGCGCGCGGACATGGCCGCGAGGACGCCGGCGGCCTGGCCCATCGCCATGCAGGAGGCCTGGACGCGATAGGCCGAGTTGGCCTCCTGGTCGCCGCTCACGGCACGTCCGGCCACGATGAGCCGCTCGGCGCCTCGGGGCAGCATGGCTCCGCGCGGAATGGTCGGCAGCGTGCCGTACTCCAACGGCCGGATGTCGATGCCGTGTCCGTCCGGCCGGTGCACGTCGATCGGGTAGAAGCTGTAGGACACGGCGTCCGGCCACATCCGACCGCTCCGGTAGTCGTCGACGGTGATCCGGGCTTGTCCTTCGATCGTGTACGTCTCGCGGATGCCGCACTCGACCGCCCAGTTGTCGATGGTCAGGCCTTCCAGGCCGGGTTGTCGGGCGAAGAACCGGAAGATCCGCAGCAGGGTCCGGCGGGCTGCGAGCTCGGCAGCCGTGCGGGTCTCGCTGCTGCCGCCGTCGACACCCGGGACATGGATGGCGTTCGTCCCCCGCTTGCGGAGGAACTTCTCGACCGGGTTGTCGGCGAGGTCCGCAGGCCCCAGCCGGCCCTCCTGAACCGCCTTCCGGTACGCGTCCTCCAGCTGGGCGTAGTCCAGCCGGTCGGGGTCGTACCCGCCGAGGCGCACCATCAGCGTGCCCGGTTGGCGGTGCGGGTTGCTCCGCCGGGGGTAGCCGGCCAGGGCGGTCGCGTCCGCGTCGCCCGTGCAGTCGACCAGCAGGGCGGTGTCGACCTGGACCAGACCGCCCTTCTGGCACAGGGTGACCCGCCATCCGTCCGTGGTGGGACGCACCTCGGCAAGCTGGGTATGCAGCAGCAGGTCGGCACCGGAGTCGACGACCATCGAGTCGAGGACGGCCGCGTAGATGGCGGGAACGACCGGCACCTGCAGGCGGTAGTGCGGTTGACGCCACTGAGTGAAGTCCGGGAGTTCGCGCCCGGCGAGTTCCACCGACGTCCGTACCGCGTCCCAGCCGATGCCGGCGATGATCTGCTTGCCCCACGCGTGGAAGAGCCCTGGGAGGGCGACGCCCGCGACCGTCGTGGTGCCGCCGAGCGCGCCGTTCTTCTCCACCAGCAAGGTGGTCGCGCCGAGCCGGGCGGCCTGGATCGCGGCGGGGCACCCTGCTGGTCCGCCGCCGACCACGACGACGTCGTACTTTCGTCTCACCCCGGCCTCACGCTTCCTGCTCTGCGGTGTTCGTCGTCTCGTCGTCGGGCAGCGGCGTCGCGGCCGCGGCGCCGAGCCGGGCGGACAGGTCCGCGGCAGCGTCCATGACCGCCGAGCGCAGCCGGGTGTCGTACGCAGGGTCGTGCCGTACGGACGGATAGCCGATGCAGAGGGCGGCGATGGTGCGGCCGCTGTGGTCGCGGACTGGCGCGGCGACACCGCAGACGCCGACCGCCTCCTCCTCGAAGTTTGTGGCGTACCCCTGCTCGCGCACCCGGTCCAGCTCCGCACGGACGTGGGGCTGGACGTCGGACTGCCGGACGAGCCAGGGCGCGTCCGCGAGCAGGACCTTGCCAGCCGCGGTGCGGTACAGGGGGGTGGGCTCGTCGGTGAGCGGAAGCGTCGTGGGGTTGATGTTCAGCAACTGCGGGCTTACCAGGACCGCGATGTCCACCCGTCGGCGCCCTTGCAGGGTCGCGAGGTGGACGGTCTCGGCCGTGTCCTCCCACAGCTGCCGAAGGACCGGGGCGGCGACGGCCGACAGGTCCGACCGCGCGACGTACTGCCGTTGCAGCTCGAAGACCATAGGGCCGAGCAGGTAGCGCCTGGTCTCCTCGTGCTGCGCGACCAGGCCGTGCTCCACCATCGACGCCAACAGCGTTCGACCAGTCGAGGCACGCAGGCCTACGGCGTCGGTGAGCTGCTTGAGCGAGCAACCTTGCGGCCCGGCCTGGGCGAGCACCTCGAGCAGCGCCACCGACCGATCGAGGGCCTGGATCGACGTCGTGCGAGCCATCCGTTCGACATTATCGAACGGAGTTCTGGCCGCAAGTCGTGTTCGGTGCGGGTGTCCTCATCCGGTTACCGACCTCGCAGCGGGCCGGCGAGCGCCGTCAGGCGAGGAAGATCTCCACGACCGGCACGAGCTCGTTGGGCCGCTGGATCGGCAGCTCGAGCGTCACCGAGCCAGGCGGCACTCCGCGCACGGTCGTGTTGCCGTCGTCGTCGGAGTCGGTGATCTCACGCCACCTCACCTCCGACGCGTCGTGCAGCAGCTGCGCGTACTTCACCCGACCCGCAAGCCCTGGCAAGTGCACGTGCCGGAACGGCCAGGCGAAAAGATGCAGGTAGAGCCGGTCACCCCGCTGCGTGTACCGCGCGTCGACCGGCGCCTCGAACTCGCTCTTGCCCGCACCGTAGATCGACCGTCCGTGGCGTCGAGTCCACCGACCGATCTCCGCCAACGTGGCGAGGGCGCGCTCGTCGAACTCCCCCCGGCCAGTCGGCCCGACGTTGAGCAGCAGGTTGCCGTCCTTGGAGACCGAGTCGACCAGCATGCGTACCAGGAGATCGGGCGACTTCCAGTCGAGGTTGTCCCGGTCGTACCCCCAACTGCCGTTGAGGGTCTGACACGCCTCCCACGGCACCTCCTGACCGTCGATGGTCGGTGGCGAGTGCGGCTGGAACTGCTCCGGGGTGGTGAAGTCACCCGGGTAGTCGAGCCGGTTGTTGATGAGGATGTTCGGCTGCAGGCTGCGGACGAGCTTCACCAACGCCTCGGAGTCCCAGTCGTCACGCCCTTTCCCGGGCAGGCCGTACGCCTCGCGCTTGGGATAGGAGAAGTCGAACCACATCACGTCGATCTCGCCGTAGCGCGTCAACAGCTCCCTGACCTGGCCGTGGAGGTACTCGCGGTAGATGGCCATGTCGCGCTTGCCGGGAGCGGTTTCCCGCGCACGGAACTCCTCGTCGTCGACTCGTGGGTGCATGATGTCGACCGGGTAGTGCGGGTGGTGCCAGTCGATCAACGAGTGGTAGAAGCCGATTCCAAGACCTTCCGCACGGAACGAGTCGACGAACGGCCGCAGCAGATCGCGGCCGGCCGGCGTGTTCGTCGCCTTGTAGTCGGTGAGATCGGAGTCCCACAAGCAGAAGCCCTCGTGGTGCTTGGTGGTGATGACCGCGTACTTCATCCCGGCGCCGCGAGCCGCCTTCGCCCACTCGCGCGGGTCGTAGAGGTCAGGGTCGAAGTGGTCGAAGTACGGCTGGTACTGCTCGTCGGTCATCTGCTCCCGCTTCTTCACCCACTCGTGTCGAGCAGGGAGCGAGTAGAGGCCCCAGTGGACGAAGAGACCGAAACGTCGTTCTCGGAGCTTGTCGATCGAGGCCTGCGGTGCCGGCATGTGGGCCCGTCCTTCCACGCACGCGAGACAACACGTCAGATGTTTGATGTGTGTCTACCGGGCTCAGATGGACGGGACAAGGCACGGCGTCCGGATTCCGTCAGCACGACCCGGTCTTTCGGCTCACCACACGGCGTCGACGTTCGTCGTCTCGCGCGAGCGGCCGTCATCTCGCGCGGGCCACCGTCAGCCGGTGTTCTGCAAGCCGGCTGCGATGCCGTTGACGGTGAGCAGGACGAGACGGCGCAGACGCTCTGCCTCCCCTTCGGACAGGTCGCGTTGCGTCCGCAGGGCACGGAACGCTCGCAGCTGAAGGTACGACAGCGCGTCGACGTACGGGTTCCGCAGCTCCACCGCGCGGCCCAACACACGACGGTTCTCCAGCAGCCGGTCGTGACCCACCACGGCCAGCACCCAGCGAGTCGTGCGCTCATGCTCCTCGAGCACCTGCTCGGTGAGCTCGGGCCTGTTGCCGAGCTCGAGATAGCGCCGGGCGATCCGAGCGTCGCTCTTCGCAAGCGACATCTCGACGTTGTCCAGCGTGACGGTGAAGAGCGGCCACTCGGCGTACGCCTTGCGCAGCAGCTGCAGGTCGCCGACCGCCTCCAGTCCGGAGCCCACGCCGTACCACCCGGTGAGGTTCACTCGGGCCTGCGTCCATGCGAACACCCAGGGAATCGCCCGCAGGTCCTCAAGCGACGACGCGGCGAGCCCACGACGTGCCGGACGCGAACCGATCGGCAGCTGGCCGAGCTCCTCGATCGGGGTGACCGCCGCGAACCAGTCGGCAAAGCCCGGCGTGCGGACCAGCCTGTGGTACGCCTTGCGCGCCGCGTCGTCCATGGTCCGCGCCAACGAGGCGAACTTCTCCGCCGCGGAGGCGGTGCGCTTCTCCACGGTGGGCGTCGACGCGAGCAGCGTGGCCGCCGCCACCTGCTCGATGTGCCGGCGCGCGATCGTCGGGTCGCCGTACCGCGCGAAGATCACCTCGCCCTGCTCGGTGAGCTTGAACCGGCCGTTGACCGAGCCCGGCGCCTGGGCGAGCACTGCGCGGTTCGCCGGTCCGCCGCCGCGACCCAGTGCCCCACCGCGACCGTGGAACAGGGTGAGCGTGATGGAGTTCCGGTCCGCCCAGGCGGCGATCGCGGCTTGGGCGTCGTACAACGCGAGGGTCGCCGACAGGGGGCCTGCGTCCTTGGCCGAGTCGGAGTACCCCAGCATCACCTCGTACCGCCGGCCGGTCTCCTCTAGACGCTTGCGTACCGGCTCCAGCCTGATCGCCTCGTCGAGCACCCCGACCGCGCGATGCAGGTCGTCCTCGGTTTCGAAGAGGGGGATGACGTCGAGCGCCAGCGGCTTGCCGTTGAGGGCGTAGTGCGCAAGCTCGTACACCGCGGCGATGTCGTCGCACGACTGGGTGAACGACACGACGTAACGCCGGCACGCGTCGGCGCCGAACCGTTGCTGGATCTGCGCCATGACGCGGAAGACCGCGAGCACCTCCTCGGTCGCCGCGGATAGCTCACCGTCCGGCGGCAGCGCACGGATCTCCGCCAACGCCTGCGCGTGGACCTTCGAGTGCTGCCGAATTTCCAGCTCGGCCAGGTGGAAGCCGAACGTCTCCACCTGCCAGATCAGGTGCTGCAGCTCACCGTAGGCCTGGCGTACCGCGCCCGCTTCCGCAAGCGACGCCTGCACGGCGCGTAGCTCTCGCAACAGGTCGTCGGCACCGGCATACGCGACGTCGGAGATCCGCTTCCGGGTCGCTTCCAACCTGCGGGCCGCGATCAGCAGGACCTGGCGGTGCGGTTCACCGGGCGACTTGGTCTCGGCGTCCTCAGCGATCTCGGGCAGGGTCGCGCGAGCGTCGGAGAGGATCCGGCGCACAGCAGGCGACGGTGGCGTGGTGGCGGCGTCGGCGGTGAGGGCACGTCCCACCCGCTCACAGACCCGCTCCAGGGCACGCAGCACGTGGTCGGCCTGGATCGCCATCGCACGCTGGGTGAACGCCGCCGTGACGAACGGATTGCCGTCCCGGTCACCGCCGATCCACGAGCCGAGACGCACGAACGCCGGGACCCGCGGTCGCTCGGTGCCCGCCTTGTCGCCTGCGAGGCGATTGTCCAGGTGCCGGTACGTCGCGGGGAGCACGCGAAACAACGTGTCGTCGAAGACGGCCATTGCGGTGCGTACCTCGTCGAGTGGTCCCGGCCGGGTTACCCGGATCTGCGAGGTACGCCAGAGCAGGTCGATCTCCTCGAGCAGCCGGCGGCGGTTCTCCGCCAGGTCGCCTGCTCCGAGCTTGGCGTCGCGTTCGGCGAGCAGGGCGGAGATCCGCCGGATCGCCGATGCGACCGCCCGGCGCCGCGCCTCGGTCGGGTGAGCGGTGAGGACGGGACGGAACTCCAGGCCGCGCAGCAGCGCAAGTGCCTGCTCCTCGCCGTACTGTGCGCTGATCTCCTCGACCGCGGCGGCCAGCGAATCGCGAACCGGCGCCTCACCGGTGTCGTACGCCCGAAGCATCCGAACCCGGTGATACTCCTCGGCCAGGTTGGTCAGGTGGAAATAGCACGTGAAGGCGCGGGCGACGTTCTCGGCCCGTTCCAGGTCCCACGACGCGACCAGCTGCTCGCTCTCGATCGCTGCGCGCTCCGCGATCGTCGGGTCGTCGTGGTGTGCGGTGATCGTGAGCTCGCGGAGTCGCTCGACGTCTTCGAGCAACGTCGGGCCGCCATACTCCTTCAGCACCTGACCGAGCAGCTCACCGAGCAGGCGTACGTCCGCGCGCAAGGGTGCGGGGACCTCGAAACGCGCGTGCAGGCGCGAAGGCGGAGTGGCGGGCATGTTCTTACAGCCTAGTCGCGTCACCAAACTGCACACCGCAGGGCGAGCAGTAGCCTCAGCAGGCGCCGGCACCTGGCGAGGCTCGTGTCCACCCAGCGAGACGAAACTCCCCTGCACCTGACCGGCGTCGCCGAGGGCCCAGGGCTGGCAGAGTGTGTGACGGAGACTTCGAGGAGGAACCGGTGGCAGACGCGACTGACCCAGCCAGCGCCACGAACGCCGACAATCCGGACACCAGCTCGCAAGACGCCGACACGCAACAAGACGCCGGATCGCCGCAGGCAGGCAACCTCGCCGACACCCCTGCCGGAGACAGCGCCGACACCTCGGCCGACGACACCCACACGACCGCCGGAAAGCTCGCCGACCTGCGAAAACGACTGGACGAGGCCATCCACGCCGGCTCGGCTCGTGCCATCGAACGTCAGCACGCTCGCGGGAAGCTCACGGCCCGGGAACGCATCGAGCTCCTGCTCGACGAGGGGTCGTTCGTCGAGCTGGACGAGCTCGCCCGGCACCGATCCACCAGTTTCGGACTCGAGCGCAACCGCCCGTACAGCGACGGCGTGATCACAGGCTTCGGCACGGTCGGCGGCAGGCAGGTCTGCGTCTTCAGCCAGGACGTCACGATCTTCGGCGGAAGTCTCGGTGAGGTGTACGGCGAGAAGATCGTCAAGGTCATGGACCTCGCGCTCAAGACCGGCTGTCCGATCATCGGCATCAACGAAGGCGGTGGCGCCCGGATCCAGGAAGGCGTCGTCTCACTCGGTCTCTACGGTGAGATCTTCCGCCGCAACACCCTCGCGTCCGGTGTCATCCCGCAGATTTCGCTCATCATGGGCACCTGCGCCGGTGGGCACGTCTACTCCCCCGCCCTCACCGACATCACCGTCATGGTCGACCAGACCTCCCACATGTTCATCACGGGCCCCGGGGTGATCAAGACAGTGACGGGTGAGGACGTGTCGTTCGAGGAGCTGGGTGGTGCGCTGGCGCACAACACCAAGAGCGGCAACGCGCACTACATGGCGACGGACGAGCACGACGCGATCGACTGGGTGAAGACCCTGCTGTCGTACCTGCCACAGAACAACCTCGAGGAACCGCCCGCGTACGAAGCCGAGACCGACCTGTCGATCCACGACCGCGACCGGGAGCTCGACACGCTGGTCCCGGACTCGCCGAACCAGCCGTACGACATGCACCACGTCATCGAACACGTCGTCGACGACGGGGAGTTCCTGGAGGTCCATCCGCTCTTCGCACCCAACATCGTCTGCGGGTTCGCCCGGGTCGACGGCCGCAGTGTCGGTGTGGTGGGCAACCAACCCTTGCACTTCGCCGGGTGTCTCGACATCGACGCGTCGGAGAAGGCGGCGCGCTTCGTGCGTACCTGCGACGCGTTCAACATCCCGATCCTCACGTTCGTCGACGTCCCCGGGTTTCTGCCGGGCACCGGCCAGGAATGGAACGGCATCATCCGTCGCGGCGCCAAGCTCATCTACGCCTACGCCGAGGCGACGGTGCCGCTCGTCACGGTCATCACGCGCAAGGCGTACGGCGGGGCGTACGACGTGATGGGCTCCAAGCACCTGGGCGCCGACATCAACCTGGCGTGGCCGACCGCCGAGATCGCGGTCATGGGGGCACAGGGTGCGGTGGAGATCCTCTACCGCAGGGAGCTCGCCCAGTCCGACGACCCGGAGGCGTTGCGAGCCAAGCGC
This sequence comes from Actinopolymorphaceae bacterium, assembly GCA_036564245.1. Lineage (GTDB taxonomy): Bacteria > Actinomycetota > Actinomycetes > Propionibacteriales > Actinopolymorphaceae > Thermasporomyces. The sequence goes on from DATCKU010000002.1 coordinate 132,743, forward strand.
ACGCAGGAGTACGAAGCAGCACTGGCGAATCCGTACATCGCCGCAGAACGCGGCTACGTCGACGCCGTCATCTATCCCCACGAGACCCGGGTCGAGGTCATCCGCGCGTTGCGACTGCTGCGCAACAAGCGAGAGACGCTGCCTCCTCGCAAGCACGGCAACATCCCGCTGTAGCAACACTGGCGGGCCCTCGTCCCAGACGGCGTGGCGCCTGCCTCGTGCCCGTCGAGCTGCCCTCGTCCCACGCGGCGTCGCCCCCGTGTCCAATGAGCTGCCTAGCGTGTGTCAGGCTCACGAGCGTGCTGATCGAGGAGATACCGACGGGTCCGGGCACCGGCCCCTACAGCGTCGTCGTCGATCCTGACGACGCGATCTGGTTCACGATGCTGCGAAGCGCGGAGATCGGGCGGCTGACCGGCGATGGAACGCTGCAGCGATACCCACTCCGGCCGACGTTTGCCGCGGACTGCCAACCGTCAACCATCACGTGCGGGCCCGATGGCGCCCTGTGGTTCACGCTTCTTGCAGCTGGTGCCATCGGCCGGGTCGACCGTGCCGGCAACGTCTCGTCCTTCCCGCTCCCCGACCCGTCCAGCAAGCCATTCGGCATCACGACCGGGCCGGACGACGCCTTGTGGTTCACCGACATGGGCACCGACCGGCTCGGTCGCATCACACCCGACGGAGAGATCCGTCACTTCGCGCTCGACAGCGTGGTGGACAGTCCGCCCGGCATGCCGTCGATGATCGTCCCTGGTCCCGACCAGGCGTTGTGGTTCACCCTCCACTGCGCCGACGCCATCGGCCGGATCGACCGTGACGGCACGCTCAGCATCCAGGCCTTGCCAGAGTCCACAGCAGGTCCGGTCGGTATCACCTGCGATGGTCACAACCTGTGGTTCGTGGAGATCGGTGCCGGGCGGATCGGTTGTCTTGCGCCGACGACCGGACACCTCGTGGAGTACGCCCTTGCCGACCCGAACGCCCGACCCCACGCCATCGCGTTCGACCAGACGAGAGGTGTGTGCTGGTTCACCGAATGGGGCGGCAACCGTGTCGGACGCATCGAGTCCTCTGGGCGCGTCGAGGAGTTCGAGCTGCCGACCGCCGACTCCGAGCCACACGGACTTGCTGTCACTGGCGATGGAACCGTTTATGTCGCACTCGAAAAAGACGCGGTTGCTCGCATGCACCGACCAAGGTGAGCCCGCGAGCCGGTCTGTGGTCAGGAAGAAACACCGTCCTTGTCGGTGGAAAAGCTTGCAGCCCCATGCAAGTTCCATGGAACTTCCATGAAACACTGTGAGTGATGACAGCACACGATGACCCCTCGATGCTCCGCGTCGTCAAAGGCAAGCCGACGCCTGAGGAGTTCGCGGCAGTCGTTGCGGTCATCCAGGCCAAGGTCAAAGCCGCACAGAGCGTGGCCGAGCGTGAGGAAACGGCTCGGTCTCGAGCCGAGCCGGGCTGGGCAGCGTACTGGCGCCGCAGCCGCCAACCGCTGCGACCGGGCCCGGGTGCATGGCGTGCCAGCGCGCTTCCCCGCTGACGTGCAAGGACTACTTGTCGTCCGGTTCATGTCCCAACGACCTGTGCGCAACGGCCAATCGGAGGTACAACACGCGCCGACCCGTGTCGCACCCCCAAGGGGCGTAGTGCACATGGTCATTTCGTGGCTTTCGCGGGCCGTAGAAGCACGGTCTTCCGCCTGGTGAGAAAGGTGGTCGAGCGGTTGGCCGACGAGGGAAATTTCGGCCGTCTGGACGCCTTGTCAGCCCGGGCTAACGGGCCCATGATCGGACAATGGTGCGACGGGTACCGTCGCCCGTCGCCTGAGGTCCGCGGAGGCTGCCATGGCCGAAACCCTCAAGACCACAGGTCCCTCTCACCCGCTCGGGGTCAGCCGACCTGATCTGGAAGTCGCCGATCTGCCAACGCCCGAAGAGGTTTTCGGCGTACGACGAATCGGCCCCAAGGAGTTGTTCCAGTTCGCTGTCGGTCCGAGCCTCATCGCCCTCGGCATCTCGATCGGCAGCGGCGAGTGGCTGCTCGGCCCGCAAGCCGTGGGTCAGTACGGTTTCATCGGTGTCGGCTGGGTCATTCTGATTTCCGCACTGCTGCAAACCTTCTACAACGTCGAGAGCGCCCGTTACGTCGTCGCCACCGGCGAGGTTCCAGTCGTCGGATGGGGACGCGTACCTCCCGGCTGGAAACTGTGGGTTCCGTTGTCGGTTTTCGTCGTCATCTTCTCGTTCATCGCCGGAGGTTGGGCGGCCTCGGCCGGGCAAGGTGTCTACGCGCTCGTGCATGGAGACATCGCACCGAGTGGTGCCGAGGAACCCCGCATCTACGCGATTCTGCTCCTGGTGCTGATCTTCCTCCTCACGGCCGGAGCTCGCCGCATCAGCCGCGCGCTGGAGCTCGCGGACTGGGTCATGATCGGCACGATCCTCATCGTGCTTTTGATCCTCGACCTCGCGATCGTGCCGGCCAGCATCTGGTGGGACGGCATCCGCGGGTTCTTCACACCTGCCGCGCCGCCGTCCGGCATCACCGCGACCGAGCTCGGCGGGCTCGCCGGGTTCACCGCCCTGGCGTCTGGCCTCAACTGGTACGTCATGGGCCACTACCGCGACAAGGGCTACGGCATGGGCTACCGGACGGGCTACATCGCCGGGCTACGTGGAGAACGTCGAGCTGTGCTGACGAGCGGGGTGACCTTCCCCGACGACGCGAAGAACCGTGCTCTGTGGCGTCGCTGGTACCGACTGCTCCTCGTCGACATGTGGGGAGTCTTCTTCATCGGAGCGATGCTCGGGATGCTCCTCCCCACCATCCTCATGGCACGTGCCGTGGAAGTCGCCGGCGAGGGACCGACCGCCGAGACCGTCCCCACGTTCGTCGCCGACGTGCTCCACGGGGAGTACGGCAGCTTCGTGTTCTACCTGACGCTGCTGCTCGGTGTCTTCGTCCTCTTCAGCACGCAGCTCGGGATCTTCGAGGCCATGGTGCGGGTCACCACCGACGCGTCGCACGCCACGAGCTCGCGACTGCGGTCGGCCATCGAGGGTGACCCACGCAGGTTCTACTACCCGTTCATGATCGTGCTGCTGATCGTCATCGGCATCGTGATCCACCTGGCACTGCCGGTCGGGCTGGTGCAGTGGTCAGCGAACATGTCGAACCTCGGCGCGCTGATCTACCCGTTCCTGCTGATGTACCTCAACAGCAAGCTCCCAGCTGCTGCCCGACCACGCCCGTGGCACTACGTGATCCTCTGCCTCAACGTGGTGTTCTTCGGGTTCTTCTTCATCAACTTCGTCGCCGACCTCGTGGGAGACCCGCTGATCACCTTCTAGCTCCGCCCACGTTGACCAGGCGCAGGCACTCCGCGCTCCACCCACAATGACCAGGCGCGGGCACTCGCCGCCCGCCACGGTAGGAGTCGGCACCGGGCGACGCTCGTGCGCACACTGCGCGGCTCGCCCGGCGGCCGGCTACGTGTGCGTCGACCGGTCCAGCCAGTAGGGTCGAAGGTGCGACTGGTTCGCCCTGCCGACGCGGACAACGCGATCGTCCGGGGCGAGGCAAGAGGGAACCCGGTGGGAATCCGGGACTGCCCCGGCAGCGGTATGTGGGAACGACCGCCGTACGAACGCACTGGGAGGCGCGCATCAGCCTCCTGGGAAGCGACGGCCAGTAGGCAACGACAGACTCGCCGGACCCGACATCCGGTCACTCGATCCGCCCACGAGTCCGAAGACCTGCCAGCCGCCCGCCTGCCGAAGGACGGCAGCGCGGCCAGACGAGAGTTCCCGAGGGAAGGACTCCATGGCCATCATTCGTACGACAGTTCTCGGCTATCCACGCATCGGCCTTCGACGCGAGCTCAAACGCGCCGTGGAGGCTTACTGGTCAGGCACATCCGACGCTGACGCACTCGCCCAGACCGCCGCCCACCTGCGGCGTACGACATGGGAAACCCTGCGCGACGCCGGACTGGACGAGATCCCGTCCAACACCTTCTCGCTCTACGACCACGTGCTCGACCACGCAGTGCTCTTCGACGCCATCCCGGCGCGCTTCGCCGACCTCACCGGACTGGAGCGGTACTTCGCAATGGCGCGTGGGACGTCCGGCGTCGCGCCACTGGAGATGACGAAGTGGTTCGACACCAACTACCACTACCTCGTGCCGGAACTGAAGCCCGACACCACCTTCTGCCTGGACCGCACACACAACAAGCCGGTCGAGGAGTATCGCGCGGCCGCAAGTCTCGGCATCACCACCCGACCCGTGCTCCTCGGCCCGGTGAGCTTCCTGCTGCTTTCCAAGCCGGCGGCGGATGCCCCGAAAGACTTCCGCACGCTCGACCTGCTCGACGGACTGCTCGAGGTCTACCGCGAGCTGCTTGCCGAGCTCGCGGCCCACGGCGCCCCCTGGGTGCAGCTGGACGAGCCGGTGCTCGCCGCGGACCGCACGCCTGACGAGTTGAACGCGGTACGCATGGCGTACGAAAGGCTCGCAGCGGTGCCGGTCGGCACGGAGCGTCCCAAGATCGTCGTGGCGTCGTACTTCGCACCGCTCGACACGGCGCTGCCCGTGCTGGCTCGCACGCCGATCGACGGCATCGCGTTGGATCTCGTCGCGGGTGCACGCGACCTGGATCGGGTGGCGAGCGCCGGACTGGCCGGCAAGACCGTCTTCGCTGGCCTCGTCGACGGCAGGAACGTCTGGCGTTGCGACCTCGCCGCGGCGCTCTCGACCGCCGCGAGCCTGCTGGGCTCGGTCGGCGAGCTGGTGGTCAGCACGTCGTGCTCCCTCATGCACGTGCCGCTCGATCTCGACCAGGAGACCTCGCTGCCCGCTGACCTTCGGAGCCGACTCGCGTTCGCCCGACAGAAGGTCGACGAAGTGGTGCTGCTCGGCCGAGCGCTCCGTGAGGGTCGCTCCGCGATCGAGCCGGAGCTCACAGCGGCCTCCGAGGCCCTCGCCACCCCGGTCGCGGGAGCGGTGGATGCCAGGGTGCGAGCACGGCTCGAAGCGCTCGGGGAGGGCACCCGGCGAAGCGACTACGCCACCCGGGTCGCCGTCCAGCAGTCTGCGAGCCGGCTGCCCCTCCTGCCCACCACGACGATCGGGTCCTTCCCGCAGACCCGTGAGATCCGCGCCGCCCGAGCCGACCTGCGCTCCGGACGAATCGACGAGGAGCAGTACAACGCGATCATCCGCGCCGAGATCGACCGCGTGATCGCGCTGCAGGAGGACATCGGGCTCGACGTGCTGGTGCACGGTGAGCCGGAACGCAACGACATGGTGCAGTACTTCGCCGAACGCCTGAACGGCTTCGCGAGCACCGAGCACGGATGGGTGCAGTCGTACGGCAGTCGATACGTGAGGCCACCGATCCTGTTCGGCGACGTGTCACGGCCGGAGCCGATCACGGTCGAGTGGACGACGTACGCCCAGTCGCGCACGACGAAGCCGGTCAAGGGGATGCTGACCGGCCCGGTGACCATGCTCGCCTGGTCGTTCGTACGCGACGACCAGCCGCTCGCCGAGACCGCCCGCCAGGTGGCCCTGGCCCTGCGCGACGAGATCCGCGACCTCGAAGCAGCCGGCATCCGGATCATCCAGGTCGACGAGCCGGCGTTGCGGGAGCGGCTGCCGCTGCGCAGCGCCGATCAGCCCGACTACATCGCCTGGGCGGTTGCGGCCTTCCGTCTGGCGACGTCGGGGGTCTCGGACAGCACGCAGATCCACTCGCACATGTGCTACTCGGAGTTCGGCGAGATCGTCGACGTGATCGACGAGCTGGACGCCGACGTCACGAGCGTCGAAGCCGCCCGGTCACGGATGGAGCTGGTCGCCGACCTGGCCAAGGTGGGGTACGAACGCGGCATCGGCCCAGGCGTGTACGACATCCACTCACCGCGGATACCGAGCGTAACGGAGATCGAGACCTCGCTGCGGCTGGCGCTCGAGGCGGTCGAGGTCGACCGGCTCTGGGTCAACCCGGACTGCGGGCTGAAGACCCGCCGCTACGCCGAGGTGGAGCCGGCGCTCCGCAACATGGTCGAGGCGGCCCGTCGGGTACGCCGCGAGGTCTCACCAGCCTGATCCCGGTCACGCGTGCCGGTGCGCCAGAGTGGGTTGGTGCGCCGGCACGCGACCGGCGAGCTGCGGCGCGGTGCTCGTCACGCAGTGCTGCTGCTGAACCGCAGACCGTCACCCCTGGTGTCCGATCTCGGTACCCGGGACCTCGCGCACGTCGAGCACACCATCCGGCGGGACAACGGCGTTCGGCCTGGATGCGGGCCGGAGCTTCGCCTCGTCGACCGCTCTCTGAAGATCGATCCGATGATGGCAAAGCCGTAACGACTTGGTTGCGGTATCGCCTGGTGAGTCCCTCACAACTTGTGTGATAGCCCAGACACGGCTTACAAAGACCCGGTCAGGGTGATCCCAGAAATCGAATCCAGGAGGGGTTCATGCAAGTCCCCGCACGCAAAGCGGCGGTCGCGTCCGTCGCGGCGCTGGCGCTGATCCTCGGCGCCTGCGGCGGCAACCAAGACAACGAGGGTGGTAATGGCGGCGACGGCCAGGCCTCGACCGGGGGTAGCACGTTCAGCGTCTACATCGGCGAACCCGAGCACCCGCTGATCCCCGGTATGACCAACGAGACCGAGGGCGGCCAGGTCGTCGACGCGCTGTGGACCGGCTTGATCGAGTACGACGCCGAGACGAACGAGCCCGAGTTCACCGGTGTCGCGCAGTCGATCGAGTCCGACGACCAGAAGACGTGGACCGTCAAGCTGAAGGACGGGTGGACGTTCCACGACGGGACTCCGGTGACGGCGCAGTCGTTCGTCGACGCCTGGAACTGGAACGCCTACGGTCCCAACGGCGCTGCGAACTCGTACTTCTTCTCCAACATCGAGGGTTACGACGAGATGCAGGGGAAGGTCGAGTTCGACGACCAGGGCAACGTGACGAAGGTCGTCGAGGAGCCCAAGGCTGACAAGCTCGCCGGCCTCGAGGTGGTCGACGATCTCACCTTCACCGTCACGCTCAAGGAGCCGTTCTCGATCTTCCCGTTGACCCTGGGCTACACCGCCTTCTTCCCGCTCCCGAAGGTGTTCTTCGAGGACCCGAAGGCGTTCGGTAAGCAGCCGGTCGGAAACGGACCGTGGATGGCCAACGAGCCGTTCCAGCCCGGAGTCGGGATCACGCTGGACCGGTACGACGACTACGCCGGCGAGGAGAAGGCGAAGGCCGAGCACGTCGAGATCAAGGTGTACGCCGACGCGAACACGGGCTACACCGACGTCCAGGCGGGCACCCTCGACATCAACGACACGTTGCCGACCAGCGCGCTGAAGACTGGCCCCGACGAGTTCGGCGACCGCTGGGTCGAGAGCCCGAACGGTAGCATCACGACGCTCGCGTTCCCGCTCTACGACAAGCGCTACCAGGACAAGCGAGTCCGGCAGGCGTTCTCGATGGCGATCGACCGTGACCTCATCACCAAGGAGGTCTTCCTCGGATCCCGCCTCCCGGCACACTCCTTCGCTTCGCCGGTGGCCGCGGGGTACAAGGAGAACGCGTGCGCCGAGACCACGAAGTTCGACCCGGAGCGGGCCAACCAGCTCCTTGACGAGGCAGGGTTCGACCGCAGCAAGCCGATCACGCTGTGGTTCAACTCCGGAGCCGGGCACGAGGAGTGGGTCGAAGCGGTCGCGAACCAGCTGAAGCAGAACCTCGGCATCGCCGACTACAAGCTGGAGAGCCTCGACTTCGCCCAGTTCCTCCCACTTCGGGACAACAAGGGCATGACCGGCCCGTACCGGGCAGGCTGGATCATGGACTACCCGCACATCCAGAACTTCCTGGAGCCGATCTACTCCGAGGCAGCTCTGGCGCCGACCGGATCGAACGACACGAGGTTCGTGAACAAGGAGTTCGACGCGCTTCTCAAGGAAGCCGGTTCGGCGTCCAGCCCCGAGGAGGCGGCCGCGAAGTACCAGGAGGCGGAGCAGATCCTCTGCGAGGAGATGCCGGGCACGCCCCTCTTCTATGGGCGCAACCAGCTCGTTCACACGGAGCGGGTTGACAACGTGTTCCAGGACGGTTACGGCCGGATCGACCTGGCCCGCGTGACCGTCAAGGAGTGAGCGCCCAGTCGTCGGGCCGCACCAGCCAGTGGGCGGCCCGGCGACTGTCTCGCTGCAGTGCTGAATGCACAACCCGTGTGGCAGGGTGCCCGGACGCCCTGCCACACGGGTCCGGCATGGTGTGGTAACACGGTCACCGGACAGCCCCGGAGGGACCTCTCATGTGGCAGTACGTCGCGCGCCGGATCCTCATGACCGTCCCGGTCCTGATCGGCGCCTCGTTCCTGATCTTCTGGTTGGTCTACGCGCTCCCCGGCGACCCGATCCGCGCTCTGGCCGGCGACCGACCGTTGGCCGCGGCCACCGTGGCGGCGTTGCAGGAGGAGTACAACCTCAACGACCCGTTCGTGGTGCAGTACGGGAAGTACCTCGCAGGGCTCGTTCAAGGTGACTTCGGCCAGGACTTCGCAGGCCGAGCGGTGTCCGAGACGATCGCCCAGCGTTTCCCGATCACGCTGAAACTCGCCCTGGTGGCCATCGTCATCGAGGTCATCATCGGGCTCATCGCAGGAATCCTGGCCGGGATCCGCCGCAACTCCTTCATCGACAACCTGGTGCTCGTCTCGACGACCATCGCGGTGTCGATTCCCACCTTCGTGCTCGGTTTCCTGATGCAGTCGATCTTCGGTTTGCGTCTGGGGTGGTTCCCGGTTGCCGGCCTCACCGAAGGGCTGCGCAGCTACATCCTGCCGGCGCTCGTTCTTGCTTCGACGTCACTGGCCTACATCGCGCGACTCACTCGCACCAGCCTGGTGGAGAACCTGCGCCAGGACTACGTTCGTACCGCACGTGCGAAAGGCTTGCGGCCTTCGGTCGTCATCGGCAAGCACACCTTGCGCAACAGCCTGATCCCGGTGGTGACGTTCATCGGCGCCGACCTGGGCAGTCTCATGGCCGGTGCGATCGTGACCGAGACGGTCTTCAACATTCCGGGCCTGGGTCGCGCCGTCTTCGAATCCGTCCAACGACAGGAGGGATTCGTCGTCGTCGGAGTCGTCACGCTGTTCGTCTTCGTCTACATTTTGTGCAACTTGGTGGTCGACATCCTGTACGCCGTCATCGACCCGAGGATTCGCTATGACTGATCAGGCACAACGTGAGATGCCGTCCGACCTCGGGGGTCCATCCAGCACCCTCACCGAGGCACGGGCCGTCCAGGATCAGAAGGCGGCAGACACCACGGTCGCCCAGGCCGGCGGTGAGCTACGACAGGCGACTCTGTGGTCGGATGCGTGGCGGCAACTGCGGCGCAACCCGCTGTTCCTCGTCGGCGCCGCGCTGTTCCTTCTCTTCACTGTGATGGCGATCGCACCGGGCCTGTTCACCGACGTCGATCCCCGAGCGGCCGACCTCACGCGCTCGACCGACCCGCCCTCCGCCGAGGCGTGGTTCGGCTACGACATCCAAGGCCGCGACTACTTCGCGAACGTCATCTACGGCGCCCGGGTGTCGATGGCCGTCGGATTCTTCACCACGCTCGGCATTCTCGTCATCGGTGTGATCATCGGATCTCTGGCGGGCTACTACGGTGGATGGCTTGACGCGCTGCTGGCCCGGATCACCGACATCTTCTACGGTCTTCCGCTGATCCTGGGCGCCACGGTCGTGCTGCTGTCGGCGCTTCGAGACCGTGGCGTCCTCGAGGTCTCCCTGGCCATCATGGCGTTCTCGTGGATGAGCCCGATGCGGCTCGTTCGCGCGACCGTCATCTCGGTCAAGGGATCCGACTACGTGCAAGCCGCCCGCGCGCTCGGCGCCTCCACGTGGCGGATCCTGGTCCGCCACATCCTGCCGAACGCCGTGGCGCCGGTGCTGGTCTTCGCCACGATCACGGTGGGCCTGATCATCGCCGCCGAGGCGACCCTCACGTTCATCGGGATCGGCCTGAAGCTGCCCGAGATCTCCTGGGGCCTGCAGATCAACGCGGGACTGCAGCGCATCCGGGACTCCGGGTTCCTGGTCTTCTTCCCGAGCCTCTTCCTGTCGCTCACCGTCCTGTCGTTCATCCTCATGGGTGACGCGCTGCGCGACGCCCTCGACCCGAAACTGCGCTGATGACTGAGACCACGATTTCGCCGCATCTGCCCACCGGATCGACCAACGTGCCGGTGCTGGAGGTTGAGGACCTGCACGTCGAGTTCCGCACACCGTACGGCGTCGTCAACGCCGTCAACGGCATCACGTACTCCGTGAACCGGGGCGAGACGCTTGCCATCCTCGGCGAGTCGGGCTCGGGCAAGAGCGTCAACGTGCAGGCGGTCATGGGGATCCTCGACTCGCCGCCCGCCTTCGTCACGCGTGGCTCGATCCGGTTCAACGGCAACGACATCCTGTCGATGACGCCGGAGCAGCAACGGCAGATCCGCGGTCCGGGTATCGCCATGATCTTCCAGGACGCGCTGTCCGCGCTGAACCCGGTCTTCACTGTCGGCCACCAGATCGCCGAGATGTACCGCGCCCACACAGGGATGTCGCGCAGGGAGGCGAAGAAGCGGGCGATCGAGCTGATGGAGCGGGTGCGTATCCCCGCGGCCCGGCAGCGGGTCAACGACTACCCGCATCAGTTCTCCGGCGGTATGCGGCAGCGTGTGATGATCGCGATGGCGCTGGCCCTCGACCCGGAGATCCTGATCGCCGACGAGCCCACGACCGCGTTGGACGTCACGGTCCAGGCGCAGATCATGGAGCTCCTGCGCGACCTGCAGCAGGAGACGGGAATGGGCCTCATCCTGATCACGCACGACCTTGGCGTGGTCAACGAGGTGGCCGAGCGAGTGATCGTCATGTACGCCGGCAAGATCGTGGAGTCCGGGACCGTCGACGACGTGTTCACCTCGCCGTCGCATCCCTACACCCGCGGTCTCATGGCCTCCATTCCACACGCCGAGTCCAAGGGCGCCCGACTCAACCCCATCGTCGGCCAGCCGCCGAATCTCGCCGCCATTCCGCCCGGCTGCGCCTTCCACCCGCGCTGTCCGCACGCCCGCTTCGACGTCCAGGCCAAGGAGGGCCGGGACTGTCGGGTGGATGTGCCGATCCTGCGGGAGTTCGGCATCGGTCGGGCGACTGCCTGTCACTACAGCGAGGAGCTCTATGGTGACTGATCAAGCACAGGCCGCAACGGCGGGTTCCGGCTCGTCCACCGAGCCGGTGCTTGTGATCAAGGATCTGGTCAAGCACTTCCCCCTGACCCGAGGCATCGCGTTCAAGCGCACGGTGGGGCACGTCCAGGCAGTCGACGGGGTTTCGCTGGAGCTTCACCCCGGCGAGACCATCGGCCTGGTCGGTGAGTCCGGATGTGGGAAATCCACGATCGCCAAGCTCATCATGGGCCTGGAACGGCCGACCTCGGGCCAGATCCTCTTCGAGGGCCGCGACGTCACCAAGATGAGCTCGCGCGAGCTGCGGCGCTACCGCCGGCAGGTGCAGATCGTCTTCCAGGACCCGTACACCTCGCTGAACCCGCGGATGACCGTGGGGAACATCGTGGCCGAGCCGTGGGACATCCACTCCGACGTGGTTCCCCCGAAGGACCGGCCGCGCCGGGTGCGAGAGCTGCTCGAGCGGGTGGGCCTCAACCCCGACTATGCCAACCGGTACCCGCACGAGTTCTCCGGCGGTCAGCGGCAGCGTATCGGCGTGGCACGAGCCCTGGCGCTGCGGCCGAAGGTCATCGTCTGCGACGAGCCGGTGTCCGCCCTCGACGTCTCCGTGCAGGCGCAGGTGATGAACCTGCTGGAGGACCTGCAGGACGAGTTCGGTCTGTCGTACCTCTTCATCGCCCACGACCTGTCGGTGGTGCGCCATCTGAGCGACCGGGTGGCGGTGATGTACCTGGGCAAGATCGTCGAGCTGGGCACCGATGCCGAGGTGTACGACAAGCCGGCTCACCCCTACACCCAGGCGTTGCTCTCGGCGGTGCCGGTGCACGACCCGACGCTGCGTGGGGCGAAGGAACGGATCGTCCTGAGTGGCGACCCGCCCTCACCCGCGGATCCCCCGTCCGGCTGCCGGTTCCGTACCCGCTGCTGGAAGGCGCAGGAGATCTGCGCTACCGAGGAGCCCGCACTGACCGACCGTGGGCAGGGGCACCCTGTAGCCTGCCACTTCGCCGAGAGCGTGGAGATCGTCCGCGCCGCCTCATAGCGCACGCCACCTCACAATGACCAGGCGCGGCGGGTCTCTACCCGCCATGGCATGGGTCGGCGGCCAGCGAGGGTCATCCGCACCCGTTGCGGTCCCGACTCAATAGCGGCACGCGACCCGAGCCGCGTACGTACGAGCCAGAGCGAACGTCCGCTCGGCGACGTCGCGGATGCTGCTGCGGTCGAACCCGTACAGCCCACTGCGGAGCGTGTCGTTGAAGGGCGACGTCCAGTGCCGCGGCAGCCCGCCCCGACCGACGAACGCCCCTGCGACCGAGCCGACCGTACCTCCGTTGGAATCGGTGTCGAGGCCGGACTGCACCGTGAGTCCCACCGCGTTGGTGTACTCGTCACCGGCATAGAGCAAGGCGAGCACGCACGCCGCCGCATTGTTGATCGTGTGCACCCAGTGGTAGTGGCCGTAGCGTTTCTGAAGCTGGGCGAGTGCTTCGTCCCAACTGACGTTGGAGTCTCGGACACCGACCGCCCACGTCAGCGCCTCCGCCAACCGGGACCGCCGCGGCACATGGTTGATGGACTCCTCGACCGCCTCGCGCAACGTCGACGCGGTGAACGCCGCCGCGACGAGCGCCGCCGCCCACATCTCGCCGTAGATCCCGTTACTTACATGGGAGAGCGCCGCATCCCGATACGCGAGCAACGCCGCGTCACGTGGCCGTCCAGCACAGACGTAGCCGAAGATGTCGCCTCGGATCTGCGCGCCGATCCATTCGCGGTACGGATTGTCGACCACCGCGGTGCGGATCGGCTCGATCCCGTTGACCAGGTTGCGATAGGTCACCCGCTCGGCGGTGTACGTGAGGTGGTACGGCAGCCGCAGCAGCCATTCCCGCGCCACGTCCTCCGGGGAGAACTCGAACCCCTTGGTTTCCAGCAGGTGCAGCCCGAGCAAGGTGTAGTCGAGGTCGTCGTCGCGGGGTACGTAGCGGATCCGGCCCTTGGTGGTCTCGTTCCAACAGGAGTTGAGGATGAATCCCTCGGGCATCGGATCCAGCCGGCTCACGTAGTCACGGATCGGGTAGTTGCCCGTGAGCTCGAGATAGGCACGCAGGCGCTCCGGGGTCCAGTGCGCACCGTTCTCTACTGGCTTGCCAAGGCAGTTGCCAGCACACCGGCCCAGCCAGGCAGCCTCGATCTTGTCCCTGAGCTCGGCCGCTCCGATCCGCCGGCGTGGCAGCGACTCCGCTGGCGGCAGCTCAGCCTCGATCTCGGGCAACGACGAGGGTTCGTGATAAGGCCAGTCCGGCGACCGTACGGTCTGGGCCAGCTGGTCCAACAGGTCCCGGGCCTGGGCCGGCGACAGCGCGCTCACACCACCGGGTACGGCGTCAATCTGCTCTTGCACGGGTGTCACGTCGTAACCTGACTCGCGGCGCTGGGCGAGCTCGTCGGCCAGCAGCGCATGGAGGTCGGTCGGCTCCACGAGTCTCCTTTACCGTCGCGGACCTGGTGAGTTCAGGCTCGATGCTCGGCACGTGGCCGGTCTCGTCCCCGTCATCCCGACCCTACCGAGCGACGGACCGTTACAGGAAGCGACCATGCCAACACGTACGGCTGACCCGTCCAGCCGCCTTGCGGCCGGCACAATCCGGCGGCTGCCCGTCAGCCGGGAGGACTCGCCGGGACGTGTGGCCGTAGCATGCGCTGCGTGTCTGCTGCCGCGCAAACTACCGACCGCACGCCGCGGGCTCCGGATGGTCACCGCTTCGTTCTCGCGTCGGCGTCCCCGGGCCGACTCGCGACTCTGCGGTCGGCCGGAATCGAACCCGAGGTGATCGTCTCTGGCGTCGACGAGGGCGACGTGCAGGAAACGACCGCTGCCGAGCTCGTGCTCACGCTTGCGTGCCGCAAAGCCCTTGCCGTGAAGGAAAACCTGCGTGGTGAGCGGGCTTTCGTGCTGGGCTGCGACTCGGTGCTGGAGTTCGAAGGCGAGATCATCGGCAAGCCCGAGACCCGGGATGCGGCGACCCGGCTGTGGCAACGGCTAAGGGGCCGGGCGGGGGTCCTGCACACGGGACATTGCCTGGTGGATGCCGCTTCCGGCCAACTCGCCAAGGCGGTCTCGGCGACGACCGTCCACTTCGCCCAAGTCTCCGATGCCGAGATCGAGGCCTACGTCCAGACCGGCGAGCCGCTCAATGTCGCCGGCGGGTTCACGATCGACGGCCTGGGCGGAGCCTTCGTTCAGCGTCTCGAGGGAGACCACCACACGGTATGCGGGCTCTCCCTTCCGTTGCTGCGGAAGATGCTGGCCGACCACTTCGGTGTCTTCTGGCCCGATCTGTGGACGGACCACCCTCGGTGAAGGCGTCCTCGTGGCCACATCAGACCTGGTGGCCACACCAAACCGGTGAGTTGGGGGTGTGACACGTGCCGACACGTGTCACACCCCCAACGGGCGTAGTGCACATGGTCATTTAGGTCAGGTGGAGGCGGTGCGGGGGCGGACCCGCAAGTTCTGCATGCCACCGTCGACGCAGAGCTCGACACCGGTACTCGATCCGGCCGCCGGCGAGGCGAGGTAGGCGATCGCCTCGGCAACCTCCTGGGGCGAGACGAGTCGGCCCATTGGCTGCCGGGCTTCGAGGGCCTTGCGCTCCGCTACTGGGTCCTCCGCCTTGTCCAGCAGCCGGCCGATCCACGGCGTGTCCGTCGTCCCCGGGTTCACGCAGTTGACGCGAATGCCGTCGGCGATGTGATCGGCGGCCATCGCGAAGGTCAGTGCACGCACGGCGCCCTTCGACGCGCTGTAAAGCGCACGTTGCGGGAGGCCCGCCGTCGCCGCGATCGAGCACGTGTTGACGATGACCGCCGAGTTCGAGCGCTTGAGGTAGGGCAGGGCCGCCCGGCTGACCCGAGCGACGCCCACGACGTTCACGTCGAACACCCGGTGCCATTCGGAGTCGTCGTTGTCGGCCACCGTGCCCTGGGCACCGATGCCTGCGTTGTTGACCAGGACATCCAGCTGCCCGAAACGGTCGACCACCGCGTCGATCGCACGGCGTACCGAGGAGTCATCCGTGACGTCGCACGTGATCCCGGTCAACGGCTCGGGAACCTGCGAGGCATTGAGGTCGAGGCAGGCAACGCGCGCGCCTCGCTTCGCCAAGAGCTCGGCCGTCGCGAGTCCGATTCCTGATGCACCGCCGGTCACCGCAGCCACGAGCCCGTCGAAGTCACCCATCGTCCAGCCTCCGTCCTGTCAATCCGCCCACGACCACGCCAGGTGCCGCCTGTCCGACACGGGCGCCAATCCATACCGTGGCGACCGCGCACTCGCCGCGCGTGGTCATTGTGGAGCTCAGGCTTGGAGCAGTCGCTGCCTCTGCCGCCCCAGCCCGTCGATCTCCAGCTCCATCACATCACCAGGCCGCAGGTACGGGAAGCGCCCGGAAAGCGCGACACCCTGCGGAGTACCGGTGTTCAGCAGGTCGCCCGGATCGAGCACGAGGTACTGCGACAGGTGCCAGACGAGGTACGCCACGTCGAAGATCATGTCCGCGGTCGTGGAGTCCTGGCGGATCTCCTTGTTGACGTACGACCGCAAGGCGAGGTTGCGTGGGTCCACTTCGTCGGCTGGCACGAGCCACGGCCCCAACGGGTTGAACGTCTCCGCGCACTTCCCCTTCGACCACTGGCCGCCTGACACCTCGAGCTGGAAGGTCCGCTCCGACACGTCGTTCGACACGACGTATCCCGCGACGTAGTCCAGCGCCACGTCAGGTGACTCGAGGTAGCGTGCGGTCTTCCCGATCACCACTCCCAGCTCGACCTCCCAGTCGGTCTTGGTCGAGCCACGCGGGATCAGCACGTCGTCGTACGGTCCCACCACGGTGTTCGGGTGCTTGAAGAACAGGATCGGCACCTCCGGCGGAGGCGATCCCGACTCGGCGGCGTGCGCGGCGTAGTTCTGCCCGATGCAGAACACGGCACCCGGCCGGGCGATCGGTGCGCCGACCCGCAGTCCCGTACCGTCGCCCGGGTCGTCGATGCCGGGCAGGGTGCCGGCGCTGACCGCCTCCCGTGCCCGCTGGATGCCGTCCTGCGCCAGGAAACGCCCGTCGATGTCGGGCGTCAGCGGCGTCAGGTCGAACAACGCGCCGTCGTCTGTCCGTACGACGGGACGCTCCTCACCGGGCGCACCCAAACGCATCAGCTGCATCTCGCCCTCCTCACAAGGACCAGGTGGAAAGGCCCTGCGCGACCAGCCAGTCGCCTCCTGCCTTGGCGACGTCGAACGGATCGCCGGCGGCCTCGTCGAGCTCCAGGATGTGGTAGGCGACGTTCCTGCCGGCGCGGATCGCCGCGGCGTTGTCGACACTTCCCTCACCGACCGCGGTCTGCAGCTCGCCGCGTACGCCAGGGCCGTCCTTGACGTGGAGCGAGTAGACGCGGTCGACGTACGACGAGATCACGGCTGCGGGGTCCTGTCCTGCGGTGTGCGCCCAGTAGACGTCGACCTCGAGGAAGACCCGCGGGTCCAGGTGGCGGACCAGCACGTCGTAGGCGGGCGTGCCGTCCTCGACCGGCTGCCACTCGAAGTCATGGTTGTGGTAGCCGATCTTCACACCTCTCCGCTCCGCCTTCTCCGCCGCGGCGTTCAGCCCGTCGGCCAGCCGCTTGACCCCGTCCGCGGTCCGCAGCACGTCGTTGCCCATGCCGTCAGCCACACCGGACACCGCACCGGGTACAGGCGCGATGAGCCGGTCGGTGCCGAGAATCTCCAGCTCGTCGTAGACCACCTCGGCATCATCACCAGCCGACACCGGTCCGTGGGTGGCGATCACGGTGAGTCCGTTGGCATCGAGCTCGGAGCGGAACCTGCGCGCCTCGGCCAGCCGCTCGTCGACCGACTGCTGCGCGTTGCCGATACCGAACGCTTCCACGGCACGGAAGCCTTTCTGGGCTGCCCGCTCGAGCGCCTTGGCGCGGTCTGCGGCCAGCGCGTTACGTACCGTGTAAAGCTGCAGGGCGAGGGGTGTCGCCATAGTCGTCTCACTCCCATGCTGGGCTGTCTCCTGGGGGCCGCACGATGCCGGGCCCGTCCCCGCCCATCCTGCCTGAGCCCTGCGCACCCCCCACAGCGGGCCCGACCAGGTCCCAATGCCTGAGACGCGACGTCCGATCGAGGACGAAGGCAGTGCCGGTGCGCTGAGCTCGCGATGCCGCGGCTGTCGGGCCTCATCGACGGCGTGATCACCGGTCAGCTCGGGATCGCAGTTGTACGCTCCATGAATGGATCAATGCGCCGAGTGTGGTTTCTCGTACGACTTGACCATCGCCACGCAGGCCGGCCAGCAGATCAGCGACGGGGTGGCGCGACTGGCAGAGCTCATCACCACCCCCGGCATCGGCGATCTCCCCCGTCCCAGCCCTGACGTCTGGTCGCCGCTGGAGTACGCCTGTCACGTGCGCGACGTCCTCCTCGTGCAACGCGAACGGGTCCTGCTTGCGCGGCGTACGCAGTGTCCACGGCTGGAGAACATGGGCCGGGACGAACGGGTGGAGCACGAAGGTTACGCGGAGCAGCGCGGGTCGGATGTCGCACGCCAGCTGCAGGATGCCGCGCTGCTGTTCACGAACGTGCTGTCCAGGCTGGGCGACGACGACTGGGACCGTACCGTCATCTACGGCTTCCCCAACTCAGCCGAACGATCGCTGCGCTGGGTCGCCGTGCACACCTTGCACGAGGTCCGGCATCACATCCTCGATGTGGAACGCCAGGCGAGCAATGGGCAGTGAGGGAACGCAGCACCGCCGAAGCCAGGGCCTCACGAAGGGAGACGATGCGGCTTCCGACGGGTGGAAAGTCCTTGCGACGGACGTCTTCTCCGTTGGTTGGATGCGAATCGTGCGTGACCGTCTGCGCAAACCCGACGGCAGCGAGATGGACTACCACTATCTCGCGTCAGGCAACTCATCGTCTGTGCTGGCGTTCACCGACGACGAGCGAGTGGTGCTGACGCGGCAATACCGCCATCCGCTCCGACAGGTCATCTACGACCTGCCCGCGGGCGGCATCCGCGCCGGCGAGCTTCCACAGGAGGCGGCGCTGCGGGAGCTGGCCGAAGAGACCGGCTACCGCGCCCACGAGATCGAACCTCTCGGACGCTACAACCCGCTGCCCGGTGGACTCACCCACACCTGTCACGTCTTCGTGGCGCGCAAGCTGCAACCGGGCGCCAGCAACTTGGACGAGAACGAGGTCATCGACGTCTTCCACAAGCCGTGGCGAGAGGTCGTGGACATGGTTCTCACCGGCGAGGCGGTCGATGGCTCACTCGTCTACGCCGTGCTGCGTTACCTGGCACGAACCTCGCACACATGAGATGAGTCAGGGTGTGTATCCGATACCCGGTACGCCGGCCGGGCACCAGTCACCTCCCGGTGGCTGGCCCTCGCGGATGCCACCGTCGATGTTGCTCATAGTTGGCCAGGTTGCCACACCGTCGACCACGGAACAGGGATGCGTGGGGTCATCGATGTCGGGCCACACCGACTTCCCGAGCAGCCGCCCCTGCCGTGGTTGGACGTAGAAGTCGGAGAAGATGACGGTCGGCTGCGTACCGGTCCACCACATGTAGCCGCCGCCTGGTTCGAGTCCGGGTAAGGCGGTGATGTTCGTGCGCTTGACGATGACCCGCCCGATGGGGCCGTCGTTGACCGCGCAGAACAGCCCTTGGAACGTGCTCGACGCGGTGACCTGATCGATCCAGGTAGCGGACCCCGCCCCACGGCTGGATCACGTCACCGTGGAAGACGGACTGGCGACCTTGGATGTCCATGATGCGACACCTCTGGACCTGCACGATGGAGTCGGGTGCCTGGATCGCGATCCCGTCGCCGAGTCCTTCCGCGACAGCCTCGATGAGGACGCCTTCGATGTGCACCACACCCTGGTTGCCGATGATGTAGATCGCCCGCGCCAGCCCGTCGCCGGTGTAGACCGGCAGTCGGATGTGGCCACCCACGATCACGACGTTGCGCCCTCCCTCGACGATGAGCCCGGTGGTACGGATGGTCGAGGGGAGCTCGATGATGTAGTCACGGTTGACGTTGAGATCTCTGGCATGGCCGCTCGCACCGACCGGGATGGTCTCCGGGTCGGTGAGTGACGGCGGTGGCCAGTTGAGCGGAGGTTGCGTGGATCCCGACGCGGGTGACGACGGTGCCACGAGCGTTCCCGCCACCGCCGCTCCGACGACACCGAGCGCCTTCCTGCGAGTGATGCCGGTCATGAGTGAGACCTCCCGATGATCCTGCACACGAAGGTTGGCTGACCGCAGCGCGACTAGGCGCAGCGTGGGGACGTGCGGCGTGGCTAGCGGAAACGTTCGGCACGGTAGTGGACACCCGGTACGCCTTCCGGACAGAAGTCGCCTTCCGGCGGTGGCCCGAGACGCACACAGCCGTCGACGTTGGTCATGGTCGGCCAGGTCGCCACGCCGTCGACGACGGAGACGGGGAGTTCCGGGTGGTTGACGTCGGGCCAGACCGAGTTCTCCAACCGCCGCCCAGGGCGCGGTTGGATGTAGAAGTCGGACAGCGTGTACTTCGGCTGCCTACCCATCCACAGCATGTAACCGCCGCCGGCCCCGGCGTACCACTCCGGATGCGCGATGAGGTTGGTGCGTTTGATTCTCACGCGTCCGACCGGGGCGAGGTCTTGAGGGACGAAGAATCCTTGGTAGTTGCTGCTTCCGGTGAGGCGGTCGACGCGCAGCGCCTTGACGCCGCCCCACGGTTGGATGACGTCGCTATGGGTGTCGTCCCTGGCACCGACGAGGTTCACGATGCGGCAGTTCTGGACTTGCACGATGGAGTTGGGTGCCTGGATCGCGATCCCGTCGCCTTGTCCGCTCTCCATGGTGTCGATGAGGACGCCCTCGATGTGCACGACGCCTTCGTTACGGGTCACGAGGATCGCGCGGGCCGTAGGATCGAGTCCGGAGACTGGCGGCAGGCGGATGTGACCGCCGATGATGACGACGTTCCTGCCGCCGAAGACGACCAGCTGACCGGTACGAACAGTCGGCGGAAGCTTGATGATGTAGTCGCGGGTGACGTCGAGCTCCGGTGGTTGGGAGTCGGCCGTGGTGCCCACCTCGATGAGCTCCGGACACTCGAGCCGTGGTGGCTTCCACGTGGGTCTCGGGCGACGGCCTGCTGCCGCTGCCGTGCCGGCGCTGGTGACGCTCACCCCCGCCAGTGCACCTGCGGCCGCTCCCAGGAAACCCAATGCTCGTCTGCGGTTGATGCTTGTCATGTCTGGTGCCTCCTCCATCGGGTCGTCGAGAGATGGGGCGATCAGGTCATGAGGTCCTGGGAAGCACCAGAGGTGGTGCTCGCTGAACAATTCGCCGCCGCGATGGGTCCGAGCACTCCGGCGAGTTTCATGTCCTCGTACGCCGCAGCCTCGATCATGTGCAGGCGCGGGCTTTCGTGCGTCCCGTCGCGGGTAGGCGTACACGCGAACGAACTGCCTGCCGGGTGCGGACCTCCGCTGGAGAACCCGACCTCCAACGTCACCTCGAACTCCCCGTCACGGGGTACGACCTGCACCACATGACCACCCAGACTCGGGCTGGTGGCAACGAAGTTGAGCCGGTCGCCGTACCGTGGCGCGAAGTCGAGGTAGCACGTGCTCGACACCCCGTCCCAGTCCCGGGTGAGCGTGCCGGACAGATCGGGGAAGGTCGGGAACCGGGAACGCAGGAAGTCATCGTCGTCGCCCGCCATTCCGTACCGGCCGGCATGGAAGACCGCGTCGAACAGGTTGTCGCGGTTGGCGAGGATGTCGTTGTTGAACAGGGCTCGAGCGCCGCTCGGATAGCTGTCGAACGCGACCGGCTGCTGACCGTCCAGCGTCCGGTAGGCATCGGTCGTGTTGCGGACTCGCGGCGGGATGGTGACCTTGACGTACGGAACTCCGGGGAAGATCTCCTTGACGATTTCGACGTGGGTCTTAAGCGACGGCCAGTCCAGCAGTCCGTTGTTGCCGTGCTGATCGAGGATGTGGGTGAACGGAAGATGCCCTCCCCGCTTCTGCAGCTCGAGCAACGGCCGCACCCGGTGGGTGAGTCCAGGCTCCCGTGCCGTGTGCGCCGGTGCGGAGCCCGACATCCCGATGTGACCGGAGGCCACCCGCCCACCGCGAGGACTGTCCAGCCCGCGTTCCACGGCGGCAAGCGGTGACCGTGGATCCGTGTTCCCCAACTCAGGTCGTGGTCGAAGTACGACCGGCCGTCGCCGATGATCAGCACCACGGGGTCCGTCGAATGGGTCTGCGCCACCATGAACATCGGGGCGAAGACCACGCCCGGGCTGCTCCCCGACGACGTCATCTCACCTCCGGACAGCAACGGCTCGAGCGACTCCGCATCCCCGATCCGCCACCGGTCGCCGATCAGTGGGCTCCGTCGGGCACTGGCCGGGAAGGACGAGCCGGGACTCACGCGGACCAGCGAGCAGTGGAAGATCTGACTGTTCGGCGGGATCTCGACCGGGATCGGGTCGCTCCAGATACCCCAGTCGTACGGCGTGTCGTAGCCGTGGTCGGAGCCCGGCCCGCCGCGTTGCGTCCACTGACGACCGTCGAACGTCGCGCGGTACCGCACTCCGTCGATTTCGAGGGCGTACGCGACCTCGAACAGGTCTGGCGCCATGCGTTCTGTCGGCGAGCTACCGGCGTTCGTGCAGTAGAACCCGGGCACGAGAACGCGCGGGTTTCGCACCGGGCACGGCGGCGAGCCGGCGGGCTGAGCTGGGTGTCTCGGCCATGACCATCCGCCGAGACCTGGAGGCGTTGGCCGACGAGGGAGTGATCGACAAGTTCCATGGCGGGGGCACGCTCCGGAAGTCGGCCGCCGGTCCTGCGAACGTCCCGGCGTCCGCCGGACCGACCGGACGCTCACCGGGCTCCGACACCAACGTGGCGATCGTCGTACCGGTCGACGACTACTACTTCTCCAGCATCGTCGCGGGTATTCGGGAGACGCTCGACGAGAGCGCGCTTCGACGCACCCTGGCGCGCTCACCGCGAGACCCGGGCGACGAGCGGAAGCTCGTCGAAGAACTGCTCGACGCCGGTCCCGCCGGGTTGGTGATGGCACCCAGCATCGACCTCGACCAGCCTGACCCGGGCTACGCCGAGTGGCTGATGAACCTCCCGATCCCGGTCGTCCTCGTGGAGCGCGAAGTCACCGTCGGCGACCGGTCACTGTCGTGCGTGCGCACCGACCACGAGTGGGGGTGCGAGCTGGCGATCCGCCACCTCGTCGACCTGGGCCACCGTGGGGTCGCCCTGGTGACGCACGGCCAGTCGCAGAGTGGGGCCCGGGTCATCGCCGGCTGGCGGGCAGCCACGGAGGCGTTGGGGTTGGCCGGCCGGCGCTCCCCGCTCTGCCTGCTCGGCGACACCACCCTCGGCTGGGCGACCGACGCCGTCATCGACCCGATACTGGACGAGCTCGCCGACGCCCAGGTCACGGCCCTGGTCTGTCACTCCGACGAGATCGCGTTGCCGCTGACCAGGCGAGCCCGGCTCCGCGGCTGGTCGGTGCCCGAGGACCTGTCCATCGTGGCGTACGACGACGAGGCAGCCGAGATGGCCGACCCGCCGCTCACGGCGGTGTCACCGCCCAAGACGTGGATCGGGCGGATGGCCGTGCGTACCCTGCTCGAGCTCATCACCGACGGAGCCGACTCGCCGGTTCGACACGTCGTCGCGAAACCTCGACTCGTGCTGCGTGACTCCACGGCCGCGCCACGTACCGGCCGGCTGAGGTAGTCGCGAGACCACCCGTGGACGCAGGTCTCTTCACCACGTCGATGCGGGGCCGATGCGAGGTGGCGCTGGCTCGCTGGGTTCCGCTCCGATGTCGCACCGCCACGCTGGGTGTCGCCCCGATGCGACACAGCACCCTGCCGAAGATGCGCGTCTGGTCGATCTGTTGACAGGTTCCGGTCGCAGGACTTTAAATACTCGCCAATCCCGTAATCGATTACAGCTGCGTCACCATCTCGACAAGGTCGTAATCGATTACAGGTGCTCGTTGGAGGTGACATGCCAGCTCAGCGACCTCGACCCGGAGGCCGGCCCACGGTCCGCACCGTGGCCGAAGCCGCTGGCGTCTCCGTCGCCTCCGTGTCGCGCGTGCTCAACGGGCTGACCACGAACGAGGAGACCATCCGGCGTGTCCGGGAAGCGGTCGCCAAGGTCGGCTACGTACAGGACTCTGCCGCGAGGTCGCTCAAGACCCGGCAGACCGGGCAGGTGGCGTTCGCCATGGCGGACATCGGCAACGCCGCCTACCTCGCCATGGTGCGTGCCATCCAGCCGATCCTCCGCGAGGCCGGGTACCGGCTGCTCCTGCACAGCACCGACGCGGACATCGCCGACGAGATCGAGGTGCTGCGGAGCCTCAACCAACGCTATGTCGACGGGCTCATCATCTGTCCCCTGCGCGTGACCGAGCGCCACGTCGAGGAGCTCGAGCAGGCCGCCACTCCCGTCGTGGTGATCGGCCAGCTCCCCGCCGGCTGCCCGGTCGACAACGTACGCATCGACAGCCGTCCCGGTGTCGCCCGAGCGATCGCGCACCTGGTTGACGGCGGTCGTCGGCAGATCGCCCTGATCAACGGTCCGGTCGACACCGTGCCCGGCCGGTCCCGCTACCTCGGGTACCTCGACGGTCTGCGTGCAGCGGGAAAGGAGGAACGCCGCGAGCTGGTCGCCTTCACCGACTTCTCCGTCGAGGGAGGCGCCAAGGCGGCGCAAGAAATCCTTGACGTCGCCGAGCCGGACGCCATTCTCGCGGCCAACGACATCCTCGCCGTCGGGGCCCTGCAGACCCTGCGGCAACGAAACCTCAAGGTCCCTGACGACGTGGCGGTGGTCGGTATGGACGACACCGAGCTCGCCGCGACCGCATGGCCCCCGCTGACCAGCATCTCGCTCCGCGCCTACGAGCGTGGACAACTTGCCGCGCGGCTGCTGCTCAAACGGCTCGCCGACCCCGACCGTGCACCCGAGTGGGTCACGGTGGAACCCCAGCTCGTGGTGCGGGCTAGCTCTGCGGCGGTGACGACACCATGACAGCTGTCACGACGAGACCAGCGACGACGACGTCGCGGCGTACCGGTGCACCGCATCGGAGCGGCGCCGTGCTCCTGCTGCTTCCTGCGCTCCTGCCGGTGCTGGTGCTCAGCGTCTTCCCGCTCCTGCGTGGCATCTATCTCGGATTCACCGATGCCCGGGCCGGGTTCAACCTGCCGATCACGTTCACCGGTCTGGAGAACTACCGGCAGATGCTGGACGACGAGCTGTTCTGGTCGTCGTTCCGGATCGGCCTGATCTGGACGTTCTCGGTGACGATCCTGCAGTTCGTCCTCGCGCTCGGCCTGGCACTGTTGCTGAACGCCAACCTGCGTGGTCGCTGGCTCGCGCGCACACTCGCCGTCGTCCCGTGGGCGATGCCACCCGTCGTCGTCGGCATCATGTGGTCACTCGTCTACCGACCCGATGCCGGGCTGCTCAACGAGCTGCTGTACCGGCTCGGTTTCGGCGAGGTCACCACGAGCTGGCTGAGCGAGATCAGCACTGCGCTGCCAGCCGTCATCGCGGTCGGCGTCTGGGCGGGCATGCCGGTCACGACCATCGTCTTGTTGGCCGGCTTGCAGAGCGTTCCTCGCGAGCTGCACGAGGCCGCAGCGGTCGACGCCGCTGGGGCATGGGCGCGATTCCGCTACATCACGATGCCGCACCTGCGCAGCGTCGTGGTCGCCATCACGACGCTCAACTTCATCTGGAACTTCAACTCCTTCGACTTGGTCTACGTGCTCACGAAGGGCGGACCCGGCGGGCAGACCATGCTGCCGATGCTCTTCGCCTACCAGGAGGCGTTCCGGTACGGCAACTACGGATACGCGGCCGCACTGGGCAACGTCATGGTGCTCATCGTCACCGCCGTCCTGCTGGCCTACCTGCGCCGACGGATGAGGGAGCAGTCATGAGGATCCGTTCCGGACGGTCTCCCATGGACCAGGTGTCGCCCGTCGTACGCCTGATGCAGTACGTCGCCCTGCTGGCCTACCTCGTCTTCCTCGGGTTCCCGCTCCTGTGGCTTGTGTCCACGTCGTTCGCGTCGCCGCAGGATCTCGTACGACTGCATCCAGGGCTTCTCCCGGACCGTCCGACGCTGGACAACTTCGTTGCAGCGTTCAGCGAACAGGCACTTGTGCGTTCGGCGCTGAACAGCCTGCTCGTCGCCACGGCCAGCGCTGTGCTCACTGTGCTCGTCGCGCTTCCGGCGGCGTACGCACTCGTGCGCCTGCGCACGTGGTTGGCCAAGCCGGTGCTGGCCTGGATCCTCGTGAGCCAACTGTTCCCCTTCATTCTTCTCGTGATTCCGATCTTCCTGGTGCTGCGCGCCGCACAACTGGTCGACACGAGAATCGGACTCGTTCTCATCTACGTCGTCTGGATCCTGCCGTTCGCTCTCTGGATGCTGCAGAGCTACCTGCGTGAGCTACCCGTCGAAGTGGAGGAAGCAGCCAGCATCGACGGAGCGTCGCGGGTGCAGATCCTGCGCGCCATCGTGTTCCCGTTGATGATCCCTGGCGTGATCGCCACCGGGCTGTTCGCCTTCATCACGGCGTGGAACGAGTTCTTCTTCGCGCTCGTGCTCATCAAGAGCCCTGAGCTGCAGACCCTGCCACTTGCGCTCGCCCGGTTCGTCGGGCTGGAAGGCGTCGCTCGGCTGGGACCGCTCGCTGCGGGGGCGCTGCTCGCCACGCTGCCCAGCCTGGCCTTCTTCTCGTTCATCCAACGCGGACTCACCGGCGGACTACTCGCCGGCGCCACCAAAGGTTAAGGAGTGACATGCAATGAGACGCTCGTTCACAACGACGATGGGCGTGACGATCGCCGCAGTCGTCTCGGCGGCCAGCCTCCTGGCGAGCTGCGGCACGCAAGACGGGGGCGCCGGATCGACGGGAGGAAGCGACGAGCCCGTGAAGCTTCGCTTCCAAAGCCTTGCCTGGCAGGAACAGTCGGTCGCCGCGAACCGCGCCATCGTGAAGGAGTGGAACGAAACGCACCCCGACATCCAGGTGCAGTACGTCCAGGGCGACTGGGGTTCGGTCCACGACCAGCTGCTCACGGCGTTCGAAGGCGGCGATCCGCCCGACATCATCCACTACGAGGCGGCGGCGATCCAGGTGTTCGCTCAAGGCGGGTACCTTGCCGACCTCGATCCGCTGCTGTCGGAGGAGTTCAAGGCTGGCATCCCCGACGACATCTGGGCCACGGTGCAGTACGAGGACCATGGCACGATCGGTGCGCCGTTCCTGCTGGAGTCGCGGGTGGCGTTGGCCAACAAGAAGCTGTTGGACGCTGCCGGCATCGAGGTGCCGACGCCGGACGACCCGTGGACCTGGGACGAGTTCCAGGCCGCGGCGCGCAAGCTCACCAAGGACGGCACGTACGGCGTTGCCTGGCCACTCGGCAGCCCGGCGAACGCGATGCTCAACCTCTCGCAGAGCTTCGGCGCCGACTTCTTGAGCGACGACGGCAGCACGGTCGAGATCGGCGAGGCCGAGCTGGAGGTGCCCCAGCGGATCCACCAGATGCTGTACGAGGACAAGTCGGCGGCACCGCAGACGATCGGGAGCAGCAGCACCGACGCGTTGCCCGGTTTCTTCGAGGGCAAGTACGCCATGCTGTTCGGCGCGATCTGGCTGCGCCAGCAGATGGTGCAGGAAGCACCGGACGACTTCGAGTGGGTGACCCTGCCTCCGCTCGTGGGAACGAACGGACAGGCGCAAGCAGCCAACCCGCAGATCCTCTCGATCGCTGCCCAGTCCGAACACCCCAAGGAGGCGGCGCAGTTCATCGAGTTCTTCCTGAACGCCGAGAACATGGCCAAGCTCGCCCAGGGCGACTGGCTGGTCCCGACCAGCAAGGGCGCGCTCGAGCACCTCGAGAAGATCACCAAGGGCGAGGAAGGCTGGGACGTCGCGGTGACGAGCACCAAGGATCTCGCGGCCGCACCCTGGCAGAAGACGCCCGGATTCCAGGAGTGGACGGATCGGGTCGCGACCCCTGCCTTCCAGAAGTACTTCGCCAACAAGATCAGTGCGGACGAGTTGGCCCGCGAGCTCGAGGAGGGTGCGAAAGGGGTCGTTGGTCGCCAATGACGGAAAAGGCGCCTAGTGAAAGCGATGGAAGCGCCGTGAACGCCAACGAATCCCTGCCCTCCCTCCGCAGTCGGGCACGGGGATGCCTGGCAGGGCTTGCGGTGGGCGATGCCCTCGGCCGTCCGGCCGAGGGCATGGAGCCCCGGCAGATCGCAGAGCGCTGGGGGCGTATCGAGGGGTACGTCGCGGACACGCCGATGGGCAGCGACGACACCGAGTACGCCTTGCTGACCGCCAAGGCGCTGCTGCGTTACCGGGCGAACTTCTCGGCCGCCGCGGTGGCAGAGCTCTGGGTAGCGGAGGTCTGCGGCCAGGAAGGTGGCTTCTCCGGCGGCGGGTTCAGCGAGATGGCGGCGATCCGCAACCTCGAACGCGGACATCGGCCGCCACGCTCCGGCCAGCATGCGCACGCGTGGAGCGACGGCCTCGCGATGCGGGTCGCCCCGATCGGCATCGCAGCGGCAGGCGACCCGAGGCTTGCCGCCCGGCTCGCCGGCGAGGACGGTCTGGTGAGTCACAGTGGCGAGGGGATCTACTCCGGTCAGGCCGTCGCCGCAGCGGTCGCTGCGGCGATGGACGGAGCCGATCCAGAGCAGGCGTTCGCGGCAGCCCTCGATGCCGTACCCGCCGACTCATGGACCGGCCGCAACCTGCGGACGGCACAGCAGATCGTCGCCTCCTCACCGGATTGGCAGACGACCGCCGAGGAAGCTGTACGACAGCTGGCGACGCACAGCTATTACTGGGCGGACATCGCACCCGAGGCGGTCAGCCTGGCGTTCGTCGCCGTGCTCGCTGGAGGCGGCGACTTCCGCGAGACGGTGCTCAATGCGGTCAACCTGGGCCGAGACGCCGACACGATCGCTGCCATGGCCGGAGCCGTCTGCGGCGCGATCGCCGGAATCGACCGCGTGCCAGCCGAATGGCTGCCGGCCGTCGCCGAGGCACCCGGGATCTGTCTCGCCACGACGAAAGGCATGCACCCGCTCGAGATAGCCGACGAGCTCTGCACGCTTCACGCCGAGCTCACCGCGCACGCCGAGGAGCCACCGAAATGACCACGCGTGGCGCGGGCACGGTAGCCACAGCGAGGTTCGACACATGGTGAGGATCGGGCACACCCAGCGCCGGGTTCGCCGCAGCCGCGTTCGTCCCATTCGTCAAAGGAGGGCAGATGGCCAAGCCAGCGCATGACGAGCGGACTGCCGCAGTCGTACGCGGTCTCGCCGCCGCCGACGCGATCACCTGGCCGGCATGGTGGCACCGGCTCTCCCACCTGCCCCCCAGGCGTGAGGTACGACTGTCGCAGGCGTGGCAGCACGCGCGGGACGGTAAGACGACGTCGTTGCCGACGCCCTACCTGCAGTCCTCGTCTCCATCCCTGGTCGACCCAGCCGCACCCGCTGACGACCTGGAATGGCTGACGGTCTCGCTACGCCACCACCTCGGCCAGCGGCTGGACGGAACTCCGACCGACGAGCCGTTCGCGGTCTGGCACGAGCTCGCCAGGATGCGAGCCGCCGACCCCGGCTCGGTGCGGGGCCGGATCGGCACGGTCATGGCTCTGGAGAACCTCGCACGCGGTTTGCACCCGCCGGCGAGCGGCAACGACACGCCGCACTACTTCGACGACATCGCCTGCATCCGTGGCCTTGCGGCTGGGCTCCTTCGCCCGGGCGACCCGAGCGGCGCCGCCGCACTCGCGGCTCACGACGCCGAGGTCACCCATGCGCTCGACGGTGTGTGGGCGGCCCGCGCAACGGCTGCCCTGCTCGCGGTGCTTCTCGGCGGTACGACTGTCGGTGGTACAGCACCTGACGTCGGTACGCCGACGAGCGGAGAGCAGCCAGACCGCGCCGACGACACCATTCAGCGAGCCATCGATGCGGCTCGGGCCGAGCTTTCTCCCGACACTTGGTGTGCCGCCGTCGTCGCCGAGTGCCTCGCCGTGGCCGACGAAGCTGCGCGCGCCACGAAGACCTCGCCGTTGCTGCTCGGCGCGCAGCTCGAGCGTGAGGCGGTCGACCACGTGTACGGGTACGCCAACCAGGCACCAGCCACGCTTGGCCTGCTGCTCGCGCACCTTCGTACCGCCCGCAACGGCTCCGACCTGCTGCTCGGCGCGCTCGCCCACCCTCGGCACGCCGACGCCCTCGTGCCGCTCGCCGGCGCGGTAGCCGGTGCGGCGTTCGATGACGTCGGTTTCCCCGAGCCGCCGGAGACGCTTCCCGGAACATGCATTCGCGCGTTGGCGGGGACCCGGCTCGGCTCGGTCGTCGCGGCAGTGAGCCGCGCCGCCGGCCGTACGGAGGTCAGCGCATGACAACCTCTCCGGTAGACGCTGGACGTCGGGACGAGACGAACCCACCGCCTCGAGGCAGCCTGGCCGACAAGGCGGCCGGATGCCTCGTCGGCCAGGCCGTGGCCGACGCGCTCGGTGGACCCACCGAAGGCCATACGCCAGAGCAGATCCGAGCCCGCTGGGGCGGTTGGGTGACCGGCATCGTCGGCCCGTACCACGAGGACTGGCGCACAGCGCGCCCACTCGCGCCGTACCACAAGGGCGACGGCCACATCACCGACGACACGCTTCTCACCCATCTGCTCGTCAAGGTCTACCTCGACAAGGGCGACCACCTCGACGCGTACGACATCGCCGACCGGCTCGTGCCACGCCTGCTGAACGACCTCGTGTGGGTTCCCGAGCTGGAGACCGAGACGATCCTTTTGCATCGGGTGTTCCTGGCCGAGAAGTACCTCGCGCTGCGGTTGCACTGGGGCCACGCCGATCCGCGGGAAGCCGGCGTCGGCAACGCGGTGAACTGCGGTGCCGCGATGTACGTCGCGCCGATCGGCATCGTCAACGCCGCCGATCCCGATTCCGCCTACGCCGAGGCGATCGACGTCGCCGGCGCTCACCAGTCGTCGTACGGCAGGGAAGCCGCTGGCGTCTTCGCCGCCTCGGTCGCTGCTGCCATGGCGCCGGACGCGACCGTCGACTCCGTCGTCTCCACTGCGCTTCGCCTGGCCAAGGACGGGACGAGGGCCGCGATCGACGCGGTGACGCAAGCCGCATCGCGGCTCGACCACTGGACCGAGGCCGTGGAGTCAGGGGCGCTGCGCGACGCGATTCGTCCGTACGACACCGTCGCCGACACCTACCGAGACCAAGGTCTCGGCGCCCGACGACCGAGCCGGCTGCACAGCATCGAGGAGCTGCCGCTTGCTCTCGCCTTCCTGGTCCTCGCCAAGGGTGACTGGGAGCAGACCGTCTTCGGCGCGGTCAACTACGGGCGAGATGCGGACTCGATCGCCGGCATGGGCGGCGCGTTGGCTGGCGCGCTCGGAGGTCGCCGCGTCGTCCCCGATCACCTGGTGGACGCAGTGAGCACGGCCAGTCGCACAGACCTCGAGTCCCCCGCAGCCGCTCTCGCGGAGCTCACCGTACGCATCCGAGCTGCCGACGCCGAGCGTCGGGCTCGGGTCGACCGCGCCTTCGACCAGCTGATCAAGGAGTGACGTGGGTATGAGCGCGACCTCGCGCCCTCGGTCGATGCCGCCACCCTTGCACGGCGTGCGGGTCATCGAGCTCGCGACTCTGTTCGCCGGGCCGCTTGCGGGAGCGTTCCTGGGCGACTTCGGCGCAGACGTCGTCAAGGTCGAGCATCCGCGCCGCCCGGACCCCGCCCGCGGTCACGGTCCGGCCAAGGACGGCATCGGCCTGTGGTGGAAGGTGCTCGGCCGCAACAAGCGCACGATGACGCTCGACCTGTCCACGCCGGAAGGTGCGGACCTGCTGCGCCGGTTGGTCGCTGACGCCGACGTGCTGATCGAGAACTTCCGTCCCGGCACGCTGGAGCGCTGGGGTCTCGGGCCAGACACCCTGCATGCCAGCAATCCGCGACTGGTGATCGCGCGAGTCACCGGTTTCGGGCAAGTCGGTCCGTACGCCAGGCGACCGGGCTTCGGCACGCTTGCCGAGGCGATGAGCGGGTTCGCCGCAGCAACGGGGGAACCGGACGGCCCACCGACCTTGCCACCGTTCGGGCTCGCCGATTCGGTGGCAGCGCTCGCCACGGCGTACGCCGTCATGCTGGCGCTTCGCAGCCGCGACCACACCGGCGAAGGACAGGTCGTCGACCTCGCGATCATCGAGCCCATCATGGCCATGCTGGGTCCGCAGATCACGTGGTACGACCAGCTCGGCTACATCCAACCCCGCTTGGGGAACCGATCGTCGAACAACGCACCACGCAACACATACCGAACCTCCGACGGACACTGGCTCGCGGTGTCGACGAGCGCATCAAGCATCGCCGAGCGGGTGATGCGACTCGTGGGGCGGCCCGATCTCATCGAACAGGACTGGTTTGCCACGGGTGCGGGGCGGGCAGCTCACGCCGACGAGCTCGACGAGGCAGTCGCGTCGTGGATCGGTCGGCACACCCGCGAGGAGGTGATCGCGGCGTTCGAGGAAGTGGAGGCTGCGGTCGCTCCGGTGTACTCCGTCGCGGACATCGTCGCCGACCCGCAGTACGCCGCGCTCGGCACCGTCCATCGCGTCGACGATCCCGAGCTCGGCTCCCTTGCCATGCAGAACGTCATCTTCCGGCTCTCCCAGACACCCGGTGCCATCCGGTGGGCCGGACGACCCCATGGCGCCGACACCGAGGAGATCTTGCGGTCTTTGGGTGTGACAGACATCGACGGGCTGCGCGCGAGGGGCGTCGTATGAACGCGAAGGCGACGCAGGACTCGGTTGCGGTCACCCTGCTCTACGTGCCCGGTCATCGGGTCGACCGGGTCCGGAAGGCGCTGTCGTCCGATGCAGACGTCGTGATCATCGATCTGGAGGACTCCGTACCTCCGGAGGCCAAGGCGACGGCACGGGCCGAGCTCGGCGCGTTGCTCGGTGAGTCGAGCCCGACGCGTGCCGTCCAGGTTCGAGTGAACCCGCTCGACTCGCCGTGGGGCACGGACGACCTGGCCGTCGTCGCATCGCTTCCACCGCACGTGGAGGTTCGCCTGCCCAAGGTGGAGTCCGCCACGACCGTGCACGACGTGCTGGCGGTCCTGGCCGACAGCTCGAACGACGCTCCCCCACGCCGTCTGCACTGCCTGCTCGAGACGGCACGCGGTGTCGAACGGGCGCTGGAGATCGCGTCGGCCGATGCCGCGGTGGCGTCGATCGGGTTGGGCGAGGCAGACCTCGCCTCCGATCTCGGGATCACCGGCGATGGCGGAGTGCCAGCTGAGAATGCCCTCTCCTGGGTACGAAGCAGGGTGGTGGTCGCCGCTCGAGCGGCCGGGCTGGTGCCGCCCGCGATGTCGGTCTATCCGGTGCTGCACGACGACGAAGGTCTCGCGGCTTCCACACGTGCCGGCCGCGCGATGGGTTTCGTCGGACGGTGCGCCATCCATCCTGGCCAGCTGCCCATCATTCGTAGGGCATTCCGCCCCGACCCGGAAGAGGTACGCCGCGCACGCGAGCTCCTCGACCGGCTGCAGACGGCCCGCCAGGCCGGAGAGGCGGCCTATGTCCTGGACGACGGCTCCTTCGTCGACGCTGCCATGGTCGGTGCGGCCGAACGCGTCCTCCGCCTGGAAGCGGCGACCCGCTGATCCCACGTGCAAACTTTGTCAGGACGCCAGCAACGACGCTGCATTGGCGTGACACAGCGCGATCCGGTCGGCTTCGCTGATGTCAGCGGTCGCGAGCTGAAACGCTGTGGCCTCCGGCGTCTGGACCGGCACGCATGAGCCGTACGCGAACCTGCCAGCCTGCCCACGCGCACCGATCGCGGCCATCACACCGGCAGGTCCGTTGGTGAACCAGAGATCGACCAGGACCCGCTCCGTCGGATGCTCCGGACCAAGCTGTGCCTCGATCTCGGCCCACTCGTGCGCTCGTACTCCAGACAGGATCAGGCGAAGCCGTGGCGCACGACGCAGCAGGTGCGCGATCTCAAAGGTCGTGACCTGTCGCGCGAGATAGCGCGGGTGGCGCATCCGGTGGTCTTCGAGTGTGGCGCACACGTGGAGCGGCAGCCCACGCTCGGCCACTACCTGGAGCAGAGAACCCACCTGTGGCGCGTCCAGACGATAGCCGTGATAGCCGGGGACGATGCGTACTCCCCTGACCCCGTTGGCTACGGCCCAGTCGAGCTCGTACTCCCAGCCGTCCTCTGTCGGGTTGACGATCGCAAACGGCCACAAGCGTTCGTCCTCGGCCGAGATGCCGAGAAGTGCCTCGTTGCCCGAGCGGGTGTCGTACCCGAACACCGAGGCGAGATGGCTGACGCAGAGTCCCGTCACGCCCAGTCGGTCGGCATAGGCGCTGAGGTCGGCCGCCGTCGCCGCAGCCTGCAGCCGCCACGGCCACTGACCGACGAACGCGGTGACATCGATCGGTCGGGCTCGCACGAACGCATCCAGGTTCACCGCAACACCTCGTCCAGCAACCGCTTCATGTTCAACCCGAGCACGAGCGACAGGTCGTCGTGCGACAACCCGGCACCCAGCACCTTGCCCAGGTTGGCTGCCAGGCATCCGATGTGGGCATCGGAACCGAAGACGACCCGCTCGGCACCGAGCCGCTGCACCGCGAGGGCCACGGCCCCACCGCCGATCGGCGTGCCGGAGGTGTCGACGCGAACGTTCGGATACGGCGCGATCGTGTTGAGCGCAGACTCCACCTGACCACCGAGATGCGCCATGATGATCCGGGCCTCCGGGTAGCGTCGCGCGAGCCGCGCCACGTGGGACGCCGTGGACTCGTAGGGCAGCTGGCTCCCGTCGGTCTTGCGCCACGCATGGACGAGCAGCGGGGCACGATAGGCGATCGCCTGCTCGACGAAGGGAAACACCACAGGATCGTCGGCCAGGGTCGCAACCCAGAGCTTGATGCCGACCACCTGCTGGTCCTCGAACCGCCGCCGGAAGTCCGTGAGCCCCCACTGGCCGAGTCGTGGATTGACGTAGCAGTACGCAAGGACCCGGCCGGGGTGCTTACGCGTCACGGCGTACATCGCGTCGTTGGCGGTGAGGACGTCCTCGGCCGAGGGGTAGTACCGGAACCGGCAAAGTGAACTGCCGACGAAGACGTCGACTCCGAGGCGATCACCTTCGGCGATGACCTCCGGGGCGAAGTCGTCGTCGAGCAGGTGCACATGCGCGTCGACGATGGTCACCGGGCAAGCTCCGCACACGCGCGTTCCAACCGGCGTACCGCCTCTGCCACGTCGTCGTCGCGATGGCTGAAGTTGACGTAGGGCACGCGATAAAGGGAGACACCGTTCCGGTAGGCGGCCCGGAGAAAGGCTGACACGACCTCCTCGTCACCGTTGGTCGAGACCAGGGCCGGGCACGGCCACACGCCGGACAGCTCGAGCGGAAGGCCGTACCGGTCGAAAGCCTTCTGCACGCTGGACCACAGCGCCTCGCCCTGTCGCCACAGGTATCCCACGACGTCGTACTCCTGGTAGACGTCCAAGCACGCGGCTGCGGCGGCGAGGGAGAGCGTCTCGCCGCCGAAGGTGGACGTCACGACCAGCTTGCCAGGACCGCACACCTGCATCACCTCGCGGCGACCCGCGTAGACCGCCAAGGGCATCCCGTTGGCGATGCCCTTGCCGAACACCGCAAGGTCGGGCGTGACGCCGAAGTACTCCTGCACTCCCCCGACCGCGACGCGAAACCCGGTGACGATCTCGTCGAAGACGAGCAACGCCCCGTGCTCCGACGTGAGCGCGCGCAGCTCTGGATAGAACGTCGCACCCTGCTCGAAGCCCGCATAGTCGGCCGCCACGACGACCGCGGCGATCTGCCCCGGATACTGGTCGAACAGCTGCCGCACTCGTGCCATGTCGTTCCACCGCACCGGATGGTGCAGCTCGCTCAAGGCGATCGGCACGCCATGGACCGCCGTGGCCGTGCGGCCCGGCAGGTCCGCTCCCCCGCCCGACAGCGTGTTGAGCCAGCCGTTGTAGCCGATCTGGATCACGTGGTCGCGACCCGTGTAGGCGCGAGCGATCCGGATCGTGGCGGCGATCGCCTCACCTCCGGTCTTGAGGAACCCCACCATCTCGGCACACGGAACGAGCTCGCAGAACCGCTCGGCGATCTCGCACTCGAGCGGATGCGGATGGCCGAAGACGATGCCGTTGTCGAGCTGGCGTCGGACCGCCTGGTCGACCACAGGATGGCGGTACCCCAACGTGACCGGCCCGAGGGCGTTGCGGAAGTCGATGTACTCCCGGCCACGGTCGTCCCAGACCCGGCAGCCATCAGCTCGTACGATCACCTCGGGCTCGTCGGGTTGCAGCGTAGGGACCTTCGACGCGGTGCTGGAACCCATCGGCATGACAGCAGCGAACCGCTCGCTCCATGTGCGCGTCATCGGCCTCACCTTCGCGCGATCGTCACGGTGACCTTCTCGACAGCAGAAGCGTTCCAGGCTCGGTCGACCGCGCGGTACTCCACGACATGCTTTCCGCGCCCGGTCAGCCTGAAGGGACGGCGGTACGTCTTCCAGCTCCCGCCGTCGACGCGGTAGTGGATCACCGCGACCCCGGTGTCGTCGTCGGAGGCGGAGAGACGTACGACCTTCACCGGTGCTCGATCGTCACGCGGTCGTACGTCCGCTTCCACCGTAGGCGGCGTGGTGTCGTCCGGAAGGTCGTACCGGAACAAGCGAGTCGCCTGGGCGATGAAGTAGAGGTCGCCGTACCGGTCCATCGCGAGGTGGCGCGCCGACGCCACCTCGCCCTCGCCCGAAGCCGTGCCGTCGTACAGCACGGTGCAGTCCTCGGTGACCCGGTCGAAGACGAACACCCGATGCAGCGTCACGCCGAACAACCGACCGTGATCGAGCACGAGCACGTGGTCGTTGCCGTACCGGCTGTCGTCCGGTTCGCTGAAGAGCTCGACCGTACGAACGACAGCCCGCTCGGCGGGGTCGAACTCGAACAACGTGCCACCAGCGAGACCCCAGAGGCGCTCGTGCTCGTCGACGACCAGCCCGGCGACGGTCGGCGCACCCGGGACCGGCACCGTCTCGAACACCTTCTGCCGCGTCACGGGGTCCCACGCGAAGAGCTTCGCCTCAGGTGTCACCGGATCGATGCCGTAACCGCCGTTGATGGACGTCCCGCCGTACAGCAACCCGTCGTGCAGCACGAGCGAGACCGGCGTCTGGTTCTCCACGATGCCGCGGAAGACCTCGACCTCGTTGGTCTGCGGATCCCACAAGGTGACCGCACCGTTGTGTCGGCCGGTGATCGGAACGGTCGACACCGCCACGCGGTCGCCGACCTCGACGAAGGACTGGGGACGGTTCTGCTCGTACGGCTCGAGGTCCACGGTGGGACCCGGGTTGGTCCCCATCTCCCACGGCCGGCTCGGGTCGTACCGGTAGAGCCGACCCTGGGGATACCGGCCGAAGACGAGGTCGGTCCGAAACGTGCCGAAGCCTTCGACCTGGCTCGTACCCGGCAGCAGCTCGAACTCGCCGACGTCCGGGTCCCATCGGCCCATCCCCGGTGGGCTGAGGAACGCGCCGGCGTAGATGTTGCCCTCAGGGCCGGCGCCGATCGCCACGAGTGACGCGCCGGCACCCATCAGCGTGGGCTGCAGGAAGTACCCGGTACGGGTCTGCGGATGCAGGGCGTATATGCGGCCGGAGTTCCAGTAGGTGAACGCGATCGACAAGCCAGGCGCATCCGGGTTGGCAAGGTCCACCCACGCCCAGGCTTCCGGCGTGGCGTTGGGGCTCCACCCGATCGTCTCGAGCTCACCGGTCGCGACGTGATACCGCTTGATCGTCGCGCTGGACCGCACGTAGACATGCGATTCGGTCTCAGGATCGAGCGGCGACACGCCATACCCGCTGACCTGCGGAATCTCGTCGGTCCACGCGCCGCCAGCGATGTCGTACACGTACGTACGTCCGCCCGTGGTGACGAACACCAGTCCGCCTAT
This sequence comes from Actinopolymorphaceae bacterium, assembly GCA_036564245.1. Lineage (GTDB taxonomy): Bacteria > Actinomycetota > Actinomycetes > Propionibacteriales > Actinopolymorphaceae > Thermasporomyces. The sequence goes on from DATCKU010000002.1 coordinate 170,259, forward strand.
GTGCTGGATGCTCTCGACCTGGCTCGCGACCGGACCGTCCGGCAGCTCGATCTCGCCGAACTCGCCGGTGGAGGGAAGGAATCGCGCAAGCCGACCGTTCGGCTGCGTCCCCACCCAGATCTCCTCGCCAACTTGGTCGATCGCACCGATGTACTGCTCGCCTGGCAGCGCCTGGCCATGGTCGGTGACGGCGCCGGTCTCGGGGTCGAACGACAACAGGCGTCCGCCCGGATACGTGCCAGCCCAGACCACGCCGTCGTCGCCGACCGCGATCTCCCACGTGCGTTGCCCGCTTGGCGTCTCGCCGATGCGCTCGACGTCACTCGCACCCGGTCGGTGGCGATAGAGCTGGCTCGACACACCACTCGGGTTCTCCGCCGTGGCGAAGTAGACGTCTCCGGTCACCGGCGAGACGTCCATCGTCCGGGCGCTCCCGTACCCGACGGGGATCCGGACGTCGAGGACTGTCTCACGAGACCTCAGGTCGACGACGGCGAACTCCCCCGTGGTCGTCGGATTGCCTTCGACGAAGAGGTACGCGTAAGGCGCGCCATCCGGACCGGTGCCGATCGCCGAGCTCAGGCACTGAACCTTGTGGACAGGCTCACCCAGATCGATGATGGGACTGGTTGGCGCGGCACTCACCGGCCTGGCGGGCGAGCCCACCGTGAGCGCCGCCACGCTGGCGCCGCTGAGCGCGAGAAACGAACGCCGGCTAGGAGTCTGCCATCGCGTGGACATCCTGTCCTCCTTGGTCTTCGGAACGTGCGCGCGCATCAGCCCTTGATGCCCGACATCGTCACGCCTTCGGTGAAGTAGCGCTGGCCGACGAGGTAAGCCATGAAGATCGGAACGAACGCGACCACCGAGCCGGCGAGCACGACGTTGAGCGGGACGTTCTGGGCATTGAGCGACGCCAAGCCGACGGTGAGCGTCCGCATGTCCGTGCTCTGCCCCACGATCAACGGCCAGAGGAAGTCGTTCCAGTGCCAGAGGAAGACGAACACCCCGAGCGTCGCCAGGATCGGCTTGGTGAGGGGCAACACGATGGAGACGTAGATCCGCCACTCCGAACAGCCGTCGATCTTCGCCGCCTCGAACAGCTCGTCAGGCAATGCCTTGATGAACTGCCGCATGAGGAAGACCGCCTGGGCGTTCGCCAGAGTGGGAAGGATGAGGCCCCAGTACGTGTTCACGCCGCCGGCGTTCGAGATGAGGATGAACACCGGCACGATCGTGATGTGGTACGGAACCATCAGCATCGCGACGAACGACCAGAAGAGCGCCTCCTTGCCAGGAAAGCGTTTCTTGGCGAAGGCATAACCCGCCATCGACGCGAAGAGCAGCACGCCGACGACCGAGACCACCGAGTAGACGAGGGTGTTGAGCGTCCAGCGCGGCAGCTTCTGTGCACCGAGCACCTGGCCGAGCGCCTCGGTGGAAAGGCCAGTGGGCGCAAGACTTTCCGGGAACGAGACCGGGCCGACCGGTTTGAGCGCCAGGACGAGCATTGCGTAGAACGGGAACAGCGTGGCGGCAGCCGCGATGAAGAGCAGGACCGCGCGGATCGCCTTCCCCAGTCTCGTCGGCTCGAAGGGTTTCACCGGTCCCTCCCCAGGGTCAGCCGCTGGATCATGGCGACGACGAAGGTCATGAGGAAAAGCGCCAAGCCGATCGCACTGGCGTACCCGAAGTCGAAGTAGCGGAAGCCCTGGTCGTAGAGCTGGAAGACCAGCATGTAGCTCGCGTTGGCCGGGCCCCCACCGGTCATGACGTACACCGTGTCGAACACCTGGAACGAGAACGTCGTCTCGATGATGACCAGGAAGAACAGCGCCGGATACAGCTCAGGAAGCACGATGTACCGGAACCGCTGGTACGCCGATGCACCGTCGACCAGGGCGGCTTCCTCCAACTCGCGTGGGATGTCCTGCATCCGAGCCAGCAGGATCAACATGCCGAAGCCGAACCTCGTCCATATGGCGACGACCACGAGTGCCGGAATCACGAGGACCGGGTCCGTCAACCACGACTTGTCCGGTAGACCCAGCGCTCCCATCAACGACGACCACGGCCCGCCCGGAGAGAAGACCCAGGTGAAGACGATGCCGGCGAGCACCAGGCTGGTGACGACCGGGAGGAAGAAGATCGACCGGAAGATCTTGTATCCCAGGAAGGCGCGGCGGACGAGAAGCGCCATCGACAAGGCCACCGCGATGGACAGCGGCACGGTGAGCACCGCGTAGTAGACCGTATTGCGTAGCGCCTTCCAGAACAGCGGATCGTCCACGAGCCGGCGGAGGTTGTCCAGCCCGACCCAGTGGGTGTCCGCCCCGATCGTGTAGTCGGTGAACGCCAGGATCGCCCCGGCCGCCGCCGGACCGAACCGGAACGCCGCGAAAAGCAGCAGGCACGGCAGGATGAACAGGAGGGCGACACGGGCCTCCCGCCAGCCGAGCCGGTCACGTCGCCGACCACGGCCTAGCGGAGGAAGCCGCGTCGACCGCTCCCGGCTCGGCGTTCTGCGTCGATGCACACCGTGCGTTGTGCCGACCGACACCTGACGTCCTATCGGAGCAACGGTTCGGCTGCCCGGGCGGCGTCGTCCAGCGCCTGCTTCGGCTCCTTCTCACCGATCAGCACGGCCTGGATCTCGGGAGCGAGCACACCCATGACCTCGCGGGCAGCGGGGTGCAGCGGGCCCACCGTGGTGAGGTCGGTGTACTTCTCCACCTCTCCTTGGATCGGGTCGTCTGCGTAGAGTGAGCCGACGGACTTCTTCACCGGAAGGAACCCGGACGCCTCGTCGTACTTGGCGGCCTGCTTCGCGTCCGTCACGAAGGCGATCCACGCGCCGGCCGCCTCCTTGTCCTCTGCGGAGGACAGCATGCTCAACGAGCCGACCGTGCCGTATGCCACCTGCTTCACGTCAGTGAGCGGCGGCAGGACGACGACGTTCTCCTCGCCCCAGAACTCCACCAGGTTGAGCGGCTCAGTGGACCACTCGCACGCCACCTCGCCCTTCGCCAACGTGGTCTGCTCGATGGGCGGGTTCGTGGTCAGCGTGTCCTCGGCGACGTATCCCGCGTCGACCATCTCCTTGAGGAACTCGAGGGCCTTGACTCCCTCGGGTCCGTTGAACGCCACCGCCGAGCCGTCCTCGGTGAACACGTCACCGCCGGCCTGCCACAACAGGGGGTAGAAGGTGAGGTTGAGCGTCTGCGAGACGTCGCCGGGGTAGGCGATCATGTCGTACCCCGCGGCGTCGAAGGCGGGCGCCATGGCCCGCAGGTCCTCCCACGTAGCCGGATACTCTTCCTGACCCACCTTGCCGAAGATCGCCTTGTTGCAGGTCAGCGGAACGGCGCTCGCGAGGATCGGAGCGCCCATCATCTTGCCGTCGATGGTCACGGCGTCGATGGCATTGGGCAGGTAGTCGGACTTGGCCTCCTCGCTCAGGTACTCGTCGATCGGCTCGATGTTGCGGGCGTACCCGGGCAGCTGGTCCGGGATCAGGTAGACCACGTCGGGTGCGCTGTTGCCGGCGATCGCGGTGGACAGTGCCTGATCTCGGTCGGCCCACGGGAAGATCTCGACGGTTACGTCGACGTTCGGGTACTCCTTGTTGAACGCCTTGATCATGTCATCCCAGAACGCCCGATGTTCCGCGTCGTCTGCGATGACGGGATAGGTCCACATCGTGACCGACCCCTCGATGTCCGCACCGCCTTGGCCCGTGCCCCCGCCGCCGTTCGAACCGGTCGAATCGTCGTCGCCACCACACGCGGTGACAAGCGCCATGCTCAACGCCAGCGCTACAGTCGCTGGGAACACCTTCCGGTTTCGCATGGACTTTCCTTCCCTCGACGCACTATCTCCTGGGCACCCGACTCGAAGACGGCCTCAGGTGCAGGGCCATGCGCACGTGAGGCTATTACAGTCGCACTTTAGGTACAATAGGTGCGCGCCGAAAATGTGGGCCGGAGTGCTGGCCACAACCCGTAGACTCCGGTCGACTCGAGAGACTGGAGGCTCGTCGCACACCTATGGGCGGGCTCACGGCGCCCCGGGCCCTACCGGACTCGAGGAGTGATGGGATGCGCGGTCACGACACGCGTGAAGAGATCACGATTGGCGTCGTCGGCGCGGCCGATGCCGTACGCCGGGCGATGGCGGTCGCGCGCGAGTCCGGCAACCCGGCCTGGCGGCTCATCCCCGCGGTCTACGAGAACGAGACCGACGCCCATACGCAGGCCATGCGCATCGCGTCGCGCGTGGACGTGTGCCTGTTCGCAGGTCCGCTCCCGTACGACGTCGCCCTCGGGCAGGGCCTGCCGGTGCCCGCGACCTACGTCCCGGTCGGAGGGTCGGCCCTCTACTCCGCCCTGCTCCGGGCCACCTTGGAGAAGACGTTCGACCCGGAACGGATCACCATCGACTCCGTACGACCTGAGGAGGTTCGCAGCGCCTACCAGGAGGTCGGGCTGGATGCGAGCCGGGTCCAGGTGCTGCCGTACGTCAACCCGACGTCGGCACAGGACTTCCTGGACTTCCATCGCCAGAAGTACGAATCCGGTGCCTCGTCCGGCGCACTGACAACCGTGCCCACGGTCGCCGCGGCACTCCTCCAGTCCGGGATCCCGTCGCTCAAGATGCAGCCGACCGCTGCCACCCTCCTCCATGCCCTGAACACGGCAGCACTGCGGGGAAGCGGTGCCCGGTTGGAGGAGTCTCGGATCGTCATGATGGTCGTGCGGATCCCGAGCGGTGTCGTTCCAGAGCACACAGGCCCGAGCAACTACTGGTACCAAGAGCTCAAGCTCTCCTTGCAGCGCGAGCTGCTCAAGCAGGCCCGCGTGATGGACGCCACCGTGCTCCCCCGGGACGAGCGAAGCTTCCTCATCATCACCACCATGGGCTCCCTGACCGTGGCGAGCGACGATCTCACGGTCGCGCCCTTCGTGGGCACCATCTCCGCGGAGCTGGCGATGGACATCGAGGTGGGCATCGGTCTCGGTCGGTCCACCAGGGAAGCCGAGTTCAACGCCGAGACCGCGGTCGACAAGGCGGCCGCCTCGTCCGGCCAGGTCGCCTACCTCGTCGGCCCGCGTGAGACCGTGCTGTCGCTGCCGGCTGAACGCGCCGCCAAGACTCCGCGTCGCCCTGCGGCCACCGCCCATGATCCGAAGGCCGTCGAGACGCTCCGACAGCTTGCCAGCAAACTCGAGGCGAAGACGGACAGCGACCTGATCGTCGACGCCGAGCGGGTCGCCTCGCTCCTCGGCATCACGCTGCGAACGGCGCGCCGGTCCTTGAGCGCCCTGGTCGATGCGGGCTTGGCCTGGCCGATGCCGCCGGCACGATCCAGCAAGGCCGGGCGGCCACGACGCCCCTACCAGCTGCTCGTCGAGAAGCTGCCAGACGCCTAGAGCGCGTCCCGGAGATCGTTGCCTCGAGTGGTCCCGCCCTCAGCAGAGGACCTCGTCGAGCGTGTTGGCCGTGAGCACTCGCGGGATCCACGTTTGGAGCTGGTCGATGGACGCGCCATGTACGACACCGAGCACGTCCTGCGAAAGTGGGCCGAACCGGAGGGTGAGAAGCATCATCCACCAGCGTGGTATTCCCGCCGGCAATCTTGAGCAAGAGCAGCGTCAGCCGGGCCGACGCGGTCAGTGGCCGGGCGCGCAGCGCCAGCTCATCCACCTGCGCCAGATCATCGAGCAGGAACCGGAACCGCGGCACGAGTTCTCCTGCCGCCGCAACCGCTTCACCGTCAAGGTCGATCAGGTCCCGCACATCCACAGGACCAGTCCATGGGCGTGCGAGGACGGGCGTGGAAAACCACTCGTCGACAGCAACGCCTTGCACCACCAGCGGAATCACCGCGGGGAGCCGGGTGGCTTCGGGATGCTCGGCAACGTAGCGGTCCCAGATGCGTACCACATAGCGCAGCATCCGAAACGGCATCAACCGGTCCACCCACTCTGATGCTCGATGAGCACATAGACGAACGCTTGACGACCATCGAGCGGGGCGGTGAACAACAAGTCCGAATGCCGCCATCGCAAGGTCGGATCGACGAAGCTGCCCGGAACTCGCGCCAACCGATCCAGGTCGAGCCGCATGACCAGTGCAGCCGGCAACACCGGGCGCAACTGCGACGCAGCGTTGGCGGGTTCGCCGAGAACCCGACGAAACACTGCGTCATGCGGACTTGGCTGACCGGACATGTCATCGAACATATATGCGAGCGCCGACATGCGCGGGCGCCGTACGAACCACGGTGGGAGGACAGCGCTTCCGAGTTACGGCGGCTCAAATGTTGACTTATATGTGACCGTAAGTAGACTGGCGCGCAGTCTGCCGCTTGCTCGAGGCTTGAGCGGCTGGAAGTTCCAAGCGCAGGTGACGGAGGCGGTTTGCGTACGGTTGCGGAGCTGGAGGAGCGGCTGTCCCGCCCCAGGCCGGCTCTCGTGGATGACCTGCGAAAGCTCGACGGCGACATCATCGTCCTCGGAGCGGCCGGCAAGCTCGGTCCGAGCCTGGTCGACCTGGCGGTACGCGCGATCGAGGCGGCCGGGACCGACACGACTGTCTACGCCGTGTCGCGGTTCACCACCCCCGAGACGGCCGACAAGCTCAGCGCGTGCGGAGCGACGGTCATTCGCGCCGACATCACCTCTGACGACGAGCTCGCCGCGCTCCCCGACGCGGCCAACGTCATCTACCTGATCGGCGCGAAGTTCGGCACGACCGGGAACGAGGCTGCCACGTGGGCGACCAATGCGTACCTTCCCGGTCGCGTCGCGCAACGCTACGCGGGATCGCGTATCGTCGCGCTGTCCACGGGAAACGTCTATCCGTTGTCACCTACGGGCAGCGGCGGCCCGACCGAGGCCGATCCGGTGGGGCCGGTCGGTGAGTACGCGATGTCGTGCCTTGGCCGGGAACGGATCTTCAGCTATTTCGCCGAACGACACCAGACACCTCTCGCGCTGCTCCGGCTCAACTACGCCGTGGAGATGCGCTACGGCGTGCTCGTCGACCTGGCCCGCGCCATTCACGCCGGCGAGCCCATCGACCTCACCATGGGGTACGTCAACGTCGTCTGGCAGGGATACGCCAACGAGGTCACGCTACGCAGCCTCCTGCACGCTGATGTGCCTCCGTTCGTCCTCAACGTCACAGGACCCGAGACGATCTCGATCCGTTCGGTCGCGATCGAGCTGGGTCGCCTCCTCGACCGCGAGGTGAGATTCACCGGCGAGGAAGCGCCGACCGCCCTGCTGTCCAACGCCACGCGCTGCCACGGCCTTTTCGGTTATCCAGAGGTCCCGCTCGCCGAGCTCGTCGAGGCCACGGCAGCGTGGGTGGGATCGGGCATGCCGGTCCTCGACAAGCCGACGAAGTTCCAATCCCGGGACGGGCGGTTTTGATGAGCACCGACAACCTCAAGGAGGACGAGACAAGCCCACGCAGCGTGTTCCAGAAGGGCACGGTCATCCCTGCCCATCCGCTCGCGTTGACCCGCGACCGCAAGCTGGACGAGCGCCGCCAGCGCGCCCTCACTCGCTACTACCTCGAGGCGGGTGCCGGTGGCCTCGCCGTGGCCGTCCACACGACACAGTTCGCCATCCACGAACCGTCGAGAGGCCTTCTCGCTCCGGTTCTCGAGCTCGCCGCGGAGACGACACGGGAGTACGCCGACCGGTCCATCGTCCTCGTGGCCGGACTGTCCGGGTCGATGCGACAGGTGGTGGCCGAGGCCGAGCTCGCCGCGTCGTACGGCTACCACTTCGCGCTGCTCGCGCCATATGGCGCTGACGACCTCACAGAGGACGAACTGCTCGAACGCGCTCGCGTCGTCGGGGAGATCCTGCCCGTCGTGGGGTTCTACCTGCAGCCCGCGGTCGGCGGCCGCCACCTCTCCCGGCGCTATTGGCGGGCCCTCGCCGACATCGAGAGCGTCGTCGGGATCAAGGTCGCGCCATTCGATCGGTACGCGACATTGGACGTCGTACGCGGGGTCGGAGAATCGGAACGACGGAACGAGATCGCCCTCTACACCGGCAACGACGACCACATCATCGGTGATTTGATCACGACCTACCCCAACGGCGCGCAGTTCGTCGGCGGGCTACTCGGCCAATGGGCCGTGTGGGTGAAGAACGCCGTCACGGTGCTGAACCTCTCGCGGCGGGCCAAGCAGGGCGATGACCGTGCGCTGCGCACCCTGCTCGGAATGGACTCTGCGCTGACCGACGCCAACGCGGCCATCTTCGACATCGACAACGCCTTCCACGGCTGCATCCCCGGCATCCACGAGGTGCTCCGCCGCCAAGGGCTGCTGGAGGGCACCTGGTGCCTGGACGAGAACGAGGTCTTGAGTCCCCAGCAGATGGCCGAGATCGATCGCATCTGGGCCGCCTACCCACACCTGCGTGACGACGAGTTCGTCGCCGAGAACCTCGACCGCTGGCTCGCCTGAGAGCGTTGTGGTCAGCGACACATCAGCGAATGAACGACACGTCAGGAACCTTCTGCCATTGACCGCCATACGCCACCGTCACCCCCGAGCGGTATGCCTACCAGAAGGACGTACCACGGGACGACGACCAGACATGCGGTGCGCGCGAGGTCAGCATCTGACCAAAGGGCACGGCGCAACGCCGGAACGGAGAGCTCCAGCCCATCCGTTACCACGCGTGACGTTTGGACACGGTGCCTCCGATTCCCTTCCCCATAGAATTGATCGGCTCCACCGATCCCGTCCGCTGCGATGCCCCGGAGGCAACCGACCACCGATGCTGCACTCGAAGACAGTCTCCCGGTTCTCTCTGGCTAGCCTGGTTCGTTGTGCCGCGGCGGCAACCGGCGCGGCCGCCGGCGTCATGCTGGCGCTTCCGATCGGCTCCTTCCTCGCGGTCGTCCTGTTCAAAGAGGTCGGTGCGCCCCTGGCCAAGAGAATCGTCACCGATGCCTTAGCACAGAGCGACTCAGCGATCGAGACGATCGTTGTTGCGATCTTTCTGACGATCGCCGCCCTCATGCTGGCTGTCTACGTCGTCATCGTGTTGGTTGCTCCCGTGTTCATCTTGGTTCCCATGCTTGCTTCCGCAGCCGCACTGCGGCTGGCGCATGCTGGGTTGATCACGCGCACGCTGTGGCTCTGGCTGGGGCTTTCGGTCTTTCTCGCCGTGGTGCTGCTCCCGGCCTCGTCACCATTCCACGTACGCCCCGACTGGTGGCTCTGGGCTCTCATGGTCAGCACCGCAGGCTTCGTCGGTCGCCTGATCGTCGAACTCTGGCAGCCGGAACTCGCGGGCACACCAGCCAGCGTGGGCGACACGTTGCGCAGGTGGAAAACGCTGCTTCTCGTGTGGGCTGTTCTCCTGAGCGTCGCCATCATCGCGCTAGTCACGCTGGCCCGGTTTCGTGTGGCATGACCGGGCGATGGAGCGATACAGACGTCCAGAACGCCTGGAACTCGTCGAAGCGCGGCTCGAACGCTGGATCAGGGAGGCGGAACGCTCGGGTTCGCGGAGTTCCGTTGGCACGGTCAAGCGATACGGACTCGAACGCGTCTGTCACCGACGCCCACCCCAGGTTGGTCTCGTAGTAGCTCACCGCCGTACGCACCGACGGCCACCAGTAGTCGTCCAGGATCACAAGCCCACCGGGCTTGACGATCGTGCGCAGGAAGTAGAGGTCCACGAAGACCTCGTGGAACCGGTGACTTCCGTCGACGAACGCCGCATCGGCGCTGAACTCGTCCGCGACGAGTTTCGGCAGGGCGGACGACGACGGCTCGGTCACCAATGTCGCAACGTCAGCGAGACCCGCATTTTCCAGGAGCTCCCAGCCGACGTTGCCGTAGTCCGTTACCTGGAACGGATCGATGATGACGTGCTTCGGGGTCTGCGATGTCGAACCCTGCACCGTGACAAGCGCCTCACCGATGGCAAGTGCTGAGCTTGCGTAGGCGAGGCCGACCTCGACGACCGTGGTCACACGGTCAGCGACGAGGAGGTCCCGGAGCGCGTCACAGTCTTCTAAAGGGACGGCCACGCGGGCGAAGTCGTTGTCGTACGGACGAGTCCGGGGCGGGCCGTGCTCGGCAAGTCGTCGCCGTACGTCTCGTACGCGCTCGATTCTCTGCTCATCCACGGGCTCCATGCTCCAAGCGGGAACCAGGCAAAAACAAGTCTTGTGTTCACCATGATCGATATGGTTCATTGGATATGGGGAAAAGCACGCGAGGCGATTCGTATCTCTCCGGCACGTACACGCACCTTTCCCACTGCGAATGGCCGACGTGACGTGGTAACGGTCAAGCTTCGCTGTCAGGCTGGTGGGACGCCGTGGTGCTTGGCGGGGCGGTGGCGTTCCTTCGTCGAAGCGGCGGCGAGGCGGGCGACGAGCTCCGAACGCAGCTCGTGCGGCTCGACCACGGCGTCGATCACCAAGTCAGATGCAAGCCGCAGGATGTCGATGTCGTCCTCGTACTCTGCGCGAAGCTTGGCGACGAACGCCTCCCGCTCCTGCGGATCGCTGATCTCGGCGATCTTGTTGTAGTAGACCGCATTGATCGCCGCCTCCGGTCCCATGACCGCGATCTTGGCAGTGGGCAAGGCGAGACAGGCATCCGGCGAGAAGCCCGGACCGCACATCGCGTAAAGCCCTGCGCCATAAGCCTTTCGTACGATGACCGACACTGCAGGCACCGTGGCCTCCGCGACTGCGGTAATCATCTTGGCGCCCGCCCGGATGATGCCCTGACGCTCGACCTCGCTGCCAATCATGAAGCCGGGGACGTCGGCGAGATAGACCAGCGGCACATTGAACGCGTCACACAGCCAGATGAACCGCGCCGCCTTGTCGGCACTGTCGACGAAGAGCACACCGCCCTTGACGGCCGGGTTGTTCGCGAGCACGCCGACGACCTGACCCTCGAGACATCCGAAACCCACGATCAGCTCAGGCGCATAGAGCGGCTTGATCTCGAAGAAGCTCTCGGCGTCGAGCAAGGCGTCGAGGATGTCGTGCATGTCGTAGCCCACGGCCTCCTCCTCGGGCACGAGTGACGCCGTGAACTCGCGAGCAGGTGGGCGGGGCTCGTAGGACGGCGGCCGGTCCCGCCAGTTCGACGGGACGTACGAGAAGTACTCCTTGGCGAGCTCGATCGCCTCCGCGTCGTCGCCTGCGAGGAGGTCGCCACAGCCGGAGACCGTCGCGTGCATCCGGGCGCCGCCCATCTCCTCCAGCGACACCTTCTCGCCGACCACCATCTCGGCCATCCGCGGGGAGCCGAGGTACATCGACGCGTTACCTTCGACCATGATGACGATGTCGCAGAACGACGGGATGTAGGCGCCGCCCGCAGCCGATGGTCCGAACAGGCAACAGATCTGTGCCACCTTCCCGGAAAGCGCAACCTGGTTGGCGAAGATGCGGCCCGCTCCCCTGCGCCCGGGAAAGAGCTCGACCTGGTCGGTGATCCGAGCGCCAGCGGAGTCGATGAGCCAGAAGACAGGAAGCTCGTCGCGCAACGCGATCTCAGTGATCCGGATGATCTTCTCCACGGTACGGGCTCCCCACGAACCCGCCTTGACCGTCGGATCGTTGGCCACGACGAGCGCCGGCCGACCGTCTACCAGCCCACGCCCCGTGACCACACCGTCGGCCGGCAGCCCGTCGGCGAGAGCGTTGGCAAGCTGACCGTCCTCGACGAACGTGCCGGAATCGACCAACTGCGCGATACGGTCCCGCACGTAAAGCTTGTTCTGGCTGGCCAGTTTGGCCGCACCTTTGGCATCCGGGCGCAACGTGGCTTCGCGTGCCTCGGCGACTGCCTTGGCGTGATCCTTACGTTCGACCATCACGACCGTCCTGTTGCCACGCACCTAGTCGACCGGAAGGCCCAGGGCACGAGCGATCACGAGCCGCTGGATCTCGCTGGTGCCCTCACCGATCTCGAGGATCTTCGCGTCTCGGTAGAAGCGCGCGACCGGATACTCCTCCATGAAACCGTACCCGCCGAATATCTGCGTCGCAGTCCGAGCCGCGCTGACCGCAGCTTCGCTCGCGAAGAGCTTCGCCTGCGCGGCCGCCTTCTTCACGACGTCGGCCGGCTTGTTCGCATCGACCAGGGATGCTGCCTTGTACGTGAGCAGACGGCCCGCCTCGACCGCGACCTGAAGGTCGGCGATCCGAAACGCCACACCCTGCTTGCTGCCGATCGGTTTCCCGAACGCGTGCCTGGTGGTGGCGTACTCCAGCGATGCGTCAAGGCAGCCTTGCGCCAAACCGACGGACAGCGCCGCCAGCGCGATCCGCCCATGGTCGAGGATCGCGAGGAACTGCTTCAACCCAGCGCCGCGCTCACCGAGCAGGTGGTCAGCAGGCACCCGCACGTCGTTGAAGGTCAGGGGGTGCGTGTCGGAGGCATGCCAGCCGAGCTTCCGGTATCCCGGTTCGACGACGAAACCGGGAGTGCCCGAGGGCACGATGATGGCCGAGATCTCAGGCGACCCGTCCGCAAGCATGCCAGTGCGGGCCGCCACGATCACGAACGACGTGATCGGCGTGCCGGAGTTGGTGATGAACTGCTTGGACCCGTTGATCACCCAGTGGTCGTCGACCAGCTCGGCCCGGGTCTTGAGCGCCGCGGCGTCGGAGCCGGCTTCGGCCTCGGTGAGTCCGAAGCCAGCGAGCGCCTCACCCGTGGCGAGGTCAGGGAGCCAGCGGCGCTTCTGCTCTTCCGTGCCCCACCGAACAAGCGGACCGACGCCGAGGCCAGCCGCCGCCTCGAGCGTCAGGCCGAGCGACTGGTCGACGCGTCCGATCTCCTCGATCGCGACGCACAGGCTGGTGAAGTCGCCGCCCGATCCGCCGTACTCCTCCGGCACACCCAGGCCGAACAACCCGAGCTTGCCCATCGCACGGACGGTCTCGACCGGGAAATGGTGCGTTACGTCCCATTCGGCCGCATGCGGCGCGATCTCCTGCAGCGCGAACTCCCGTACGACTGCCCGAAATTCCTCGTGTTCAGGTGAGAGCTCGAACATGCTGCCAGCCTTCCCTTACGCTTACGTAAACGTAAGCACGCTCGACGCCCTGCCGCAAGGGAATCCGCGATGACCCAGACCTGGACCATCTCCCAACTGGCGGAGGAGTACGGCGTCACGCTGCGCACGATCCGGTTCTACGAGGACCGCGGCCTGCTCGCGCCCGAGCGCCGCGGCAACCAGCGGATCTTTCACCCTCGGGACCGGGTGCGGCTGGGGCTGATCCTGCGTGGCCGCAGGTTGGGGTTCTCCCTGCAGGAGATCGCCAAGATCCTGGACATGTACGACGCCGAGCCGGGCGAGGCGGGCCAGCTGCGGTACCTGCTCGAGCAGATCGCCATACGTCGGGCCGAGCTCGAGCAGCGCCGCCGCGACATCGACAAGACCCTCGAGGAGCTCGCCGACGTCGAGCGCCGGTGCCGCGAGGAGCTGCGTCGCCTCGGCTGACCCACGCCTCGACCAGCGCTGCCGAGCACACGGGGAATGGAGCGTGCAGCGGAGGTGTTGCACACGCTTGATACCGCCCGGGGGTATATTCCCTGCACGCACCGGAGGACACGTCCCATGGCCAGCAGCGCCGCGAGCGACGACAGGCACGGCAGCCACCACGACCAGCCCGGCCGCCACGAGCAGCCCAGTCACCACGCGCACCGTCACGAGCACGACGGCCGCCACGGGCACGGCAGCGACAAACACACGGGGCACGACGAGCACGCCGGACACGACAAACATGCCGGACACGACCCGGCGATGTTCCGCCGCCGATTCTGGCTGAGCCTCCTCCTCACCCTTCCGATCGTGGTGACCAGCAGCATGGTCATGGAGTGGTTCGGCTACACGATCAGCTTCCCCGGGATCGCCTGGGTCGGACCGGTCCTCGGCTCGATCGTCTTCTGGTATGGCGGCTGGCCGTTCCTCGCTGGCGGAGTCCACGAGATCCGGCATCGTACGCCGGGCATGATGCTGCTGATCTCGATGGCGATCGTGGTCGCCTACGTCGCCTCGCTGGCCTCCAGCCTCGGTCTTGTCGACCTTGAGTTCTGGTGGGAGCTCTCCGCCCTTGTCACGATCATGCTGCTCGGCCACTGGCAGGAGATGAAGGCGATCGGCTCGGCGCAGGGCGCGCTCGCGGCACTCGCAGCCCTGCTTCCCGACGACGCCGAGCGCATCACACCAACGGGGGACGTCGAGCAGGTGGCGGCGAGCGAGCTGCGGGTTGGTGACCTGGTGCTGGTTCGCCCGGGCGGCCGCGTACCGGCCGACGGCGTCGTGACCGAAGGCTCGGCTGAGCTCGACGAGTCCATGATCACCGGAGAGTCTCGGCCCGTCCCACGTACGACCGGCCACCGAGTCGTCGCCGGCACCGTGGCCACCGACGCCGCACTCCGGATCGAGGTCACCGCGGTGGGCGACGACACCGCCTTGGCCGGCATCCAGCGGCTGGTCAGCGAGGCCCAGGCATCACGCGGCAGGGCTCAGGTGCTCGCCGATCGATTCGCCGGCATGCTCTTCTACATCGCGAGTACGGCAGGCCTGCTCACCTTCATCGCCTGGTGGGCATGGGGAAACGTCGGCGAGTCGGTCACCCGTACGGTCACCGTGCTGGTCATTGCCTGTCCGCATGCCCTGGGTCTTGCCATTCCCCTGGTGATCTCGCTGTCGACCGCCCTCGCCGCGCGTTCCGGCATCTTGGTCAAGGACCGGCTCGCCTTGGAACGCATGCGCACTGTCGACACGGTGCTCTTCGACAAGACGGGCACGCTCACCAAGGGCGAGCACGTCGTGACCGGCGTCGCCGCGGTCGACGGGGTGAGCGAGTCCGAGCTGCTTCGGATCGCCGCAGCTGTCGAGGCCTTCAGCGAGCACCCGCTAGCCAAGGCGATCGTGCGAGCCGCCCGTGACCGTGACCTCGACCCACACGCCGCCACCGACTTCGTCGCTCTAGCCGGCCGTGGTGCGCGCGCCGACATCGACGGGACGACGTACGTGATCGGCGGGCCCGCACTCCTGCGCGAGCTCACGGCCGAGCCGCCGACCCAGCTGCGGGAAGCCACCAAGGAGTGGGAGAACCGAGGCGCTGCCGTCCTCCATGTGCTTCGCCAACGCGAGGGCGACGGCTCCTCCACGACCGCCGACGTACTCGGTGCGTTCGCTCTGGAGGACGAGGTACGACCGGAAGCCCGGGAAGCCATCGCGACATTGCGCCGGCTCGGCATCACGACGATTGCGATGATTACGGGAGACGCTCGGAGTGTCGCCGAAACTGTCGCCTCCGAGCTCGGGTTCCAACCCGACGACGAGGTGTTCGCCGAGGTGCTGCCGGCCGACAAGGACCGCGTGGTCGCGGAGCTGCAGCAATGTGGGCACACCGTGGCGATGGTGGGCGACGGCGTCAACGACGCTCCGGCACTGGCCCGAGCCGATGTCGGCGTCGCCATCGGCGCCGGCACGGATGTCGCGATCGAGTCGGCCGGCGTGGTGTTGGCGTCGTCGGATCCGCGAGCCGTCGGAGCCGTGATCCGACTGTCCCATGCGTCGTACCGCAAGATGGTCGAGAACCTCGCCTGGGCCGCCGGCTACAACGTCGTGGCGATTCCGCTCGCGGCCGGGGTGTTGGCGTGGGCCGGGATCTCCCTGAGCCCGGCACTCGGCGCCGTCCTCATGTCGCTGTCGACGATCATCGTGGCGTTGAACGCGCAGCTGTTGCGACGGGTTCGGCTCACAGCCGGGTCGGGTTCTGCTGCCAACACGTAACGAGTCGTCTCGCGGGATCTGTGCCGGCTCACTCCCGACCAGGCCCTAACCTAAGGGGCGATGTTCTCAAGGCCGCTCTCCGCCGTCGCCGTGCTCGCGATCCTCCTGACTCCGGTCGCGACTGCGCCACCGGCCGCCGCGCAAGCGTCGGACGACGGGCCCCAGCTGCTCATCCTCGTCGACTCCTCTGCCGCCATGCGGCGCTCGAACCACCAGGGCTCGAGGAAGCTGGATGCCGCGCGGACCGCACTCCAGGCCGTGATTCCCCGGCTGCCGTCCAGTGGGGATGTAGGGCTTCGCGTGAGCGGCGGCGACGCCACTGCAAACCAAGCGAGAGCGTGCGACGCGAGCTCACTGCGAGTTCCGCTCGACGGCGTCGACCGGCCGGCGCTCCGAGACGCGGTCAGCACCCTTCAGGCGTACGGTGAAAATCCCCTCGCGTTCAGCCTCGACGAGGCGAGTCGAGACTTCCGGAACCGTGGCAGGCGTACCATCCTGCTGATCTCCGGCGGCCGGGACACCTGCGATCCTGACCCGTGTTTCACGGCTCGGCAGATCGGGCGCGACACCGGCGTACGGATCGACGTCGTGGGATTCCGTACGAATGCTCAGGCGAGAAGGCACCTGCAGTGCATCGCCCACGCCGGGGGCGGCACCTACTACCAGGCCGACGACGCGGTCAACCTGACCGTCGCACTCCAGCGCATGACCGTGCGCGCGTTCCGGCCGTCTCGACTGAGCGGACGACTGGTCAATGGAGGTCCGACACGCAAGACTGCCCCGCAGATCTCAGCAGGCCAGTACGTCGAGGAGTTGACCGATGGCAGGCCGCGCTACTACCGCCTCCGCCGGCAGATCAAGGGCTCGACCTTGTACGTCGGCGTGAGCGAACGGCCGCCGTCAGGGACTGCCACACCATCGTTCACCCTTCAGGTCGCGACACGTCGCGGTGCGCCGTGCGGCAAGAGTCGCACCACGACGATGTACGACAACGCGAGCCCAGTCGTGACGGCCTCGGTCTCCACCGACGACCCCACCGCAGCACGTGCGTGCACGACCTCGTCGGACATCTTCGTACGCCTTCGCCGATCCCCTCGCGCGGCCCCAGGACCCGGGAATCCCCTCGAGCTCGTCGTCATCGAGGAACCGCCGGTCGCCGACGACCTGCTCCAGCCACCCGCCTCGACTCGCCCCGATTGGGTGGACCCGCGCAACTCGCTCGCCCGACCGGTGGTGGCAGGTGCGTCGTTCTCCGACGCTCCCCAGGTATTTCCTGGGCGTTACCAAACCACGTTGTTTCCGGGCGAGGTGGAGTTCTTCAAGGTTCGCCTGCAGTGGGGTCAGCGGCTGCAGGTAGCGGCACGGGCGTCCCAACCGTCTCGCCGAGCCAGGTTCACCGACGATCTCCAGAAGCTCGAGGTGGCGCTGCTGAACCCGAGCCGGGCCGATGCCAGGGCGCCGATCGGCGACGCTGGACCGTACCGGGTCAACCTCGACGGCCGCGACGTGGTCGCGCGAGCGACGACTGTCGAGGTGCGACACGCGAATCGCACAGGATCGTCGAACGCGCAACGCAACGTGGCGATGCCGGGCGACTACTACGTCGCCATCGGTCTGGACGCCGACCGTGAGAACCAGAGCTACCTGGTGTCTGTGGAGATCGTCATCGCGACGGTCGGCGGATCCGACCAGACGCCCCGGTACGTCGAGGAGGCCGCCATCCTCGTCCCAGCCGCCGACGGTCGAGCAGTGAAGTTCAAGCCGACCACCTCCGCAGGTGGCGCATCGAGCGCTGCGGTGGCAGGAGCCGACCCGGTTGCCGAGGCCGGCGTCCTCCCTACCGAGGATCAAGCCGCCCCGGCGGAGCCGGAACGCCGCCTCACGCTGGTACACGTGGCGGCCATCATCGCGCTCTGCGTGGTTGTCCTGGGGCTGCTCACCGCTCCCCTGGTGCCCGCGGTCCGCGCCCGGGTGTCGACCAGACCTTGATCAGGGCCAGCCTGCACGACGACAAGCGGGTACGAAAGCTAGGCGACGAGCACCGGTCCCTCGTCGGATCGCTGTCTGACATCGAAAGACCGGCCGCGGTAGCGAACCAGTCATGATCTATTCGTACCGCCTAGACTCCGAGACGTGCCAGCCATCACCAAGGTCCTCATCGCCAACCGCGGCGAGATCGCCGTCCGCATCGCGCGTGCGTGCCGCGACGCCCGGGTGGAGAGCGTCGCCGTGTACGCCGATCCCGACCGTGACGCCCTGCACGTCCGGCTCGCCGACGAGGCCTACGCATTGGATGGTGCAACACCGACCGACACGTATCTCTCCATCGACAAGTTGCTCGACATCGCGAAGCGTTCACACGCCGACGCGGTGCATCCGGGGTACGGATTCCTGGCCGAGAACGCGGACTTCGCTCGGGCGGTCATCGCGGCAGGGCTGATCTGGATCGGGCCGCCGCCGCAGGCAATCGAGGCGCTCGGCGACAAGGTGAAAGCTCGGCACATCGCCCACAAGGTCGGAGCACCGCTCGTCGCCGGGACGTCGAGCCCGGTTGCGGGTGTCGAGGACGTCGTGGAGTTCGCCGAACGCCACGGCTTGCCAGTTGCGATCAAGGCGGCGTACGGCGGCGGCGGACGTGGGCTCAAGGTGGCTCGCACCATCGAGGAGGTGCCCGAGCTCTACGAGTCGGCGGTGCGCGAGGCGGTGGCCGCGTTCGGGCGCGGCGAATGCTTCGTCGAGCGGTACCTCGACCGCCCTCGCCACGTCGAAACGCAGTGTCTTGCCGACCAGCACGGCAACGTAGTCGTGGTCTCGACGCGCGACTGCTCATTGCAGCGCCGGCACCAGAAACTCGTCGAGGAGGCGCCCGCACCTTTCCTCACCGACGAGCAGGTGAGCACGCTTTATCAAGCCAGCAAAGCGATTCTTGCCGAGGCTGGCTATGTCGGGGCGGGCACGTGCGAGTTCCTCGTCGCCCAGGACGGGACGATCAGCTTCCTCGAGGTCAACACCCGGCTGCAGGTCGAGCACCCGGTGACCGAGGAGGTGACCGGCATCGACCTCGTACGCGAGCAGCTTCGCATCGCCGCCGGCGAACCGCTGGGCTACACCGATCCCCCGGTGCGCGGACACTCGATCGAGTTCCGGATCAACGCCGAGGACGCGGGACGCGGATTCCTTCCTGCACCCGGGACGCTGAAGCGGTGGCATGCGCCGTCTGGTCCAGGCGTCCGCCTCGACGGTGGCTACGACCAGGGCGAGACGGTGCCCGGAGCCTTCGACTCCCTGATCGCCAAGCTGATCGTGACCGGCGCCGACCGCACGCAGGCGTTGGAGCGGGCGCGCCGGGCGCTCGCGGAGTTCGCGGTCGAGGGGATGCCGACTCTTGTCCCGTTCCACCGGGCGGTCGTCGACGACCCGGCATTCGTCGCACCCGACGGGGACTTCGGCGTCCACACGCGTTGGATCGAGACGGAGTTCGCCACTCCCATTCCGCCGTACGAAGGAACGCCCGAGGTCGCCCCCGCGGCCGAGCGCGAGCGCATCACCGTCGAGGTCGACGGCAAGCGCTTGGAGGTCGTACTCCCCGCAGGGATCGGCGTCCGCAGCGGCAACTCCCCCGGCACCGGGACCGGACGGCGGCCTCCGAGGCGGGGCAGCAGCTCGCGAACCGTGGCCACCGCGTCGGGGGACGCGCTAACGTCGCCGATGCAGGGCACGCTCGTCAAGATCGCCGTCGAGGAGGGGCAGACCGTCCAGGCCGGCGACCTGGTGGTCGTGCTCGAAGCCATGAAGATGGAGCAGCCGGTCAACGCCCACAAAGCCGGCAAGATCGCAGGGCTCACCGCCCAGGTGGGTGCGACCGTGCCGGCCGGCGCCGTGCTGTGCCAGATCAAGGACTAGCGGGATCCACCGAGCCGATCAGTCCCTCGATCCGATCAGTCGCGATCCATTCGGCCCGATCAGGCGAGGTCCACCAGATCGGTCAGGCACGTCGGACCTGTGACACGTGCCGACACGTGTTGCAGCTCCGGCAGGCGTAGTGCACATGGTCATTTTGGGCGGTATTGGGGAACACCGGGTGGTCGTTCGAACGTCTATGCTGACAACAGTGCGAACCTGACCGGGGAGGCCGGTTGTGGAATTCCTACTCGTTGCGATCCTGATCATCGCTGTCGTGGGGTTCGTCTCCAACCAGCGAGCCAAAGCACGCCGTCGCCAGGTGGAGGCCGCCGAGCTGGCGAAGGTGAAGGCCCTCGCCGAAGAGGACGTCACCAAGTTCGGCGAAGAGCTCCAGCGCCTCGACCTCGACGTCGCTGGTCAGGAGCTCGACGAGGCGACCCGGCAAGACTACGAGCGCGCTCTGAACGAATACGACGCCGCGAAGAAGGCGGTCGATTCCGTGCAGAAGCCGGAGGACATCAAGGGGGTCACGTCGATCCTCGAGGACGGCAAGTACGCCGTGGCGTGCGTTCGCGCGAGGATCAAGGGCGAGCCCCTGCCACAGCGTCGGCCGCCGTGCTTCTTCAACCCGCAGCACGGTCCGTCCACCGAGGACGTCGAGTGGGCGCCTGCCGGAGGCGCCTACCGCAAGGTCCCGGTCTGCGCCGCCGACGCCGAGCGGGTGCGCGCTGGTGCTGAGCCAGACATCCGCAAGGTCATGGTCGGCAGCGAGCGGGTGCCGTACTGGCAAGGCGGACCCGCCTACGCGGGCTGGATGCAGGGTTACTTCGCCGGCTTCGCCACGTCAGGTCTGCTTCCCGCGTTCCTCATGGGCTCGATGATGGGCAGCATGTGGGGCGGCTACGGCGACGGTGGGTACGCCGACTCCGCAGGAGAAGGCGGCGACGCGGGAGACGTCGGTGACGCAGGCGACGCCGGTGGTGACGTCGGCGACGCCGGTGGCGATGTCGGTGACGCCGGTGGCGACTTCGGCGGCTTCGACTTCGGCGACTTCGGGTTCTGAGCCACCCGCGCCGCGCTCGGGGGTCGCTCGGGTCCCACCACGGCTCGATGCCGGCACCTTGGTGGCGTAGGTCAGGCCGAAGATCGCCAACGCGACGACGACCAAGACCACGTAGCGACCCCAACACGTGCGCGGATCGGTCAGTGTCCGCCTGCTCATCGGCACCCCCGGCGCTCCTCGCCGGACCGCTTCAGCGGCCCGGGAGCTCCATACGTCCGACCATGGTGCACCGATGAGAGGCTTCCCATGGGCGGCTTCTGCCACACACCGGCGACGTCATTTGCGCCGAGTGGGACTGCCAGAAATCCAGATCTCACCCGGACGGGGGAGCAGAACCCAGACCATCGAGCGGGAACAGTCCGCTTTCGCAAGACCAGATGAGCACCGCGGAGTAGCGTCGATGTCGTGCTCGGGTTGACCGGCGAGGTGACTGCATGTCTGTTCGACCTCGACGGTGTGCTGACAAATACCGCCGAGCTCCATCGTGTGGCGTGGAAACAGACATTCGACGCGTTCCTCCGAGACCGGGAAGGCCCGGACTTCAAGCCGTTCACCGACGACGACTACTTCGACTACGTCGACGGGCGGCCACGCGAGGACGGCGTGCGAACCTTCCTCGCCTCTCGAGGAATCACGTTGCCAGAAGGGACGCCCGACGATCCTCCGACCGCCCAGACAGTCGCCGGCGTGGGCAACCGCAAGAACGCTCTCTTTCGTTCCCTGCTGGCCGAACGCGGCGTCACCGCGTATCCGGGTTCGGTGCGTTACCTGACCGCCGTGCGCAACGCCGGCTTGCGGATCGGCGTCGTCACCTCGTCGGCGAACGGTGCCGCCGTCCTGCGGGCCGCGAACCTTGACCGGTTCGTCGACGCGCGGATCGACGGAAAGGTGATCGAGGAGCAAGGGCTGCGCGGCAAGCCGGAGCCGGACTCGTACCTCGCCGGCGCCAAGGCGCTCGGTGTCGAGCCGTCCGCCGCCGCGGTCTTCGAGGACGCGCTCGCAGGCGTGCAGGCCGGGCGCGCCGGTGGCTTCGCGCTCGTGGTCGGCATCGACCGAGCCGATCGGAAATCCCAAGGCTCGTCGGACGAGCACGCGTCTTATGCGCAAGCCCTCCGACAGCACGGCGCGGACCTGGTGGTGTCGGACCTCGGGGAGCTGGTGGACACGCCATGACCAGTCGCGGCCCGAGTCCGGGCTCCCCCGGCTACGACGTGAGCCCGTGGGAGCTGCGCTGGCATGGTCTCGACCTCGACTCGTTGAAGCGACAGGAGTCGACGTTCGCCTTGTCCAATGGCCACATCGGGATGCGCGGAACCTTCGAGGAGGACGAACCGGTCGGAATGCCTGGCACGTATCTCAACGGCTTCTTCGAACGCCGCCCACTCCCCTATGCGGAGCCGCAGTACGGCGACCCCGAGGACGGCCAGACCCTCGTCAACGTGACCAACGGGAAGATCATCCGCCTGCTGGTCATGGACGAGCCGCTCGACACGCGCTATGGCATCACGTCGGAACACGAACGAGTGCTGGACTTTCGGTCCGGCACGTTGCGCCGCCGTACGGTGTGGGAGTCGCCGACCGGCCGCCGAGTCCGCATCGACACCGAGCGGCTGGTGTCGTTCACCCAACGCGCAGTCGCCGCCATCCATTACGAGGTGCAGCCACTGGACGAGACCATGCAGCTCGTCGTGCAGTCCGAACTTCTGGCAAACGAACCAACGGCGCCGATCGCCAGCCCGGATCCCCGGGTGGCAGCGGCGTTGAAGGATCCGCTGGTGGCCGATGCTGCGAGTGCACACGGCTACCGGGCCGTGTTGGCACACCACACGCGTCGATCCAAGCTCCGCCTGGCAGCGGCGATGGACCACCGCGTGCTCGGACCGGACAGGCTGCGCACCAGGATCGAAGCCGAAGGAGACCTGGCTCGCCTGACTGTCAGCAGCGTCGTGCCCAAGGGTGGTCGGCTACGGATCACGAAGTACCTGGCGTACGGATGGTCGAGCCGGCGTTCCACACCAGCGCTTGCGGCCCAGGTCCACGCCGCCCTGGACGGTGCGTTGCAAACCGGATGGCATGGCCTGCTTCGCGACCAGAGGCGCTACCTCGACCACTTCTGGGATGCCGCGGATGTGGAGATCGAGGGCGACGTCGAGCTGCAGCAGGCCTTGCGGTTCGCGTTGTTCCACGTCCTGCAGGCCGGTGCCCGCGGCGAGGCGCGTGCGATTCCGGCCAAGGGCCTCACCGGCCCGGGGTACGACGGCCACGCCTTCTGGGACACCGAGTGCTTCGTGCTTCCGGTGCTCACGTACACGATGCCGAAAGCCGCCCGCGACGTGCTGCGGTGGCGACACTCGACATTGCCCAAGGCACAGGTGCGGGCGCGACAGCTCAGCTTGCAGGGAGCAGCGTTCCCGTGGCGGACCATCAACGGTGACGAGTGCTCCGGTTACTGGCCGGCCGGAACTGCGGCGTTCCACATCAACGCCGACATCGCCGACGCAGTCTGTCGGTACCTCCACGCGACGGGCGACTCCGAACTCGAAACCCACTGCGGGGCTGAGCTTCTCGTCGAGACCGCGAGGCTCTGGGCGTCCTTGGGACACCACGACCCCCACACAGGTTTCCGGATCGATGGCGTCACCGGGCCGGACGAGTACACCGCGGTCAAGAACAACAACGTCTACACCAACCTCATGGCGCGCAAGAACCTGCGAAGCGCTGCGGAGGTGTGCGAGCGGCGTCCCGAGATCGCGCGAAGACTGGGTGTCAGTGGGGACGAGGTTCGCACGTGGCGCGCTGCTGCGGACCGGATGGTCATCCCGTACGACGAGACGCTGGGCGTGCATCCGCAGTGTGACGAGTTCACCTGCTATGCGCCTTTTGATTTCGAGGCAACCTCTGCAGACGACTACCCCCTCTTGCTGCACTTCCCGTACGTCGACCTCTACCGCAAGCAGGTCATCAAGCAAGCCGACCTGGTGCTTGCGATGCACCTGTGCGGCGACTGCTTCACGCCGGAGCAGAAGGCGCGCAACTTCGCGTACTACGAACGACTGACAGTGCGCGACTCGTCCCTTTCGGCTGCGACCCAGGCAGTCATCGCCGCCGAGGTCGGACATCTCCAGCTCGCCTGCGACTACCTCGCCGAGGCGGCGTTCGCCGACATCCACGACGTGCACGGCAATGTGGCGAGCGGCGTCCACATCGCCTCCCTCGCCGGGGCCTGGATCGCGACGGTCGCCGGCTTCGGCGGTATGCGCGACCACCATGGACAGCTGAGCTTCGCGCCACAGCTGCCTCCCGCACTCACGGGCATGACCTTCCGGATCCGGTACGCGGGGAGTCAGCTTCGGGTCTCGATCGGCCTGGGCGAGGCGACCTACCACTTGTTCCGCGGCAAACCGCTGCAGTTCACCCACCACGGTCAGCCGGTGGCCCTCGACGTGGGTGAGCAGGTCAGCCTGCCCAACCCGCCACCGCCAGCTCGCGAGCCACCCAGCCAGCCGCCCGGCCGCGCACCCAAGCGTCGAGGCCCTCACCTCACCGGGGCACGGCAAGGCGAGCACGAGCCAGACGAGACGCAGACCGCGAGAACGGCTGGTTCGCACCCTGCGGCGTGAAGCGCTCGCTCAGCTGCGACGGTGAAGCCGCCGTGCCGCCTCGGCGATCGAACCGGAGAGCGACGGGTACACCGCGAACGCGTGGGCGAGCTGGTCGACCGTGAGGTTCGCCGACACGGCCAGCGAAACCGGGTAGATGAGCTCGCTTGCCCGTGGCGCCACCACGACTCCACCCACGACGATCCCGGTTCCCGGACGGCAGAAGAGCTTCACGAACCCGTCCCGGATGTCCTGCATCTTGGCCCGGGCGTTGCCGGCCAAGGGCAGCTTGACGCTCACTGCCTGCACCCGTCCTGCGTCCACGTCTGCCTGTGACCAGCCGACGGTGGCGATCTCGGGGTCGGTGAAGACAGTCGCAGACACCTGCTCCAGGTCGAGCGGCTTCACGGCGTCACCCATGGCGTGCCACATCGCAATCCGTCCCTGCATCGCCGCGACGGAGGCGAGCATGAGCACGCCAGTACAGTCCCCTGCCGCGTAGACACCGCGTGCCGTGGTACGCGAGACCCGGTCGACCTCGATGAACCCCTTCGAGTCCAGGCGTACCCCTGCCTTCTCCAGTCCGAGGCCAGCGGTGTTGGGCACCGAGCCGACGGCGAGCAGGCAATGAGATCCCTCGACCACACGCCCGTCGGTGAGCGTGACCACCACGCCGTCCCCGCTCCGCGTACGCCTCACGCTCTCGGCCCGAGACCGGGACAGGACGGTCATACCTCGCCTCGTGAAGACGTCCTCGATCACGGCTGCGGCATCGGCGTCCTCGCTCGGCAGCACCCGGTCACGGCTCGAGACCAGCACGACGTCACAGCCGAGCGCGTTGTAGGCGCTGGCGAACTCCGCACCCGTCACGCCGGAGCCGACGACGATCAAGCGCTCCGGAAGCTCGTCGAGCTCGTAGACCTGCTCCCACGTGAGGATCCGCTCACCGTCCGGAACGGCGTCGGGCAGGACCCGCGGGTGCGCACCTGTCGCCAGGAGGACGACATCGGCGTCGAGCAGCTCGGTCCGCCCGTCGCTCAGCGTGGCGATCACCCGATCCGGTCCGTCCATCCGGCCACGGCCCTGCAGCACGTGGATGCCGTCCCGCTCCAGCTGACGGGCGATGTCGGCCGACTGGGCACTGACGAGCGCCTTGACCCGGGCGTTCACCTTGGCGACGTCCACGCCGATCCCACCCGCGTCAGGCGCGGAGCCGCGCCCATCCCGGCCATCACCGCCGATCAGCAGGCCGAGCTCGCCAGACTCGCGGACCTCAGTCATCACCTCGGCCGTTGCGACGAGCGTCTTGCTGGGTACACAGTCAGTGAGCACCGCCGATCCGCCCAGGCCATCGCGGTCTACCACCCAGACCTCGGCACCCAGCTGTGCCGCCACCAGCGCGGCCTCGTAGCCCCCGGGTCCGCCACCCACGATCACAACTCGCGTCACACCGCCCATTGTTCTCCCCGATCCGCCGCACGTGACCGCGGCATTCCTCCCAATACCCGGCCGTAGCCCATTACGATCAAAGGCCGTGACCGTGTACGCCGCCTACGCCACCAATCTCAGCCCTCGAGAGATGGCGGTCCGCTGCCCGCACTCCCCGCTTCGCGGGACCGGGTGGCTCATGGGCTGGCGCCTGACGTTCGGCGGCGAGGACCACGGATGGGAAGGTGCCCTTGCCACCGTGGTGGAGGACCCCACGTCGCAGGTCTTCGTCGCGCTCTACGACGTCGCGCCGTCCGATGAGGAGCAACTCGAGCTCTGGCAGGGCGCCGATCTCGGTCTCTACCGCAAGCTGCGCGTACTGGCCCAGACCCTCGACGGACCGGTCCCGGCGTACACCTACGTGCTCGATGCGTACGAAGGCGGGCTGCCCTCTGCGCGCTACCTGGGCATCCTCGCCGACGCCGCGGAGGAGGCGGGCGCCCCCGACGACTACACCGCCGAGCTGCGTCGGCGTCCCTGCCGCAACGTCGGCATCTGACCGCATCGCTCGCGAGAGTCCACTCAGTGCACGATCTGTGCCTGGCAAGGCATGGATAGGCCCGTGTCGTTTCGTTACCGTCACGTCCATGCACACCGTCGGCGCGCGGGTCTTCGACCAGGGCGGGCAGGTCTACGACGAACGGCTGTACGTCATGCCGCCTGTCGACGACCACCTGACCAGCTTGGCGGACATCGACGCACAGGCTGTGTCCCAGTACCACGAACGAGGTCTTCTCGCAGTCGATCGCGCCCTCGACGACGTCGAGGTCACCGCAGCGCTCGACGCCCTCAACCATCTGGCGCGCCCTGACTCGCCGGCAGGGATCCAGTACGAGAAGTGGGCCGAGAACACGCTCGAGCACCTCACACCCGAGGAGCGGCTCGACGCCACGCGAAAGTTCATGGACTTCGCGAAGCACGACGCGAGGCTGGATGCGCTCGCGCGCCACCCTGCCATCCTCGTCGTCGTCGAGACGCTCTTGGGAGGCACACCCCAGCTGTTCCAGGAGATGGCCCTCATCAAGCCGCCCGGCGGAGGTCGGGAGAAACCGTGGCACCAGGACAACGCGTTCTTTCACCTCGTGCCCGGCACGCCGATCGTCGGTGTCTGGATCGCCCTCGACGACGCCACGTTGGAGAACGGGTGTATGCGGGTCGTTCCCGGATCCCACCGAGAGGGGCCTCGCCGGCATGCGTTCCTGCGCGACCTCCAGCTGTGTGACGGCGACGTTCCGATCGAACGTGGAGTCGCGGTGCCGTTACCGTCCGGTGGTCTCATGTTCTTCGACGGTCTCCTGCTGCACGGCACCCCGGCCAACCGGACGACGACCCGTCGGCGCGCGCTGCAGTTCCACTACACGGTCGCCGACCCGGAAACCACCGACGACGAGCAGCACAAAGCCACGTTCGGATGGGTCGACGGCGCCGAATGCTGACCTCACCCGACCGCGGGTTACCGTGGGCCAGCGAACAGCTGGTCGGTAGCCGATGAGCGAGTGGAGGCGATGGTGAGCACGGCCGAGCCGGCCCACAGCGAACGGGACGACCGAGACGTCCTGGTCGAACGTGCCCGTGCGTGGCTCGCCGAAGACCCCGACCCGCAGACCCGGCAGGAGCTGGAGGACCTGCTGGAAGCCTCGGCGTTCGACGAGATCGCGGATCGATTCGCGGGCCCGCTGGAGTTCGGTACCGCTGGACTTCGGGGAGCGCTCGGCGCCGGGCCAGCACGGATGAACCGGGCGGTGGTGATCCGCGCCGCCGCCGGCCTCGCGTCGTACCTCACCGCCCATGGTCACGCCGGCGGACGCGTGGTCATCGGCTACGACGCGCGCCACAAGTCCGACGTGTTCGCCCGCGACACCGCGGCCGTGCTGGCAGGTGCCGGGCTGCGTCCGCTCGTCATGCCGCGGCCGCTGCCGACGCCGATCCTCGCGTACGCCATCCGCCACCTGGAGTGCGTCGCCGGCGTGATGGTGACGGCGTCGCACAACCCCGCGCCCGACAACGGCTACAAGGTCTACCTCGGCGACGGTACGCAGATCGTGCCGCCCGCCGACACCGAGATCTCGGCAGCCATCGAGGCGGTCGGGCCGCTGTCCACCGTGCCACGTGCCGAGAGCTGGGAAACGCTGGACGACGCCATCGTCGAGGCGTACCTGGATCGCGTGGCGAGCCTGCCCGCACCCGGTGGGCCACGAGACCTCCGGATCGCCTACACCCCTTTGCACGGCGTCGGCGCGGCAGTGGTACGGGCGGCCCTCCAGCGCACCGGATTCCCTGCACCCCACGTGGTGGCGGAGCAGGCGGAACCTGATCCCGCCTTCCCGACCACGCCGTTTCCCAACCCCGAGGAACCAGGGGCGATGGACCTGGCACTCGACCTGGCGGCCCGGATCGACGCCGACATCGTGCTCGCCAACGACCCCGACGCCGACCGCTGCGCCGTGGCGGTCCCGGCATCGCCTTCGTCGCGAGACAGGTTCCGCATGCTGTCCGGCGACGAGGTGGGGGCACTCCTGGCCGTCCACCTGCTGCGTTCCGGGGTCCGCGGAACGCTGGCGACGACCATCGTGTCCAGCTCGTTGCTGTCGTCCATCGCCGCGCGCCACGGCCTTCCGTACGTCGAGACCCTCACCGGCTTCAAGTGGCTGGGCCGGGTGCCCGGCTTGGCGTTCGGCTACGAGGAAGCGCTCGGTTACTGCGTCGATCCCGCCGCCGTCGCGGACAAGGACGGCATCTCGGCGTTGGTACGCATGGCGGAGCTCGCTGCCCTGCTCAAGAGCCAAGGACGAAGCCTTCTCGACCTGTTGGACGACATCGCGCGGGAGTACGGCGTGTACGCCACCGAGCAGCATGCGGTGCGGCTTCGGACCCACGCCGACAGTGCGCCGACGCTGCGGAGGTTGCGCGAACAGCCACCCCGGACCTTGGGCGGTCTCCGGGTCGAGCGGGTCGACGACCTGGCGCGACCGGAGCCAGGCGGCCTGCCGCCGACCGACGGCCTGCGCTTCGTGCTGGAGCAGAACGCCCGAGTGGTCGTCCGGCCCAGTGGCACCGAACCGAAGCTCAAGTGCTATGTCGAGGTCGTCGTCCCCGTGGAAAGCACCGACGCGCTGCCCGCGGCGCGGCGCGCTGCGACCGAGAGCCTTGCCGCCATCGGACGGGACGTCGAGTCGCTGCTCTGAGCAGCTAGGCAGGACGTGGCAGGCTCACCCGAGCTGCGACGCTACAGCGGCGAGCACGATGACCGCACCCAGCACGGCGAACTCGGGCCAGCGCCACCGGCGTTCGATCTCGCGAAGCGCCGGCTTGCTCCCATCATCCGGGCCCGAGTCGGTCTCCGCCGGCTTCTCCGACCCGTACTTCTTCGCCAACGCCTCGAGCCGGCGCAACGTGTAGTCGGCGGGTGCGATCTCGGGCGTCGGGGCGGTCATCGGCGCCGGAGCGTTGTGCATGGCCCGCTCGGCGGCTTTACGCGCCTCTCGCCGGGAACGCCGCATCGCCCGCCGGTCGGCTCCCGTGATGGCCACCGCGGCCGAGCGGTACTCCCGGCCGCCCGCGGTGACGCCCAGGACCGGCGCCATGCTCACCGACTCCACCATGTGCCACGGCAGCCAGGTGTCGCTCAGGACGTTCCGGAGCACCAGCGCCTCTTCGTAGGCCACCACGCTCGGCCGGATCAAGGCGAGCCAGACCAGCACGCAGACCGCAAGAACGATCAAGGCTGCCATGAAACCGTCCCAGGTGCGCCACTCGATGACGATGTCGGCGATGATGAATGCTCCGATCGCCAGCGTGAGGAAACCCAGGACCCGCCCTCCGGTCGGGGCGAACGCCTCGATCTTCGTCGCCTTCGCCGGCGCACGGAATACGTGCCGGATCACAAGCAGCCTCCCTGCGAGCACTGATCCTCGATTCTGCCGATTCTGCCGCGTGAAAGGCCGGGTGCCTACGGCCGGACGTTCCAAAGAACGGACAACCGGACCGGCGGCGGGCGTCGCGCACCCCACCACCCCCGCGTCTGCGGCGCCGCTTCCTCCCACCACGTAGCATCGGCGAGACTGGGGGCATGACCACACGCGGACCGGTCGAGACGGCCGAACTGTCCATGACGACGGCCGGTGAGCGGCACGCGCGGCCGGAGGTCCTGCAACCGGGCACCGTGACGGGCGTCGCGTCCGAGGTGGGCCTGCGCAGTTTCATCGCGGGGTTGCCAGGTGTCGATCAGGTGGGGGCAGATGCCCGGGCGGCCATGCTCGCGAGCCGATCGATCAAGACCACGTCCAAGCAGTTCGCCCTCGACCTCGCGATCAGCATGATCGACCTCACCACGCTCGAGGGCCAGGACACGCCGGGCAAGGTGCGTGCGATCTGCGCCAAGGCGCAGCGACCTGATCCGGCCGATCCGACCTGTCCTCCCGTCGCGGCGGTGTGCGTCTATCCCGACCTCGTTCCGGTCGTCAAGCAGACCCTGGGCGACAGTGGCATCAAGGTGGCGAGCGTGGCCACGGCGTTCCCGTCCGGACGGTCGAGCCTGGACGTCAAGGTGCGCGAGACCGCGGACGCGGTTGCCGCGGGCGCCGACGAGATCGACATGGTGATCGACCGCGGCGCCTTCCTCGCTGGTCGCTACAAGCAGGTGTACGACGAGATCGCCGCCGTGAAGCAGGCCTGTGGACCCGCACACCTGAAGGTGATCCTGGAGACCGGGGAGCTGGCGACGTACGACAACGTCCGACGGGCCAGCTGGCTCGCCATGCTGGCCGGGGCGGACTTCATCAAGACCAGCACCGGCAAGGTCTCCCCCGCCGCCACCCTGCCCGTCACCCTCGTCATGTTGGAGGCGGTGCGCGACTTCCGGGATGCCACGGGACGGATGGTGGGAGTGAAGGCGGCCGGAGGGATCCGCACCGCCAAGGACGCCATCCGCTACCTCGTGCTGGTCAACGAAACCGTCGGCGAGGACTGGCTGAACCCCAGCGGGTTCCGGATCGGAGCCTCGAGCCTGCTCAACGATCTGCTGATGCAGCGGGAGAAGCTGCGCACGGGCCGCTACGCCGGGCCGGACTACTTCACACTCGACTAGCCGAGAAGCCGCCCGCGCTGCCACGGGGCCTGCTGGTCGTTACCCTGGCGGCGTGCCGTTTGGAGGGGGTGATCCCGTGGCATCGCAGAGGTTCGAGTACGCCCCGGCGCCGGAGTCGCGGGCGATCGTCTCGATCGCCTCGTCGTACGGTCTTTTCATCGGCGGGGAGTTCGTCGACACCCTGGACGGGCGCTCGTACAAGACGGTGAACCCGGCCGATGCCGAGGTGCTGGCCGAGGTCACCGAGGCCGGGCCGCGCGACGTGGACCGGGCCGTGGCCGCCGCGCGTGCCGCCTACACCCGTACCTGGTCGAAGCTTTCCGGACGCGACCGGGGCAAGTACCTCTACCGGATCGCCCGGCTCATCCAGGAACGTGCCCGCGAGCTCGCCGTCCTCGAATCGCTCGACAACGGCAAGCCGATCCGGGAGTCGCGCGACGTCGACATCCCGCTGGTCGCAGCGCACTTCTTCTATTACGCGGGCTGGGCGGACAAGCTGGCGTACGCGGGCTTCGGGCCGTCCCCTCGCCCGCTCGGCGTCGCGGGGCAGGTGATTCCGTGGAACTTCCCGCTTCTCATGCTGGCGTGGAAGATCGCCCCCGCCCTCGCCTGCGGCAACACCGTCGTCCTCAAACCCGCCGAGACCACTCCCCTCACGGCACTCGCCTTCGCCGAGATCTGCCAGCAGGCCGACCTCCCGCCGGGCGTCGTCAACATCGTCACCGGGGCTGGCGAAACCGGGCGCCTGCTCGTCACCCACGAGGGCATCGACAAGGTCGCCTTCACCGGATCGACGGAGGTGGGCAAGCAGATCGCACGGGCAGTCGCCGGCACGCGCAAGCGGCTGACGCTGGAGCTCGGCGGTAAGGCCGCGAACATCATCTTCGATGATGCCCCGCTCGACCAGGCCGTCGAAGGCATCATCAACGGCATCTTCTTCAACCAAGGCCACGTGTGTTGTGCAGGTTCTCGACTGCTCGTCCAGGAGAGCGTGTACGAGGAGGTGCTGGCCAAACTCAAGCGCCGCATGAGCACGTTGCGCGTGGGCGATCCGTTGGACAAGAACACCGACATCGGCGCCATCAACTCAGCACAGCAGCTGGAGAAGATCCGCATGCTGAGCGACGTCGGTGAGTCGGAGGGCGCGGCGCGGTGGTCTGCACCCTGCGAGCTGCCGGAACGCGGCTACTGGTTCCCGCCCACCATCTTCACCGGCGTGTCCCAAGCCCATCGCATCGCACGCGAGGAGATCTTCGGTCCGGTGCTGTCGATTCTCACGTTCCGTACGCCTGCCGAGGCGGTGGAGAAGGCCAACAACACTCCGTACGGGCTGTCCGCGGGCGTGTGGACCGAGAAGGGATCACGCATCCTCTGGATGGCCGAGCGTCTGCGCGCCGGCGTCGTCTGGGCCAACACGTTCAACCGGTTCGACCCCACTTCGCCCTTCGGCGGCTACAAGGAGTCAGGCTACGGCCGCGAGGGTGGCCGGCATGGTCTGGAGGCGTACCTCGATGTCTGAGCGCCAACCGCGACTCGCCATTCGCAAGACGTACAAGCTCTTCATCGGCGGTGCGTTCCCGCGCAGCGAGTCCGGGCGTAGCTACGTCGTACGCAAGGCGAACGGCGAGTTCCTCGCCAACGCGGCACTCGCGTCGCGAAAGGATGCCCGCGACGCCGTCGTCGCCGCCCGCAAGGCCTTCAGCGGATGGTCGGCTGCGACGGCGTACAACAGAGGCCAGATCCTCTACCGGATCGCCGAGATGCTCGAGGGCCGACGCGACCAGTTCATCGCCGACCTCGCGGCCTGCGAAGGAGTCGACCCAGCCGAGGCGGAACGACAGGTCGACGAGAGCATCGACCGCTGGGTCTGGTACGCCGGATGGTCCGACAAGCTGGCGCAGGTGATCGGCGCGGCGAATCCGGTGGCCGGGCCGTACTTCGACTTCTCCGTTCCAGAACCCACGGGCGTCGTCGCCGTCATCGCACCGCAGGCGTCAAGCCTGCTCGGCCTGGTCAGCGTGGTCGCCCCGGTCATCGTCACGGGGAACACCTGTGTCGTGCTGGCGGCGGAGTCGCGGCCGGTGCCCGCGATCACGCTGGCGGAGGTGCTCGCCACGAGCGACCTTCCGGCCGGCGTGGTCAACATCCTCACCGGTCGGGTCGCGGAGGTCGCGCCCTGGCTCGCGGGTCACATGGACGTGAACGCCATCGACCTCACCGGGCTCGCCGACGAGCCCAGCCCGTCCGAGGGTGCCGACTCCACATCGGGCTCACCGAGTTCGGACAACTCACGACAATCCCTAGCCGCCGATCTGGAGAAATCTGCAGCGGATAATCTCAAGCGCGTGATCCGGCCACCGCAGGACGCCGTCGACTGGTACGCCGACCCTGGCCTGGCCCGGATGACGGCGTTCCTGGAGACCAAGACCGTCTGGCATCCGATCGGGATATGAGTGTCGATGACTACCGAATTCGTGACAGATCCGATTGTTCCGCTTGAGTTGATCCTCGCCGGCGGGCGCGGCCGGTACTTCACGCTCTACCAGCCCGGCTGGCACATCGCCGACGACGGCTCTGCGGGATTTCTCGGCAAGGACGGCAAGGTCTTCGGCTTTCCGACCCTCGACGACCTGGTGACGTTCGTCGACTCCGGCGAGACCCATGACCTCTCGCCCAGCCCTCACATGCGGCAGGTACGGCTGTGGACGACGGAGGAGTACGAACGCCGGCTCTGCACGTACGACCTCACCAACCTCCCAGAGGTGGCCGACGGGCACCTGGACGCAGAAGAGCAGGCGACGCTCGGCTCGTCCCTTGCTCTCATGCTCGACCTGCTCGACTACACCGGCGTCGAAGGCGAGCACGCGCAGGCGCTCCGCGACGACGACGACATCGCCAAGCTCGCAGCGGGCGACGAGGTGCTGTCGGTCTTCCGTGCCGCGCATCATCGCCAGCATGTGGTCGAGCTGCTTCAGGCCCACTGGTCGTGGTGCCTCAGCCAGGTCGCGAGGCGCATCACCACACCGCGACTTCCCGACTCGCACAACCCGCACCACACCGGCAACCCCGGACCGCTGGAGGAGGACGGTCCGATCCCGCTCGAGGACCGCACCAATGCCATGACGCTGTGGTTCGGGCTTGCCGAGGAGGGTGTCTACTTCCTCCGTTCGACCAGCCTGCACGACGGGCGACCGCAGTACGTCGGCAAGCCGCGTCCGGGTGAACACGTGCCTCGACTGGCGGTGTGGACCGACCTCGACCAGATGCGCGCCGACCTGATCCGCGACTCCGCGCCCCTCGACCTCCCCGCTGTGCTCTTCGATCCGGACGTGAGCCTCACGCCTCACGACGACTGCATCTTCGACCTCGTCGTCATCGGGGAGTCGATCGGTCCCGAGATGGACGTCGAGGCCGCCGACCGTCTGGTGAGCGCGTGGACCGAGCTCGTCCGCCTGGCCGCGTGGGGTGGCTGGAGCGACGTGGAGGAGCTCGTCGGGCCTGGTTCTGAGGTCGGCACCTTCGTCATCGGGTGCGCGATCGATCTCGCGCAAGGCCGTCCGGGTGCCGAGCAGGCCCTCGCCTCGGCGGACACGAAGACCATCGCGGTGAGATGGGAAGCAGTCGTCCCGACGCTCACCGCCCACCTCGACATCAGGTGACCCCGCTGAAGATGACCCCGCTGACATGACCACGTCGCGCGGGGCCATCGCGGAAATGACCACGTGACGTGGGGCACTGACCTCTGTCAGGGGCCTGCATGCCGCGGGAAGGTACGAATCGCCGCGGGCTCGCTCGGAGATCTTTCGACACCACTGAACGGGACGAACCAACCGGTTTCGGGTGAGACAACGTCTCCTCCGATAAGGCGGACAAGCAGGTCTGGCCTGGCGCAGGGCCAGGGGACCACCCGCTAGCGGAGGTTGAAGAATGCCAAGATCGCCCATCCGGCGAGCGCACACGTGGGGCGCACTCGCCGGGCTCTCGGTATGCGCACTGATCGCAGCCACGAGCCCAGGAACCGCGACAGCAGCACCACCAGCACCAGCGGTCCAGGAGAACTGCCCGGAACCGTTCCCCCAGTCCGAGCTCACAGAAGGACAGAAGGTCACCGGACTCACCGTCGCGCACGGCACCGAGCCAGACGAGATCACCGGCACGGTGGTCGGTGTCCTCGAGGACGGCATCGCTCCCGGCCTCGACATGATCATCATCCGGATGGCCGGCTCGGAGATCACCGATCCCGAGACCGGTGACGTCTGGCGTGGCATCTGGGCCGGCATGTCCGGATCACCGGTGTACGCCGAGGACGGACGGCTGATCGGTGCGGTGTCGTACGGCCTGTCGTACAGCCCCAGCGACTACGCGGGTGTGACGCCAGCCGAGGAGATGTACCGGATTCTCGACTACGAAGGTGCGGCGGCCAAGGCCAAGCAACGGGCCGTGGTCCCCGACAAGCTGGCCGCCAAGCTGAAGCGGGGCGGCGCCACCACCCAGCAGGTGAACTCGGGATTCCGCCAGCTGCCCATGCCGGTCACTGTCTCGGGTCTCTCCGAGAAGCGCCTCCGCCAGGCGAACGAGCGGTTCGGCCGCGACTCGGACCGGGTCCGCGTGGGTAACGGTGCTGACCCCAGCGAGGAGCCGACCCCGATCACTGCCGGCGGAAACCTGGCGGCATCGCTGTCGTACGGCGACATCTCCCAGGTCGGCACCGGAACGGCGACGGCGATCTGTGATGGGAAGGTGTTGGGCTTCGGCCATCCGTTCCTGCTGAACGGTGCGCGTGGCAACCTCTCCATGCACGGCGCGAAGGCGCTCTACGTCGAGACCGACACGGTCGACGGTTCGTACAAGATTTCTAACCCGACGGCACCCATCGGCCGGATCTCTCAGGACCGGACGGCTGGCATCCTCGGTGCACCAGGTGAGCTGCCTCCAGGCGTGCAGATCACCTCACACGTCGCTGCGACGAATGGCAATGAGCGTGACGGGAGTACGACGCTCACCCAGCAGAGCTATTCCGACGACGTGCCGTACATCTCCGCGCTGCATCTGTTCTCGAACCTCGACCGGGTCGTGGACCAGGTCGGACCGGGAACCGGCACCGTGACCTGGCGGGTCGAGATGACGCGGCCCGACGGATCCGCCATCACGTTCAACCGGACGGAGAACTTCACGAGCAATGCCGACATCTCCGACACGGTGGCGTCAGAGCTCTACGACTCGATCTGGCAGATCCAGGACAACGGGTACGAGAAAGTACGGATCACCGACGTCGATCAGGAGGCCACGGTCGACGACCAGTACCACGCCTACCAGCTGGACCGGGTAGACCGGCTGGTCAACGGGTCGTGGGTACGGATCAAGCCGCAGAGCACGATCACCATCAATGCCGGACGTACGTTGGAGCTCCGCGCGCGGGTCGTTCCGCGTGACGGCAGCATCGGAAAGGCCACCACC
Organism: Actinopolymorphaceae bacterium; assembly: GCA_036564245.1. Taxonomy (GTDB): domain Bacteria; phylum Actinomycetota; class Actinomycetes; order Propionibacteriales; family Actinopolymorphaceae; genus Thermasporomyces. The sequence continues at coordinate 206,676 of DATCKU010000002.1, forward strand.
GTGCGGCTGTCGCTTCCAGTGGGTGCCGGCCACGCCGGGCGGAGTGGCACGCTCGTGGTCAGTGGTGGTGCGTCGACGAGCTCGACGCGGAAGGCTCAGGCGCTTCCGGGATACCTCGCCAAGCTCGGTGCGGACCCCCGTAACGACCGGGTCTTCGCCACGCTCACGATCGTGCGGTCGGGTGACGACTGGCTCAAGCGGGTTCGGGCCGAGACTCCGTCGTTCACCAGCGGAACGCAGAAGTTCACCGT
>DATCKU010000003.1:0-3644 GCA_036564245.1 Actinopolymorphaceae bacterium
CCTGCCTCGATCCGCCAGCCGTAGCGACCCAACCGGTCGGCGAACCGCACCACCTCGCTCACTCCGTTCACCAGGAACGCGACGTGGTGCAACTTGTTCCCGACCGAGCCTTTCACGATCGCGATGTCGTGATGGTTCTCCCCGACCCGGATGAACGAGAACAGCCAGGGCTGGTCAGCGTTCTCGGGCAGCAGCAGGTCGGAGAAGGCGAACCCCAGTTGTTCCGTGTAAAAGCGCGTCGGCATCTCGACATCGTTCGCCAGGAACGTGATGTGGTTGATGTCGAGCGGCGCGTGCGCCGCTGCCGGGTTCCACTTCGTCGTGTGCGGATAGCTCGTCCGGCCGTCCCGCACGATCACCTCGAAGACCTGCTCGGTCGGCGTCGTGAGACGAAAGGCTGCTGCCATACCCGGCTCCGGATTCCGCTCGATCGCGGAGCAGGCGATGCCGCGTTCGCTGTAGCGCTGGTGCAACGCCTCCAGCTCCGCCACGCTCGCGACCGAGAAGGCCATATGGTCGAGTCCCACACCACCCGGCCGCAAACCGAGATCGAAATGCTCGTCCCCACCACAACCGAGATAGACCACCTCACCGTCGCGGGCCAGCTCGATCAAGCCGAGCAGGTCACAATACCACCGCAGTGCTGCGTCCAGATCGCGAACGCGGATCACCGCATGATCGAACGCCATCAATGTCATCGAACACCTCGCCTTTCAGACCCGTACCACCACTTTCCCGAAGGTGCGCCCTTCGGTCACCTCTGTCTGCGCCGCCGCCAGTTCCTCCAGCGGGAACACCCGATCGATCACCGGTACCACCTGCCCCCGCGCGACGCTCGCCACGAGCGCCTCCAGATCCCGCCGTTGCCCCGAGAGGTAGAAGAAGACCGTCGTCACGTTCCGGTAGAGCCACAACACATTGGTCTGCAGTTCGACGCCACTCGAACGACCACACACCGCGACCCGCGCGCCGCGGTCGAGCAGTTCCGGAAGGTGGGCCCAGGTGACCGTGCCGAGCGTATCGAACACCACCGTCGCCCGCCCGCCCAGAAGCTCGCGCACCCGGGCTGTCCATGCCTCGTCGCCGAGCGACACCGCGCCGTCGGCGTACTCCGCGAGCCGCTCCAGCTTCCAGGCACTGCGCCCCACGCCCACCACCCGCGCCCCACGCGCCCGGGCGATCTGTACCGCTGCCAGGCCCGTCGCGCTGGTCGCTCCCATCACGACTACCCGATCCACCGGCCCGACCGCTGCCCGGTTGACCAACCCGTGCCAGGCCGTAACGTACGAAACCGGTAGACAGGTCGCCTGTTCGAACGACACCGCGTCCGGCAGCGGCACCACGTTGCGTTCCGGCACCACCACGTATTCGCCATAACCGCCCCAACGCTGGATACCGAGCAACTGATAGTCGAGGCACGTGTTTTCCGGTTGCCTGGCCATGCAATTGGCGCACTGCCCGCAGGTTACGAACGTGAAGACGACCACTCGCTCGCCCGCTCGGACGCTCGTGACACCGGAGCCGACAGCGTCGACCACACCAGCCGCATCGGCCCCGCCGACGTGCGGAAACGGGAAGTCGGGGCCGGCGAAGCCGAACCCCGTCTGCCGGAACTCGATGTCGAGCCGGTTGACCGACGCTGCGTGTACCCGCACCCGCACCTCGCCCGGACCCGGGTCGGGCGTCGGCACCTCGGCCAGCTCCAGCACATCCGGACCGCCGAAGGCCCGCAGCACCATCGCACGCATCGTCGTTCCCTCAGGCCTGCGCCTGCTCGGCCAGCTTGCGCGCCCGCGCCTCGAGCAGATAGTCGCGCGACGCCTCGACCAGCCGCCGAGCTCGCTCCCAGTCGGCCAGGAGCTTCCCGTCCCGCTTGACGAAGCGCCCATCGACCAGCACCGTCTCCACATTGGAGACGTCGGCACCGATCACCACGGCCGCCACCGCGTCGATCAACGGTGCCAGGTTGACCGCTGTCGTATCGATCACCACCACGTCGGCCTTCTTGCCGGGGGTCAGCGAACCGAGCTGGTCTTCTTTCAGAATGACATGTGCTCCGTTGATCGTCGCCATCTTCAGGATGTCACGCGCCGTGAGTACGTCCTTGCTCACCGGCTCCGGCTGATCCCAGGCTGCCTCGTGCAGGCGCGCCCGCTCGCAGGCGAAGGCGCAACGCATCTGCGTGAACATGTCGCCCGGGACGGTCGTGACCACGTCGATGCTCAGACTCGGCCGCAGGCCGTACTGTATCGCCTTGAGGAAGGGCGGCCACCCGTGCCCCATCTGCATCTCCACCTGTGGCGCGATCGAGATCTTGCCCTGGCTGTCGGCCACGAGCTGCCATTCGCGGTCGGTGAAGTGACAGCAGTGAATGTAGGTCGTGTCCGGGTAGAGCAACCCGAGCCGCTCCAGCCACTCCACCATTTGCCAGCGCCCGGCCAGCCGGCCCATGCCGACGTGGATCGTGATCTGCAAGCCGAGGTCACGCGCGATCGCCCATTCCTGGCGCACGACGTCGTCGGTACAGAAGCCCGGCCCGCGCGTCGCCATCGCCATGGTGATCAGCCCGTCGTCACTGTTGAAGTAGGTCGTGCGGACGCGCTCGATATCTTCCCTCGGCATCACGATCGTGCTATTGAACCAGCAGGCCTGGAGCGACGTGTTGGGCGGGCCGTAGGCGTAGACGGCACGGATACCAGCATCCTTGAGCCCCTGAATCGCCGCATCCGGATGTTCTGGCGTATTGTTGATGTGCGACCAGTCGACCAGTGTCGTGATGCCCGCATTCAGGCACTCGAGCGCACCGGCCAGGTTGCTGGCGTAGACGTCCTCCGGACGGTAGAGCGGTGCGAAGGTATCGAGCACCTCGACGAAATAATCGTCCAGCGTCGCGTCCGGTGCACAGCCGCGGATCGCTGTCTCCCAGGTGTGCCGGTGCGTGTCGATGAACCCCGGAAGCACGACTTTGCCGGTGGCGTCCACGACCTCGGCGTCGGCCGCCGCGATCTCCCGCCCGACCTGAACGATCCGGTTCCCCTCGATCAGGACATCCCCGTTCGGGATGTCACCCAGGGCGTCGTCCATTGTGATGACGTACCCGTTCCGGATGAGCACCCGATCCGGCATGGCAGCACCTCCCGGCTCCTGCGCACGACCACACGCACGGCGAGCACGCACCGCGCTGGAGAGTCGATTCGTGGATTTCGCATCCAGACTAGTAGGAAAAGCTGGTGGTGTCAAGAGCTAAAGCGAAGGTCAGCGGAAGAGCAGCAAGCCCGGAAACGCTGGACGGGGGCGTCGGCGCCCCCGTCCAGGTCGCTGCCGATCGCTAGCCTACGAGCAGCCGTGCTCATCGACTCCTCGTCACTGCACGGACGACGAACACGACGATCACCGCACCGATCGTGGCCACGACGATGCTCCCGATCAGCCCCGCGCTCCCGCTGATGCCGAGGAGCGAGAAGAGGAGACCCCCGATGAAGGCACCGATCAGGCCGAGAACGAGATCCCCGACGAGCCCGCGATCGGTCCCCGTTAGCTTGCCGGCCAGCCAGCCGGCGACCAGCCCCACGATGATCCAGCCGATGATACCCCCTGGATTGAGTTCCATCTCTACCCTTCCCTTCCGCCTCTCGGCGCCCCGG
>DATCKU010000004.1:0-19506 GCA_036564245.1 Actinopolymorphaceae bacterium
CTTCTTCCAGTCGGTGCCCATGTGACGCTTCACCGACCGGATCGTCCGCTCGACGTTCGTCACCGCCTGGCGCTTGGCAACCTCACCGACCAGGATCTCGCCACTCTTGGCGAACGCCACGACCGAAGGCGTCGTCCGCGAGCCCTCCGCGTTCGTCACGACGGTCGGCTCGCCGCCTTCCAACACCGCTACGACGGAGTTGGTCGTACCAAGATCAATACCTACAGAACGAGCCATCGTGATCGGAAACCTTTCGTTCGATCGCGGCCCAGGCCGAAACGCCTGGGTCGTCACGTCTGCATCATCGGCCGGAGCGTCCAAGGTTGAGCCCGGTCGACTCAATGGTGCGGGGCGAGTCGGGTTATGTCAAGAGCCTTGAGCCGAGTTCGCTCAAGGTTCTAGCGTCAGGGAAACGAAGTGGACCTTTCGCTCAGCCGCGACATCCCTCCGCGGCCTGATCATGGCGGCGCCTGGCCGCTCGAAGGGGGTCGTACGCTCCGACCAGTCCGCCTGTATCGGTCCCGACATCCGAAAAAGGTACTGGCTCACAGCGGGCCGGCATCTCGACACGGTATCCCGAATCGCAGGAAGCCGCCGCAGGTCATCTGGGAAGAGTCTCAACGGGCCCCGGCGACCGCGTCACGGTCCCGTGTGACGATCACGTACTCGCTTCGCGATCGTCCGGGGTCTCACCGTGCGACGCGGTCCCGCGCCGCCGAGCGGCACGTGTAGATCGCGAAGTTGTCCACCCACCAGGCCGAGTCGCTGGTGACCACCGCGGAGCGGAACCGGAACCGGACCGACTCTCCGGCGAGGCTTGCGAGGTCGTACCGGGTGCTGCCGTAGCCGATCGAGGTGCCTGCGAAGCTCCTCGCTCCACCCAGCGTCTCCACGGGGGTCTCCTCGCCATGCACGTTCGGCAGCGTCGCGGCGGGACGCCAGGTGGCGCCACCGTCCAGCGAGTACTCGACGATCGCCCCGTCGCCCTTCTCCAGCAGGTACGCATGCTCGAACCGCATGAACCCGCCGGGCGGGATCACCACGTCATGCTCCTGCGTCAGCGAGACGTCGTCCCCGGCCACCGTCCACGCGACTGCGGCGTCCTCACCAGCCGCGGCGTACCGGTAGTAGCCAACTTCGCTGGAGAGCATCCAGTTGCCGTCGAACGTCCAGTCGGCGTTCGTCGACTCGAACCCCTGGGTGTACGTCCGGTGCGCGGCCTGTCCCTTGGCGCAGTACCCGACCCGCTTCGGGGCGCCGTTCACCGGCTCCCTGTGCATCTCGGTGGCCCGTACAGCCTTGTCGACCTGCCGACAGTGAGCCTCGCTGATTCCGGCTCGCCCGACGTTCTTCCGACACGACAGCGGCAGCGTGTAGAAGACGTCCTTGTAGTCCGCGCCGGGAGGCAGCAGGTTCTGCAGCGTCCACATGATCGCGGCCACCCTGGCCGGGCCCAGCCGACGGATGCGGTAGCCGTTGAACCGTCCGCCGTCTACCAACAGAGACGCCGCCTTGGCGAAGACGCCGCTGTTGTAGTGGACCCCACCGTTGTCCGCGAACGTCGACCCGTCGAAGAAGTGCGGTGATGTCATCCGGTCGGGCTGGCCGTATGCCTGGGGCTTTCTCATGTCGCGGACCACGCCGATCGACGAGCCTTCTCCGACCTTCCAGCGGTTCTTCGCCGTGTCGTCGGGGCTGCCGTTGCGGATGTCGACGATCTCACCCCAGAAGTCCGCCAACCCTTCGCTGATCGCTCCGGTCTGGAAGAGGTACGCGAGCTCCGAGGTGTGCTCGGTCACGGCATGCGCGAGTTCGTGCGCCACGATGTCGTCGGTGGCAAGCCCGGTGCCGACGACCAGCTGATGACCGTCCCAGAACGCCGTCGGGTGCGGGCAGCCGGTCGACGTGCACACCCGAACGGTCGCACGCAGCGCGCGTCCCTCGTCGTCGCCGTGGTCGATCCCGGTCAGCGCGGTCAGGTCGAGGTCGGCGTGGCGGGCGAAGACCCGAGCGGTGTCGCGCATGTAGTCGTACACGTGGTCGACGTCCCTCACCCCGGTCGGCCCCTCCCCTTCCGTGCGGGCATGCGCAACCTTCTGGCCGTCGCAGGTGTACTGCTCGACGACCGCGCTCTTCGCGTCGCAGACCACACGGTTGAGCGCCTGCCGCGGGAGGGAGTACACAAGCTCGGGCTTGCGGGTCGCTGCGTTCACCAGCACCTGGTACTGGACGTCGACGTCGTCGCTTCGCACGACGTACGCATAGACGGGCTGGATGCCGGGCCCGCCTGGCCCGGCCTTTGACACGCTGTCGGGGACACCGAGAACCGCGGGGTCGTACCACCTCCTGCCCTGCGACTCGACGCGCAGGCCCGCCGTCGACGGCAGTCTCTCCCGGTTGGCGACCACCTGCCTCGCCACGCGGGCCATCGCGCTCTCGCCGAGGAGATCGAGGGCGGGGAACGAACGCGCCGGCCGACCACCGGTCTCCCCGACGATGAACTCGAGGTTGTTCCGCTCGTCGAGTGAGACCACGAGCTGCCCGCCGAACACCTGCACGCCCTCGAACGTCCGGTCGAAGCGGATCACGCGACCCGATCCGAGGTCGACGATGCGGTTGAGCTCGAGCTGGTCGGTGGAGATCCCGAACGACGACGCGAACCTGGCCAGGTGGGCGAGCGCGGCGGTCAGCGGCTTGGTGTCGACCGTGATGCCTTGCGGAGGCGAGATGGCGCCGCTGATCGACTCGAGGAGACGGAGGGATCCGTCAGAGCCGCGCAGCTCGACGATGGCGTCCGGCTCGTCTCGGCCAACGGGTCCGGGGCCCGGCACGAGATCCGCCCGAGCGTGCGGCGATGCCGTTGTCACCCCGGCCAGGCTCGTGATCACGGTGAGTGCGGCGACGGCCGCGAAGCCTCTCAGCAGGCGACGCGATCTCACCTACGACCCCCAGACGGTGCGAGTCAGGACAAATCGGGCGAGTCGGAGCTTAATCATTTCGTGATGTCTCGTCGCCGTGCAACACCGCAGGGTCGTCCGGAGCTGGCCCGCAGGTGCACCCATCCGCTCTCGGCCACTGTGTACGGCGACGAACGGCCGCGGTACGGCATCCGTGGCGGCGCTGGTATCCGGTGGACCAGGGTGGGGCGGCTCGCGGACATCGCGGTCGCTCGCCCACACGTACGGTGTCTAGCCCTCCTGACCTTGATGTGCTGCGCCGGCCGGCACGCTGACCTGGACGAGCGCGTGGCTGCCGCTCGTACGCCACGGCTGCCCGGTGCTGTCGAGAGCGGCCACGGTGTCGGGCGCGAGACCCGCGATCACGTCGGACTTCAGGGTGCGCAAGGCCGCGACCGGGCTCGGGAAGTACGCCACCAGCTCGTCGAACGGCCTGGTGGGAGACCACAGCCGGTCGCCGAGCAACCGCCGGTAGTTCAGGTCGCCCTTGACGATGGTCAGCGTGGCGGTCGCGAGAGTGGCACGCAGCTCGTCCGGCATGTCGTGGAACGACAGCGGTGAGCACCAGTACGGATGCGTGGCCACGACGAGGCGTGCGGACCTCATCGCCTCCCACAACCGGCACCCGGACTCGCGGGCGTAGCCGGTCGCGTCGACGAGCCGGCGTAGGCAGTCGATGACGTCCGCGGACGTGGCGTCTGAGACGTAGTACGGGTACGGCTTCACGTGCAGGACGACCCGGCTCGCCCGGCCGGTCGTCAGCAGGTGGTCGATGAGCACCAGGTCGGGCAGCAACTCGGCGGCAGCGTTGTCGGCGATCACGTGCACCGTGCTCTCATGCGGTGACTGACCGGCGTTCGCACCGGCCGGGCCTGCACTCGCGCCTGCCAGGCCCGAGCTCGCCGATGGGGTGTCGAGCAGTTCCCACAGCCGCTCACGGTCGTCCACGACCAACTCACCTGTGGTGTCGGACTCGGGCTGGGTGAGCCGGAACCCGAGATCCGCCCGGTTGCCCCACAGCGATGCCTCGAGCAGCACAGCGTCGACACGATCGGTGGACTGGTTGCCCAGCGCATCCAACGCGGCCAGCTGGCCGTCGACCGCTGACCCGTACAGATCCGCCCGCTTGGTCGGCGCGAACGGGTCGACGTACCGCCACGGGCCGGGGTCGAAGTAGCAGACCGCGGCCAGGATCTTGCGGTAGAAGTAGCTCTCGGCCAGGAGCCACCGGGCGTCGTACCACGACTTCCCGAGATACGGCCTGGTCCACTCGTACCACTGCTCGTGATCATCGCCGCCGTCGTCGAGCGGCTGCATGACGCCTGTGGTGATCTCGACGAGGAGCGCGTCGAGCCGGGCTCGCTGGTGTGGTGGGTAGGGGTACGCCTGCACGACCCGCTCGATGATCGCTGGATGTCTTTCGTGCAACACACCGTGGGCGAACGAGCCCGGCACGTTGCACGTGATCTCTGGCTCGGCCTGGTCCTGTGACGGCGTACGAGAGTCCGGCATGGCACCATCATGCGCGCGAGCCGACTCATGATCATGGTGTGGCTGCCCAGCAACGAGGCGCCATCGACAGGACCGGTGTCTGAGCGTCGCCGACGTGACGGGGTGTCTGTGCCCGCGCGCAATGATCGACGATCATGCGGGTGCTTCGCGTGCCACCATACGCACCATGGATGTCCGGATACGCCGAGCAGAAGCAGCCGACGTGGACGCCATCGTCGCCTTCGGCGCCGCTGTGATCCCACCGCACTACACGCCGATCCTGGGCGCCGACGGGGCGCAGGGGCAGCTGAGCTGGTGGACGCCAGAGCGCATCGCGCCCGCCGTCGCTGCCGGACGGTGCCACGTGGCAGTAGCCGACGACACCGTGGTGGGCGTGTGCCAGACCGGCGAGATGGACGGGGAGCAGGTCATCTGGAAGCTCTATCTCGCACCCGAGTATCGAGGCCGTTCGCTCGGTGTGGAGCTGCTCCGACACGCCATCGCCGCGCTTCCTCCCGAGACCGATCACATCCTCGTCGAGCACTTCGCCGGCAACACGCGGGCAGGGGCGTTCTACGAGCGCGAAGGATTCCGAGAGGTACGCACCGAGCCCGCCAGCACTGGCGACCCGAACGCTGCGGTGGTCTGGCGGCGGCTCGATCTCAGCACCTGGAGCGGACCAAGGGAAGCCAGACCGTAAGTCCGCGCCGGCATCCCACGGTAAGTCTGCGCCGCCCACCTCAACGTTCTGCGTGAACCTCGCATCTGTGCCAGATCGCGCATGGTCTAGGGGGCATGACGCGCAGTAACAGGAGCAGTTACCCTGGCGGCCGTGCCTACTCCCCATCGCTGGACCCGGGTGGTCAACGCCAGTGATCCGAAGGCCGCCGGTAAGAACGGGTCACAGCCGGCAAGGCGGGTGTATCGACACCTCGGTTTGCAGGTTCATCTGCCGTCCGGCGTCGCTACTCCCCGCTTGTCCGCGCATGAGGCCATCGCGGCGTTCGGGCGTTCCTGGGGCAGGCTGTGGGATAGCGCCGAACCGCCCCAGGTCGAGCTGATGTACGGCAACAGCGGCGAATTCGACTTCGATCCCGGCCCAGGGCTTGCCTTCGCCGCGACGTTCAATGACCGCCTGGTTTGGGTCCTCAGCTGGCGCCAGGTCGCGAGCTTCGCGTCCGGCGCCGACCGTCGCCGCTCCACCACCTACGGCCACACCGAGCCCGGTCTCGTCGACGGCACCGCCATTGTCGACGCGAACACCGGCGAGCTCCTCGCCGTGCTGGAGAACGGTCGGGAAGTACCGCCATCACTCAGCGGACACCCGTAGGCTGCAAGATCCACTGGCGTCAACCACCATCTCGAAGATCGTCGCGCCGGCCCACGTGCGACAAGCCACGGGAAGCTGCGGGCGTCAGTGAGGGCCAATGATCACGATCGGCGAGGTGCCCTAGATGACGAAGCCCCAGGCCGACCTGGGGTTTTACCTGGTGGTGCGGGGTGGGCAGGGACGGGATCGAACCGTCGACCTTCTCCTTTTCAGGGAGAGGCATTTGCCCAGGTCAGCAAACAGGCCGGGCGCAGTCATGCGCCCGGCGTGCTATTACGTCAGTTCTTAACGACGATCGTCTTTGGAAGCTTCGCAGCGTTACCGTGGGCGGCCAACTGGGACAGCGCAAGAGCGATTTCGGCATCGCGTCCCTGAACAGCGTGAAGATAGCGATTGGCCGCAACCGGAGTCGCATGTCCAAGACGTAGCATCAGATCCTTCAAGGTTGCCCCGGTGGCGGCGGCAAGTGTTTGGCCAGTGTGACGAAGATCATGAAATCGAAGGTTCTCGGGAATCTTGTTCTGTTCAACTAGCCGCTTTCGAGCACGAGCGTGCGCTTGCCGTATCGCATCGCCTCGCATCGGTTTTCCGTCTCGACCAACGAAGACTCGCTCTGGTCCAGCGTACTTATCGAGGTGTTCTACAAGGTATGGAATGACATGAGGAGGAATCGTGACCGCACGATGACCCGCGTCTGTCTTGGGCGGCCCATCAAAAGCTACGCGAGATTCGAGCAGCTCGACCCGGCTTCTACGAACGGTAACCTCCGCATTGACCGGAACGAGCCGGCCGGACTCATCCTCAGCAAAGACAATCCTGAAGTCGTCCCGCATGAGTCCAATTACTTCCCCTCGACGCAGACCGCACCAAGCACCGAGTGCGACCGCAGCTCGATAACGAGGTGTTATCTCGTCGAGGAGCGCTTTCACCTGGTCGGGGGTTGCCACCGGACGTTCTTTCGCCCGATCGGCTCCCGCACCTCGTATCTGACATGGGTTCTGCGGTATCGCTCCTTCCCGTACAGCAGTGTTCAAGACAGCACGCATAAACCGGTAGGACTGTGCGATTGCGGACTTTCCACCACCTCCACGAAGAGCTGCGGCGTACCAGTCGCGGACTCTCGCTGCGGTGAGCTTCCGAAGCGGTTCATCCACGAGCGAAGCCAGATGAAGCCGCAGATTTCGAAGACACGTTTCCCGATACCGAGGCCCGGCGTTCGGGTTGTCTCGAAGCCATGCACGTGCGTAGTCTCCAAATTTCTGCTCACTAAGCCGGTTATATGTCCACTCGCCACGCGAGATATCAGCCTCGACCAGAGACAACCACCGGTCTGCATCACCCTTTCGACTGAAGGTGTTCGGTGCGGTATGCCGTTTGCCATCAGGCCCGACGTACGACGCTTGGTATCGACCGGACGGCAGCTTCCGCACGGATCCGAATCTGCGCCGCCGAGCCATCACGCGGCCTTTCCGGACCGCCACGTGACGGCCAGAGGCTCGACCGTTCCGGCCGCGATGTACTCCCTAACGGCACTTTCAGGAATGCGTATGTGACGGCCGACCCGAGTGAATCTGATTCGCCTCTCATCGATGAGCCGACGAACGAAACGGCGTCCAGTATTGAACCATTCGGCCGCTTCATCGATGGTCAACAGTCGCTCTCTCAAATCGATCTCCTTTCGTTAGGCGGCAATTGCTGAATTAGCGTCGGATGGTGGTCCGACGCGTTCTTTGGCTTGTTGGTACTGGATGCGCCATCGGTTGCGTTCAGCGATTGACGCGGCAATGACGCGGGTGTAGCTGGGGAGGTCTTCGGGGTCGACGGGTTCCCACAGGTAGCGGGGTTGCCCGTCGTGGCGGAGTGTGGTTGTTGAGCAGCGGTCGGCCTGTTCGACCTCGTGGCCGGCAGCTTGGAGCACGGCGACAACTGCTGAACGGCGGTCGGCTTTGTGCTGGTCGAGGGTTTTGTTGGTCCATTTGCGGGAGACGAGCACGCGACGGCCTCCGCAGCCGAGGTGTTCCCGGTCGTGGGCTTTGGCCGAGCATTCACCGGGGGTCATGCCTTCGGTGGCGTCCCTTGGCTGGATGCCGTAGGCGAGCCAGTTCGCGCACCGTGGCGAGCACGGCAGCCATCGCACCACTGCGTGCAGGCGGTCGATGTGTGCCTCCCGAGCAGCCGAGTTCTGGTCTTCGTCGTCGAGCGGATCGGTGATCGCTTTGGTGAGGTACTTCGTGAGATAGCCGATCCGCCGATCCGCCTGGGCAGTGCCACCGATTAGGCCTTGCATGTCGGTTTGCTGGCCGAACCTGACAACGTGCGCGGGTGTGGCGTCGGGGTCGTTGTCAAGCTCATCGAGGGCCTGCTCCCAAGTGGGCAGGGGTTTTCTGGTGTCGCGATCGACGTAGCCGCCAATGCGCTCATCCCAGGCCGGGGCGTTGTCAGCCCGGTAGAGGATCTGGTCGTGTTTAGGCCACCAGACCGAGGCGTAAGTGGCGGCAATGACTTGCCGGAGGATGCGACGCGGGATGGCGCCCCGGATCGCGGCGTGGATGTGCGGGGCGAGGCGCTTTTGTGGTTCGAGCACGGCGAAGTACTGCACCTCGTAGCCAACCGCTCGCCGCAGGTTCTGCACGAGCCGGTCCCACAGCTTCGGAAGGTGGAGTGCGTCGAGCGCAGCGCGCCGGTAGTCGTAGCTGTCGGGGTCGACGGGGCTGCCATCGGGCCGGACACGCCCGTATGAGGGCATAGTGAAGGTGACGAACATCGAGGGCCGCCAGACTTTCCCGGTTTGGCGGTCGGTGAACGTGCGGCCGATGGTTCGTGCCTGGACGGGAAGTCGTGGAAGGTCGGGTACGTCGTCGCGCCGCCTAGTCGAGCGGACCCGCCGAGTTCGCGCCTCCTCGGTATCCGGTTCTGCCCGATCGCCTCGGTCCTCGTCGTCCTCGTCGGCGTTGTCGGTGTTGCATTCGGGTTCCGTGGTCAGGTGCCAGCCTTCGCGGCATTGATGCATGCGTAGCCGGCGGGCGTTGTCGGCGCATGGTGGGCAAACGCGGGCAAGGGTAGAGCCGCATGGGATGGGGACGAGGGTGGTTTCGCCAGTTTCGGTGTCGATGAGTTTGCGGACGATTGGCCGCACGCAGACGCCAGCTTGGATCGCACCCTCTCGCACGACGTCGGCGGACAGCCTGAACGGACGAGGCACGGTCAGTGTTCCCTCCTTTGGGTTGTGCGTGCGGTCCATGTGTCAATGCCGAGGGCGACCTCGACGAGCACACTCCGGCTCTTTTGGTGGCCGGTGGTGCCGATCCCGAGTCGCATGCGGTACAGGCCGGCGGTGCGGTCGCGTTGTGCGGCGAGGATGCACACGTGGGCGGGCACGAGTCGCATCCCGCAGATGCGGTAGAGCTGACCGGGAATGGCGCCGATGCCGTAGTTGGCCCCGGCGGCGGTGACGAGACCGAGCTCGGTTTCGTCGGCGAGCAGTACTCGGTCACCGCGGCCGGTCTCGTACAGATAGGCGCTCACCAGATCCACCCCTGTTCCGGGTCGTGTTCTTCGGCCCACGTCGTGGCGGCCTGCGCCTGAGCCGTAGCGAGGATGTGTTCGAGGTGGGCGTCGGGTTCGCAGTGCGGGCAGGGGCCGAGCCCGTCAAGGTGGGCGAAGTCCAGGCACAGCCCGCACATGTAGCCATCGGCGGTGGCCTGTGCTTCATCATCGGCGAAGGTGGTCGGCGCGACGGTGTGGCGGTAGAGCCTTGCTCGGGCGATGCGGGCGCCGGGCCGGCTTGGCTTGCTGGGGTTGTTGGTGGCGCTCATCATCGGGAGGTCCTTTCGTCCGCGTGGTTCATAGCGAGCAGGGCGAATCCGGCTACGACCATCAGTCCGTCGACGGCAAGCGGCCCGATCGCCGCGTTGAGCGGGTCTTCGCCGTAGGAGGCCAGGAGAGATCGCATGTGTCGGTAGGACATGACCGCTGCGACGACGGCAACGAGCCCAGTTCCCCCGTAGCGGGCGATCCCCCACCAGAAGCCGGCACGTAGCCAGCGCGGCCGAGTCATGCATTCGACGGCGAGCAGGAGCGCGAACGGGATGAACGCGGCCGCGATGCGTGGGCCAATGCCCGGGTGTGCATGGGCAACGTTCGCCGCCACAGAAGCGGCGATGCCGAGCACGAATGCCGACCAAGCCACCAGGCGAGCACCGGCCGGCTGCGACGACTGTCGGCGACGTGCCCCAGAAGGGGAAGCTATGCCGTTGACTGCCGGATCGGTGCCGTTGTGTGCCGACCGGATGCCGTGGTGTGCCGCATCGGTCGAGCTAGTCGGCCCGTACGGGTTGGGACCGGATTCGCTGCCTGAGCGGCTTTGCGCCAGATGGCCAATGGCCTGGCTGTTGCCGTTCTGCCGGCCGATGCCACTGCCGTGGCGGTTCGGAATGCGGTCGTCTTGTTGCCGGACTTCGGCAATGCGGGCGCGTCCCCACCGCTCGCCTCGGCCGAACATTTCTCCGAGTTCCCGACCGGTAAGTACGCGGCCTTCGGCAATCGCCCGCCGGTAGGTTTGCCGTGCCTCGGCTTGGATCTGTGCCGCCTCGTCGAAGCCGGCAGCCTGCTGTGCCACCTGGGTGGTCATCGCAACCACCTGCCTTTGGGATGGCGCGGTGACTGCTTACACGTATTGGCCACGGTGGCGGCGATGGTTTTCGCGACAAGCGATGCCACCCGATGCCGGATGTCGGCTTGGTAGGTGTCGACAGCGAAGTCGACCCGGATAACGACATCAACGGTTTCCCAGTGCGGGTCGCCAGGGTCAGTGATGCCGATGACGGCATAGTGGTCAAGTTCGGGTTCGTGGATGAGTCGCCACTCGGTCGGCAACTCACGCAGGTCGATCGGGACTGGTTCGAGAGATCGCCAGGACATCTATGCCGCCTCCTTGCGGTTGTTACTGTCGATGTCGGTGCCGATGGTTTTGTCGGTGTTGGGGTCGTGGACCACCCGCAGGCCCGGCTGGCCGGTGCCGGGTGCGTAAAGCGAGCACATGGTGCGAATCTCGTCGTCGCTGATGTAGGCGAACCGGACGCGTAGTGGTTCGGCGACGCCTTCCTCAGTGACGTAGGCAATGCCCTGCAGGTGTTCAGGAATCTCGTCACAACGGGCACCTTTGTCGCGGGCACCCTTGCGCAACACAAGATCAGTTTCGTCCGGTTCGGACAAACGGAGCGCGATCCGGGTCGGGAACAGCCCACGCATCTCGATGACTTCTTTGCGCGGGTCTTGGGCAGCCGCAATCACCGTGATCCCCACCGCGCGGCCTTGCGACAGGATCAGGTTGAGCGCAGTTTCGATGCGTTTCTTGGCCTCACGGTCGACGATGTAGGCCGTAAGTGAGGCGAACTCGTCAATCAGCAGGATGATGTGCGGGCTAGCAGGAGTCGCCTTGTGTGTGCGGGCGACGCCGCGCAGGCTTGCTTGCCGTGCGCGCATCTCCGCGACCAGCACCTCGAGGAACGTGACATACCCCCACTCGAACCCCTTCTTGCGCTTGTCGTCCCGGCCGACCCCATCGCCACCGTCCCCAGTGCTGGTGTCAGCATTGTCGTCGCCATAGCAGTAGCGACCGAACAGTCGTTGGCCGGCAGCGAATTCCATCCCTCCCTTGGGATCGATCACCCACAACTGCACCAGGCCGGTCCGGATGCCACCGCCAACCGCGCGGACGATCGACCAGAGCACCGAGCCCTTCCCCGAGCCCGTGGCACCGATGACGAGCAGATGCGTAGCCAGCAGCCGCAGGTTGAACGTGAGCGCGTCCTCCCGCAGCGCCACCGGCAAAGCCTTCAAATTCGGTTTCTCCGCCACCGGGAAAAGCGGCGTGGGCACCGCGAGCGGGTCGGAGATCAGGAACCACAGTTCCAAATACCGCGATGGACGAGGCTCCGGTGCTTGGACGTCACGGCCAGCCCACCGCCTCACCCAGAAGGCAGCCCGCCTAAGTGGTTGACGGCGTGGGATTGACCGGACCCGGCAATCCAGAGCTTCGAACGTGCCCGCCAGCCGGTCGGCGTTCTTGGCGTAATCGGCAAGCACCTGACCGGGCAGCATCCGCACCCGAACCTTGTCCACCGTCGAGGTGCACCGCACCCGCACCAGCCTGGGGAATACCCTCTCCCCGTCCTCGCTCTTTGGGTCTTTACAAGCCAACTTCAGATTCGCCATGGTGGCTTGCCACTGCGGCCAATACACCACGATTCGCCGCCACCAGGAGCGGACGGGCCACGCGAGCAGCGGCCGGAATGAGCCCGGATGCAGCAACGACCAGGCCACAAGCCCGACCGCAACGACGGCGGACGCGATGGTCAGCGGCCATGGCCCGGAACTGTCGTACCAGCGCCACGCCCCGTACGAGGCGGCCAGCAGCGCCACCACCTGCGGGTGCCAGGCCAACCACCAGGCCAGCCGCAGCCCCAGCCACATACCTTTGACAGCCATCCAGGCGAGCCACATCGCCGCAGCCGCCCACACACTGATCTTGATGTCTTCGCCGGTGATCTTCGGAGCTTCAGGCACCGTGACCACCGCCCCGCCTTACGACACCGGGCGCGCCACGGCCACGGCGGGGATCACACCCTGCAAACGGGTAGCCGGCACACTCATCGCAGAACTCGCCCGGCTCGGGCACCGGCTGCTGCCGGCACAGCAGGCACCGATACGGCCGAAGCGGACGGTCATCGTCGTAGCAGAAGACGTACCGAAACAGATCGATCACACCGGCCACGCCCGGCACACGACGCCGACGTCTAGCCTTGGACACGCCACACCTCGCTTCCTACGAACGGGATTTCGGGGTTTGTGGAAGGCGCGAGGGCGGCGGGATCGCCTCGGCAAAGGTTCCAGCGCCGCCCCCGCGCCGCTCATGGGCGCGATTAAGCAGCCAGCCGCTCCGCCATCTGCTCGGCGGCGAGCTGATCACGCAGATCCGACAGAGCCCGGATCATCCGCTCGATCCCAGGCACCTCGAGATAGATCGAGACCCGGCCGCGGTAGGCCTCCCCGACCGTGAGAGTCCCCCACGGCGCCTCACCGGGCCGCCGGGTCCCCACCTTCGACTCCACCGTGGTGTCGTTCTCACACCAGACGTCGACCGACACCGGTGCCCACCCAGCAGGGCTCATGCCGCCTCGGCCTCCTTCCCAGCCTTCGAACCCACCCGAGTCACCGAAGCCCGCTTCGGCGCGGTGATCCCGGTCGCCCGGAACGACCACGCCAGCCGAGCCCGACACCGGCCACCGCCGTTGCACCGCTGCGCATCTACGTACGGAGTCGCGGTCAACCCCTCGAACTCGATCTCCCGCAGCGGACCGATCACCGACTCCGGCAGCATCGGCTTGTACTGCGACACGATCCGCACCGTGATCGCCGCGTTCTTCCCCTGCGCCTCCGGATCAGCGTCCAGAACATCGATCGTCCAGACCGGAAGCTCGGACTCCCTGTCGATCTGCTGCACGAACTGCTCCCGCGACGACTTCTCAAAATCCCGGGCCGGCTTGACCTCCGTCGTCGCGAACACGTACGCACCATGCGGAAACGCATCACCCGTCTTGATCGGAACCCGCGTGTTTAGCACTTGCGACTACCTCCATAGGTTGGCTAGCTAGGTTGTACAACCTCGAACATAGCCAGCCTGCCTAGCCATGTCAAGGTCAACGCGAGAACTTTTCTAGGTTGCCTAGCCAGGACGGCTACGCTGGTGGCATGACCACCGACGAACTTGACCCGACGGATCCACGTCCGCCGTACATGCAGGTCGCCAATGCTCTGCGGGCGGCGATCTTGACCCGGAAGCTTCAGCCGGGCGACAAGCTTCCCTCTCAGGCCGAACTCGCCGAGCGGTACAAGGTCGCCCGGATGACGGTCCAACAGGCGCTGCGAGTTCTCAAGAACGAAGGGCTGACGGTCTCCCGTCAAGGGAGCGGCGTCTACGTTCGCGGTCGCACCGAGAAGCCGGTCGGACTACGTCCACACATCGAGGCAGCCTTCGAGCAGGAAGCCGTCACGATTGACTTCGCCGGCTACACCGCCGAGACACTGCACGGAGTGATCCAAGAGCCACTCGACAAGATCCGGGCCGGCAGGCTGACGCCAGAATCGGTGAGCATCCGCATGCTGCTGGCCGACCTGTCTCGCCCGATCGCGCTCCCGATCCGGGCCGGCGACAACCCGGGCGACGATCCAGGGGTACGCAAGCGAATGGCAAACATCGTTCGCAGGCACGCCGAAGCGATCATCTCCTCGGTTCAGGAGCTTGGCGAGTTCGGTCTCGTCGAGAAGGCAACCGCCGAGGCCCGCGTCCACAGCTCGGCACCACACTTCAAGATCTATCTGATCAACAACGAGGAACTGTTTTTCGGCTTTTATCCCGTTCTTGAGCACACGGTCATGATCGACGGCAAGCCGACGCCGATCTATGACCCGATGGGCAAAGACGCCGTGCTCTTCCACCACGCCCGAGGCGATGGCGACGACGCCCTGACGGGCGCGCAGTACGTTGAGGAGGCACGGAAGTGGTTCGACAGCGTGTGGAACACGATCGCGCGGGAGTACACGCCATGACACGGCGAGTCGGCGAAGATCTCGCTCGGATACTGAGCCAAACCCGGCCAGTCCTGCTCGACTTCGACGGGCCAGTTTGCCCGATCTTCGCCAACGGCGTGAACAGTGAACTCGCCGCCAAGATGCGTAGCACGCTGCGGCGGGCGGGCGCAGACATACCGCAGCACGTTGCCGACGACTACGACCCGATCCGGGTGCTGCAATTCGCTGCCACGCTCGACCGTCCCGACCTCACCGCGCTCGCCGAGGACGTCTTTCGAACCGGCGAAGTCGAGGCGGCGCGCCGCGCCATCCCCACACCTGGTGCCCATGAGGCAATCCGAGCCTGCCACGAGGCCGGACGACCGCTCGTGATCGTCAGCAACAACTATGCCGGGGCGATCGAGGTCTATCTCCAACGTCACAACCTGGACCCGTTCGTCCAGGCGGTGATCGGGCGCGCCTACGCCCGACCCGACCTCATGAAACCTCACCCCGACCCAGTACACCGCGCGCTCGCGATCCTCGAGGCCGAACCTGCCTCATGCGTGCTGGTCGGCGACTCCGTGACCGACATCGAAGTCGCACGCGCCACCGGAGTCCGCAGCATCGGCTACGTCAAACGTCCCGACCGGCTGGCCGGGCTCCTCGCCGCCGGAGCCGAGGTAACCATCGACGACATGCACGCCCTCGCGCAGGCACTGCGCACCGTCGCCCCGATCTCCTCTTCTCCGGCGGCCTGACGCCCTGAGCGTGCGGCTGCTGGATTGACCTCTATCAGATCAAGGGCGCCGCTTCGCGGCGCCTCCGCCCGGCCGCCCCTGCGGGCGGCTCGGGCCGTCCTCGGGCGGCCGGCGGCCGACAACGGACACCCTGATCGAACAGGCGGGGGTTCCACCCCCGCACCCCCGGCCCTCCCTCCGAGAGAGGCAAGATCAGTCTCGCCGATGCCAGGTTCCTCCCTCGTCGATCGGGCACCGAAGGCATACCCGGAACCTGGACGAGGGGCAAGGCCAAGCCTGACGGTCTCCGATGTCGAGCCTTGCCCCTCGTCCAGAACCCGGGTACGGGCCACGCCTGCCCGACCGACGAGAGAGAGAAACCTCCCATTTGGAAGCCATGCTCCCTTGGGCCGTGCGATCCACGTGCGACAAGCCTCGGAAAGCTGCGGGCACCTACGGGGACTCACGGTGATGATCGGGGAGGTGCCGTAGATGACGAAGCCCCAGGCTGACCTGGGGTTTTACCTGGTGGTGCGGGGTGGGCAGGGACGGGATCGAACCGTCGACCTTCTCCTTTTCAGGGAGACGCTCGTACCAACTGAGCTACCTGCCCCCGGCGACCAACGATCAGCACCACCGATCATCGAGCGACCCCGACGGGACTCGAACCCGCGACCTTCGCCGTGACAGGGCGACGCGCTAACCAACTGCGCTACGGGGCCATGTACCTCAACGCCCACAAAAGTATCGCATGGCGTTGCCGTGCCCCCAACGGGATTCGAACCCGTGCTACCGCCTTGAAAGGGCGGCGTCCTAGGCCGCTAGACGATGAGGGCAGGTGGCAGCGGATCCTTCCGCCGTCAGGGACCGCCCAAGTCTATGGGTTAGCCGCCGCCGGCTCCAAACCGGGCACCAAGATCCGACCAGCCGACCGTGGCTCCCACACGTCCACCGCGAGGCCGCTGCAGATCTGAAGGACCCGACCTCCAGCTACCGGAACAAAGATCATCGCACACGTATGCCACAACGGCGGCGGCTGGGGCGCGGTGTTTGTGGCGGCGATCTCCAAGCGCTGGCCCGCCGGAGCGGGACTACCACCGCTGGTGCCTAAAGCGGGCGCCAGCGACGTCGACCTCTGGGCTGTCTAGCTCGGACGAAGGCGATCTGAGCAGCATGATCGACGATGAGTCGGCCGGTACCGTCCCAAAGTCTTGACACCGGTAGAAGGCGGCCAGAGCCTTTGGCAGTGCGCCGACTGAAGGACACCGTCGCCCTGCTCACGGTGACAGCTCTGGCCCTCCTGGCCGGCCCGAGCTCTGCCACCGCAGCTCGAGCACCCGAGGCTTCCGGCGTCGGCACGCAGGCGAAGGCCCCACTCCCGCCGGTCTCCCCCACGCCGCAGTCGATGGAACGCGCCGGCCCGGACATCGTCGTGCCACGTCGCGTCGAGGTGGTGACCGACGAGACCACCGACGCTGCCGCGCGGGATCTTTTGGTCTCGACCCTGCGGGCTCATGGCGTCGATCGCGTCGACCTGGGTAGTCGGACCGGCGGCCGCGCCCCGCTCACCGTCCACCTCGGGCCGCAGGACCGGCCTGACGTCGCCGCAGCACTCGCCGGCACCGACACGACGGACCGCACGGAGGGTTATGCCGTACGCGTCGACCGGACGCGCGGCACGATCGCACTCGGCGGCGTCGATCCAGCCGGGCAGTACTACGCCGTCCAGACCCTGCGCCAGCTGTTTGTCGCGGGCCCGCACAAGCGGTGGCGGATCGCCGGCGCCTCGATCACCGACTTCCCGACCATGCGCCTGCGCGGCACCATCGAGGGCTTCTACGGCTCGCCGTGGACGCATGCCGAACGGCTCGACCAGCTCGCCTTCTACGGCGACATCAAGGCCAACACGTACGTCTACGCACCGAAGGACGACCCCTACCACCGCGACCGGTGGCGCGAGCCGTATCCCGCCGATCTCCTCGCCCAGCTCGGCGAGCTCGTCGACACCGCCACCGCGCACCACGTGAGGTTCACGTTCGCGCTATCGCCGGGCACATCAATTTGCTACTCGAGTACGCAGGACCGCGAAGCGCTCATCGCCAAACTGCAGGCGATGTACGACCTCGGCGTGCGTGCGTTCTCGATCCCGCTCGACGACATCAGCTACACCCGCTGGAACTGCCCGGAGGACGCCGACGTCTACGGAGCTCCAGGTCGGGCTGCGGCCGCACGTGCCCAGGTCGACCTGCTGAACGACGTGCAGCAGAACTTCATCGAGACGCGTGCTGGGACCTGGCCGCTGCAGATGGTGCCGACAGAGTACGGCGACCTCACTGACACGCCGTACAAGCAGATCCTGCGCGACACACTCGACCCCGACATCCTCGTGATGTGGACCGGCACCGACGTCGTGCCACCGAGCATCACGGTCGAGCAGGCCGAACGCGCGTCGGAACTTTTCGGACGCAACGTGTTCGTCTGGGACAACTACCCGGTCAACGACTATGCCCAGACTGCGGGTCGTCTGCTGCTCGCGCCGTACGACAGACGCGAGCCCGGCCTCTCCGACCATCTGGCGGGCATCGTCTCCAACCCGATGAACCAGGCCGCCGCCAGCAAGGTCGCGCTCTTCACGATCGCCGACTTCGCGTGGAACGACCGTGCGTACGCGAGGAACGCAAGCTGGAGACGTGCCGCTTCGTACCTCACAGGGGGCGACGTTGAGGGCACGAAGGCGCTGCTGGTCTTCTGCGACCTCAACCACCTCGCGCCGACGTTCGGCTCGCAGCCGTGGCAGCCGCAGGCGCCCGAGCTCGCGGCCAGGATCTCGACGTTCTGGGAGGCGTACGAACGCGGCGATCGGTCGGCGATCCCGCGACTTGATGCGTACGCGCGGCGCATCGTCACCGCGCCCGACACCATTCGCGCAACCGTGACCGACCGCGGCTTCCTCGACGATGCGTCGAACTGGCTCGATGCCACCGAGCTCTGGGGAAAGGCGATGCGTGCGGGCCTCGACACGCTGGCGGCGATCCGTCGCAACGATGCCGATGCGGCGCAGGACGCACGCGAGCGGATGGAAGGGTTCGCCGAGCAGGCGTCGCAGATCCGCTCGGTGCCTGGTGAGAACCGCGTCGAAGGTGTCGTCCGCATCGGTGACGGGGTGCTCGATGCGTTCCTCGACGATGTGGCGGCCGAGCATGACGAGTTCCTCGGCCTTCCCCCGTTGGTGAACGTGTCGGAAGGCAAGCCAGCCACGCAGATCTCCGACTACGCACCTGCCTACACCGCCGACAAGTCGGTGGACGGAGACCTGGCCAACTTCTCCACGACGTCCGGTGTGGAAGCCCAGCCGTGGTGGCAGGTCGACCTCGGATCGAGCGTCGACATCGAACGGATGCGCATTTACAACCGGCTGGACTGTTGCGCCGAACGTGTGCGCGACTACTACGTACTCATCTCCGACGTACCCTTCCCCGCGACCCTTGCCGAGGCTCTGGCCTCACCAGACATCGTGAGCCATCACGAAGCAGAGCAGGCCGAGCGTCCGACGACGATCGAGCTTTCCGCACGAGGGCGATACGTCCGGGTGTGGCTTGCAACCGAGTCGCCTCAGGAGCTCAACATGTCCGAGGTACAGGTCTTCGGCCGGGTCGCCCAATGACGGCTGTTTCGTACATC
Source organism: Actinopolymorphaceae bacterium (assembly GCA_036564245.1). GTDB lineage: Bacteria > Actinomycetota > Actinomycetes > Propionibacteriales > Actinopolymorphaceae > Thermasporomyces. The sequence goes on from DATCKU010000004.1 coordinate 18,771, forward strand.
CGTGCGAGCATGCGAACGTGCTGAGTCGAGGATTCAGTCGGAGTTCGACCAGATCAACACGCCTGGACCGTCGACGGTCAGAACCGGAATCCATGCCTCGTCTAGCTCGTCGATAGCAGTTTCGTCAACCTGAAGAAGGCCGCCAGGGCTCATCACGTGATCCGGCCTCGGGCCGGGAGCCGAAGAAGTAGATCTGCCCGACGGCTCTTTTGATGCGCTCCATGATGGCAGGCGGTCTCTCGCCGCGTAGGCCGGAGCCACCGAGATCCTCGACGAATATTTCCAGCAGCTGACCCAATCCCTCGCCGCCGTGCACCGGAACCCGGTAGCCCTCAACAGCGCCTTGAAAACACTGCACACCGCCGTACTGGTGCTCGTAGACGACGCCCGTCCTTGCCCGCACGACAACTGCAGCCCACGCCCAAGGAATCTCCCCAAGAGTCCCTGAGGGATCAACGTAGACATATCGTGTCATGTGTCTCGCTCGCGAAATCCGCACCCTCGTCGATGGAACCGATGGGCGACCTACGGATCGCCTCGCACAGTTGCCCATGGCCGATGTAAGGGCTGCCCACACCGGGGGGCGTACAACGCGAGCGCTTCAAGCAGATCGTCGAAGTCCTCGTCAAACGGCTGGTACATGTGAAGCGCTCCCTCCAGCTGGGCGGCAGCGGCCATCGAGTCGTCGCCATCGAGGATCCGTTGGGCTGCGCGCACAACCTCGGGTGCGGGCGCC
>DATCKU010000005.1:0-35483 GCA_036564245.1 Actinopolymorphaceae bacterium
CTGAGCAGACCGAGGTGCTCGTCAACGGTCCGTAGGCCCGCACCCATCGTGTTGATGCAAAGGTGTGTGGCGCCGACCTCGCGCCAGCGGGCGACTGCGTTCTCCACCTGGTCGACGTTCGTGCGGTCGACCGGCAGCCGCCCCTCCATGCCCAGCTCGGCAGGATCCCGGCCGGCGGCGCGTGCGCCTTCATGCACCAGTGCGATGGCGTCGTCCAGCCGGGGCCCGGGTTGGAACTGAGGCATCCACCCATCGCCCAGCCGCCCGGCCCGCCGAAGCGAGCGCGGGGCACTCTGGGCGCCGAGCCAGACCGGAATCGGTCGTTGCACCGGCATGGGCGCGATACCCGCACCGGTGATCGTGTGCGTCTGCGTCTGGAGCGTGACGACCGGCTCGGTCCAGAGCCGTCGCATGACCATGATCTGGTCCTCGATCCGCCGACCGCGGGTGTGGAAGTCCTCGCCGAGGGCCTCGTACTCGACCGCATTCCACCCGATGCCGACACCGAGGCGCAGCTTGCCGCCGGTGAGGACGTCGACCTCGGCGGCCTGCTTCGCGACGAGCGCCGTCTGACGCTGCGGCAGCACGATGACGCCGGTCACGAGCTCCAGTGAGCAGATGCCGGCGAGGTATCCGAACAGCACGAAGGGCTCGTGGAACGTGTGCTCGTGGGTGTAGGGACCGCGCCAGCCCGGGTGCGCTGCGGGGTCGGCGCCGAGCACGTGGTCGTACGCCAACAGGTGGGTGAACCCGAGCCGCTCCACCTCCTGGGCGTACGTACGGATCGCCCCGGGATCCGCGCCGATCTCGGTCTGAGGGAAGACGACTCCTATCCGCATGGCGACTTCGTACCCCACTTCCCTGTCCACCGGCTCCCTGCCGGGAGCGCTCTCACCGACGTCGCTGCCCGGACCGCCTGGCTCGACAGGTGGTCCAGGGCTGGACGGGTACCCACGCTGACCGTAACTCTGTGAGGCCGAGCTCATCCGGATGGTCAGAGTGGGAGGAACGCTGCATGTCGGAAGATCCGGACACGAGCGGGTGTCAGCACTCGGCGACGTCCGATGTGATCGTCGTCGCGCATCGCGGTGCGTCAGGCACGGCACCGGAGAACACGCTCATCGCCTTGCAGGAGGCCGCCCGGCTGGGCGCGGACTTCGCTGAGGTCGACGTCGTGCTCAGCAAGGACGGCGTGCCGGTGCTCGCACACGACCTCACGCTCCAGCGCACGACGAACGTGGCGGAGGTCTTTCCAGAGCGCGCGACGTGCAACGTCTCCGAGTTCACCCTGGCGGAGCTGCGCACGCTCGACGCCGGTTCCTGGTTCGACCCACGGTTCGCAGGGGCCCGGATCCCGACGCTCCGTGAGGCCCTGCGGGTGTTCCGCGACGTCCAGCTCGGCCTGTGGATGGAGCTCAAGAGCCCGCACCTGCATCCGCGGCTGGCCGAGGCGGTGGCCGAGGTGCTGCGGACGACGCCGGGCGGCTGGCTGTCGGCCTCGGACCGGTCCCGATGGCTCACGGTGACGTCGTTCGACTTCGACGTCCTCGCCGACTTCGCGCGAGAGATCGACCACGCCGTGCCGATCGGCGGGATCGCCGAGCACGTGCCGGACGACGCCACGCTGCGGGAGCTCGCGGGCTGGATGGACTACTTCGTCCCGAACTACCGAAAGCTGCAGCCAGGCGACATCGTGCGAATCCGGGCAGCGGGGCTCAAGACCGCGTTCTGGACGCCCAATGATCCGGCGGCGGCGGCCGGGCTCGTCGCACGTGGTGCCGACGCGTTGATCCAGAACTACCCGGCGGTGGCGCGCGAGATCGTGGCCGGGCGACCGCCTCTAGGGCAGCGCGGCCCGGTCGCGATCGAGCGGGTGGTGGGTGACGTGCCGGGTGGCGAGCACGTGATCATCCGGAACACGTCACGTGAGCCGGTCGACGTCAGCGGCTGGTATCTACGCGACGATCCGGGGTATCGGCTCGAGATCGGCGAGGGGTACGTCATCCCTCCGGGCGAGACCCTCGAGGTGTACGTCGGGCACGGGGTGGACACGAGCACGAGCTACCACAACGGCCTGGACCGGACCGTCTTCAGCAAGGATGGTGACAGCGTGGCGCTGCACCGGTCGGACGGTTCGATCGTCGACCTGGCCGGGAACGACCTCGGGCTCTAGATCGGGCGTGCCGGACATCTCGGCATCGACCGCGGATCCGATTACCGCTCAGGATGCCGGCTCTTGTATCCTCGGATGTCGCTTGGCCCCAATAGCTCAGTCGGTAGAGCGTCTCCATGGTAAGGAGAAGGTCTACGGTTCGAATCCGTATTGGGGCTCTGAGGCCGGATCTGCCCCGCGACGAGGCTCGGGTCCGCTCCCGGGCCTCGCGATCATCAGCGAGGCGGCCACCCGGTCCGGCGGCGGTGTAGCTCAGTCGGTAGAGCAAGCGGCTCATAATCGCTGTGTCGCCGGTTCGAGTCCGGCCACCGCTACGAGTGGGTCGGTTGCTTGTTGGCCTCCCGTCAACTGCGCCGGGCCCGCAGTGCCAGCCCAGGGGAACGGCCTCCTGGAACCCGCGCAGACCCAGGCCGTACGACCGAATCGAAGAGGCAGCCGTGGCAAGCAAGACCGCAGACGTACGTCCGAAGATCACTCTCGCGTGCACTGAGTGTCGGGAGCGCAACTACTGGACCCGCAAGAACCGGCGTAACGACCCCGACCGGCTCGAGCTCAAGAAGTTCTGCCCGCGGTGCCGTACCCACCGGCTGCACCGCGAGACCCGCTGACCTCGCCGGACGGAACGTCACCCATGCCCGTCGACCTCACGGGTCGGACGTACTCCACCGAGACCTGCTACGAAGTCAGTCGGGAGAAGATCCGCGAGTTCGCCGACGCGATCGGCGATCCCAATCCCGTCTACCGGGACCCTGCCGCTGCCCAGAAGCTAGGCCACCCGGACGTGATCGCGCCACCCACCTTCCCGATCGTGGTGGCGTTCGCTCTCCTGGACCGGCTGTTCAACGACCCCGAGCTCGGACTCGCCCTGCACCGGGTGGTGCACAGCGACCAGAAGTTCCGGTACGACCGGCCCATCCATCCCGGCGACCGGCTGATGGGCACGCTGACGATCGCGGGAGTACGCCGTGCGGCGGGAACCGATCTGATCTCCACCCAGACCACCATCACGACGGTCGAGGGTGAGCGGGTCTGCACCGCGGAGGCCACCCTGGCTCACCGTCCGGAGAGCGCGTCATGAGCTCGCAGGTACCAGATCCAGAGTCCGTCGTGGTCGGGACCGAGCTACCCGAACTCACGATCACGCTCCGCCGCGCCGATCTGGTGTGCTACGCCGGTGCCTCGGGTGACTTCAACCCGATCCACTGGAACGAGCGAGTGGCCCGGCAGGTCGGGCTGCCGGACGTGATCGCCCACGGCATGCTGACCATGGCCGCAGCCGCCCGCGTCGTGACCGACTGGGTGGGCGATCCGGCACGCATCGTGGACTATTCCGTACGCTTCACCCGTCCGGTGGTCGTACCCGACACCGACGAGGGAGTCCAGGTGCGCTTCGGAGGAAAGGTCGCCGGGAAGAACGACGACGGTACGGTGCGGGTCGAGCTCACAGCTGTTGCGGGGTCCGACGACTCGCCGGTGAAGGTGCTCGGCGCCGCCCGCGCCACGGTCCGGCTCGGCTGAAGCCGGCGCATGACCCGCCTGCGCGATTCGAGGAAGCCCGTGCGCGAACGCTTCGACGTCCCACTCGCCGAGTTCACGACGCTCCGGCTCGGTGGCCCGGCCAAGCGTCTCGTCGAGGTCGCCGATACCGGGGACCTGATCCGGCTGGTGCGAGAGTGTGACGCGAGGCGTGAGCCCGCGCTGGTCCTCGGTGGCGGCAGCAACCTGGTCGTGGCCGATGAGGGATTTCCCGGCACGGTCGTCCGCGTCCTGACGAGTGGCGTCGACGTGGATGAGGCCGACTCCGGGTCGGTGACCGTACGGCTCAGCGCGGGCGAGAACTGGGACTCGTTCGTCGAGCGGGCGGTGAGCGAACGCTGGGTCGGGGTCGAGGCGCTGTCGGGGATCCCAGGGCTCGTCGGGGCCGCACCCATGCAGAACGTCGGGGCGTACGGGCAGGAGGTGGCGCAGACCCTCACCCAGGTCCGCGCGTACGACCGGCGGGCCGGGGAGATCTGCGTGTTCTCCCGGCAGGAGTGTGGGTTCGGCTACCGCACCAGCCGGTTCAAGCAGAACCCGGACCGTTACGTGGTCCTCGACGTGACCTTCCAGCTGCGCCGGGGCGAGCTGGGCGCGCCGGTGGCGTACGCGGAGCTGGCGCGCACGCTCGACGTCGCGCTGGGGGAGCAGGCACCGCTTGCAGACGTGCGCGCCGCGGTTCTCAAGCTGCGGCGAGGCAAGGGAATGCTCTTGGATCCTGCCGACCGCGACACCTGGAGCGTCGGGTCTTTCTTCACCAACCCCGTCGTGCCACCCGAGGTCGCCGACCGTCTGCCGCCGGAGGCTCCCCGCTGGCCGGCGGAGAACGGCCTGGTCAAGACCAGCGCCGCGTGGCTGATCGAGCATGCCGGTTTCGCGAAGGGTCACGGCAACGGCGTCGTACGCCTGTCGACCAAGCACACGCTCGCGTTGACCAACCGGGGCGGCGCGGCGACCGCCGACCTGCTTGCGCTGGCGCGCGAGGTGCGTGACGGCGTACGGAAAGAGTTCGGCATCGAGCTCGTCAACGAGCCCGTCCTCGTCGGCTGCACCCTTTGAACGTCCCAATGACCAGCCCCGACAGGCGCTTGCGAGCGAGGCCGCCATCTGGTCCGTCGTCTGCCAGGGCCGGTGCGAGGACGGAGACGTCGACGACGATCATCGGTCCTCTCGTTCGCCTCGTAGCGGTTCCACGGCTGAACGAGCGCTGACCCGACCGCCAGATCGTCCTCCGGCTCCTTCGGGTGGCTGGGCGAGCCAGGCGTCGATCCCGGCGAGCAGTTGTGCGCGTACGTCGTCTGGGGCGTGCGACGACCGGACCGACATGCGAGCGAGCTCGGCGAGCTCCGCATCGTTGAAGCCCAGCTCAGCGGCGAGGCGATACTGCTCGGTCAGGCGTACGCCGAAAAGCAGCGGATCGTCCGCGCCGAGCGCGATCTGCACGCCGGACTCGAACAGCTTTCGCAGCGGAATCGCGGCGAGCTCCGGGTAGACGCCCAACGCGAGGTTCGACGAGGGGCACACCTCCAGCGGCACACGGGCGTCGGCGATCCGCTCCACCAGGGCAGGGTCCTCCGCCACGCGGATGCCGTGCCCGATCCGCGTAGCACCCAGAGCGTCGAGACAGCCCCGGACGCTTTCCGGGCCGCACAGCTCACCGCCGTGTGGGACGCTCGCCAGCCCGGCTCGACGCGCGATCCCGAAGGCGCGGGCGAACTCCTCCGGCCGGCCTCGACGCTCGTCGTTCGACAACCCGAATCCCACCACGCCTCGGCCGGCGTACTGGGCGGCAAGCCGGGCCAGGGTTCGGGCGTCGAGCGGGTGCCGGGTCCGGTTGGCGGCGATCACGAGAGCCACCCCGACCCCGGTCGCCGCCGACGCCTCCTGCAGGGCGTCGAGGACCAGATCGGTGAACGCCGTGATGCCACCGAATCGTCCTGCGTACCCCGACGGGTCGACCTGGATCTCCAGCCATCCGGATCCCTCGGCGGCCTCGTCGGCGAGGGTCTCGAAGACCAGCCGGCGTACGTCTGCCTCGGTCCGGAGCACCGAACGGGCGGCGTCGTAGAGCCGCTGGAACCGGAACCATCCCTTTTCGTCGGTCGCCTTCAGCCGGGGTGGCCAGGACTCGCGCAGCGCGTCGGGCAGGCGTACGCCGTGCAGATCTGCGAGCTCCACCAGGGTCTCGTGCCGCATCGAGCCGGTGAAGTGCAGGTGCAGATGCGCCTTGGGCAGACGGTCAAGCGGTCGCGACGGCCTCACCACCCGGTGAGTCGGATCTGCGACACGTGCCGACACGTCTTGCACCCCCCGCGGGCGTAGTGCACATGGTCATTTGGCTTCGGCAAGGAGGCGTTGGATGCGGGTCACGCCTTCGACCAGGTCGTCGTCGCCCAAGGCGTACGAGAACCGCATGTAGCCCGGCGTGCCGAACGCCTCACCCGGCACGATCGCGACCTCGGCCTCGTCGAGGATCACCTCGGCCAGCTCGGCCGAGCTCGTCGGCCGCCGGCCACGGATCTCGCGGCCCAGCGCGCCCTTGACCGAGGGGTACGCGTAGAACGCGCCGACCGGTGTGGGGCAGGTGAAGCCTGGCACCTCGGAGAGCAGCTGCACGATCGTCTTCCGCCGGCGGTCGAAGGCGGACCGCATCTCTGCGACGGCGGACAGGTCGCCGGAGACCGCGGCGAGACCCGCGACCTGCGCCACGTTGCAGACGTTGCCGATGGCGTGCGACTGCATGTTCGTCGCGGCCTTGACCACGTCGGTCGGGCCGATCAGCCAGCCGACCCGCCAGCCGGTCATGGCGTACGTCTTCGCCACGCCGTTGAGCACGATGCACCGGTCGGTGATCTCGGGTACCTCGACGGGAAGCGACGCCGCCTTCACCCCGTCGTACGTCAGGTGCTCGTAGATCTCGTCGGTCACCACCCACAGGCCGGCCTCGTAGGCCCATCGCCCGATCTCACGCACGAGCTCGGTCGGGTAGACCGCGCCCGACGGGTTCGACGGTGAGTTGAGCAGCAGTGCCTTGGTGCGTGGCGTACGGGCGGCCTCCAGCTGCTCGACGCTCACCAGGTATCCCTGCGACTCGTCGGTCGGCACCACGACGGCGCGTCCGCCGGCGAGCCGGATCGACTCCGGGTAGCTCGTCCAGTAGGGGGCGGGCAGCAGCACCTCGTCGCCTGGGTCGAGGATCGTCGAGAAGGCCGCGTAGACCGCGTGCTTGCCGCCATTGGTGATGAGGACCTGGCTCGCGCTGACCTCGTAGCCGGAGTCGCGCTTGGTCTTGGCAGCGACCGCCTCGCGAAGCTCGGGCAGACCCGCCGCCGGCGTGTAGCGGTGGAAGCGGGGCTCCGTGGCGGCCTTCCGGGCGGCCTCGACGATGTAGTCGGGGGTGGGGAAGTCCGGCTCCCCGGCGCCGAACCCGATCACTGGGCGACCTGCAGCCTTGAGCGCCTTGGCCTTGCTGTCGACCGCCAGCGTCGCGGATTCGGTGATCCCACTGACCAGGGCGGAGATCCTGGACGGGCTGTTTGCCGGGCTGCTGGACGCTGTGGACACGGTGCTCTCTCCTGGGGCTTCGGTGTCTGCAGGCGCTGGGCTGCTGTTGGTCATGCCCCTTATCGTGGCACGCTCCCGACAATGACCACGTAACGTGGCCCTGCGGTACCTTGCCGCGGCGTCGATGCCCCAGAGAGATCCAGATTGTCGCGACAGGTTGGCCGGCCGGTACGCTGAGCTTGGGGTCGGGTCGACCGTGCGCGGGTCAGCCCGTACACTCATGCTTCTGGCGGTCCTGTGACCTCTTGCTCCTGGAGACGTACGTCTTGCCCGGATGCGCCGGCATCGCGAGGCTTGCGGCGGCGTGCAACGGCTGACAGCCCGGTAACCTGCCGGTAGTGCAGCGGGCCTCGCGCCGGGCTACGTACGGCGAGGTCGTCAGGCTCCCCCTAGGGCAGTGGCTCAATTGGTAGAGCACCGGTCTCCAAAACCGGCGGTTGGGGGTTCGAGTCCCTCCTGCCCTGCCACCCGGCGGGGCCATCCCGGTCGGGTTGCCGTGAACCCGGCACAACCGCAAGCGGCGAGAGCGAGCATCGTGACGCAGACGCGAGAGTCGAGCACGACCCAGCGGGCTCGACAGGGACGACATGGCGAGAGAGGCGCGGGACCGATCGCCCGGGTCGGCCTGTTCTACCGCCAGGTCGTGACCGAGCTCCGTAAGGTCATCTGGCCCACTCGGGAACAGCTGACCACCTACTGGGCCGTCGTCCTGGTGTTCGTCCTCATCGTGATCGCGATTGTGTCGCTGCTTGACCTGGGCGTCGGCTCGCTGATGTTCCGCATCTTCGGCTGACGGCAGGATGACGGCAGGGCGCGCCGAGCATCGGTGCCGATGCCGTGGAGCTATGTCGGGGTCGCCAAGCCCTGGAGCTCTCGACGGCCTCCGACCGGCGGGCACGGTGTGAAGATCACGCAGGCCTCGACGGCCTCTCGTGGGTCGGACGTCGGGCCGACACGCCGGCCGGGTGCCGGCCGACCTACGATGGCAAGCGTTCGAAGCCAGACCAGCTTCGCGAGAGAAGACCGAGAGAAGACGGAGTGCCGACAGTGTCCCAAGCCGACGACGACAACCAGGGCCTCGCGGGTCCTGTGTCGGAGCAGGCGGTCTCCGAACCCGGCGTGGGTGGAGGCGAACCAGACGTGGAGGCCTCCGCTGAGCAGGTCGACCCCGCGCCCGAGGACCCGGCGGCCACAGACGAGGACGCGGCCGCTGAGCAGGCGGATCTCGAGCAGGGCGAGGCCGGCGAAGAGACGGAGAACGAGGTCCTGCGCAAGTTCCGCGAGGAGCTTCGCTCCAAGCCGGGCGAGTGGTACGTCATCCACACGTACTCCGGCATGGAGAACAACGTGAAGCGCAACCTCGAGAACCGCATCCAGTCCCTCAACATGGAGGACTACATCTACGAGGTCGTCGTCCCGCAGGAGGAAGTCCCCAAGATCAAGAACGGCCAACGCCGGATGGTGAAGCAAACCGTTCTGCCGGGTTACGTCCTCGTCCGGATGGAACTCACCGACGAGTCCTGGGCCGCCGTGCGTCATACGCCGTCGGTGACCGGTTTTGTCGGGCATGCGCACCACCCGGTCCCGCTCGACCTGTCCGAGGTCGAGCAGATGCTCGCGCCGACGGTCGTGGAGACCAAGGAGCCCGAAAAGAAGAAGAAGCCCGAGGTGCTGGACTTCCAGCCCGGTGACTCCGTCGAGGTCATCGACGGGCCGTTCGCCACGTTGCATGCGACGATCACCGAGCTGAACCCTGACACCCAGCGTGTCAAGGCCCTGGTGGAGATCTTCGGCCGGGAGACACCGGTGGAGCTGTCGTTCAACCAGATCCAGAAAGCGTGACCGGTTGCGTTCGAGGCCCCGAGGAATCGCTCGAAACAGGTAAGGACCTACAAGACCCATGCCCGCCAAGAAGAAGATCGCTTCGGTACTCAAGCTGAACCTCCCGGCCGGCCAGGCCACGCCGGCGCCGCCGGTCGGCACGGTGCTCGGTCCCACCGGCATCAACATCATGGAGTTCACCAAGGCCTACAACGCCGCCACCGAGCAGATGCGCGGCAATGTGGTGCCGGCTGAGATCACGATCTACGAGGATCGTTCGTTCACCTTCATCACCAAGACCCCGCCGACGGTCGAGCTGATCAAGAAGGCCGCGGGTCTGGAGAAGGGCTCGTCGACTCCGCACAGTGCCAAGGTGGGGACGATCTCGCGAGAGCAGGTCCGGGAGATCGCCCAGACCAAGATGCCCGACCTCAACGCCAACAGCGTCGAGAGCGCCATGAAGGTCGTGGAGGGTACGGCGCGGTCGATGGGCGTGACGATCTCCGATTGACCGTGCTCCGGCTGACCCCGTGCCACGTCTGACGTCGCGTGCTGTTTCGTCTCGGACGGGCCGGCACGTGGCGCAGCGGGTGGCCACCAAGACACGACTGTGGGAGGGCCAGGCGCTGGCCCACACCACAAGCTCCGTTGACCAGACACATGGAGGAGTAGCAGATGAAGCGCAGCAAGGCGTACCGCGCCGCAGAGGCCACGATCGACAAGTCGACCCTCTACCACCCGATCGAGGCGGTGCGACTGGCCAAGCAGACCGCCACCAAGAAGTTCGACGAGACGGTCGACGTCGCGATGCGGCTCGGGGTGGACCCGCGCAAGGCGGACCAGATGGTGCGTGGCACGGTCAACCTCCCGCATGGCACGGGTAAGACCGCGCGAGTGCTGGTCTTCGCGACCGGTGCCAAGGCCGAGGAGGCGAAGTCTGCTGGCGCGGACTACGTCGGCTCCGACGACCTGATCGAGCGCATCCAGGGCGGCTGGCTCGACTTCGACGCCGTGGTGGCGACGCCGGATCTCATGGGTCGGGTCGGTCGGCTCGGTCGCGTGCTCGGTCCGCGTGGCCTGATGCCCAACCCCAAGACCGGTACGGTGACGATGGACGTCGCGAAGGCGGTCTCGGACATCAAGGGCGGAAAGATCGAGTTCCGCGTCGACCGGCACGCGAACCTGCACTTCATCATCGGCAAGGCGTCGTTCTCCGAGCGTCAGCTGGCCGAGAACTACGCCGCCGCCTACGACGAGATTCTCCGGCTCAAGCCGGCTTCGTCGAAGGGCCGCTACATCAGGAAGGTCACGATCTCGACCACCATGGGCCCGGGGATCCCCGTCGACCCGAACGCCACGGTCGAGCAGATCGAGACGGCGGCCTGAAGACCGTACGCACCCGGCACCACGCAGCCCAACCCGGGCAGCGTGGTGCCGTAAGGTGCGCCCGAGCTCGCCCTTCTGATCAATTTCGGTAGTGGTCGGTCGCCGTACGCGATGAGGCGAGAGGCGGCCATCGCACACCTGTCGCTTCGGCCCGTGACGTCCCATCAGGTGTGTATTCGTCCGCTCTGTTGGCCTGGTAATCTTTGCGTCCGACTCTGGGAGGGTTTGGGGTCATGGGGTTTCGTCGGCGTGCCGTAGGAGTAGCGGTCGTCGCTGCATGCGGTGTTGCGCTTGCCGGCTGCCTCACGTCGCCGCCGGAGCCCTCGCCGCTCACGACCACGAAGCAGGAGCCTGACGACACCGCCAGTGCGACGAAGACTCCCGCGACGTCGGACGGCCTCGAAGCAGACAGTCCGGTCGCTGCGGCTCGGCAGTTCTTCGAGCTGATCAACGCCGCTCAGAGGAGTGGCGACGTGTCCGCGCTGAGGGCGGCCAGCGCTCCGGAATGCGAGAACTGCAAGACCGTCGCCGACTACATCGGCGGGATCTACGAACGTGGGGGGCGCTACGAGGGGGACTTCGACGTCCGCATAGTCGAGGCGTACCGCGTCAAGGGCACGGATCCGGCCGTCGTGGTGGTGACCATCGATCGGAAGGACTACGAGCTGGTTCCGGAGTCGGGTGCCAAGCCAACCCCACAACCAGGACAGAAGACAGTGTGGGGCGTCACTGTGGAGGAAAGGGACGGCCGATGGCTGGTCACGAAGCTCGTGAACGAGACCTGAGCATCGTGTGGGGGCGGAGCAAAGCCGCGGTCCTCGCAGTGGTCGGGTTCGTCGCCGCCATGGTGCTGAACCCGCTGGGGATCCCGGCTGCGTATGCCGGTGAAGGCTGTGAGTGGGGCGTCTGCGAACAGGAACCGGGTGGGGGGAACCCCGAGAACCCGGGGCCAGGTCAAACGGAAGGACCATCCGGTCCGCAGGTCGGAGACACACGGACCAGGGAGTACGTCACTCCGGCGTGCAGCGTCAACGGCCCGCCACCGAACTCGGCCGACGCCATGTGCACCGGGGCCATCGAGTCGTGCCCGGCTGAGGATGAGCTCCGCTACTTCGTCTACACGCGCCTTGAGCGTTGGAACGGATCCGCGTGGGAGCCTGCCGGCGACTGGGAGTACCAGGGCTCGGAGTGCCGTGGACCGGACGAGGCAGAAGAGGGTGGCCCACGGGTCACGCCTGAGGTCGTGCAGGGCTGGGTGGAGGAGTACGGTCTGCCCTCCGCCAAGGCACAGGTGAACCCGGGCAACGGACGTACGCTCGTGAACTTCGAGAACGTCTTCTACACCGAGCTCGCCGGTGAGCAGACGGTGAACGTCGGCCCGAACGGAATCGTCACCGTGCACGCCACGCCTGTCTCGTACACCTGGCACTGGGGCGATGGGACGACTACGACCACGAACGAGCCCGGTCGGCCGTACCCGAACAAGGACGTCACGCACGTCTACAAGCGAGCCGGTAGCTACACCGTGCGGGTCGACGTCACGTACAGCGGTTGGTACGAGTGGGCGGGCACCCGCTTCGACCTCCCCGGGACGTACACCCAACCGGGCGAGGAGTCCACTCCGCTGACCGTCTTGTCCAAGCGCGACGTCCTCGGCCGCTGATCGGCCGCAGCTGAACCAGCGACGCCGGCGCGGGGTGTGGTGCGATCGCCGGACTCGTGCGTGGGACCGACCCACCGTGCTCGGAAGAGTCCGTGATGGCGCTTGGTTCCGTAACGAGCCTGGTGTGACCGCTCACCCCGCGTCCACGCCGTCATGGCGGGTTTTCGTACCGCCCACCTGCCCCCGGCGCCCGGAGAGGTCGCGTGCGCTCGGGTCCGGGTCTCTTGTTACGGTTGGCGTGCAGTTGTCCAAAAAATCCGATTTCGGGGTCAGGACCTGGGCATCGCTGTCCCACGTCGGGTAGCACCGGCTGCCCTGGTCATCCCTACCTGCTTCGGTATCTGGGGGTTGGAAACTCGTGCCGATTCATCGGATTGTCACGGCTGGGCTCGTGCTCGGGCTCGGCATCGCACTCGGTGGGTGCTCGCCAGACGAGACGACCGAGCGACCTCCGAAGCACGCCGTGGCCCAGCCGACTCCGACGCCGACCGCGACTCCCGAAAAGACCGTCACGAAGGATGCCTCCCGCAAGCCTCGCGGGAACGACTCGGCATCGGCGACGGCGTTCGTGAAGCGCTTCCTCGCCGCGCACAACGACGCCCTGGCGACAGGTGACTTCTCCGAGGTCACCGCCATGAGCAGCGACGGATGCCAGGGCTGCCAGATGGCGGCGTCGTACTACTCCAAGCTGTACGACGACGGCGGACGGGTCGAGGGGGGCGCGTTCACCAAGCCGACGTTCGAGGTCGAGCCGCAGTCGGATGGCACGACGATCGTGAAGGTCACCAGCACGGTGTCGGCGTACACGATCGTCACTGCGGACGGCACCGAGCAGAAGTTCCCGTCCAAGCGCGACGTCTCGACCTTCACCCTGACGAAGGGCTCGGACGGCGAGTGGCAGGTGGCGAGCTGGGAGTACGGCAGCTGACGGTGTGGTTTGCGCCCTTCGCGCGGTCTGGGAGGCCACCGGTTTGGTCGAGGCGGGCAGGGTCACGTAGTCTGTGCTCTGCCGAAGACCGCTGGCTGTCGCCTCGAGACCTTCGGGTCCGTGAGGCGACTGAAGGCCCCGCAGGTGCGGGCGGCCCGCGCAGGCGCGACGTGGTGATACAGCGAGATCATGATCGTCCGGTCTGACCGGGCGCTTGTGAGCTCGAGTGTGGTGTGTATGCCCCGGTGCGTCTGCCCGGGGCTTTTCGCATTCTGCGGCCCGACGAGCGGATCTTCGCGCGTCCCACCTCGCCGATAGCGGGGTGGGAAGTTCCTGACACGTTCCAGGGGCGTCGGCTGTGCCGTTGCCTCGCAGGGAACGACACGCCGGAAGGAGAACCATGGCGAGATCGGACAAGGCCGCCGTGGTCGCCGAACTCACGGAGAAGTTCCGCGAGTCCGGGGGCGCGGTCCTGACCGAGTATCGCGGGCTCAACGTCAAGCAGCTGCAGGAGTTGCGGCGCTCGCTTGCCGACAACGCCAGCTACGCCGTGGTGAAGAACACGCTGACCAAGATCGCCGCCCGACAGGCTGGCATCGACGAGCTCGAGGAGCTTCTCGTCGGACCGTCGGCCATCGCGTTCATCTCGGGCGATCCGGTCGAGGTGGCCAAGGGCCTGCGTGACTTCGCCAAGGCGAACCCAGCCCTCGTCATCAAGGGCGGCTACCTGGAGGGCAAGAAGCTTGGGGTCGACGAGATCACCAAGCTGGCCGACCTCGAATCCCGCGAGGTGCTGCTGGCCAAGATCGCGGGAGCGATGCAGGCACCGCTCGCCAAGGCAGCCGGGTTGTTCCAGGCGCCACTGTCGAAGACCGCACGGCTGGCCGATGCGCTACGCGCAAAGCTCGACGAAGCGGGCGGATCTGCCGCCGAGGCGTCTGAGGGCGAGTCCGCGAGCGGCGAGACGAACGAGTCCTGACATTCGTACGGAAGAAATCACGGCAAGACACAGGGAAGGTAGCAGCCATCATGGCCAAGCTCAGCACCGACGAGCTGCTCGACACGTTCAAGGAGATGACGCTGCTCGAGCTCAGTGAGTTCCTCAGCAAGTTCGAGGAGACGTTCGGCGTCACCGCGGCCGCGCCGGTGGTCGCCGCCGCGCCAGGCGGGGCTGCACCCGCCGCCGAGGCGCCGGCCGAGGAGGAGAAGGACGAGTTCGACGTCATCCTCGAGGCCGCTGGCGACAAGAAGATCCAGGTCATCAAGGAGGTCCGTGGCCTTACGAGCCTCGGCCTGAAGGAGGCGAAGGACCTGGTGGAGGGCGCGCCGAAGCCGGTCCTCGAGAAGGTCAACAAGGAGACCGCCGACAAGGCCAAGGAGGCCCTGGAGAAGGCGGGCGCCAAGGTCACCGTGAAGTAAGCGCGTTCGGCGCACTCGGTGTCGAGGAGCGCGAGGACTGTCGACCCACAGTCGCTGGGATGGTGTCCTCGCGCTCCCTCACTGCATTCGTGGGTCGGTGTCAACGAGTCCACGTGGGGTACGAAACGCCGCCGGAGCGTGACCTGGCCCGGACGCCTTGACGGTGGCAGCTAGACGAGGGCCGTACTCCGGGGAGCTGTCCACAGAGGCTTGAGCGTTCCACCCGACGTCGGATCTTTCGTCCAGGGCTCGGGGGTGGGCCGGCGGCGCGTGGCGGACTTGGTGAGGGCGCCGGACTCGGTGAGGGGGTTGGGGCTGGCAGGTGACGTGGCTGGCCTCCGGTTTGACGCAGAAAGGGTGGCGGCGAGGTCGCCTCGGGTTGCCGTACACCGCCTGCAAGGTACGCAAGCGTGTGCACGTTCGAGTTTTCGACCTCACCACCCCGCCTCGCCACGACGTGGAGCGTGTCGCCAATTGCGCGCAGACGGTCGGCTAGCTCCCCAGCCGCTTCGGCGAGTTCAGCCATTAGGAGCATCACCTCGCCGCTCAATGCGCCTGCGTCGACAGTTGCCGGGCAGCGGCCGGCTTCTTCGTCGACGTAGAAGCCCGCAATTTCAAGCTTGCGGGCAATTTGCTCGACAGCCTCAGCATCGAACACTTTTGGTGCCATTAGCCACCAACTCTCCGGCGCACGTCTTCGGGAAGCGGTACGTCCAGCAGAATCACGTCGTATGGTGCAGATTCGCCGATCTCCTCGAGCTTGCTCGACGGCAGCACTACCCACGGCTGGTCCGGCCCACATCCATCGATGAGCCGGTCGAGGGCAGAGTACGTAGGTAAGGCCATGCGTCCGTCAGTCAGCTGGACGAAGTCAAGCGACAAGACGTCCGTACCCGGTAATGGTGGTGTCGTGCACGGGACATAAAGCATGGGCGGAAGTTGTGCCCGTGAGCCTTGAAGATCCCCCAACGCGACCCACCTCCGGCAAAGTGGAGTCGTCCCGAAGTAGTGAAGATCATCATCCACTGATGATCTTCCGGCAACGAGGATCTCGTACGTGGTACATGGAGCGCAACTCAGCCGCGCGGCATCAGGGGGACGACACCTGGTGCCTGGCCCCGGAAACGTGTGTGGGTGCTAGGACTGCGGGGGTCCAACCCTCGGCTGCGACAACGCCTGATTCAGTCTAGACTGTCTGGACAGAATCCTCGAAGGGTGCGTGATCCGCATGGCGCAGGCACAGGCCCGAGAGCCGCATTGGCAGGTACAGGAGGCCAAGCAGCGGTTCAGCGAGTTGCTTCGCCGTGCCCGGGAAGATGGACCACAGATCGTCACCCGGCATGGCGAGGATGTCGTGGTCGTGATCGACATCGAGGAGTATCGCAGGCTGGCCCGTCCCAGGCCTGACTTCAAGAAGTTCCTTGTCACCGCGTCGGAGCTCGCCGAGTTGGAGATCGAACGGTCCGAGGACTCCGGTCGGATGGTCGACTTTGGTTGAGCGATGCCGTTCCTCGTCGACACCAATGTCATCTCCGAGCTCAACAAGCCGGCACCTGACCCGAACGTGCTGGCCTGGTTCGAGCCGATCCCCGGAGACGACCTCTATCTCAGCGTCCTCGTGATCGGTGAGATTCGGCAAGGGATTCATCGGCTGCGGCAACGGGACGAGCACCGCGCGGCGAGGCTGGAGCTCTGGCTCGAGACCATCAGACAGACGTACGCCGACCGGATCCTGCCGGTGACGGCTGCCGTGGCGGAGGAGTGGGGGCGCCTCAACACGCCGGATCCGATCGCCACCGTCGACGGGCTCATGGCGGCGACGGCACTGGTCCACGACCTGACGTTCGCGACTCGCAACACCAAGCACATCGAGCGCACCGGGGTGCGGCTGGTCAATCCGTTCGAGCCGGCCTGACCAGCCCGCCTGACGGGAAGTGTCGACACGGCGGTCACGCTCCCGCCCGTCGCGTGAGGCCCGCGCATCCTTCCTCGGCGGCGGGCGACGCGACGGCATTCCCTCGCGCGCCATGCTCCATCGCCGCGCTGCCCGCCGGGATCACGGCGCCGCCAGCACCAGGTCAGAGTCGACCAATCTGTGACGTAACCTCCGGCCACTGCGATCGTTGACCCAGGTCAAGGCAGATTGGCTCCGCGTCCCGGTCGACGGTCGCTGGTCGACATCTCGCCGGTCGACAGTCGCTGCCGGGCGCATGACATGACCCATACCCCAGCTCCCAGACACCCGAGGCCGTGAGGCCATTTCTTCCTACGAGAGGAGTGGTCCGTTGGGGGTCGAGATCCGGGTCGAAGGGCTTTCGAAGTCCTTCGGCGGGCAGGTCGTCTGGCGTGACGTCACGCTGACGATTCCGTCTGGCGAGATCAGCGCCATGCTGGGGCCGTCGGGCACCGGGAAGTCGGTGTTCCTCAAATGTCTTGTCGGACTCATCAAGCCTGACGAGGGCCACATCTTCATCGAAGGTCACGATATCGCTACGTGCAGTGAAAAGGAGCTGTACGAAGTCCGCCGGCTCTTCGGTGTCCTCTTCCAGGACGGCGCGCTCTTCGGGTCGATGAACCTCTACGACAACGTGGCCTTCCCGTTGCGTGAGCACACCAGGCGGAGCGAGCGGGAGATCCGGCAGATCGTCATGGAGAAGATCGAGATGGTCGGTCTGCTGGGCTCGGAACGCAAGTTCCCCAACGAGATCTCCGGCGGTATGCGCAAGCGTGCCGGTCTGGCACGCGCCCTGGTCCTGGATCCGCAGATCGTGCTCTTCGACGAGCCCGACTCGGGCCTCGACCCGGTGCGTACCGCCTACCTCAACCAGCTCATCGTCGACCTCAACCAGCAGACCGGCGCGACGTTCCTCATCGTCACCCATGACATCAACACCGCCCGGACGGTGCCGGACAACATCGGTCTGCTCTACCACCGACACCTCGCGATGTTCGGCCCCCGCGAGATGTGCCTGTGCTCGGAGGAACCTGTCGTACGGCAGTTCCTCAACGCCCAACGGATCGGGCCGATCGGGATGGCCGAGGAGAAGGACGCCGACGAGCTCGCCGCCGAGGAGGCGCTCGGTGTGGAGCTGCCGCCCCTGCCACCCATTCCCCTCCAGCTCGAGCCTTCGAACGGTCTGCCTCGCTATACCCAGCGCCCACCCGGTCAGTGGTGTCTCGCGCACGGGGTCAAACCGCCGCCCGGATCGTTCCAACGCAACGTTTCCACGGCGCCCGGCATGGTGAGCGCGGTCAGTGACGAGCCTCCGGCAGGCAGGGGCCGTTATGCCGACGGGGGTCGCGGATGAGCTGGCAGCCGACCGCGCCGATCGCGGCGGCCGGACGGATGTTCGGCTTCGCGTGGGACGTGCTTCGGGTGGCGCCGCGCCGACCGTTCCAGGTCCGCGAGTTCATCCGCCAGGCGTGGTTCATCGCCAGCGTGACGATCGTGCCGACCGCTTTGGTGTCCATCCCGTTCGGCGCCGTCATCGCGTTGCAGATCGGGGGTTTGATCAAGCAGTTCGGAGCCCAGTCGTTCTCCGGTGCCGCCATGGTGCTCGCCGTGGTCCGGGAGGCGTCGCCGATCGTGACCGCCCTGCTGATCGCCGGTGCCGGTGGATCGGCCATCTGTGCCGACCTCGGCTCGCGCCGGATCCGGGAGGAGATCGACGCCCTCGAGGTGCTGGGCATCGACCCGCTGCAGCGACTGGTCGTGCCACGGGTCGCCGCGGCCATGTTCGTCGCGGTCTTCCTCAACGGTCTGGTGAGCGTCGTCGGCGTCGTCGGCGGTTACGTCTTCAACGTCGTGCTGCAGGGAGGGACGCCCGGCGCCTACTTGGCGTCGTTCACGGCGCTTGCCCAGCTACCCGACTTGTGGGCGGGGGAGATCAAGGCACTCGTCTTCGGACTGATCGCGGGGATCGTCGCGGCCTACAAAGGGCTCACGGCCGGTGGCGGGCCGAAAGGCGTGGGCGATGCGGTCAACCAGTCGGTCGTCATCACGTTCATGCTCTTGTTCTTCGCCAACTTCGTCATGCAGGCGATCTACTTCCAGGTCGTCCCGCCGAAGGGAGCCTGAGCGAGCGCCATGACCCAGATCCAGGCACAGCGTGACCCCGTACGGCTGGGGGAGATGCGTCGGGCCGCCGCACGACGCGCAGCCGTCCGCAGGGTCGTGACCCGACCCGTCGTGGCCCTCGACCGGTTGGGCGGCCAGCTCGCCTTCTACGCCAAGGCGATCGCATGGAGCCCGGGCGCGATACGCAAGTATCCGCGAGAGATCGCGCGGCTGCTCGCGGAGGTGAGCTTCGGAACCGGTGCTCTCGCGGTCATCGGGGGAACGGTCGGTGTCATCGCCTTCCTGGCCTTCTTCACGGGCACGGAAGTGGGCCTGCAAGGCACCCAGGCGCTCGATCAGTTGGGCACGAGCGCCTACACCGGGTTCGTCTCGGCGTACTTCAACACTCGAGAGATCGCCCCGCTGATCGCCGGGATCGCACTGGCCGCGACGGTCGGCTGCGGATTCACCGCCCAGCTGGGAGCCATGCGCATCTCCGAGGAGGTCGACGCGCTCGAGGTGATGGCGGTGCCGTCACTTCCGTACCTCGTCACGACGCGCATCATCGCCGGGCTCATCGCGGTCGTTCCGCTCTACGTGATCGGGCTGTTCTCGTCGTACTTCGCGACCCGGCTCATCGTCACCGGCTACTACGGCCAGAGCACAGGCACGTACGACCACTACTTCCACCTGTTCCTACCGCCGTACGACGTGTTGTGGTCGTTCGGCAAGGTGGTCATCTTCGCGATCGTCATCATCCTGATCCACTGCTACTACGGCTACAACGCGTCGGGTGGTCCGGCGGGCGTCGGCGTCGCGGTCGGCCGTGCCGTACGTACCTCCATCGTGGCCATCAACGTCGTCGACCTGCTCGCCTCGATGGCGATCTGGGGCGCGACCACGACCGTGAGGCTGGCGGGGTGAGGCGCATGGTGAGGCGACGCGACGGCGCAGTGCTCCGTCCCCTGCTCGGGGTCGGATTCCTCCTCCTCTTGGCGCTCCTCCTTCTTCTGACCTACGGCTTTTTCACCAAGGCCTTCACGCCGGTCGCACACGTCACGCTCGAGACCTCGCACATCGGTCTGCAGCTCAACAAACAGGCAGACGTCAAGCTGCGCGGGATGATCGTGGGTGAGGTACGCGACGTCGAGGCGGACGGTGGGTTGGCGCGCGTCCACCTCGCGTTGCAGCCGGACACCTTGGACGTCATCCCGGCCAACGTCACGGCGAGGATCGTGCCGAAGACGTTGTTCGGTGAGAAGTACGTCGACCTGGTGATTCCACCGAACCCCGCCAAGCGTTCGCTTGCCGACGGTGACGTGATCCGGCGGGAACGCGCGAGCGTCGAGACCGAGCTGGAGCGCGTGCTCGACGACACGTATCCGCTGCTTCGTACGCTCAAACCCGCCAAGCTCAACGCCACGTTGTACGCCTTGGCCACCGCGTTGGAAGGCCGCGGTGACAAGCTCGGGGACAACCTCAGCCGGCTCAGCCGCTATCTCGGTGAGCTCGATCCGCATGTGTCGACGCTGACCGAGGACGTCGAGGCACTGGGCGACGTCGCCGACATCTATGCCGACGCGAGCCCGGACCTTGTACGACTGCTGGCCAACGCCACGCGCACCGGCAACACCGTCGTCGTGAAGCAGCGCGTCCTGGAGGACTTCCTCACCGACCTGGCAGGAGCGAGTGCCAACGCGCGGGGGTTCCTCGACGAGAACGACGAGGCCCTGATCGCGGTGGGCGAGGTGAGCCGACCGACCCTCGACCTGCTCGAGACGTACTCGCCGGAGTACGCCTGTCTGCTCGAGGGCATGGCCCAGTGGGTCCCGCGGCTGGACGACGCCATGAGCGGCAAGCACTTCCCCGGTCGGGCACCGGCTCTGCACATCACGTTGGAGATCGTCAACCAGAACGGCACCTACACCGCAGACGATCGGCCGGTCTACGCCGACGACCGTGGGCCGGGATGCCATACGCTGCCGGATCCTCCGTACTCGCAGGAGAATCCGGTGCCCCGCAGTGGAGTCGAGTCCGGTGTCGGCGAAGGACCAGGGCCGGCGTCCCGAGTGCCGATATTCGACGTGACGAGTGGATACGCCGGAACCGCCGCGGAGCAACGCATCGTCGACGCCCTCGTCGGTCCGGTCATGGCGACACCTGCCGAGGACGTCCCCGACATCGCAACCCTGCTGTTCGGTCCGATGGCTCGTGGAACGGAGGTGAGTGTGCGGTGAGTATCCGTGGCGTCGACCGGTTGTCCCGATCCCGTGCCGGGTCGGGATGGTCGAGGGGGTGGCGGATCCGTCCGCCCGATCGGGCGACCGCGAGCGCGACCGTCAAGCTCGCGCTCTTCGTCGTCGTCACCACCATCGCCACGTCGGTGCTCGCGCTCACCATCGCCAACGTCGGCCTCGGCGACACCAAGGAGTACAAGGCGCTCTTCACCGACGCCACCGGTGTGGAACGCGGAGACGACGTGCGCATCGCAGGGGTGCGCGTGGGTGAGGTGCGCGGCGTGCGGGTGCGTCAGGCCAGCCCGTCCGCGGGCGCCCGCCCGACCGAGCCAGCCGGTGACTCCTTGGCCGAGATCACCTTCACCGTCGACGCCGACTACACCCTCGCCCGCAGCACGCGAGCCGCCCTTCGCTACCGCAACCTGGTCGGCCAGCGCTACCTCGCTCTCATGGAGGGTCCCGGCTCGCCCGAACCCCTTCCCGAGGGTGGCACGATCCCGGTCGAGCAGACCCAGCCTGCGCTCGATCTCACCGTGCTCTTCAACGGGTTCAAGCCGTTGTTCGCTGCGCTGTCGCCGGAAGACGTCAACCAGCTCGCGTACGAGATCATCCAGGTGCTGCAGGGCGAGGCCGGAACCGTGGAAAGCCTGCTCGCGCACACCGCGTCGCTCACGACGACCTTGGCCGACCGGGAGAAGGTCATCAGCGACCTGATCGACAACCTCAACGTCGTCTTGCGGACCGTCGCCGAACGCGACGAGCGACTCTCCGAGCTCGTGCTGCAACTGCAGCGGTTCGTCTCCGGCCTCGCTGCAGACCGCGAGGCGATCGGCAACTCCTTGAGCGCCATCGTGGAGCTCAACACGCAGACCGCCGACCTGCTCGAGGAAGGCCGCGACGACCTCAGGACCGACATCGCCGAGCTCGGCAAGCTGGCCCGCAACCTCGACGACAACTCCCGTGTCGTCGAACGCACCTTGACGAACATGCCCCCGAAGCTCAACGCCCTGATCCGGACCGCGTCGTACGGCTCGTGGTGGAACTTCTACCTGTGTGACTTCGACGGTCGGGTGGTGTTGCCGACCGGGCAGGAGCTACCGCGAGTCGGCTGGCACGCCACGGCAGCGAGGTGCAAGCGATGACGGCGCGGCGGGACCGGAACCCGGTCGTCGTGGGTGCGGTCGGGCTGCTCATCCTGGCGGCGCTCGTGTACGCCGCGTTCAACGCGTCGGACCTTCCGGTGATCGGAGGCGGGCGCACCTACGCCGCGCAGTTCTCCGAGGCGGGCGGCCTGCGAGTGGACGACGAGGTGCGGGTCGCGGGCGTCAAGGTTGGCGAGGTCCGTGCCGTGGAGCTCGACGGTGACCACGTGCGGGTCGAGTTCCGCATCACCGACGACGACGTACGCATCGGCGACCGGACCGGCGCGGCGATCCGGGTCCGTACCATCCTCGGCCGCAAGTACCTCGCGCTCTACCCGGCCGGTGCCAAGGAGCTCGACCCCGACACCGAGATACCGCGGTCGCGCACCGTCGCGCCGTACGACGTGGTGGAGGTGTTCAGCGACCTCACGGTCACCGCCGAGCAGATCGACACCGAGCAGCTGGCGACCGCGCTCGACACGCTGAGCGCGACGTTCGCCAACACCCCGGAGGAGGTACGCGGCACGCTGGACGGCCTGTCGCGACTCTCGCGCACGATCGCTGAGCGCGACGCGCAGCTTCGGGCGCTGCTCGCCCGCGCGAACACGGTGTCCAAGGTGCTCGCGGACCGCGACCGGCAGCTGGAGCGGCTGCTGCGGGACGGCGATCTGCTGCTCGACGAGATCCGCGCGCGACGCGCTCTCATCCACGAGCTCCTGGTCACCACCCAGCAGCTTTCCCGGCAGATCAGCGGGCTGGTCGAGGACAACCGGGCCCAGCTCGAGCCGGCACTGCGCCGGCTCGCGGCGGTGACGAAGCTGCTGCGGGAGAACCAACGAAACCTCGACCGGAGCATCGAGCTCTTGGCGCCGTTCGTCCGGGTCTTCGCCAACACGCTCGGCACCGGCCCGTGGTTCGACTCCTACATCCCCAACCTGGTTCCCCTGCCCGGAACCCCGAGCGTGGAAGGCCTTCTGGAGCCCCGGTCGGGGGGTGAGCGATGACCACGGTGACCCGCGAGAGGGCCAGGACCCGTACCGGCCCGGCGCGTCGCTGGCCGGGGACTGGTCTGCTGCGGCTGCAGCGGAGTGCTCAGGTCCTCGCCGGGGTGCTGGCGCTCGCCATCGTGGCCCTCCTGGTGTACGCCTTGTGGCCGAAGCCGGAGCGCATGCACCTCACCGCGTACTTCCCGCGGGCGGTCGGACTCTACGAAGGCTCCGACGTCCGGGTGCTCGGCGTACCCATCGGAACGGTGGAGCGGGTGACGCCGGAAGGTACGTCGGTGCGGGTGGACATGACCTACGACGCGAAGTACAAGATCCCGGCCGACGCCAAGGCGGTGATCATCGCTCCCTCGATCGTGAGCGACCGGTACGTCCAGCTCACCCCGGTCTACCGCGGCGGACCGACGCTGCCGGACCGCGCGGAGATCCCGCTCGAGGACACCGCGGTCCCGGTCGAGCTGGACCGGATCTACCGGAGTCTCGACGAGCTGGCGGTGGCACTGGGACCCGAGGGTGCCAACCGACACGGCGCGTTGTCTCGACTGCTCGAGGTGGGTGCGGCCAACCTCGACGGAGAGGGCAAGAAGGTGAACGCCGCGATCGGGGACCTGGCCGACGCGACGCAGACCCTGTCCCACTCGCGCAAGGACCTCTTCGCGACCGTGCGACAGCTGCAGCAGTTCACCAGCATGCTCGCGGCCAACGACGACGAGGTGCGCGAGCTCAACCACGACCTCGCCGTCGTGGCCGACCAGCTGGAGGCCGAGCGCGGCGACCTGCAGCTTGCCCTGGATCATCTCGCGGTCGCCTTGACCGACATCTCGTCGTTCGTCCGGGACAACCGGGACGAGCTGCGCGCGAACGTCGACGATCTCACCGAGCTTTCCAAGGTGTTGGTCAAACAGCAGAACGCGCTTCGGGAGGTGCTCGAGGTCGGACCCGTCGCGCTGTCCAACCTCGACCACGCGTACAACGAGAAGACCGGAACGCTCGACACCCGTGACCAGTTCGCCCAGCTCGACGACCCCGGTCTCTACCTCTGCTCGCTGCTGTTACAGGCGGGTCAGCCCGAGTCGCTGTGTGACGATCTCCGAGGCGTCCTTGACGGCCTCGAGCTCCCGGTCGATGCGCCTGCTTCCGACCCGGGCGGCCCGTCGCGTGACCTCACGTTGGGCGGGATCCTGCAATGAGCGTTCGTACCAATGACCAGGTGCCGCTGCTCCGCTGTCGCGGTGGCAGGGCTCGGTGCCTCCTCCGGCGGGGGCGCACGTCGCGTGGCGCTTCCTCGCGAAGCGGCACTGCACCGGGTCGTCTCGTCGGCTGGCTGGTCGCACTTCTCGCCACCGCGCTGGTCAGCGGGTGCGGGGTCACGGTGTACGACCTGCCGCTGCCCGGCGGCGTGCGCACGGAGGACAGCTACCGCGTGACGGTGCAGTTCGCCGACGTGCTGGACCTCGTGCCGCGATCTGCCGTGAAGGTCAACGACGTCACGGTCGGCGAGGTCGAGGAGATCTGGCTCGACGGGTTCGTGGCGCAGGTACGGCTGCGCATCGACGGCACGGTCGAGCTGCCCGACAACGCCACCGCCCAGATCCGCCAGACCAGCCTGCTCGGTGAGAAGTTCGTGTCGCTCGCGCCACCACGCGACCGGCCCGGCGTCGGCCGGTTGTCCGACGGCGACCTGATCCCACTGGACCGCACCGGCCGCAACGTCGAGGTCGAAGAGGTGCTGTCGGCGTTGTCGCTGCTGCTCAACAGTGGCGGGGTCGCACAGCTCAAGACCATCAACGTGGAGCTCACCAAGGCCCTCGAAGGTCGCGAGGCGGACCTGAAGCGCTTGCTCCGTCGGTTGGAGCGGTTCATCGGGGAGCTCGACGAGCACAAGCGTGACATCACACGGGCGATCGAGAGCCTGGACCGGCTGTCGGCGAGGCTGGCCCGACAGCAGGAGACGATCGGCGCGGCGATCGACCAGATGCCGGAAGCCCTCGAGATCCTCGCCGACCAACGACGGCAGCTCACCAGGATGCTGGTGGAACTGTCCAAGTTGGGCGAGGTGGGCACCCGGGTGATCGAGGCGTCTCGCGAGGATCTTCTCGCCAACCTGGAGGCGCTGGCACCGATCCTCACCGAGCTCGCCCGGGCAGGTGACAGCTTGCCGAAGTCGCTGGAGGTGCTCTTCACGTATCCCTTCACCGACGCGACGATGCACGCGATCCAAGGGGACTACGTCAATCTGCACATGACCCTCGACGTCGACCTGCAAGGGCTGCTGTCGGGGGAGACGCCGCCCCCCGTGCAGCTGCCGGTCTTGTCCGGGAAGAAGCGCCCGACCACGGGTCCCACGTCGTTGCCCGACTCCGTGCCGACCCTGCTGCCACCGCTCGGATCGAAGGAGTCCGAGGACGCCGACGAGACCGACCTCATCGAGCTGCTGCTAGGGGGTCTGCTGTGATCACCCGCACGGTTCGTGCCCAGCTGCTGCTCTTCGTGGCGTTCTCCCTCGTCGGCGTCACGTTGGCCGGCGCTCGTTACGCGGGGGTGGGGGAGTCGCTCTTCGGCGACCGGTACCTCGTGCGCGCGCACTTCGCCGAGTCCGGTGGCATCTTCGTCGGCGCCGAGGTGACGTACCGCGGTGTCGCGGTGGGACAGGTCGAGGAGCTGGTTCCCACGACGAGCGGGGTCGACGTGGTCCTGGCGCTCGTGGGAGGCACGCAGGTCCCGGCGGACACGGTCGCCGTGGTCGAGAACCGCTCGGCCATCGGGGAGCAGTACGTCGACCTGCAGCCACGATCATCCGGTGAGCCGTACCTTCGCGACGGCTCGGAGATCCCCCGCTCCCACACGCGTACCCCGCTGTCCACGGCGAAGCTCCTGCTCGACCTCGACCGGTTGGTGAACTCCGTACCACGAGACGACCTCGTCACGGTGATCGACGAGTTGGGGACCGCGTTCGAGGGCTCCGGCGACGACCTGACCCGGTTGATCGAGGCGGGGAACGCCCTGATCGAGGCTGCCGACACCAACCTGGACGAGACGGTACGTCTCATCGAGGACGGCCGCACCGTTCTCGAGACGCAACGCGAGTCCGGCGACGCGATCCGCAGCTTCTCGCGCGACCTCGCGAGGCTGTCCGACACCTTGGTCGCGTCGGACGCCGACCTGCGACAGACCCTCGACTCCGGAGTCGTCACCGCCCGGCAGCTGAACGCGCTGATCGACGAGAACGCAGGCGACGTGCCCATCCTGCTCGGCAACCTCGTGACCACCGGTCAGATCGTGCGGGCCCGCCTCGCCGGCGTGAAACACATCCTGATCTTGTATCCGTACGTCGTGCGCGGTGGCTACACGGTCGTCACGCAGGACGCCCGCGACGGCGGCTACACCGCGCACTTCGGACTGCAGTTGGCGCTGATACCCGGTGCGTGCCGTCAGGGGTACGAAGGCACCGAGAAGCGGCCGCCGGAAAAGGTCGAACCCACACCCGCCAACACCGGCGTACGGTGCACGGACGCCTCGACCAACCAACGCGGTGCGCAGTGGGCGCCGCCTCCGGACGAGGAGGACGGCGGCAGCGGGGGTGTCACGGTGGAGCCTGCCGCATACGACCCGTCGAGCGGTAGGGTCCAGCTTCCGAATGGCCAGACGGCACGGATCGGCTCGCTCGGCGGGCAGCATCGTGCCTTCGGAGAGGATTCGTGGAAGTGGCTACTGATCGGTCCCGTGACCGGCTGAACCTCGTCGACGACATCGGTTCCGACGCCGGTGACGGACGTGTCGCTGAGCCTGCCAGCGGCGACGCGCCCGCTGGTGAGTCCGTGGCCGACGAGGTGCCGGCTGGCGAGCCCCAGCTGTCCCGCGACCAGCACGGGCAGCCTCAACCACCGCGGAACGACCGCGACGGACCAGGCTCACGCCGGCTGGACCTCGCCAACGTGATCACTGGTGTCCTCGCGGTCCTGCTCATGCTGGCGGTGGTCGCCGTGGCGCTGCTCGCTCAGCAGGTCGCCCAGACCGGGCGGGAGGAGCGGCTGCGGGCCGAGGCGCTGGCCGCAGCGCGCCAGATGGTCGTGAACTTCACGACCCTCGACTACCGGAAGTTCGACGAGAGCGCCGACCGGGTGCTGGCCATGTCCGGCGGCAACTTCCGGCAGCAGTACGCGAACGCCTCGAGCAAGCTCGAACGCCTCGTCAAGGAGAACGAGACGGTCTCGCGCGGCGAGGTGCTGGCCGCTGGGATCGTGAGCTTCGACCCGGATTCCGCCCGCGTGCTGGTGGTCGCCGATGCCGACGTCACCAACGTGGCGACCAAGAAGCCGCAGCTGCGCACGTACCGGCTCCAGCTGGACCTGGGCCGGGAGGGGGACGAGTGGAAGGTGGTCGAGCTGGAGTTCGTCGGTTAGGCGGGTGAGAGCGCGTCTTGCACGTTCGTGACCGCTGGGGGTGGGCTCGCAGCAGCACTGTGAAGGCCGGGACGACACAAGGGGCACAGGATGAGCATCGAGACCGAACGCCAGCAGGCGCGGGAACGGATCGACGACGTGGCTCGCGAGCCTGCGGCCGAGCCGACGACCGACCCCGAACCAGCGAGTGAGCCAGCGGCCGAGCCGCCCGCGCAGCCCACGGCTGCGCGACCGTTGCGCTGGCTGCCGATCGCCCTCGCGGTCGCGTTGGCGTTCGCGTTGCTGGTGTGCGCGGTCCTGGGCTACCGCGTGCACGCGGCACGTGAAGTCGAGCGGGCCCGCGCGGAGGGTCTGCAGGCGGCACGCGAGGCCGCCAAGGTCTTCATGGCGTACGACTACCGCCACCTCGACCGCGACTTCGCCCGGGCGAAGCGGCTGCTCACCGGCGACTTCCGCGCCGAGTACGCCAAGACGACCTCCCGGGTGGTGGCCCCGACGGCGACGAAGACCCATGCCGTCGTGGAGGCCGACGTGCGCGCGGCGTCGGTGATCTCGGCAAGCCCCGCCCGGGTTGTCACGCTGCTCTTCGTCAACCAGCGGACGACGAGCAATCGGGTGAGTGAACCGCGCACCGACCTCAACCGGGTGCGGATCACGGTCGTCCGCGTCGACGGCCGCTGGCTCGTGAGCGATGTGGACGCGTTGTGATCCTGCGCGGGTCGCGCAGGGGTGCGAGGGCAGGCGAGCGGAGGCTGGCACCTCGGCCGCTCGAGTGGTTCCCTTCAAGGAGAGGCCTGCGTGTCCGTCAGCGCGGGGGCCGTCGGCGTACGACTCTGGAATGTCCGACATGAGGCCTACGGGGGAATGCGGGCCTGACGGTGGAGGTTTGTCCTTCTGAAGGGTTGCCGGGAAGACGCGGGAGGCGACGAGTCGACGCGCGAGGCCGGCCCGAGGCGGTGCTCGCCGGCGCCTGCGGGCCGACGTGCTTGACGTGACGTATTGTGAAGGCGCATGCTCTAGCGCATATGGATCGATTGGGCCGGTCCATCCGCCAGCGGTGGCGGGAGTCGAGGGTGAGGTCGACGAGTACACGATCACCATCGATGGCGACAAGGCAGGGGAGCGGGCGCTGCTCCACGCGACATCGAGGGGACTAGACAGCAGTGGGCCGAGTCGCTACACTGTCGCTTTGCCCTGCCTTCCGACCGTGCCTGGGAACGGGGGCCGGGGGACCGTCTCCCCGAGCACGCCCTCCCTCTTAGGTCGGTCCGGCATGTGACAGATTCCCGCTCTACTTGCCTCGGAAGGACCCCTTTTGGCCGCCTCGCGCACTACTGCGTCGACACCATTCGCTCGTACATCCATCATCAGTCGCGCCAAGCCGCCACGTCGTATCTCGTTCGCCAAGATCTCCGAGCCCGCCGAGGTTCCCGACCTGCTCGCTGTGCAGCTCGAGAGCTTCGACTGGCTGGTCGGCAACGAGCGGTGGCGGGCGCGTGTGGAACAGGCCCGCGAAGAGGGCCGTACGGACGTCCCCGACAAGTCCGGTCTGGAGGAGATCTTCGAGGAGATCTCTCCCATCGAGGACTTCTCGGGCACGATGTCCTTGTCGTTCCGTGACCACCGGTTCGAGCCGCCGAAGAACTCCGTCGAGGAGTGCAAGGACCGCGACTTCACCTATTCCGCGCCCTTGTTCGTGACCGCGGAGTTCATGAACAACGAGACTGGCGAGATCAAGTCTCAGACGGTGTTCATGGGCGACTTCCCGCTCATGACCCCGAAGGGGACGTTCATCATCAACGGCACCGAGCGTGTCGTGGTGAGCCAGCTCGTGCGTTCACCCGGCGTGTACTTCGAGCGGGTGCCCGACAAGACGTCCGACAAGGACATCTACACCGCCAAGGTGATCCCGTCGCGGGGTGCCTGGCTGGAGTTCGAGATCGACAAGCGCGACACGGTGGGCGTTCGCCTCGACCGGAAGCGGAAGCAGAACGTCACCGTCCTGCTCAAGGCTCTCGGCTGGAGCGACGCGCAGATCCTCGAGGAGTTCGGCGACTACGAGTCGATGCGGCTCACCCTCGAGAAGGATCACACCTCCGGCCAGGAAGACGCCCTGCTCGACATCTACCGCAAGCTGCGTCCCGGCGAGCCGCCGACCCGAGAGGCCGCCCAGACGCTGCTGGAGAACTACTACTTCAACCCGAAGCGGTACGACCTCGCGAAGGTCGGACGCTACAAGATCAACAAGAAGCTCGGGCTGCAGCTGCCGCATGACCAGCTCGTGCTGACGGTCGACGACATCGTGGCGACGATCCGCTACCTGGTGGCGCTCCACGAGGGTCGGACGGAGCTGGAGGCTCCCGCCGGCACCGTGCTGGTGGAAGAGGACGACATCGACCACTTCGGTAACCGTCGTCTGCGTACCGTCGGCGAGCTGATCCAGAACCAGCTGCGCACGGGCCTCGCCCGGATGGAGCGGGTGGTCCGGGAGCGTATGACCACCCAGGACGTCGAGGCGATCACGCCCCAGACGTTGATCAACATCCGTCCGGTCGTGGCGGCGTTGCGGGAGTTCTTCGGCACGTCGCAGCTCAGCCAGTTCATGGACCAGACGAACCCGGTGGCGGGCCTCACACACAAGCGGCGCCTCAACGCGCTCGGCCCGGGCGGTCTGTCGCGTGACCGGGCGGGCATGGAGGTCCGTGACGTCCACCACTCGCACTACGGCCGGATGTGTCCGGTGGAGACGCCGGAAGGGCCGAACATCGGTCTGATCGGCTCGCTCGCCACCTACGCCCGGGTCAACCCGTTCGGGTTCGTCGAGACGCCTTACCGGAAGGTGGTCGACGGTCGGGTCACCGACCAGGTCGAGTACCTCACGGCGGACGAGGAGGACCGGTACGTCATCGCCCAGGCCAACGCGGTCCTGAACCCCGACGGCACTCTCGCCGAGGACCGGGTTCTGGTGCGGAAGCGGCACGGCGAGGTCGACGCCGTGCCGCCCTCCGAGGTGCAGTACATGGACGTCTCGCCTCGGCAGATGGTCTCCGTCGCGACCGCGATGATCCCGTTCCTCGAGCACGACGACGCCAACCGGGCGCTCATGGGTGCCAACATGCAGCGCCAGGCGGTGCCGCTCATCCGCACAGAGGCGCCTCTCGTCGGCACCGGCATGGAGTACCGCGCCGCTGTCGACGCCGGCGACGTGGTGCTCGCCGAGAAGCCTGGTGTGGTACGCGAGGTGTGTGCCGACTACGTCGAGGTCGAGAACGACGACGGCACGCATCAGACGTACCGGCTGGCGAAGTTCCGTCGGTCCAACGCCGGCACCAACATCAACCAGCGGCCGATCGTCTCCGAAGGCGACCGCGTCGACATCGGCACCGTGATCGCGGACGGTCCGTGCACCGAGCGCGGCGAGATGGCGCTGGGTCGGAACCTCCTGGTCGCGTTCATGTCGTGGCACGGCCACAACTACGAGGACGCGATCATCCTGTCGCAGCGGGTCGTGCAGGAGGACATCCTCACCTCGATCCACATCACCGACCACGAGGTGGACGCGCGCGACACCAAGCTCGGTCCGGAGGAGATCACCCGGGACATCCCGAACGTCTCCGAGGAGATGCTGGCCGACCTCGACGAGCGCGGCATCGTCCGGATCGGTGCGGAGGTGACGACCGGCGACATCCTGGTCGGCAAGGTCACACCCAAGGGTGAGACCGAGCTCACCCCGGAGGAGCGGCTGCTGCGCGCGATCTTCGGTGAGAAGGCGCGGGAGGTGCGTGACACCTCGATGAAGGTGCCGCACGGTGAGAGCGGCACGGTCATCATGACCCGCGTCTTCGACCGCGACGAAGGTGACGAGCTCCCGCCTGGCGTCAACCAGCTCGTCCGGGTCCACGTCGCCCAGAAGCGCAAGGTGCAGGACGGTGACAAGCTCGCCGGTCGGCACGGGAACAAGGGCGTCATCGCCAAGATCCTGCCGATCGAGGACATGCCGTTCCTGGAGGACGGCACCCCGGTCGACATCATCCTCAACCCGCTGGGTGTCCCGGCGCGGATGAACGTCGGCCAGGTCCTCGAGACCCACCTCGGATGGGTGGCGAAGTCCGGGTGGAAGCTCGATCTCGGCGACGGCAGTCCTAACGGGAAGGCCGAGGGCGACGGCAAGGACGACTGGAAGGCACGGCTCGCCACGATCGGTGCGGCCGAGGCCGAGCCCGGGACCAACGTCGCGACGCCGGTCTTCGACGGCGCTCGCGAGGAGGAGATCACCGGGTTGCTCGCGTCCACGCTGCCCAACCGGGACGGCCAGCGTCTGGTCGGTCCGGATGGCAAGGCGATCCTCTACGACGGGCGCACCGGCGAGCCGTTCCCCGACCCAGTCGCCGTCGGCTACATCTACATGCTGAAGCTCAACCACCTGGTCGACGACAAGATCCACGCGCGTTCGACCGGGCCGTACTCCATGATCACCCAGCAGCCGCTGGGTGGTAAGGCCCAGTTCGGTGGTCAGCGCTTCGGTGAGATGGAGGTCTGGGCGCTCGAGGCCTACGGCGCGGCGTACGCGCTGCAGGAGCTGCTCACGATCAAGTCCGACGACGTCATGGGCCGCGTCAAGGTCTATGAGGCGATCGTCAAGGGCGAGAACATCCCTGAACCCGGGATTCCCGAGTCGTTCAAGGTGCTCGTCAAGGAGATGCAGGCGCTCTGCCTCAACGTCGAGGTGCTCTCCAGCGACGGCATGGCCGTGGAGATGCGAGACACCGAGGAGGACGTCTTCCGCGCCGCAGAAGAGCTCGGAATCGACCTGACCCGGCGCGAGCCGAGCAGCGTCGAGGAGGTTTGACCGCGTGAGCCGAACCGGGCGGCGTATGGCCACCTGCGAGGGCGGTCATCCGCCGCCCGGTGAGGACAAACCGATCTTTGGCGAAGTGACTGAATGCGGTCGGGTCCCGCTGGTGCCAAGGCTTCGAGCCGGTGCCGCGGTTCCCGGGCCAGCACAGGGAGAGGAACCCGGGGCGACCCGGACCTCCTGAAGAGGCGCCCGACACAAGGCAACAGACATAAGGGGTTCGAGAACAGGTGCTCGACGTCAACTTCTTCGACGAGCTTCGCATCGGCCTGGCCACAGGCGAGGACATCCGCCAGTGGTCGCACGGCGAGGTGAAGAAGCCGGAAACCATCAACTACCGTACCCTCAAGCCCGAGAAGGACGGCCTGTTCTGCGAGAAGATCTTCGGTCCGACCCGGGACTGGGAGTGCTACTGCGGTAAGTACAAGCGGGTCCGCTTCAAAGGCATCATCTGTGAGCGCTGCGGCGTCGAGGTGACGCGGGCCAAGGTGCGTCGCGAGCGGATGGGACACATCGAGCTGGCCGCACCGGTCACGCACATCTGGTACTTCAAGGGTGTGCCGAGCCGGCTGGGATACCTGCTCGACCTCGCGCCCAAGGACCTGGAGAAGGTCATCTACTTCGCGGCCTACATGATCACCCACGTGGACGAGGAGGCCCGCGCCCGCGACCTGCCGTCGCTCGAGGCCAAGATCGACGTCGAGCGCAAGCAGCTGGAGCAGCGGCGAGACAACGAAGTCGAGCAGCGGATGAAAAAGCTCGAGGAGGATCTCGCCCAGCTCGAGGCCGAAGGTGCGAAGGCGGACGCCCGACGCAAGGTGAAGGACGCCGCCGAGCGGGAGATCCGGCAGATCCGCGATCGGGCACAGCGTGAGCTGGACCGGCTCGAGGAGGTCTGGAACCGGTTCAAGACCCTCAAGGTGCAAGACCTCGAGGGTGACGAGGTGCTCTACCGCGAGATGCGGAACCGTTTCGGCAAGTACTTCGACGGTGACATGGGCGCCGCGGCGATCAAGAAGCGGCTGGAGAACTTCGACCTCGAAGCCGAGGCTGCGGCGCTGCGCGAGACGATCCGCAACGGTAAGGGCCAGAAGAAGACCCGCGCGCTGAAGCGGCTCAAGGTGGTGTCGGCGTTCCTCACCACCAACAACAGCCCGCTGGGCATGGTGCTCGACTGCGTGCCGGTCATCCCGCCGGACCTGCGGCCGATGGTGCAGCTCGACGGTGGTCGGTTCGCGACGAGCGACTTGAACGACCTCTACCGTCGGGTGATCAACCGGAACAACCGGCTCAAGAGGCTGCTCGACCTCGGCGCGCCCGAGATCATCGTCAACAACGAGAAGCGGATGCTCCAGGAGGCCGTCGACGCGCTGTTCGACAACGGCCGCCGCGGCCGCGCGGTGACCGGGCCCGGCAACCGGCCGCTGAAGTCGCTCTCCGACATGCTCAAGGGCAAGCAGGGCCGGTTCCGCCAGAACCTGCTCGGCAAGCGCGTGGACTACTCGGGCCGCTCGGTCATCGTGGCCGGCCCGAACCTGAAGCTGCACCAGTGCGGCCTGCCGAAGCTCATGGCGCTCGAGCTGTTCAAGCCGTTCATCATGGCGCGGCTCGTCGAGCGCAAGAGCGTCCAGAACATCAAGGCGGCCAAGAAGATGGTCGACTCGATGGTCCCGGAGGTCTGGGACGTCCTCGAGGAGGTCATCCAGGAGCACCCGGTGCTACTCAACCGCGCGCCGACCCTCCACCGCCTCGGCATCCACGCGATCGAGCCGGTGCTCGTCGAGGGCAAGGCCATCCAGGTCCACCCGCTCGTCTGCCACGCCTTCAACGCCGACTTCGACGGCGACCAGATGGCCGTCCACCTGCCGCTGTCGGCGGAGGCGCAGGCCGAGGCGCGGCTGCTCATGCTCTCGGCGAACAACATCCTGTCGCCGGCGCACGGCGCCCCGCTCGCCACGCCGTCGCAGGACATGGTGCTCGGCATCTACTACCTCACCTACGGCCCGGACGAGGAGAAGCTCGCCGAGCTCTCCGAGATCGAGAAGTCCGGCAAGTGGGACGAGAAGAAGCTCGGCAAGCGGCCGCACGTCTTCCGGTCCGCGCAGGAGGCCGAGCTCTCCTACGAGCACAAGAAGGTCACGCTCCACGACCTCGCCGAGTACCGGCGCCCGGACGGGCACGTGCTCACGACGGTCGGGCGGATCATCTTCAACGACCGCGTCGAGCGGGCCCTGCGGGAGACGCTCGAGGACGAGTTCGACCCGAAGGCCTACGAGTTCATCAACAAGCCGCTGAAGAAGAAGGACATGAACGCGGTCATCGAGGGGCTCGTGGAGAAGCACGGGCCGTACGCGACCGCGCTCGTCCTCGACGCCTTCAAGGACCTCGGCTTCCAGTTCGCGACGCTGGCGGGCATCACGATCTCGAAGAACGACGTCGTCATCCCGCCGGAGAAGGGCGACATCCTCGACCGCTACGAGAAGGAGGTCGCGGAGATCGAGGACCAGTACGACATGGGCCTCATCTCGGCGGAGGAGCGCAAGGACGCGGTCATCGAGAAGTGGAACGCCGCGACGGACGAGGTCGGCGAGGCGATGCAGCGCAACCTCGACGACCTCAACCCGATCTACATGATGGCCAACTCGGGCGCCCGCGGATCGTTCAAGCAGATCCGCCAGCTCGCGGGCATGCGCGGCCTCATGGCCAACCCGAAGGGCGACATCATCGAGCGCCCGATCAAGGCCAACTTCATGGAGGGCCTCTCCGTGCTCGAGTACTTCATCTCGACGCACGGCGCCCGTAAGGGCCTCGCGGACACCGCCCTGCGCACGGCGGACTCGGGCTACCTCACCCGCCGCCTCGTCGACGTCGCCCAGGACGTCATCGTCCGCGCCGAGGACTGCGGCACCGACGAGTACATCGACATGCCGATCTACCGCGACGGCGAGCCGAACCCGAACATCATCGGGCGCTTCGCCGCGCAGGACATCAAGGGCAAGCGGGGCCGCAAGATCGTCGACAAGGGCGAGCTCATCACGAAGGCCCACGCGGAGGACATCTGGGAGTCGCTCGGCGACGACCCGGACGTCACCGTCCCGGTGCGCTCGGTGCTGAAGTGCAAGGCCGACGGCGTGTGCCAGCACTGCTACGGTGTCGCGCCGGCGACCGGCAAGGTCGTGGCGATCGGCGACGCGGTCGGCATCATCGCCGCCCAGTCGATCGGCGAGCCGGGCACGCAGCTCACGATGCGGACGTTCCACACCGGCGGCGTCGCCGGCGCGGACATCACGCACGG
>DATCKU010000006.1:0-31137 GCA_036564245.1 Actinopolymorphaceae bacterium
GGCTCGAACCCTGCCGGCACCGACCCCAGCTTTGGCTCAGTGCAGGTATCGCCTAAGGGGCTCGCCGGAACCATCGAGATGAGCAGGGAGTTGGTCGACAGTGCGTCTCCTGGTGGGGATCTGATCGCGCTGGCGATCATGCGGGAGGACTGGCAGCGGCAGGCCGAGATCCGCATCTACGAGGCTTTGAACACCGCACAGTCTGGGACGATCACCAACGGCCGTGTTCCGTCCGGTGCGCAGGCGCGTACCGTCACTACGCCGGACACCGAGCTGGC
The DNA here is from genome assembly GCA_036564245.1 of Actinopolymorphaceae bacterium. Taxonomy (GTDB): domain Bacteria; phylum Actinomycetota; class Actinomycetes; order Propionibacteriales; family Actinopolymorphaceae; genus Thermasporomyces. The sequence goes on from DATCKU010000006.1 coordinate 279, forward strand.
GGTCGAGCTGCGTAAGGCGCTGGTGGCGTACGCGAATGTGCGGCGTCGTCGCCCGCGGAACTTCATCGCTGGTGCGGCCGCCGCGGACGCGCTCGCCGGGCAGCTGGATGAGTCCGCCAACGGGGTAGGTGAGGCCATGTGGCGTATCTGGTCGGCGTCGGGGAATGTGGCGGTGAATGACTTCGGCACGTCGTCCGGTGACGCGCGGCTGCTGATTCTCGGCACGGACGATGTGGTGAATTTCGAGTCTCCGCTGGCGTCGTTCCGGTTCGATGAGGCTGTAGGTCCGGGGATTGTGCGCTGCGCTGTGTGGGGATACCACGCTGTTGCGGTTGCGCGGCCTGCGGGTGTGGCGTCGATCCGATTCTCGTAGGAAGGGGTCATCGGCATGGTGGATGTCAACGTTCCCGCACCCACGTGGTCATCACCGGAGGATGCGGCCGAAGAGTACTTCTACGGCCGGCTACTGCACGGCCCGTATGCGCCGAAGCCGCCGGTGCACAAATGGCGCAGGGAGGCACGGGAACGGTTCGAGGCCGAGCTTGTGCGGCTCGAAGCCCGCCGGCGCAGGAGTATCGAGAGCGCGCGCCGGTGGCACCGCAAGTGGGTGGAGTCACAACGGCGTGGACAGTAGCTGGCTGTCTCCTTTCCGGCCGGCTACAGCTGCCGCTGAAACGGGTAGGACCCTCGATCTCACCTGGGCGGATCGAGGGTCCTACTTGTGTGTTCGCGGCCTATCACCGGAACAGATCGTTCCGGAAGCTCCACAACGCGCCGATGAACCCGATCAAGATCGAGACCAGCACGGTCGCCAGGTAGAGCGCCATCGGCATGCTCACCCTCATGATCGGCGCTCTTTCTCAGACTCGATGATCAGATCAGCCTGCCGGAGCGCGGCGGCCAGATCATGGGCTTCGAGATCGGCCAGGATCGTCGCCCAGAAGACAGGCATGGTGACGATCTCTGTCTGGTAGTTGTCGTCGTGGCGTCGCACCATGTGCAGGTCTGGGACGGCGTTGCCCATGGCGGACAGCCTGACCGCGATTGTCGCGCCGCACATGGTGATGTGCTCGTAGATCGTCGCGGAGTGGAAAGCATGATCATCGCCGCGGTGGTGGCACCAGTCGGGATGTGGTTGGGAGACTACGTGCATGGCCGGGATCCTCCCTGTCAGGTTTCCGGTCTAGGGACCGTCCGGAGCTCGCGTCTCCTGGCGGTCCCGTTGTTTTGGTGGCCGATGCCCGGCTGGGGCCTAGATCTACGCCTCGGGAGCAAGCTCACCCAACCGGGCACCGGTACAGCACAAGCTACTACCGGGATCCATGTAGGTCTACATGGACATCAGGGTAGTTACGTGTCTGAGATGAGAGGCGAACAGAAAACGATCTACGTGCGTGCCTCTGACGTGCCGATATGGCGACGTGCCGAGGCGTTCGCGCGTCGTCGTCGCCTCACCGTCTCGGCTCTGGTGATCAACGCGTTGGAGGCGTATCTAGCCGAGCACGACGACGAGTGACGCGTATGCCGCGGCTGAGCGTAGGCCTACAATCAAGACGCGTCACAGCGCGAATCGTCAGGTTGATCGTTACCACTTGCCCGCCTGGTGCCACGCCCACCACATCCACCACTGGATCAAAGGCGGCACCACCACCCCCACCAACGGCGTCCTGCTCTGCGGCTATCACCACCGGCTCATCCACCAAAACCACTGGCAAATCCGCATCAGCCCAGACCACCAACCCGAATTCATCCCACCCGAATGGATCGACCCCAACCAAAAACCCCTCCGCAACACCCGACTCCGCACATGAGCCACACCACAACCAGCCATCTGTGCGCAAGACGCGGGCACCCACACAACACACGCCAGCCTTCGGCCACCCAGCCAACCATGCTTGAAGAAAGCTCGCGGCGGCCTGCTGGTGCTCAGGCAACGATCCACGAAGACGCGCCCACCCAACCTCTGCTACGAACACGCCACGCTGCCTGAAAACAGGAGAGCACGCGATGAAGCAGATCGACGGACGCCTGCGCGCCACCGCACGGGGATGTACGCACGCCCAAAAGGCACGCTGAGCCGACACCGTGCTGAAGATTCGGGCTGCCCGCGCCCGGGGAAGGCTGCACCTACAGCCCTGCCGTCGGGACGGTCATCCGCACGAGGATTCAGACGTCACCACGCCCAAACTCAGACGTCGGCACGCCCATAACGTCGAGCATGTTCGGCCTTCCATGCGTCCATGTTCCAGGCCCGCCCCGGTTCGTCATGCGCTCGAATGAACGCTTCGCTCACCGGATCCTCGACACCATAGATTCCATCAGCGACGACACGTCCCACAAGCTGTGCCGACAACTGTCGCAGCACCTGCGCCCGAGCCAGATAAGCCTCGCGATCGTGTCCGCTAGCGACAGCCACCATCATGATGAGCGTGTCGAAGTCCTGAGATAGCCACGGCAAACGAAGCAACGCCGACATCTCACGATTGCGCCAGACTCGCCACCGCCGGCTGTAGGCGAAGAGCGCCGCGACCACATACTCGTAGACGGCCTGGAGACGATCTGCTGCCACGACCGGGCCCAACATATCCCAGCATCTGAGCACGACATCCTCAGCGAGGTGGTCCGCTATCAACGGTATGGCGTCGTCGAGAATGCGTTGCCGTCGATCCTCTGGATAAGCCGTTCGCTCCTCAATCAAACGAAAGACCTCGCCGTCGCGATCAAACGCCAGCCACCCATTTGCGAGCTCACCACACGCCGGCTCCGGCCAGGCGAAGCCAGGATCCCGCCAAGTCCCTAGGTCAATACGATGCAGATCGAGCTGGATACCGTCGCGGCCCAGGCTCTCGTCATCGGACATGATGCTGTGAAAGGTGTCGTCCGCGGGACGCCAGATCGACTGAACCGGCACCAGATACAGATCCAGCGGATCCATGAACACGAACGCATCGATGTCCGAGTCCGATCGAGCAGCGCACATTGCGCAGAGAGCCGGTCGGACCGCTTCGCAAGAGAACCGGGTAGCCGTCACGGGCGACGGGAACTGCGCGCTTGCTCAAGCCGCCTCGGCACCCATGCGTCACGAGGTCGGTGCTTGATGGGCCAGACTGGAGCCATGACGAGCACCGACACGCCGGTCAGATTCTGTGTCCTCGGGCTCGACCACGGCCACGCGGTCGCCCTGATCCTCGGTCTCCTGGGAGCCGGCGCCGAATGCCTGGGCTACTGGAGCGAGGTCGACACCCCATACACCGCAGCCGTCCATGAGCAGGCACCGCACATCCCCAGGGTCGCGGAGGCTGACGAGCTGCTCGACAACCCTGACATCGACCTGGTAGTGACGGCCGCCGTACCCGTGCGACGAGCTGAGATCGCCGTGGCGGCGCTGCGACACGGCAAGGATGTCGTGACAGACAAGCCCGGCGCGATCACGCTCGACCAGCTCGCAGAAGTGCGTCGTGCCGTCGCAGAGACCGGAAGGTTCTGGTCGGTGAACTTCTCCGAGCGGACAGGCTCCCGCGCGACCATCCATGCCAAGCAACTGATCGATCAGGGCGCGATCGGCCGAGTCGTCCAGACCATCGGACTGGGTCCACACCAGCTCCGACCGGAAACCAGACCAGCCTGGACCTTTGATCCCGCACAAGCCGGCGGCATCCTCGCCGACCTCGCGTCGCACCAGGTCGACCAGTTCCTCTACCTGACCGACTCGACGTCAGCAGACGTTGTCGCGTCATCGGTGGGCAACTACGCCCATCCCGACAAGCCGAGATTCGAAGACTTCGGCGAGCTCCTTCTCCGGAGCGAGAACGCGCAGGGCTTCGTGCGCGTCGACTGGTACACCCCCAACGGGCTCGGCGTGTGGGGAGACGTCCGGCTCATGGTCTTGGGCACGGACGGATACATCGAGATCCGCAAGAACGTCGACCTTCAAGGTCGGCCGGGTGGCGACCACCTCTTCCTCGTCGACGACAAAGGTACGCACTACCTTGAGAGCTTCGACGTCGAGCTGCCGTACTACCGGGCCGTCGTCCATGACGTCATGCATCGCGAGCAGAGGACGACCCTCACCGCGATACCCCAGGAGCACGTCTTCACTGCGACCGAGATCGCACTGCTTGCACAACGCGACGCCGTTCGTATGGGAAACCTGAAGGCCTGACCTCATGAGTCCTAGGTTCAAGGTGGCGATCGTGGGCGCCGGAGTCGGCGTCCAACACATGATCGGTTACCTCCTCAACCCTCGTACGTACGACGTCACGACCATCTGTGATCTGGACCGGCAACGCGCAGGGGCGTTGGTCGCGATGCTGCCGACCGCGCGCTCGCAGACCGAGGTCGAACGAGTTCTCGCCGACCCGTCCATCGATGTGGTCTCCATCTGCACGCCACCGTTCACCCACCTCGAGTTGGCCTTGCGTGCACTGGAAGCGGGGAAGCACGTCGTGGTGGAGAAACCGGTCGCCGGGTCACCTGCCGAGGTCGACCGGTTGGCCGAAGCCGCGAAGGCATCCGGCCGACTCGTGGTGCCAGTGTTCCAGTATCGCTTCGCTCGCGGCCCGCGAATCCTGCGCCAGCTGATCGACGCAGGGCTCGCCGGCCCGCCCGTAGCGGCATCGCTCGAGGTGCACTGGAACCGCGGCCGTGACTACTACGCGGTGCCTTGGCGTGGAAAACGGGCGACCGAGCTTGGCGGCACGGTGATGAGCCACATGATCCATGCCCATGACCTGCTGACCTACCTCGCGGGTCCGGTCGTACGTGTCCACGCCGAAGTGGCCACACTGGTGCATCCGCTCGAAGTCGAGGACACGGCAGCTGTTGCCATGCGGCTGGACAACGGCGCGCTGGCGACGTCGTCCGCTACGATCGGTGCGGCACGGGACACGAGCCGGTATCGCCTCGTGTTTGCGCACCTCACCGCGGAAAGTGGATTGGCTCCGTACGCACCGGGCGAGGATCCGTGGACGTTCACGGCACGCGATCCTGCACGGCAATCCGAGATCGACGCGGTGGTCCAGGCCTATGGTCCACCGCGACGGAACGGTTTCGCCGGCCTCTTCCAGGAGCTCGCTCCAGCGTTGACCGGCGCGGCCGAACCACCGATCACCCTGGCGGACGCACATGCTGCGCTCTCGCTCGTCGCCGCCATCTATCACTCGGCGGAAACCTCGTCGGCCGTCGACCTGCCGTTGTCACCGGAAGCGCCTGCGTACGGCGGTCGGTGAACGAGCGTGGCGACTGTGCAGTCACCATGGTGCGTGCCGACGCGTGCCTTGGCGACCGCGTCGTCCCGCACCTTCCGCTTCGACGTCACGAGCGTCAACGTGAAGTACGTCAACGTGAAGTACTACGACACGGCGGACTCGGCGTTGCATTGGGGTATCCGTTTCGTGGCCTCATAACGACGCCACCGGACGCTTCGGCCTGTGGACCGGCACGATCCCGGCCAGCTGCTCGGTGAGTGCTACCGGTTCCAGGCCAACGACGGCTCCGACACCGACTGGTACAGCGCAGGAGGACCATCCGACAACGAGCCGAGCCTGCAGGACTTCGTCGTCATCCCCGGCTTCCGAACGCCGAACTGGACGAAGAACGCCGTGATGTACCAGATCTTCCCCGACCGCTTCGCCAACGCAGACCCGTCGAACGACGTCACCACAGGCGATACAGCTACTTCGGGAGCCCCACACAGAAGAAGTCCTGGGGACAAAGCGTCTTTCCCGACCAGCAAGCCGTGAACCGCAGCGTGTTCAGCCACAGTGGCAGCTGGGCGAAGTGGTTCGACCGTGGAAACGTGCGGCCGTCGGTCATCGGCGCCACTACACCGTTGCCGACGGCCACGTCACCGTCGACGTACTCGGTCACTACGGCGCAATCCTCGTGCACTGAGCAGGGCTGTGGGCAGATGACCACCGGCATCTGCCCACAGCGTCAGGCGGGCTCGAGCCAGCCCTCGTACAACAGCATGATCGCGTGGTTGTCCTGGTACAGCGCGTTCTGGTAGATCGGGTCGCCGTCAGCGGGCCACCGCTTCACCCGTACGCCCTCCAACGCGGCGTTGTTGCCGAGCCGCTCGAAGATCGGGATCTTCGGCAGCAGCTCGTTGAACACGAAGGCGAGCTGGGTGATCTTCTCGCGCTGCGCCTCTTTGTCGAGGCCCGCTCCCGCCTCGGCCAGCAGCTTCTCGATGTCCACCTTGCCGTAGCGTTCGGTGTTCTGCACCAGCTCGAACGCCATGCCACGACCGAGCTGCGTCGCCGCCGCGGGGATGTTCTGGTTGATGAAGTCCTCTTCGAACGAGAAGTACGGATGCGGGTGCCCGAGGCTCCAGCCCTGGATCGCGAGCTCGAAGTCACCGACCGGAATCTTGGGCGTCACCTCCGGGTTGGGAATTGCCTTCTCCTTGATCACGAACCCGAACTCCCTGAGCTGCTTGGCGATCTCGACCGCCGCCGCAGCCCAGTCGAGCAGGTCGGACGCATAGAGCAGCTCGAACTCCGCACGATTCCCGTCCGGCGTCATCCACTGCTTTCCTTCTTTGCGCCACCCTGCCTCGACGAGCAGCTTCTCGGCGCGCTCGGGATTGTGCCGATACCGCTCGAGTTTGGCGACGTCCTCTTCACTCAGCCATTCCCGAACCTGAACGTCGAAGATCCCCGCCATGAGCTCGGGTACGTGCGCCGACTCACCCAGCGCGACCTCCGCTGCACGGTTCCGGTCTATGGCGTACGCCAGCGCCTGGCGCGCCTTGACATCTTTGAACATCGGTACCCGGTCGAGACTGAACGTGATCGACGGGCCGAAATACGTCAAGGGCCGGAGCACACGGTAGCCACGGGCTTGGAACTGTCGCACGGTCTGCAGCGGGAAACCGTGCGTCGCGAAGTCGATCCGTCGGTCCAGGACCAGGGGAGTGATCTCCGCGGTCTCACCACGGTAGATGACGATCTGGTCGAACTTGACCTTGTCGGCTCGGAGCCCGTTCTGCTGCTTCCGCAAGACGATGCGTGTCTTGTCGTACGCCTGGAAGTCGTACCGGAACGGCCCGGACGTGATGACCTCGGACGGGTCCTTCAGCGGATCCTTGGGACGCCAGCTCTGGAAGTCGTCGCTCAGCTTCCCGCCTTCCGGGTCGTCCATCGTGCGACCGGACTCGAAGAGCTCCTTGGCCTGCAGCGCCCACTCGCCGTACAGCTTGGCGGGGAAGATGTTGGCACGGACGATGAACCGCTCGACGACGTTGGACGGGTTGGTGAGGTGGAAGACCACCTGGTGCTCGCCGGTGACCTCGATCGAGGTGATGAACGTCCACTCCCGTTCCCGCATGATCCAGCGACACCAGAACGTCGCCTCGACGTCGCGCGCTGTAATCGGCTCGCCGTCGCTCCACGTCAACCCCTTCGCGACGTTGTACACGAAGGCGTTGCTTCTCCACTCGAAGCTCTCACAGATGAGGTGCAGCCACTTCTGGCGAGCCCAGTACCACATCCCGCCAGGAGCGATGATGAGGTCGAAGTACGCGCCCAGGTCGACGCGCTTCTCGATGCCGGTGGCCGAGCTCTGCCCGAACAGGTTGAAGTGCCCACCCTCCTCGGGCAGCAGATAGGGCCACGCGCCGTGGAAGGACGGCCCGCTGGTCTCGACGGCAGTCGCCTGGTCGTCGGCGGACTCGCTCGGGTCGTCGCCTGTGCATGCCACCAACCCAGCAGCGCCGGCAGCCCCGAAACCGAACAGCTCGAGGACATGCCGGCGTGACAAGGTCGGACCAGACAGCGAGTCGCGGACCCCCCGATGTCTCGTGTGTGGCGTACGCAAGGAGTCGGATGGTGATGTCATCTCGAGCAGTCGTCCTTTGGGATGTCGGATCTTCCGTACGCGAACCCCCCAGCCCGCAAATGTACGCCTCCCACGCAAGTCCCTCGATACACCGCTTCCTGTAAGGATGCGCCCGAAGAGTGAAACTTCCGACTTGCCCCCCTCGTGCGGTTGTGAAGGCAGCGGCTCACCCGCGCTGACACCGGTCCAGCATGGGCGATTCCAACCTGAAGATGTGGGCCCGTGACGGAGGCCCAAGATGTGGGCGCATGATGTAGCGCGGCCTAGTTGCTCCTGTTTGCCGGATTGGGCGAGACTTGGGCCCGCAATTGTCTTCGCCTGCAGCGAAGTCTGCACGCGAGCGTGATTGCGTCGACACGGTGCGTGATAGCCCTCGCTGCACGGTCGAAGGCGAGGAGCATCGCGCCGGGTCGTGCTCGGCAGGTGCTCGCGGGGGGTGCCGGGGTTGGCCTCGGCAGAGCTGTCCGGGGTGCGGATACGCGGGCAAGCCTGCGTGCCAGGCACTGTCTGCTGAGGAGGATTGGCCGAATGATGCGATGTGCCGACGTCGAGTGCACAGGTGAGGTCGAGGACGGCTACTGCAACGTTTGCGGTTTGGCGCCGGCCTCGGCAGGCCGGCCAGCCCAGCCGACCCAGCCCAGCGCCACGTCGTTCATGCCGGCCACCACCACAAGCCACGAGTCGTCCACGAGCCGCTCGTCGGGTCAGCAGCAGGGCCAGCGAGCGCCGTGGCCGCCTGCGGCATCGGGACCGCAGAGCTGGCCAACCCAGCAGCCCGCACCAGCTGCCGGCGAGCAGTCGACCGGAGGGCAGACCTCAACCGGACAATCGAATGGCCAATTCTGGCCAGCTTCTGCGACGCCAGGCTCCATGCCGCAAGGCGCGTGGCCGCCGCCAACCTCACCTGGTGCGCCTGCCCAGAACCTCCTCCCACCAAGCCCCGGCGCGCCGGGCCAAGGCGCGCCGGGCCAAGGTCCCCCAGGCCAGGGTCCACCAGGTCAGACCCCGCTGGGCCAGCCGGGCCAAGCGCCACCTGGGCAAACTCCGCCCTTCCAGGGAACCGCGTCCCACGCTCTGCCCCTCGGACCGGCGATGCAAGGCCCGGGTCCTCGTTCCGCCGAGGAGCACACCGCTGAGCTACCAGCCTCCGAGCTCGCCGGCCTCGCGCCGCCGCAGGAGGTCGGTCAGGAGGTCTCCAGCCAGTCGACCCATTCGAGCCGCTCGTCCAGCATCTCGAGTCCCTCGTCTCGCAGCATGTCGCTGGAGTCCATCTCCAGCCGGATGAGCGGACGGACCCGCACCAGCACGACCCGCACGTCGCGCACGATGCGGCGAGGCACGCTCGGCGCCGGCCTGGTCGAGGTACCGCCCGTCCCGGTACGCAACCCGGCCGAGGCGGTGCTCAAGAACCCTGAGGTCAAGGAGAAGGACCGGTTCTGCAGCGGCTGTAACGAGCCAGTCGGCCGCTCCCGCCAAGGCATGCCCGGTCGGGTCGAGGGCTTCTGCCGCAAGTGCGGTCGCCGGTACTCCTTCGTACCACGGCTCAAGCCCGGCGACCTGGTGGGCGGACAGTACGAAGTCCTCGGATGTCTTGCCTACGGCGGGTTCGGGTGGATCTACCTGGCACGCGACCGGAACGTCAACGACCGGTGGGTGGTGCTGAAGGGCCTGCTCAACGCCGGCGACGCCGAAGCCATCATCGCGGCGGCGGCCGAGCGCGCCTTCCTGGCGGAGGTCGAGCACCCGAACATCGTCAAGATCTACAACTTCGTCCGGCACTACGACCCGTCGAGCCAGCAGATGGTCGGCTACATCGTCATGGAGTACGTCGGTGGCCGATCGCTCAAGGACCACCTGCTGGAGCTTCGTCGCGAGCACGGTGAGGACGCCTCGATCCCCGTCGCGCAGGCGATCGCGTACATGCTCGAGGTCCTCCGCGCCTTCAGCTACCTGCACGAGCGCGGTCTGTTGTACTGCGACTTCAAGCCCGAGAACGCGATCCAGTCCGAGGAGCAGCTGAAGCTCATCGACCTCGGTGGCGTCACCCGGATCGGCTCGGACGGCGACGTCTACGGCAGCGTGGGCTACCAGGCACCGGAAGTGCCGACGGAGGGCCCGTCGATCTCGTCCGACCTCTACACCGTGGGGCGGACCCTCGCGGTCCTCTCCTTCCCGTTCCGTGGCTTCTCCACGCGGCTCACCGACCGGCTCCCGCCGAAGGAAGAGGTACCGCTGCTCATGCGGTACGACTCGCTCGACCGTTTCCTGCGGCGGGCGACGCACCGGGATCCCAGCGTCCGCTTCCAGGACGCGGCCGAGATGGCCGACCAGCTCACCGGGATCCTGCGGGAGGTGCTCGCGTCGGAGGACGGCCAGCCGCGGCCTGGGCAGTCGCAGCTCTTCGGCCCCGAGACCGAGTCGGCCGGTACGGAGATTCCCGGGTTCAACGAGACCGACCCCCGCGGCGCCGTGCTCGGCGTCCTCGACTGCAAGCAGGCGGCCGCCGCCCTCCCGGTGCCGCTCGTGGACCGCAACGACCCAGCCGCCACGCTGCTGGCAGGGCTCACCACGAGCGACCCGCAGGACGTCATGAACGCGCTCGAGGAGACGTCCCTCGACTCGCCAGAAGTCATGCTGACCATGGCTCGTACGTCTATCCTGCTGGACGACGTCGAGCGGGCACACGACCTGCTGTCCGACGCCGCGGCCAAGAGCCCGGGCGACTGGCGAGTGTTCTGGTACTACGCGATGGCTGCGCTGTGGAGTGGAGACTTCCAAGTCGCGGTCCAGCGCTTCGACGAGCTCTACTCGCTGCTTCCCGGTGAGGCGGCCACGAAGCTCGCGCTGGCCTTCGCGTCCGAGTGCGCTGGCGACTTCGGCAACGCCGCCCCGCTCTACGAGACCATCTGGCGTACCGACCGTACGTACGTAAGCGCTGCGTTCGGACTGGCACGCTGCCTCGTCGCTTGGGGAGACCGTGAGGCCGCGATCCGGGTCCTCGACACGGTACCCAGCGTCTCCAGTCACTACCTCTCCGCACAGATCGCCACCATCGCGTGTGCGGTTCGTGGTCGTCGCCCACGCAACCTCACCGAAGACGACCTGATGAACGCCGCACAGCGGCTGGAGAAACTGCAGCTCGACGACATACGAAACGACCTGATCGCGGTAGAGATCCTGCACGCGGCTCAGGCGTACGTCCGTGCGGCTCCACGCAACGCGAACCCGCACGTGAGCGTGCTAGGAGCCAAGCTGACCGACTCCCACCTACGTCGGTCGCTTGACAAGCTTTACCGGAGGCTGGCCCACCGTTCCTCGGACAAGGAGGAGCGGTACAGCCTCGTCGACCTTGCCAACACCGTACGACCGAGAACATGGGTGTAGCTGTGCTGACCTGTCCCTCGTGTGAGTCCCTCGCACATGAGGGCGACGACTACTGCGAAGGCTGCGGCTACCAGCTCAAGCCTCGGCAGCCGCAGCCGCGCGACCACATCGAGCTGGACATCGGCTCGGCGTGCGGCGTGAGCGACCGCGGGCTGCACCACTACCGCAACGAAGACGCGATGGGCGCGTTGGAGTTCCAGTACGGATACCAGCGTGGTGTCGTGGCGGTCGTATGCGACGGCATCTCCAACTCGCCCCGACCGGACCAGGCGGCCCAGACTGCAGCCGATGCGGGAAGTGAAGCCCTGGTCGCGTTCCTCGAGTATGGCTTCCGCGCTGACGAGGCCACCAAGGCGGCGGCAACGAGCGCCGGAAGAGCGGTGTCGGCCCTCGCCACATCCCGCAGGAATGCGCCCGCCTGTACGTACGTCTCTGCCGTCGTGACCGACAACGTCGTCACGATCGGTTGGTTGGGCGACAGCCGAGCGTATTGGCTCGCAGCCGATACGCCGTCCCAGTCCTTGACGCTCACCAGGGACGACTCGCTGGTGAACCACTTGTCCGAGACGGGGGAGATGAGTCACGAGGAAGCGAGCCGCCAGCCGTCAGGAAGCGCTCTGGTGAAGTGGCTGGGCGCTGACGCCGATGATGGCGAGCCACGCATCGTGACCTTCGAGCCTGGCGCACCTGGCGCTGTGCTCATTTGCAGTGACGGCCTGTGGAACTACCTGCCCGATGCCGAGAGTCTTGCCGCGGCGGTGCCGAATGCCTCCAAGGAACCGATGGCGGCAGCGCGCACCCTCGTGCAGCTCGCGCTCGAAGCCGGTGGCCATGACAACGTCACCGTGGTCGTGATTCCATTCCCACCTAAGGGAGGGCGCGGAGAATGAGTGCGCAGAGGATGAGTGATGGTTCCGGCTTCAAGCTGACGATTTCTCAGAACAAGTACCTCGCTCGCGGAGCCCGTGAGGTCAACGCTGTGGTGACCGTCGAGTCCAGTGGGCTCGGTGGTTTCGGGACTGGCCGTCCGACCACCAACATGGCGGAGGTCATCATCCTCGACACCTCGGCGTCGATGGAGTGGCCGATCACCAAGATCGTCGCGGCACGCCAGGCAGCCATGAAGGCGGTCGACAACCTCCGTGACGGTGTGTCGTTCGCGGTGATCGCCGGTAACCACGTTGCCGGCATGGTGTATCCCCGAGAGGAACGGACGGTCGAGGCCAACCGGCACACGAAGATCGAGGCCAAGGCGGCGATCGGCGGTCTCGCTCCCAGTGGGGGGACCGCGATGGGTACCTGGCTCCAGCTGGCCGACAAGCTGTTCGCACCGCACAGGGATGCGATTCGGCACGCGATCCTGCTCACCGACGGCAAGAACGAGCACGAGACCCCGGAACAGTTCGCCGCGACCCTGTCGATGGTCGCGGGCAACTTCGTCTGTGACTGCCGCGGCGTGGGCACCGACTGGGAGCCTGAGGAGCTGCGGCGGGTGTCGTCGGCACTGCTCGGCAGTGTCGATATCATCCCCGACCCCAGCGGCCTGGAAGCCGACTTCCGCGCGATGACGGAGCATGCCATGGGCAAGACGATCGCCGATGTCATGCTGCGCATCTGGCGTCCCCAGGCGTCTCGGCTGAAGTTCGTCCGACAGGTGCTTCCGCATGTCGAGGACCTCACCGAGCGTGGAGTGGCTGCAGGCCGCATGGCCTATGACTTCCCGACCGGATCATGGGGGAACGAGATCCGCGAGTATCACATCTGTGTCGAGGTGACACCGGGTGAGATCGGCCAGGAGATGCGGGCGGCTTGGGTTCGGCTGATCGCTCCCGGCGATCCTCCCGAGGTCTTGGCCTCGGGAAACGTGCTCGCCGAATGGACCGACGAGGAAAGCCTCTACACCCAGATCGATCCGCAGGTCGCTCACTACACGGGACAGCAGGAGCTGGCCGAGGCCATCCAGGCCGGCTTGCGGGCAAAGCGGTTGGGCGACCTGGAAACGGCGACGACGAGATTCGGACGCGCAGTTGCTCTGGCGCGGCAAACGGGGAACGAAGCAACGGCCGCACTCCTCGACAAGGTGGTCGATGTCATCGACTACGAGACGGGGACCGTTCGGCTGAAGTCAGTGGTCGAGAAGGTCGACGAGCTGTCGCTCGACACTCGGTCGACCCGCACGGTACGCACCCGCAAGGAGTGACATGTCGACCTGCCCAGCCGGTCACGACTCCGGCGACAGCGAGTACTGCGAGACGTGCGGGATCCGCATGTCCACCACGTCCGGCGCCTCGGTGTCCGGAGGACCGTCGGGCCGCTCGGTCACGTCCGCCACAGCCGTCCTGGGCGTGATCTCGGAGGAGTCGACCCTCGCCTGTCCGGAATGCGGTGAACGCCTTGTCGACCGGTTCTGCGAGGGCTGTGGCTTCGACACACTGCACCTGCAAGGAAGGCCACCACCCACACAACAGATTCCCGAGCCGACGACGTCGAGCCCGCTCTGGACCGGGCAAGGGGTGGACTGGCTGGCAGTGGTCTCCGCCGATCGCGCGTACTACGAGCGGTTGATGGCCGAGACAGGCTCGGATCCTGCTGCCCTTCCGTACCCGCCGTACCACCCGGAGCGCCAGTATCCGCTCACCCAACGCTTTCTGCGGATCGGCCGGCGTAGCGTCGGACGCGGAATCCATCCGGACATCGACCTCAGCCTGCCGCCTGAGGACCCGGCGGTCTCGCACGAGCACGCGCTGCTCCTGGCCAAGCCGGACAACACGTGGTCACTGGTGGACCTGGGCGCGACGAACGGCACCCTGGTGAACGACGACCCGGAGCCGATCACGCCACACATCGAGGTGCCGTTGCAGCACGGCGACCGGATCTACCTCGGTGCCTGGACCGTCATCACCATCCTGAAAGGATGAGCGCTGCCCACAATGACCACGTATAGAGGGCTCGTGCCACCCTTGGATGGCGTCGACACCATCCTTGGCTCAGACAGTCCTTGCACGGGAAGGTGAGCAACCACTGTGACGACCGTAGCCGCATCGAAGCGCTCGATCCTCCGCCCCGTGCGTACCACGCCAGGCCTCGTGCGCACCCTCACCGCCCTGGTCCTGCTCACCGTGGGCGTGCTGGGCGTCATCGGCACGCTGGCCATCAACAGCGCGCGGGAGAGCGTGCGGGTCATCGGCCACGGTGCCGGCCCTCAGGTCGTCGCAACCGGTGACCTCTACTACGCGTTGAGCGACATGAACGCCCAGGCGGCGAACATCTTGCTGGCCGGGCGGGAACACAACCTCGGGATCAGCCGCGACGCCGCGTTGCAACGGTACGAGAGGCGCCGCACACAGGCCAGCCGGGCGACCATGCAGGCGACGACCCTCGCCGGCAACGACAAGGCGCAGCGGGCCAAGATCCGCGACGTGCTCGACGGAATCGGGAGGTACGAACGACTCGCCTCGCAGGCGATGATCCTGGACGAGCGCACCGACCCAAGCGAACCGCTGCCGCAGCAGGCCATCGAGCTCTACCGCGACGCCAACTCGTTGATGGCCGACAAGCTGCTGCCGGAGGCGAACGACGTCACGGAGCAGAGCGACAAGGCGGTGCAGCGGACGTACGAACGGTCGCAGTCGCAGGTCAGCTCCTTGCTGATCTGGATCGCGATCAGCGGGTTGTGCGCCGTCCTCGCCCTGATCGGTCTGCAGGTCTATCTCTCGGTTCGCTTCCGGCGGATCCTGAACCCTGCGCTGGTGCTCGCCACGCTGGCGACCTTCGCCCTGGTCGTCACAAGCCTGCTGATGCTCACGACCGCGCGCGAGAGCGTCACCCGTGCCAAGACCGAAGGACACGACAAGATCCTCTCGGTCTCGCGGTCTCGCGCAGCCAACAACACCCTGCAGGCGAACGAAGCCATCTACCGCCTCGACGTTCGGCAGAACATCGAGTCCGAGAGCAAGCTGCGGGGCATCGAGGAGCGGATGGGCCCGTTGGTCGACGGGTTCGCGAGCACCGACCGCATCATGGTGCAGATCATCAAGGACCACCAGGGACAGTTCGAGCGGGCGATCGCCGAGGCCGACCGTGCGCTGAACGGATGGCATCTGATCTTCCCTGGCGGCGCCGCCGGCATCGCATTGCTCGTCCTGATCGGTGTCCGCCCCCGCCTGGCCGAATACCGCTGACCCTCGTCGCCCTCCCGCGGCCCCCCGCCCGCCCGCGGCAAAATGACCACGTTGAGTCGGGCATTGGGCTCTTTCAGATGCCTGAATGCCTCGGATAGCTAGCGAAAGCCTCGGGGGGCACGGCCGCTTCAGCGGTTGGCTGCGGCGGGCTCACCCTCGACTGGATGGTCGTCGTCTCGGCCTCCGCCGTTCGTCGGTACGCAGGCGGGAGCCGTCGGCAGATCAGCGACGCTCGATGCGTCCGCAGACCAGCTTGTCCGGAGGTCACACTTTTGGAGGTGTGACACGTGTCGGCACGTAGTGCACCTCCGACAGGCGTAGTGCACATGGTCATTTGGGGTGACCTGTGATCGGGGTGCCGGCAGCTCGGCTCTCGTCGTACTGCGCCAGCGTGCGGTCGATGATGACGGCGCATCCGAGCCGTTCGCACTCACACACGAACGGCACCGACCTCGCCGCATCTTCCGCTCCCAGGTCAGCGAAGAACGCCTTGGCGTTGCGCACCATCATGTCGTTCTCGTACGCACGCAGGCGTTGCCGCTCGCGTCCGGACCGTATCCTCGGCAACACCGCGAGCACCTCCGAGAAGTGATTGCCGACGCGATCGAGCATGCGGGGTAGGTCGTCGGTGACGTCGACGTCGAACGTCGCCAGGCCGAGCGACTCGGCTTCGGTACGTATGTACGCGTCGAGCAGCTTGTTGCGCTGTATCAGCTTCTCGTACGCCGTGGCAGGGTCACCCGTGCGCTCCACGCCGGTGACTCTCTGTCCGAGCGCCCGACGTCGGAACTCGTCGCTCGGCAGCAACCACACGCCATGCCGCGCACTCGCAAGATGAGGCGCGACCAAAGACGGAAGCAGCTGCGGGCCCTCGACGACGATGCCGACCTGCGTGCCCATCGCGGCCAGATCGTCCAGGATCAAAGGGAACTGCGTCTGCGATCCGGCGATGAAACGACGTGCCAACTCCTGCGGGCTTGGGTTCACCCAACGGTCGCCGTGGGTCTCGTCACTCTTCTCGACGAGACCGCGCGCGACGAGCTTGTCGTGGTGTTCGTACGCACGCGCGTCGATGCGATACCACGCGAGGTCATGACGACAGGCGAGGATGCGCGAGATCGTGGTCTTCCCAGCCCCACTCCCACCGCCAACCCAGATCACCTGAGGTTTTCGGTCGGTCACAGGCATCGTCTCGAGGGTCGGGGCGAAGACGGCGAAATTCAAGTCTTGTTATCGGGCGAGCCACGTGGTGTCATGGAGGAAAGGGCGGATCTCACGTCATGCATCCACGCAGTGCCACCACTATCGTCTAAGGGATGCTCACACCGCCCCCTGATCTCACCGCCGACGACGTCATCCGTTTCCTCCGTACGCACTGGACCCTCGATCCTGTCGAGGTGTCGTACGTCCCAGCTGGGCACGGCAGCCACAACTGGTCGGTCGTCTCCTCAGACGGGGCGAGATGGTTCCTCAAGGCAAGCCACACGAGTCCCGACTCCGACTTCTTCCAGGCAACGGCCGAGACGGCGGCAGCGCTGCACGCCGCGGGACTGGACTTCGTTCTTGCACCAGTCCGTGCCCGGTCCGGCAACCCTCGACCACAGGTCTCACCGCGCTGGGAACTCTCGCTCTTTCCTCACATCGACGGCAGAAATCCCGACTTCACGTCGAATGCCGAACGCGCCTTGGTAGCCGAAACCCTCGGGCGCCTGCATGCACACCGCCCTCTGCCGGACGCTGCGGTGCGGTGGGAACCGGGTTACCTGCAACCCGAGTTGCAGGAGGTACTGGCTCGCGAGCTCGACCGACCATGGTGTGACGGCCCTTACGGCGAACGTGCGCGGTCATTACTCGTCCGGTCCCGTTCGGGCATCGAACGACTGCTTGCGCACTCGGACGAGCTCGTTGCTCGGTTGGAAAGCTCGCAGGAACCCTGGGTGATCACCCACGGCGAGCCCCACGGCGGCAACACGTTGCTCGATTCATCCGGCAGGATCCACTTGATCGACTGCGACGCGATGATGGTCGCGCCGCGCGAACGGGATCTACGGCTCGTGCTCTACGCAAGTCACCGACGGCCACGCGACCTCGACAATGCCGAAGTCATGGCTGCATACCAACGCCAGGCCGGCCAGGTCGAACCACGGCTGTTCGTCCTCGAGCTCTTCCGCGCCGAATGGCACCTGATGGAGATCTGCCGGTACGCGCGACTCTTCTCCCGTGTGCACAGCGAGTCAGCCGACACGGCTGCGCGGTGGACGACGTTGAACAAGTACGTGTCTGTGGAGCAGAACTGGCCAAACCTCAACGACCCGAGCTGAGCAGTCCGCGTACCTCAACTCTTCTTGGCTTCCCGACGGGCGCGTGCGCGACGTTTCCCCTCGTGCATGGCCTGCACTCGAGCGACCGGGATCGCGTGGCCCTCCTGCACCAGGTCGTCGCTCAGGCGTTGCGGCTCCGGCATCAACTCCACCCACGGATTGCGGTCACCAAGCAACCCGGCCACGTTTCGTATCGTGAAGTCGGCAGGATGTACCCGGTCGACGTCGTTCCAGTCGAGCGGAAACGACACAGGCAAGCCAGGTCGTACCCGTGGACTGTAGACCGCCACGACGGTCGCACCACCGGCCCGGCTCGAGTCCAAGAACACCTTCCCGCCACGGTCTTCACGAATGAACGCCGTCGTGACCAGAGCCGGGTCGAGCCGCTCCGCCCGTGCGGCAAGCGCCCGGGTAGCTGCCGCCGCGTCATCGACCGTGGTGTCCTCGTCAAGCGGTACGAAGACGTGGATGCCCTTCGCTCCACTCGTCTTGACGACTCCTGCAAGACCGGCTTGCTCGAGCACGTCCCTTACCAGGAAGGCTGCCTTCACTGCCGCCGCGAACGCCTTGAGCGAGTCCTGCTCGTCCGGAGCATCCTTCACCTCTCGGTCGTCAACGGCCGGAGGGTCGATGTCGAGCACGAGGTGCGTGGCGTGACCCCACTGCGACATGCGCATCAACGTCGGGTGGTACTCGACGGCTCGCTGGTTGGCCAGCCACACGAGCGTCCTACGATCCTCGCAGAGGGGATAGGCGATCTCACGCTTGGATGTCTCGGTCCACGCCTTGAATGTCTTGATCCAATCCGGCGCATAGCTGGAAAGGTTCTTCTGCATGAACGGCTTCTGCCCGCGCAGCACCCGGATCACGGAGAGCGGTCGACCAGCAAGCTCGGGAATCACCCGATCAGCCATCGCGTCCAAATAGTCCACAAGATCCCGCTTCGTAGGGCCCGCGTCACCGAGAAGCGGCTGATCGAGATTGGTCAGCGGCACTCCATGGCGTTCCTCACCGCCTGCCATTCGTCCACTCTCGACGAGGGATCTGGTGGAGTCAACTCACTGCTCAGGCCTGCACCGCCAGCGCGAATACCGTGAAACGCATTGCCATGCGCCCGTCGCGAGTGCGCCAGGCCGATCGAGCCGCCTAGCGAGACGCGTTCTCAAGCGCGGCACAGCGTGCAGCAAGGACTGGCTCGAATGCGTCGTCGGGAGGATCAGGGAAGTCGACGATCCGACGCTCCACGAACTCGTCGCACTCGGGACGAGCGCATTCGCATTCGAAGGACGCCACCGCGGAGTCGAGACCGTCCGGGCTCCATGGACGGGCAAAGAACGCGCGATATTGCGACACGATCGCACGGTTGGCGTACCGCAGGAGTGCACGACGCTCCGCTGTCGTCTCGGCCTTCGGCCCAGTGGCCAGCGCATCGCGGAAGAGCTGCTCGACCTGAGCGATGGTCTGCTCGACAGAGGTCGTGGCGTCTAGGACAAGCGTCCGGCCACCGGCACGGCGTACGTCCTCCTCGATGATCTCGCCAAGGTAGAGATAGAGCGGTGGCGGGCCGTTCGGCTTGTGGCGCTCCTCCAACCAGGCGCGGCGCACATCCGCCGGCGGCATGAGCCACACGGAGCGAGGGCCGACACCGGCGACCTCCGGCGTGATCTGCGTACCCTCGGCCACGATCATCGGAGAGGATGGCAACGCCTTCAGGTCGTCGACCGTCATCGGTCCGCGTTCGTGATGCAGCCACATCTCCAGCTGCTCGGCCAGCGGTGTCGCGGCTCGGGTCGCGTTGTCCAACCCTCGCCACTTCTCCCAACGGATCGCAGCAGGATGACCGACGGCCACCGCGCGATCGCGATGCTCCCAGGTGTGGGCGTCGGAGTTGTACCAGCGCAGGCCGTGACGCCGCGCCAGCAGCCTCGCGACGGTCGTCTTGCCCGAGCCAGGTGGACCACCGATCCACAACACATGCGGGAGTTGGTCCATCGACATCTCCATCGGTTTGGCGGACAGGTGCGGCCGGTCGGACCTCGATGACAGCAGCGGCCGCGGCAGGAGCGCCTTGACACCACCCAGCGCATCAGCACTCGCCTCAGCGAGGCTACATCACCTCAGTCGAGCAGGCGTTGGCGGAGCTCGGTGAGCTCCAGGGTGGTCCGTGACCTGAGGTTGTCCCTGACAGACTCGGGAACCGGCGGGAGATCGGGCGACAGCCGATCGGCGAGCGTGGAGTCCTCCAGGCTGACCAGCATCGACGTACGGTCGATGAGACGGAAGAGATTACGACTCTTGTCGGTAGGCGCGAGGGCAAAGCACGGCACGCCGTACGCCGTGGCGACGACCGTGCCGTGGAACTTCATGCTCGCCGCCACCGTCGCCGACCCCAGCGTGCGGGTCAGCACGTCCAGGTCCTCGCTCTCCACGATCTCGACTCCGTCGACGCCGAACTTCTTGGCAACCTCCAGATCGAGCGCACGGACTCGACCGGTGCCCAGAACGACGTTCTGCACCCGCCACCCCATCGCCAGAGCCTTCTCGGCCAGCCGTCGTACCTGCGTGAAGTCGTCAGGCCCCCGCGCCCGATACCGGGTGGCGATCGCCAACGTGTGGCGCTCAGGAGCCGGCCTCACCGGCGGAAGGGTCATGGCGAACACGAGATCCGGCGCCCACGAGACATCGACCTTCGGCTCGAGGTGTCGCCTGATCCACTCCGCGCTCTCAGGATCCCGCGTGGAGATGTAGCGCACGTTGGGATGCTGAAAGAACTCGCGCATCCGCTCGACGACGTGCGGACTGGTCTTGCCCCAGGTCGGCACACCCACACCGGCGATGTAGACCGGACGGTCGAGGTACTCCTGCCTCCAGTACAACCCGGAGATCTGCCACGGAACGACCAGATCTCCACCACCGATGAGGATGGCGTCGACCTCCGAGACGCATTCCTTGACCGGGCGCGTGAAGTACGGCTTGCACAGCTGGTCGTGCAGGACGGTGAGCTTGCACGTGGCGCCCAGATGCTCCTCCCACACCCGCAGGAAGAGCTCGTCGCCATAGTTGCCCCAGCCGAAGAAGCCAACAAGGCCAACGCATTTCGTACGATCCCGTGCCGTCGCCGTCTCTCGAGCCGCTTCGCGTGGTCCGGTCAACGCGGGAACGCGATGGTTGCGCCGAGGCCGTCGGCCCGCCGACGGGTGCCGCTGGAACATGCCCGCGAAGAGCGAACCTATCCGCCACGTGCGGTGGCGACGCCACCGGCTCATGAGCTCGTTACCTTGCTACTCAGCCACTCGTTCATCGCCTCGGCGAACCTCCCAGCGACCAGAGCAGGCGCGACCCTGTCGGCCGCCGCAGCGGCCTGCGCCCGGGCATACGGCCCGACCAGGCGTTCGGCCGCCCGCTCCAGTGCGGTGACGAGGCCGTCCCCGGCGCCGTCGTACGTCACCGCGAACGTCTCGTCGACCGTCGCCGTGTCGCCGGCGTTGTCACGAAGCACGACCGGGAGCCCGAACGTGAGCGCCAAGGCAAGCGCGCCGGAGTTGAGCGACCGGCGGTACGGGAACACCGCGATGTCGGCCGATCGCAAGTACAGCTGCACCTCGTCGACCGGAACCTTGCGGAGGGCGGCGTACGCGGACGGGTGGGTGAGCAGTCGCTCGCAGGCCGCCTGGGTTTCCTCGTCGTCTGTCGGCGCACCGGCCACGATCAAGGCGTACCGGCCAGGTGCCCGCAGACACAGCGTGTCGTACGCGTCCAGCAGCTCGGTGAGACCTTTGTACGGCGCGAGCAGTCCGAACATGACGAACGTGATCACATGCGGCGGTATCCCGAGCTCCGCACGCGCGCGCGCCTGCGAGATGTGCGAGGGATAGACCCCGTGGTACGCCGGGTGCGGGACGTGCACCACCTTGGACGGCGGGATCTCGTACCACGACGAGACGAGCTCCAGCGTGCGCGGGCTCATCACGTGCACCCGCTCGGCGGCGTCCACCACGCCCTGACACAGCTTGGCGTCGACGTCCGGAAATCGGGTGTCGTGGGGAAGGATGTTGTGGACGGTCCAGACGATACGTCCGCCGAGGTCGACGAGCTCACGGAGCTGCTCGAGGTACTCCTTGGCCCGCCTCAGGGCGTCCGCCTCGTCTTCCGCGCCCGCGAGCACGGGCGTCAACCAGTGGATGTGCACCCCGAGGGAGACGTCCGAACCGGAGAGCAGTCTGGCGAACTGAACCGTCGTCGGGAGGTCGTAGGTCGGCACCGGCGTCACTCCGACCGAGTCCAAGGCGGAGTAGATCAGCGCCTGGAACGGGTTCCCCCGGGCCACGGGGTAGTACGCCAGGACGCCCCCGTGACGTCGCTCCCAGGCGTGCCCAACCAGGACGCGCAGCGCGTCCTCGACGGCTAGCTTGGGCTCGGTCCCCACCCTCCGCGTGATCAACAACGCAGCCGCTACTCCCCCCGTACAGTTGACCACGGATAGTAGCAGAGCTTTCACATATTGTTGGTGGGATTGGTGGCGAGCAGAACGGCCGGTCCGGCCTGGAACCCTCGAGGGTGCCGTCCGTCCGGATGCGTTCCCGCGACTGCTGGACGCAGCCTCGTTCACCGGGTGAACTTCGGCCAGGCGCCCGCATCGACAGACCTGGCAGCTGGCTCCAGACGCTCGGCGACAGCGGCGCTTGACGGGTTACGACGAGACAGTGGTGCTTGACGGGTACGGGCGGCCGCAACGACCGGCGATGAGGCTCGGTGTCACATGCTCCCCCGGATTGATACGCACGTGACACCGGCTCCATGCCAGCAGGGTTGTCGGAAGTATCCGAGGAGATCCCCAGCCTCACGCGGCATGTAAGCCACTGACAGGCCGCAGTCCCCTACGAAACGTGGTCATTTAGCGGCGGGTGCGGCCGGCCACCAGCGACACACCGACGGCGGCGAACCCAACCTGGATGGCCAGTTGGATCCAGTCGATGCCGGGCGTGTGTGCGACACCGAGCACGTTGGCGACGAAGGTACCGAGCAACGCGGCGACGATGCCGATACCGATGGTCAGCAACAGTCCGATGCGTTGCCTTCCTGGGATGACGAGACGTCCGAGGCCACCAATGATGGCTCCGACGATGATCGCCGTAATGATCATGGCGAGCACGTGTGGCTCCCTTCGACGACGGCTTGCCTCAAGATTAACGATCCATCGTCGCTACCCGGTTTCCACGACCGCTACGCAAAAGCACCGACCCCCGATGCTCGACGACGTCGAACATTCGGCTCCCCAGCGACCGTCAACAAGGCCCGTGGGTCCGTCCAGTGCTCCAGCAGGTCGTGAGTCGTCGCCGGCCAACCGGAGACGTAGCCGCAGCCGAGCCGACCGGGAGGGGCTCAGCTGCGCCTCGGCAGGAGCAGGGTCTTCCCGACGGTGGCGCGTCGCTCGATCGCTGCATGAGCCGCCGCCGCTTGCTCGAGCGGGAACGTCTGCCCGATGGTGGGCCGCAACCTCCCGGCGGCAGCTTCCGCAAGAGCCGTCGCGGTCAGCTCACGAAGCGGCACGGACGGCATGGACCCCAGCCCGAGGACCGTGACGTTTCGTCGCGCGACGGCGTCGTCTGGCAGCTCGGTCATCTGACCACTCGCCATCCCGTGCACGACGAACCGGCCGCCATCCCGAAGCAGACCGAACGCCGTGAGCCCCACGTCACCGCCCACGCCGTCGTACACCAGGTCGACCCCGACTCCACCGGTGGCGTCGCGCACCCGGTCGACCCATCCAGGCTTTGTGTAGTCGACCGTGACCTCGGCGCCCGCTTCGGCGGCGACACGCAGCTTGGCGGGGCTGCTCGCCGCGCCGACGACCTTGGCACCCGCCGCGCGTGCCAGCTGCACCAAGAGGTGGCCGACGCCGCCACCAGCCGCCTCGACGAGCACCCACTCGTCCTTGGAGGGCTGTGCTACGTGGCTCAAGCCGACCGCGGTCCGACCGTCGGCCAGCAAGGCGGTGGCGGTCATCACCGACACGCCGTCCGGGATGGTCACGACCTCGGTCACGTCGACGGCCACCAGCTCCGCGTAGCCTCCCGTGCCTCCCGTCGTGCTCACCACGCGGCTACCCACCAGCGACCGATCGACGGCGTCGCCCACGTCGACCACAACGCCACCGACGCCGTTGCCGGGGATCACGGGGAGCTCGGGCCGGTGTGCCGGCACCTGACCTTTGCCGGCACGGATCTGGGTCTCGATGAAGACGACACTCGCTGCCTCGACCGCGATCAGCGCCTCACCCGGGCCCGGCCTGGGATCGGCCAGTTCCTCGACGACCAGCACGTCGGGCGGGCCGAACTCCCGCACGACCACGGCACGCACTCGCAACCTCCCTCCCGAGCCGGTCGTTCGCTGGCAGGCGTACGAGGCCAACCCGCGCCGACTCAGGCGCCTTAATCGGAGCAACTTGCTCCGAAATATTATGTCGGAGCGAATCGCTCCGCAAACGCTCGTACACTCGTGGCCATGCCGCGGCGAGGACGGTACGCAGAGGCAGAACGCAATGACCGACGGTTGCTCGAGGCTGCACGAGAGGTGTTCGCGACCCAGGGCTTCGACGCGCCGGTCTCGGCCATCGCCGAGCGCGCCGGCGTGGGCATCGGCAGCCTCTACCGGCGGTACGCGACGAAGGAGGAGCTGCTGCAGCGACTCTGCGTCCTTGCCATGCAGCAGGTGATCGACGCCGCCGAACGCGGGCTTGCCGCAGAGAGCGCCTGGTCAGGGCTGGTCGGCTACATCCGTGAGTGCGTGGCGTTCGGCACCGGCGCCCTCGCCCCGGTGGCCGGCAGGATCGAGACGACAGAGGAGATGTGGCAGACGGCCCGGAAGGCACGCGAGGTCACCGACCAGCTCGTGGCACGCGCGCACGAGGAGGGAACGCTTCGCGAGGACGTCACGTCGCTGGACATCTCCCTGCTGATGGAGCTCTTCAGTCGCCGGAGCCCGGTCCGGCCAGCGGACAAGGATCAGGACACCCGTGAACGCCTCCTGGCCGTCGCGCTGGACGGCCTTCGGGCGGATCCGAGTGCGCAGGAACGGGAGCCGCTGCCGGGGCGACCTCCGAGCCTGGACGAGTACGTCGAGCCGTGGCGCCGGAGCACGTCCGCACCGGCAACGAACTCCACGACATAGCCGGCCACACGAAGACCTCGAGCGAAAGTCCGTTGGCCGCACACCGGATCGATGTCATGGTGGCGACATGAAGGTGGCATTCCGGCGCGGCGAGACCACGCAGTATGCGGTCCACATGCACAGACCGGACGGTGTTGTCGTGTCGCTTCCCGGAGCAGGCGGCAGGTGGCCGATCCCCCACGACCTCGCGCACTTCGCCACCGAACGGGCGCTCGGGATGGCCGGCGGGATCTTCGGGAGCATGGCGTCGGGGGCGATGTTCCCGGGGATGAGCGTCGTGTCCGGACGCCTCCGGCACGATCCGAAACGGCGGTCCAAGGACGTGCTGCGGGTGAACGAGAAGGCCCGAACCATCGCTGTGGCCGAGGTGATGGCGTCGCTCGTCCACGAGTGCGTGCAGCATGGCGCGCATCGCGCCGATCTGCTCGACCGGGCTCGGGCTGCGTGGGGAATCGTGCGCGAGGACCCGTTTCCCTACACAGCAGAACAGTTGCGGGCCGCAGTCGAAGACCTTCGCACATTGAGCGAACGATGGGCTCGCACGCGAGTTGGCCAGGCCCTGGAAGTGGACTGGCCAGACGGGCTCGTCACGCAGCTGTCACGACCTGCCGGCCGACCCAAGCCACCAGGCTCACGCCGTCGTACGCGCGCCTGACTGTGCCTCCCGTGTCACGGGGGTGTGAAACAAGGGCACGACGACCTCGTCGACGATCTCGTGGATCACGTCGTCCGGGATCGGTGCGCCATGGACCAGGAAGTGCATACGAAGCAAGGCGTACGGCGTCTCGAGTCGGCGTGGTGTGACCGATCCAGCATCGATCTCGCCGCGTTCGATGGCGCGGCGCGTGATCTCCTCGACGGCTCGACGACCGGTGCCCTGTGACTGCAGGCGAACGCGGATCATCGACGTGTCGTCGCCCAGCGCCTCGCTCAGCAGCCCTCGCATCGCCTCCCCAGCGGGCCCCGCAAGCACATCAGCGGTCTGGCGGAAGCTTGCAATCAGATCCCCCCGCAGGCTTCCCGTATCGGGTGGTGAGCTCGGGTCCGGCATCGTGTGACGTACGGCATCCAGCACCAGCTCGACGCGGGTCGCCCAGCGGCGGTAGATCGACGCCTTGCTCGCCCGCGCTCGCTCCGCCACCCGCTCCATGGTGAGCTTCGCGTAGCCGTTCTCGGCAAGCTCGTCGAGGGTGGCGCGAAAGATCGCCGACTCCAGCACCTGGCCACGACGGCGAGATCCCTTCTGATGGGTGGTGGGCGTCATGACTCAGCCCTCCCCACGTGGGCATCGACCGGCGTCGTCACGCGGCCGGTTGCTCCATCGACGGTCACGATCTGACCGTCGTGCAGCACCTGCGTACCGCGGATCGTTCCCATGACCGCCGGCAGGTCATACTCCCGCGCGACGATCGCCGCATGGGAGGCCACTCCTCCGGTATCGACCACGATGGCGGACGCGCGCTGGAAGAGCGGTGTCCACGCCGGGTTCGTATAGGGGCAGACCAGCACGTCACCGGGCTGCAGCCTGGCGAACTCCGATGGGTCGCGGACGATCGCCACTGGACCGGTAGCCACGCCTCCACCTCCCGGCGTACCGGTGACTAGCGCGTCGCCGACCTCTGGCACGGTGAAGACCGCGGCAGGGTCAATGAGGGGAACGCCCGACAGCTCCTCCCGCTTAGCCGAACGAGCTCGCACCTTCGCTCGCAGGTCGTCTGCGTACGCAGGAGAAATCGACGCGATGTCCATGATGCGTTCGAGCTCTGCCAAGCGCAGGTGAAACAGGTCCTCTGTGCGCCCGAGGACGCCGGCCTCACACAGCCTGCGACCGATCTCGAGCAGCGCGCGACGCAGGATCGGCAGCGGTTTCGTGAAGTAGAAGTGCGAGTCCTCGCGGAAGGCAAGGCCGGCCCGGGCGGCGTCGAGCCACCTGCGGACCCGCGACTGCATCCTGGATCGCTTGAGCAGAGGATGCTGGAAGAGGACTGCCTCGGCACTTTCCGTCCGATCTGCCGGTGGACGTGACGGCTCCTTCTCCGCCAGCGCGGCGACGAGACCGATGACGATGTCGGGTTCGTCCGCCCACGTCGGCGGTGTGACGAGGATCGGGCTCACCGTCTCACGGTGACCGTACTCCGCAAGAAACGCCTGCAACGACTCGGCAAAGCGGGCGAACCCGGGCTCGCGATCGATGGCGCTGGCGAGCTCGGCCGGTGAGCGCGTGGCGAACGCACGCGCCAGGCCCGGATCATCGCGCACCTCGGCGGCGAGCTTCTCCAACGCGCGGTTCGCCGCCTCGGTTTGCGTCGGTGCACCAAGGATCAGGTCGCTCGTCAACCCACGTTTCCCGAGCATGCTCAACACGATGAGGACTCGCACCAGGGCGAGACCGGAACGCGGCAGGTAGTCCCTGCGCAGGTCGCCCATCGGGTTGATGAGCGCGAGCGCTTCTCGGGGCATGCGGATGAGGTCAGCCCATGGCAGGGTCGTGACATCACGCGCCGCGAGCGTGCGAGTCCGCCGTTCGAACTCGAGGAAGCGCGGGTCTTCGGTCCAGCGGGCCGGATCGAAGCGATACGCACGCCAGGCAAGCTTCAACGGTGCGAGCAGGATGCCGAACGTCGGCCGAGGGGTCGGCGGCTTGACCTGGGTCACGACACCGTCTTCCTCGACGAGAAAGCCGTCGAAGACCCGCCGCAACCCGAAACTCGCCACCACCTTGCTCATGAGGCCCGCGGGCCCATGGGGCAGCCAGGTGGTCATGTCGAGGGGATACGGGCGTACCGGAAGGTACTCGAGCAGCGTCGATCCGAGCCTGCGTTGCAAGGGATTGAGCCGTACCGGCGGTGGAGGGAGGGCCGTCATCGGACGTGACTGCAGCAACCACACGCGCTCTGCGTCGTACGCCCACTCGATGTCTTGTGGTGTGCCGTCGAAATGAGCGGTCACCGACCGCCCGAGTCTCGCCAGCTCGTCGAGCACATGACGCGGAAGTGGCTCGGCGTCGCCGTCCTGGCTGTTGCCGGTCTCACGGGACACTCCACCGCCTGGGCGGGGACGGAGAACGACCTCGTGCCGTCCGGTTGCGTGCTTCCGAATCCTGCCCCGCCGGTCGAGGACGTAGTGCTCGGGCGTGACGAGACCTGCCACGACCGCCTCGCCAAGGCCGGGGCTCGCATCGACGACGGTCTCGTCCCGTGCACCGGTGACCGGATTCGCGGTGAACATCACGCCAGCCATGGCGGGATCGACCATGCGCTGGACGACCACGGCGATGCGCACGCTGGCTGAGTCCAGGCCGAGTCTTCGCCGATACGCGATGGCACGATCCGTCCAGAGGGAACCCCAACATGCGCGTACCGAATCCAGCAACGCGTCGACGCCTGTCACGTTGAGGTACGTGTCCTGCTGGCCGGCGAAGGCGGCGCTCGGCAGGTCCTCGGCCGTGGCACTCGACCGTACGGCCGCTGGGACCCCGGCTTCGTCCGCATCGCGTCCGGCACGACCGAGTGCTGCGTACGCGCTCACGATGGCCTCGCGCACTTGGTCGGGGATCTCGACCGCGGCGAACGCGGCCCGTATGACGCTCCCGTCCGGCTCGCCTCCGTCCGGTCGGTTCAGCTCCTTCGCGATCAGGTCGTCCAGGCTGGAGCCGGCCACGACCTGGTCGTAGGCACGCGTCGTGACCACGAAGCCATCCGGCACGGGAAAGCCGTTCCGCATCAGCTCACCCAGGTTCGCCCCCTTGCCTCCGACCAGCGGAAGATCGTTCCGGCCGACCTCGTGCAGGCGGGTCACCAGGCACTCAGCCATCTCGGCACTCCTTCGACATCGGGAAGCTTCCTGGACCTTCCCTTAGGAAACGGTCCGTTTCCTAACCTGCAGCCTACGCGTCCGGTTTTAGAAACGCAACGTTCTCTATCCGGTCAGGGACCAGGCGCACGTTAGGCTGACGCGGTGGCGACGTCGTGGGACCCGCGACTCCCGGGCGTACTGCGACTGCCGTCCGGCCGGCTGGTGAGAGGCCGTGGACTCCGGCGCGCTCAACCGTCGGACATGACGCCGACCTTCGGCGTCTACCTGCTGGGGCACGAGCCGCCGCCCGTTCCCTGGGAAGCCCGGTGGATCACGTGGCCGGACTTCTGGCTGCCGCGTGACCGCACGGCGCTGACCGACGCGCTCCGTGAGGCATGGTCGCGAGCGGTCACCGAACGGGTCGAGATCGCCTGCGGTGGAGGGTACGGACGCACTGGCACCGCGCTCGCCTGTCTCGCGGTGCTCGACGGCATGCCGGCTCGTGACGCGGTTTCCTACGTACGCCAGCACTACTCACCACGAGCCATCGAGATGCCGTGGCAACGACGGCTGGTGATGCGCTTCCACGGCTGAGCGAGCAGACCGGCCGTTACGACCAGCGGCTCAGCGTGCCGTCGCGTTGCACCTTGCGTACGCCTGCCACAAACGCCAGCACACCGAGCGGCAGCGTGACGCAGCCGAAGCCAAGCAGGAAGACCAGGTCGCCCGTCACGGCGGAAGAGGTCAGGCCCACCTGGCCGGTGAGCGCCAGTCGCGCCGCGTGGATGGCGTGGGTCTGCGGAATCCAGTACGAAAGACCCTGCAGCCACGACGGCAGGACCGTGGCGGGGAAGTACACGCCCGCGAGCAACGCCACGGCGAAGCCGAGCAGCCATTCGACGGGGTTCTGCCCCCAGCTCCGCGCGTTGAGCAACGAGAACGTACTCGCTCCCAGAAGGCCGAGCCCGGTGAGCGAGAAGACACCCAGGAGCAGGATGACCGTGATGGTCGGAAGGTTGGGCACGTCGACCGGCACGTTGAAGAGAACGACCCCGACGATCACGTAGATGACCGTCCGGACGACGACCTGGAGATAGCTGAAGAGCACCGATCCGGTGAGGTAGGCCGAGACGCCACCCGGGTGCTGAAGGTACGTGTCGAACTGCGTCGCCCAGTAGCCGCTCAACCAGGCCTGGTGATACGCCGACAGCGTGGCCTCGAGCAGGAGGTTGACCATCACACCGGTCACGATGAACGTGCCGTAGCTCATGTCGTACGCCTGGACGTCCGACTCGGCAGCCTGCGCAACCAGCTCGCCCATGAGATAGAAGATCGCGGCGGCCGTGAACATCTGGGCCAACGTGATCGCGAAGCTGGGCAGGAAGAACGTCCAACCGAAGTAGGAGTTCTTGAAGCTGAAGAAGACGAGGTACAGCCATCGTCCGACATCCCTCCACGTCAGCCCTTGCGCGTCTGGCGTCGGATCAGGCTCCTGGGAGACGACAGCCGCACTCGCACTCATCAGTCGATCCTCCTGTTGGTGACCGCGATGAAGACGTCCTCGAGACTGGGCTCTTCGGCGTTCATCGAGTGCACGACCACACCGGATGCAGCCAAGGTGTCCCGCACGCGAGCCGGGGTGGCGTCAAGGTCCTCGCAATGAACCCGCAACGATTCCTCGAGCCCGTCCTCACCGGCAGGTGCCGTCACTGCGGCCCGCACACCTGACAGGCGTCGAACGGCCTCCACCACCTCTCGTGGCACGGGCTCCGCCCGCACCTCAAGGACGGAGCGCTCCCCGACGGACTGCTTCAGCTCACGCGGCGTGCCTGCTGCGACGATCCGGCCGCGATCCATGATGGCGACGCGGGCGCACAGGTCCTCGGCCTCCGACATGCGATGGGTGGTGAGGATTCCGGACGTGCCAGAGCCCACCAGCTCGCGGGTGATGAACTCCCGCACCTGGTAGGCGCCATCCGGATCCAGCCCGACGGTCGGCTCGTCGAGGAAGCACACAGGCGTACGAATACCCTGCGGGGTTGTGATCACCCGTGAGCGCTCCCGTGCAGAACGCTCGGCCCACCGCTGGTGAACGTTGCGCAAGATCGCCAAGAGCCAGCGCTCGATGCCTGCGGCGTCATAGATCCGATCCCGCAGTCGCCACGCCTC
>DATCKU010000007.1:0-1514 GCA_036564245.1 Actinopolymorphaceae bacterium
CGCGAGCCGGAAGCCGTCCGGGTTGGCCGAGTTGACGAGGACCGCGGCGTACTGCTCGGAAAGGCCACGGGCGAGCTTGAGGCAGTCGTCGAAGTTGCCCTGGACCTGCACGAGGCGGGCACCGTGCACGATCGCCTGCGCGAGCTTGCCGTGCGCGATACGTCCCTCGGGAACGAGGACGATCGGGGTGAGACCTGCGCGCGCCGCATAGGCTGCCGCCGAGGCGCTGGTGTTACCTGTCGAGGCGCACACGACGGCTTGCGCACCGGCCTCGAGCGCCTTGGACAGGGCCACGGTCATGCCCCGGTCCTTGAACGATCCCGTGGGGTTGTCACCCTCGACCTTCAACCAGACCGTGCAGCCGGTGGTCTCCGACAACCAGGTCGACTCGAGCAACGGCGTGCCGCCCTCGCCCAGGCTGATGACAGGCGTGTCCGGGCCGACCGGCAGCCAGGAGCGATACTCCTCGATCACACCGCGCCATGGCGATTGTCTGACCTGCGGCATTTCTTCGTCCTTGGGATGTTCCTAGCGGGTACGCATGAGGCAGAGCTGCCACCATCAGCTGGTCGCCTACAGATCACGAGCCCTGCTCCGGCCGGTGGACCAAGCATATGGTGCGGTTGAAGCGTGCCCTGGCCGCGGCTTCTCCTACCCTCCCGTGCCATATAGGCCGCGGAAAGGCGTGAGCGGCCCACCTAACGTGGTCATTTCAGCCGTCGGGGAGGCCTTCGACCCGCATCACGCTGGTCACCTCCCGAACGACCGGAAGGTGCTCGAGCGCGTCGACGGTGGCGGCGAGCGCGCGATCGGGCGCCTGGTGTGTCACGACGACGAGCTGGGCGTCCTCGCCACGTCCTTCCTGTCGTACGGTCTGGATCGACACGTCGTGCTGGGCGAAGACGGCAGCGATCGATGCGAGCACGCCAGCGCGATCGGCGACGTCGAGCGAGATGTGGTAGCGGGTCTGCGTCTCCCCCATCGGGTGCACCGCGAGCTGCGCGTACGTCGACTCGCCCACTCCCGTGACACCCTGCACCCGGTTGCGCGCGACGGTCACGACGTCGCCGAGCACGGCGCTCGCCGTCGGCGCTCCCCCCGCACCCGCGCCGTAGAACATCAGCTGACCCGCGGCGGCGCTTTCGATGAAGACGGCGTTGTACGCCTCTCGCACGCTCGCCAGCGGATGGCTGCGGGGGATCATCGCCGGGTGGACGCGTACTCCGACGTGCTCACCGTCCGACGCCAGTTCGGCGATCGCGAGGAGCTTGACGACACAGCCCATCGCCCGGGCGCTGGCCACGTCGGTGGCGGTGACGTTGGTGATCCCCTCCCGGTGGACGTCGGCCGCGGTCACCCGGGTGTGGAACGCAAGACCGGCGAGGATCGCCGCCTTCGCGGCCGCGTCGAACCCCTCGACGTCGGCGGTCGGGTCAGCCTCGGCATATCCCAGTGCCTGGGCCTCCTCGAGTGCCTCGGCGAAGCTCGAGCCTCCCGAGTCCATCCGGTCGAGG
>DATCKU010000008.1:0-1614 GCA_036564245.1 Actinopolymorphaceae bacterium
GACCAGGCGAATCTTTCACCGGAAATCCGACGATTGCGTGGCTGCTGGCCTCGGGTCATACTTGAGTCGACCTTCGGCGTCGGCACGCGATCCGTCGCCGCATGCCAACCCGCAGCTGGAGGAGGCACCCATGGACCGCGCAGGTATCCGAGAACGCCTGGTTGCCATCGTCGGTCCTGACGGCGTTCTCGATCGGCCCGATGAGCTGCTTGTGTATGAGTACGACGCGTCCGACGAGGTCTTCGCTGGCCATCATCATCCGGATTTCGTCGTTCTGCCGCGCACCGCGGAGCAGGTCAGCGCTGTCGTGCGGCTCGCGAACGAAGTCGGCTTGCCGGTGATCCCGCGCGGTGCCGGCACTGGTCTCGCGGGCGGCGCGCTCGCCTTGCAGGGCGGCATCCTGGTCGTGCTGACGCGCATGAACCGGATCCTCGAAGTGAACGAGCGTGACGGCTATGCGATCGTCGAGCCGGGCGTGATCAATCTCGAACTCTCCAACACCCTTCAGCCGCGGGGTTACTTCTTCGCCCCCGATCCGGCATCGCAACGTGCCTGCACGATCGGTGGGAACGTCGGTAACAACTCGGGTGGCCCCCACTGCCTCAAATATGGTGTCACCACGAACCATATCCTCGGGCTAGAAGTTGTGCTGCCTGACGGGGAGCGGATCTGGACCGGCGGTCCGGTTCCGGAGACGCCCGGTGTCGACCTCACCGGCGTACTGGTCGGCTCGGAAGGGACGCTGGGCATCGTCACCAAAGTGATGGTGCGGCTCACGCGTCTGCCGGAGGCCGTGAGCGTGCTGCTGGCGGCGTTCCCGGATATCGAGTCGGCCTCGCACGGCACGTCGGCGATCATCGCCGCTGGGGTACTTCCGGCAGCCCTGGAGATGATGGACCACTTGACGATCAAGGCGGTCGAGGACGCGTTCCACGCTGGCTACCCGCGTGAAGCTGGCGCGGTGCTGCTGGTGGAGCTGGATGGACTGCAGGAGATCGTGGCGGAGAACACGACGCGTGTCGCCGAGATCTGCCGTCAACACGGCGCATGGGAGGTCCGTGTCGCCCGGACGAAGGAGGAACGCGATCTCCTCTGGCTCGGTCGGAAGTCGGCGTTCGGCGCGATGGGGCGGCTCGCGCCCAACTATTATCTCGTCGACACGACGGTGCCGCGCACCAAGCTCCCGGCGACGATGCGGCGTGTCGAGGAGCTGAGTCGGGAATACAAGTTGTCGATCGCGAATGTGTTCCACGCCGGCGACGGAAACCTGCACCCGCTCGTCCTGTTCGATCGGCAACGGCCAGGCGAGGTCGAGCGGGTCCTGGAGTGTACGACCGAAATTCTGCGGTATTGCGTCGATGTGGGAGGTACGCTCTCCGGCGAGCACGGTATCGGCTTCGAAAAGCGCGATTACATGACACTCGTCTTCACGACGGAAGATCTGTGCGCGATGGCGGGTCTCAAGAAGAGCTTCGACCCGCGCGAGCTCTTCAATCCGGAGAAGGTCTTGCCGTCCGGTTTCCGCTGCGCTGAGGTCGGCATCTTCCGTCAGCAGGCGCTCGCTCAGCGCCTCGGGCTGGAGTACGTCTGAGGTGGCAGGATGACAGGAACGAC
>DATCKU010000009.1:0-32780 GCA_036564245.1 Actinopolymorphaceae bacterium
CCACGTCTTCGACGGCTTCGAGCCGTGGCACGGCGAGCTGCGCACGCGCCCCACCGGCAGCCTCGTCGCCGACCGCGCCGGGACCGCCACCGCGTTCGCGCTCATGGGGCTGCAGGAGCGCGGGACGCTGTTCATCGAGCCGGGCACCGAGGTCTACGAGGGGATGGTCGTCGGCGAGAACGCCCGCGCCGAGGACATGGACGTCAACCCCACCAAGGAGAAGAAGCTCACCAACATGCGCTCGTCGACCGCCGACGAGCTGGTGCGCCTCATCCCCCCGCGGCGGCTGTCACTGGAGCAGGCCCTGGAGTTCATCCGGGGCGACGAGTGCGTCGAGGTCACCCCCACCGCGGTGCGCCTGCGCAAGGTCGTCCTCGACGCCGCCGCCCGCCGCCGCGCTGCCAGCCGCGGCACCTCCCAGGTCGTCGCCGGCTGACCCGGACCGCCGCTCCGCCGGCGTCGCCCGAGGTGGGCAGGGGTGCGGGCCACAGCCCCGCCACCCCTGCCCAGCCCGCTCAGGGCCCCGTCAGGCTCGGCTGCTCGGGGGTGTAGAGCCAGGCGGTGAAGAAGGCGTCGAGGTCCTGGCCGGAGATCTGCTCGGCCAGGGCGATGAAGTCGGCGGTGGTGGCGGTGCCGTCGTCGTAGGTGGCGATCCAGGTGCGGGCCAGCTCGAAGAAGTCGGCGTCGCCGATGCGCTGGCGCAGCTGGTGCAGGGTCATGGCACCGCGGTCGTAGACGGCCGAGGCGAACAGGTTGTCGAAGCCGGGGTCGGCCACGATGGTCCGCCAGAAGCTGCTCGGCCGGTTGGTGTAGGCCATGTCGAACGACTGCTGCAGCGGGCGGTTGCCGTCGAAGTCGTTCCACAGCCAGGTGCTGTAGGTGGCCCAGCCCTCGTTGAGCCAGATGTCGGCCCAGCGCCCCGGGCTGACGGCGTTGCCGAGCCACTGGTGGGCCAGCTCGTGGGCCACGGTGCCCTCGCCGAAGTTCCGCGAGTACACCGGCCGCGTCTGCGTCTCGAGCGCGTAGCCGACGCTGTCGTCGTCGGCGATGGCGCCGTAGGACACGAACGGGTAGGGCCCGTAGAGGTCCTCGAAGAAGGCGATCATCCGCTCGGTGTCGGCCAGCGGGGCGGTCGCCGAGGCGGGCAGGTCCCGGTCGACGGCGTCGATGATCGGCAGCCCGTCGGCGGTGGTCCACTGCCGCAGCTCGAAGTCGCCGACCGTGGCGGTCGCCAGGTAGCTCGCCATCTGGTCGGGCTCCTCCCACTCGTAGGTGGTCCAGCCGCGCCGCGTGGAGGTGCCCGTGAGCAGGCCGTTGGCGACCGCGACGGTGCCCTGCGGCACCGTGATCGAGAACGAGTAGGTGGCCTTGTCGGTCGGGTGGTCGTTGACCGGGAACCAGGTCGGCGCCCCGTCCGGCTCGTTGACGACCATGGCGCCGTCGTCGGTCGACCACCAGCCGTACGGCGCCCCCTCGACGTCGGTGGGGTTGCCGGTGGTGCCGCCGTAGGTCACGACCACCTCGTGCGCGGTGCCCGCGCGCAGCTTCGGGCGCGGCCGCAGCACGAGCTCCTGCCCCTCGTGCGTGAAGCGGGTGCGCTTGCCGTCGATGTGGACCCGCTCGACGGTGAGGTCGCGCAGGTCGAGGTTGAAGTGGTCGAGGTCCTGGGTCGTGACCAGGTCGATCGTCGCGACACCGTCGAAGGCCCGGGTGGCCGGGTCGTAGCGGATGTCCAGGTCGTAGTGCTGCACGTCGTAGCCGCCGTTGCCGGCGAGCGGGAAGTACGGGTCACCGGCACCGGGCGCCCCCGGCTGGTAGTCGGGGCGCCGCGGCCCGCGGTCCGGCTGCGCCCAGGCGCCCGGGGCGACGAGCGCCGCCACGACCAGCACGACGACGGCGACGAGAGCGGAGCGGGTGCGCGTCACGATTCCTCCTGACGTCACGAGGTGTGGAGCTCCCCCCTGCTGAGGCCCCCAGTATCACCGGGAACCCGCCCCGCGGGAATGCATGTAAGCGTGTAAGCGTTCAATCCGGCGACACTTCGACACCGAGGACGGACGCATGCCGGATACGAACACCCTCGCGCTCCCGGTCCTGCCACTGTCGACGGGCGTCGTGCTCCCGGGGATGGTGGTGACGATCGCGGCCGAGAGCGCGGATGCGACCGCGGCCATCGAGGCCGCGGAGACGACCGCGGGGCAGCTGCTGCTGGTCCCCCGAGTCGACGGCGGCTACGCCAAGGTCGGCACGCTCGCCCAGATCGAGAACAGCGGCGACCTGCCCGGCGGCGGGCGGGGCGTCGTGGTGCGGGGTCTCAGCCGCGCCGTGATCGGCGCCGGGCTGCCCACCGCCGGGCGGGCCCTGTGGGTCAACGCCGACCCCGTGGTGGAGCCGCCGCCCAGCGAGCGCGACATCGAGCTCGCGCGGGAGTACCGCGCGGTCGTGGAGTCGATCCTGGAGCAGCGCGGCGGCGGGCGCATCGCCGGTGCGCTGCGCGAGATCAGCGAGCCGGGCCAGATCGCCGACACCGCCGGCTACTGGCCTGACCTGACGATGGAGCAGCGCGTCCAGCTGCTCGAGACCGTGGACGTGACCGAGCGGCTGGAGCTGGTGCTCGGCTGGGCGCGGGAGGCGCTCGCCGAGATGACGCTCAAGCAGCGCGTGCAGCACGAGGTCGACGAGGGCCTCGAGCGCAGCCAGCGGGAGTACCTGCTGCGCCAGCAGCTGGCCGCGATCCGCAAGGAGCTCGGCGAGGACGACGACATCGTCGCCGAGTACCGCGAGCGCATCGCGGCGGCGGGCCTGCCCGAGGCGGTCCGCGAGGCCGCCGAGAAGGAGGTCTCGCGCCTCGAGCGGATGGGCGAGCAGAACCCCGAGCACGGCTGGGTGCGCACCTGGCTCGACACGATCCTGGAGCTGCCGTGGAACGTCCGCAGCGAGGAGACGCGCGACCTCGACAGGGCGCGCGAGGTCCTCGACGCCGACCACACCGGCCTGAGCGACCCCAAGGAGCGCATCCTGGAGTACCTGGCCGTCCGCAAGCTGCGCGCTGAGCGCGGGCTGGACGAGGCCGACGGGCCCGGCGGGCGCCGCGGCGGCGCGATCCTGGCGCTGGTCGGCCCTCCGGGGGTCGGCAAGACGTCGCTGGGCGAGTCGGTCGCCCGGGCCACGGGGCGCACGTTCGTGCGCGTCGCCCTCGGCGGCGTGCGCGACGAGGCCGAGATCCGCGGTCACCGGCGCACCTACGTGGGGGCGCAGCCGGGACGCATCGTGCGGGCCCTCAAGGAGGCCGGGACGATGAACCCGGTGTTCCTGCTCGACGAGGTCGACAAGGTCGGCAGCGACTGGCGCGGCGACCCGGCGTCGGCGCTGCTGGAGGTCCTCGACCCGGCGCAGAACCACACGTTCCGCGACCACTACCTCGAGGTCGAGCTCGACCTGTCCGACGTCCTCTTCCTCGCCACGGCCAACATCGTCGACACCATCCCGCCGGCGCTGCTGGACCGGATGGAGGTCGTGACGCTCGACGGCTACACCGAAGACGAGAAGGTGGCCATCGGCCGCGACCATCTGCTGCCGCGGGCACTGGAGCGGGCTGCCCTGTCGGCCGACGAGGTGCAGGTCGACGACTCGGCCCTTCGCAGGATCGCGGCTGAGTACACCCGCGAAGCGGGCGTCCGAAACCTGGAACGCGCGATCGCCAAGATCCTGCGCAAGGTGGCGACAGCGCTGGCGACCGGCGAGGCGAGCGCACCGGTGAAGGTGAGCGCCGACGACCTCAAGCGCTACCTCGGCAGACCGCGGTTCCTTCCGGAGTCGGCACGCGATGCCTCGACACCTGGCGTGGCGACCGGGCTCGCGGTGACGGGCGCCGGCGGTGACGTCCTCTACGTCGAGGCCGCCACGATGGCGGGCGAGCCGGGCCTCACGCTGACCGGCCAGCTGGGGGACGTGATGAAGGAGTCGGCCCAGATCGCGGTGTCGTACCTTCGCGCCAACGGCGACAAGCTCGGCGTTCCGGTCGACGCGCTGGCGTCGAAGCGGATCCACGTGCACGTGCCGGCCGGTGCGGTGCCCAAGGACGGGCCGTCGGCTGGCGTGACGATTGCGGCCGCGTTGGCGTCGCTGCTGTCGGGTCGGCCGGTTCGTACGGAGATCGGGATGACCGGCGAGGTCTCGCTGACCGGGCGGGTGCTCCCGATCGGCGGGGTCAAGCAGAAGCTGCTCGCTGCGCATCGCGCTGGACTCACCGAGGTCGTTCTTCCGCGCAGGAACGAGCCCGACCTCGACGACGTGCCAGACAGTGTGCTCGACGACCTGACCGTCCACCTGGTCGACAACGTGGCCGAGGTGCTGGAGCTGGCTCTGCGATCGTCCTCGGCGCCACAGATCGCCGCGGCGTGACGAGCGGTTCCTGCCGCCGTCCAGCCCGGGGCCGGTGTCCGCCTGGCAGGCGGGCCGGCCCCGTGGCCGATACGGGTCCGGTCAGTCCCCGGTCTGCAGTGCGCCCCCGCCGCAAACCGTGGGCAGACCCGGTCGGGCGGTGGAGGTGCTGAGGAACCGCTCCGACTCGGCGGCTACCGGTTCCCTCAGCCTGGGTGGCCGTCGGGCGACCAGGAACCGGCAGTCTGAAGGAGAGCAACACCGCCGCATCGGCTTCTCTTGCTAGACGATCGATGCGCTCGTCGTGCACCCGCCCCCCGGCCGGGCAGTGGCGTCGCCACTGGAGCAGAGAACCCGACGGTCGACGTGCAAGACCTCGGCGCGACGGTGTTGCTCATGGCACGAGGATCACTCGCCACGCCGGTGCCACGTACCCGCCGAGATACTCAAGTCCGGCCTGAGTGATTCGTCTGATCGATCCTGACCAACCTCACGGGCTCCACCACGTCGGACGTCCCATGGCATGACGTCCGACGTGGCCGATCAAGATCATTGACTAGGCTCCAGGTGTGCCATCCCGCGTACGTCCTGCCAAGCCGGAAGAAGCAGCCGCGGCGCTGGCTCGTGCCCTCGACGCACTCGATGCAGGCACCGAGCCGTCCGCTGAAGACCAACGACTGTTGGTGCGGCATTACCTTGCCCTGCTGGCACAACGGGCGCCGGGGCGGTCGGTGGAGGTACGCATCCCACCGTACGCCGCGATCCAGTGCGTGCCCGGCCCTCGTCACACGCGGGGAACCCCGCCGGGCGTCGTCGAGACCGACCCGGTCACGTGGATCCTTCTCGGTGCGGGCCGACTGGCCTGGAAGGAGGCCATCGAGAAGGGCACGCTTCACGCCAGCGGCGAGCGCACCGACCTGTCGTCGTACCTCGATCCGCCGTTGAGCGACGGGTGAGCCACGGCCGCCCGAGACACAAGACGTCACTGGGTGAGTCGTCGTCTCAGCCGGGTCAGGCACCCCGCCGAGGCGATTTCTCACCCAGTGACGGAGGGCCGGCTCTTGCGACCCTCCCCCTCAGGCGGCCAGGGCCTCCTCCGGCTGCGTCGCAGCCCGCTCGATCAGGTACTGCCGCAGCGACCAGGCGACCGCGCCGGCCCAGACCACGGCGATCAGGCTGTAAGCCGTGGCGCGGGTCGAAAGCTCGGCAGCCACCCAGTCGGAGTTCAAGATGGTGCGCGTGTTGGTGAGGACGATCAGTCCGCCGACCAGGGACCCGAGGATCCTGCCCGGGATGTGGCGCACGAGCCAGGCGGCGATCGGCGCCGCGATGATCCCACCGATGAAGAGCGCAGCCACGATGCTGAACGGGAAGCCCGCGCTCCCAAGCCCGATCAGGAAGCCGATGCTGGCGGCGATCGCCACGACGAACTCGCTCGTGTCGACCGAGCCGACCACCTTGCGCGGCTCCAGACGCCCGCTCGCAAGCAGAGAGGGAGTGGCGACCGGACCCCATCCTCCACCACCCGTGGAGTCGACGAAGCCGGCGAAGAGACCGAGTGGGACAAGGAAGCGCTTGCGCACCGGCTTGCCCAGCTGGCCGCGCGGCGTGCCCCACGCAGTGAACCGGACCAAGATGTAAAGACCAAGGGCGAGCAGGATGCCGGACATGATCGGCTCTGCGCTCTCGGTCGACAGCCAGCTCAGGAATGTCGCGCCTGCGAACGCCCCGACACCGCCCGGAATCGCGATCCTGGCGACCACCCGCCAGTCGACATTTCCGAACCGCCAGTGTGACGCACCCGACACGAGCGTCGTACCGATCTCCGCAAGGTGGACGGCCGCCGATGCCGAGGCGGGATTGATGCCGGCGGCGAGCAGCAGGGTCGCCGACGTCACGCCGTAGGCCATCCCGAGACTGCCGTCAACCAGCTGGGCGGCGAGCCCAACCAGGCCCAAGAGCACAAGCTTCCGCACAGCGTTACCCCACTTCTCCGAGTAACCCGACTAAATAGATGGGAAAAATCTAAACTACTGGAACGCAGCCCGCCACCGGAACGTCCACATGCAGAGATTCAGGGATGGCGTAGGGTCCATCCCGTGATCGGAAAAGATGCAGCCGAGAGCGTCCAGCAGGTGCTGCCGGGCGTACGACGTGACCTGGAAACGCTGATCCGAATCCCCTCGGTGAGTGCAGATCCGGCATCGGCCCACCATGTCCGGCGAACCGCCGACCTCACCGCCCAGCTCTTCCGCGCCGAGGGCGCCGCCGAGGTGGACATCCTCGAGGTCGCAGGCGGGCAGCCTGCCGTGTTCGCCCGGTTCCCAGCACCGCCCGGCCAACCGACCGTGCTGCTCTACGCCCACCACGACGTCCAGCCCACGGGCGACCTTGCGCACTGGACCAGCCCGCCGTTCGAGCCCACCGAACGCGATGGTCGCCTCTACGGGCGCGGCGCGGCTGACGACAAGGCCGGCATCGCCCTTCATCTCGCGACGATCAGGGCATACGACGGGAAACCCCCGGTCGGCGTGAACGTCTTCGTCGAGGGCGAGGAGGAGATCGGCTCGCCGACGCTCCCGGCGTTCCTCGAGACGTACCACGACAAGCTCGCCGCCGACGTGATCGTGCTGGCCGACTCCGCCAACTTCGACGTCGGTGTGCCGGCCTTGACCACGACGCTTCGCGGACTGGCCGACTGCGTGGTCGAAGTCCGAGCACTCGACCATGGCGTGCACTCGGGGATGTACGGCGGTGCCGCCCCGGATGCGCTCACCGCCTTGTGTCGGCTTCTCGCCACCTTGCACGACGACGCGGGCAACGTCGTGGTCAAAGGGCTCGCCACCGCGCCGGCACCTGACGTGGACTACCCGGAGGAGCGCTTCCGCGCAGAGGCCGGGGTGCTGCCCGGCGTCGGACTGATCGGAACCGGCAGCATCGCCGAGCGCATCTGGACCAAGCCATCCGCTACCGTGCTCGCGATCGACGCGCCGCCCATCGCGGAGGCTTCCAACACGCTGCACCCGGTCGCTCGCGCCAAGGTGAGTCTGCGGTTGGCACCCGGTGACGACGCGGTCCGTGCCCGAGCGGCGCTCGCCGACCACCTGCGCAGCAACGCGCCGTGGGGTTGTCAGGTCGAGGTGTACGAAGGCGACATCGGGCAGCCGTTCGCCGCCGTGGCTGAAGGCCCTGCGTACGACGCGGCACGGGAAGCGTTCCGTGAGTCGTGGGGACGCGAACCGGTGGACATCGGCGTCGGCGGCACGATCCCGTTCATCGCGGAGTTCGGCGCGGCGTTCCCCCAGGCCGCCATCCTGGTCACCGGTGCGGCCGATCCGAACTGCCGTGCGCACGGGCCGGACGAGAGCCTGCACCTCGGCGAGTTCGAACGCGCCTGCAGAGCTGAGGTTCTACTTCTGTCCAAGCTCGCCCGGCAGCAGTGAGCAGTCCGCTCCGCATGCGGCCGTGGGCACGGGTCAACCTCGCCCCGCCACGAGGACGCGACACCGGTATACAGCCGATGATGGTGTCGGTTATGCTTGGTCTCGGCATCTCAAGCCCAGCGCCAGCTCAACCCTGTGGTGAGTTGTCGAGGCTGGAGTTCACGTCACTCCGCTCGGCGTGCATGGTTCTCAGGTAGAGCTGGACATCAGATGCGCGGCGAGTTCTTGGTCCGCGGCTCACGGCCAAAGGCGGTGGAGCGTACAGGTGAGCCCTTCCTCGACTGCATGTGTGCACCACGACGGACGTCCTGCAGACCCTTTGAAGCCTGGCAGACCTCGACCATTCACCCTGCGAATCCACTTCACTGCCGCCGACATCGCTCGTACGCATGTCGCCTGCAAGCCCGACCTCATGTGGGAGACGGTCCTCAGCCTGCACGTCCTGCAGTCGCGACGGCGCGCAGTCGTGCATCAGCAGTGGTCGGTCGCGGCGACCCGGCGGGCTACGGAACGGGGCCTGGCCGCCTCGATCAAGCACCTCCTCTTTCCCCTGGCCCCGGTCGCGAGCTACTTCCCGGACTTCCTCACCCCCTCCGAAGGCGCCGAAGATGTCACCAGCGGCATCGAGGCCGTTGTGAGCACGCCGCGTTCCACGATGCTCGAGCAGTTCGCGTTCATGGCGTCGCGGACGCCGGTACCGGCATGGTGCCGCCGTCTGGCCGATGGAGACCGTGAGCTGCGCGGCGCGCTCGAGGACTCGCTTCGCTCCTACTACGCCACGATGCTGGCGCCGTGGATGGACAAGATCTCCCAATCGTTCACCACCGACCGGGACATGAGGATGCGCACGCTCGCCAAGGGCGGCGTCGCGGCAGTGCTCGAGGGGTTGAGTCCCGTTGCGCGGTGGGACGGCTCCACTCTCGCCGTTCCCTATCCCCGCGAGCTGGACATCCACTTGAACGGCAGGGGATTGCGCCTGATCCCGTCGTACTTCTGCACCCGCATGCCGGTGGCATTGGTCGACCCCTCGATGCAACCAGTCCTCGTCTATCCCGCGGCGGAATGGCTGCCCGCACCTTCGCCCTCTTCCGCAGACTGCGACCGGACGGCCCTGGAGAACCTTCTGGGCACGACCCGTGCGGCCATCCTGCTCGCCATCGGCGAGGGCGCGACGTCCAAGCAGCTCGCGGCCGACACGGGGGTGGGTCCGGCCACGATCAGCCATCACACCGCCGTTCTTCGCGAGGCCGGCCTCATCACAACCAGGCGAGTCGGCAACACCGTCGTCCACGCCCTCACCCCGAAGGGTGCGCACCTCAT
Organism: Actinopolymorphaceae bacterium; assembly: GCA_036564245.1. Classification (GTDB taxonomy): domain Bacteria; phylum Actinomycetota; class Actinomycetes; order Propionibacteriales; family Actinopolymorphaceae; genus Thermasporomyces. The sequence goes on from DATCKU010000009.1 coordinate 9,147, forward strand.
CGGACGCTCCGACCCGTGCTCCACTGACTGATCTCGTAAGACAGCTGGACCACCGCGGAAAGCGTCACTGGCGAGCGACTTCCGCGGGACGGCGCTGCTTCTGAACCTCCTTCACCGTGCCGACACAGCATCCAATGGCTATGAGTCCGCCGGCCGCGATCGCAAAGATGCCCTTCCGCTTCACCACCGCCGCCTGCTCGTCGTACGACCTGTTCTCGGCGTCACCACGCCTCATCGACAGACAGGTGTCGCCGCGCTCCATGACGTCGTCACCGCACGTCACAGGGCCGTTGAACGTGACGACCCCATATCCGCAAATGACCAGTCCAACGATGATCCCGAGGATCCATTTGGCGATCTCTTTCATGGAAGACACCTCGTAAGCGGTCGTCAGATCGAAAACCCAGTACGTTCTAGCGACCTCGTGCACGAGGTGACGAGCTCTTTCGATGCTGATCGAAGAAGGTGGCAATCGTCGCAGGAGCTCGCCGACCAGGCGTCCCGACGTGCCAGTGGCGCACCACGCCTGAGGGAGGCGCGACACGGGTCAGCGGGTGTTGCGGCTCTGACACGCGTAGGGCACGTGGTCGGCTGGAAAGATGGGCTCCATGTCTGGGATTTCTCCGTCGGCGCCCGTCGGTGTTGTCGGTGCCGGCACGATGGGCACCGGCATTGCGCAGGTCGCTCTCGTCGCGGGCCATCCGGTGAGGATGTACGACGTCCAAACCGGTGCCGCCGCTCGCGCGGTCGACCAGATCACCTCGCGGCTCGACCGCCTCGTCGAGAAGCAGCGCATGTCCGCCGAGGCCGCGCAGGCTGCCAAAGCGCGGCTCACCGCAGTCGAGAGCCTCGACGCCTTCGCCGACTGCCAGCTCGTGATCGAAGCGATCGTGGAACACCTTCCGGCCAAGCGCGAGCTCTTCGCCGCGCTCGAGAAGGTCTGTGCCGACGACGCCATCCTCGCCACCAACACCTCGACGCTCTCGGTGACCGCGATCGCAGCTGGGCTGCAGCACCCCGAGCGAGTCACCGGCATGCACTTCTTCAACCCGGCGCCCCTCATGAAGCTGGTCGAGGTCCCGGCCGGTGCGGCCACCGACCCGGCCGTCGCCCAGCAGGTCGCCGACATCGCGACCGCGTGGGGCAAGACCCCGGTGCGCTGCGCATCCACTCCCGGTTTCGTCGTCAACCGGATCGCCCGCCCGTTCTACGGCGAGGCCATGCAGGTGCTCGAGGAGGGCGCGGCCGACTGCGCCACGATCGACGCGGTGCTGAAGGAGGCCGGCGGCTTCCCGATGGGCGCGTTCGAGCTCGCCGACCTGGTGGGCAACGACGTCAACCTCGCCGTGGGGCGTTCGGTGTGGGAGCAGACGTTCGGGGATCCCCGCTACGCGCCGTACGTCGCGCAGCAGCAGATGGTCGATGCCGGGTGGCTGGGACGCAAGACCGGTCGTGGGTGGTATGCGTACGACGGCTCGCCACAACCGGCACCGCACACCGCCGACGCGCGCCCGGCACCGGAACGGGTCACCTACCACGGCGGATTCGCGGCGTGTTACGGCTTGCTGGACCGGATCGCCGCAGCGGGAGTGAGCGTGGAGCGGTACGACACCGGCCCTGCTGGTCCACGTGCCAGTGCAGGCGACGGCGAGATCGGCGAGACGGCGTACGGCATCGAACTCCCCAGCGGCGGTCTGGTGCTGGAGACGGTAGGCGAGCCCGCGACCTTCGACGGCGACGCCGTGGTCCTCGACTGGGTTGGCGACCCGGCGAAGGCCAGTCGGGTCTGTCTCGCCCCCAGCGACACCTGCGAGCCGGCAACTCTCGACGAGGCGATCGGCCTCTTCCAAGCGGCAGGACTCGAGGTGAGCGTGATCGACGACGTGGCAGGGCTCATCGTCGCGCGTACCATCGCCATGCTCGTCAACGAGGCAGTCGAGCTGGTAGCACGCCGCGAGGCCTCCGCAGCCGACGTGGACACCGCCATGCGCCTCGGCACCGGTTATCCGTACGGTCCACTGACCTGGGGTGACCGGATCGGGCCGGGCGTGGTCGTTGAGCTGCTCAGCACGCTCGCCCGCAGCTATCCGAGTGGCCGATATCGGCCGAGCCCTCTGCTGGTTCGCGCCTCGCACACCGGCCGACCCCTCCGCAGCCTGGAGTGCACCTGAGCCCGAGCGAAAAAGGCACCAGAATCGTGGAACCACCCTCGCGGACCGGACATAGACGGGGTGTGGGTCAGCTCGACATCGCCGAGGCCACAGATGAGGAGCTCTGGCGCAAAGCCGCCAAGGGCGATCCATCGGCCTTCGGAGCGCTGTTCGAGCGGCACGGCGACGCCGTCTACAACCACTGCTTCCGGCGCACCGGCTCGTGGGAGGCAGCCGAGGACCTGGCCTCGGTCGTCTTCCTGGAAGCGTGGCGACGGCGCCGTGACGTCTCGCTCAGCGGCGAGTCGATCCTTCCTTGGCTGCTCGCGGTTGCGAACAACGTCGTCCGTAACCGTGACCGCAGCCTCCGGCGCCATCGCCGACTGCTCGCGAAGCTTCCGCCGTCCGTGGTCTCACCCGACGACCCGGCCGAGGATGCCGCAGCACGAGTGGACGACGAACGCGCCATGCGGCGAGTACTCCAGGTGTTCACTCGCCTGTTACCCGATGAGCAGGACGTGCTCGCACTCTGTGTGTGGGCTGGGCTGAGCTACGCCGACGCCGCGGTCGCCCTGGGGATACCAGTTGGCACCGTGCGTTCCCGGCTCTCCCGCGCACGCGAGCACCTCCGCAAGCTCGCCGGGTTCCAGGTGGACGCGGGACATACGGGGGGTCCCGCGCCTGCCTCGGACCCGGTGAGCGCCTCGGGTCCGGCCAGCGCTGTGCCTGCACAGCCATCACGGACGCCGGCCGGCGGCTCGGTCGCACCTCCCTCTGAACCGTCCTCCACCACACCCGCCGACCGCCGGCACGGCTCCAACCGCACCACCGACGGCTCCAGCCGGACACCATCCCCAGCGGGATCGACTCCGGAACCCAGAAGACCCGCCGGGGGTCGGAAAGCACACAGTGAACGGGGATAGACAGATGACCGACATCAGCCGGGTTCCGCCACCACGCGCCATGGCGCGCGAGCGCCGAGCCGCCCTTCGACGTCTGTTGGAGGAGGAGGTACGCAAGACGTACCAACCGTGGTGGCGGCGTTCCTGGCGTAGTTTCACAGTCGGCGGCGGCGCCCTGACCCTGGTTCTTGCCAGCGGTGCAGCAACGGCGTACGTCGCCTTCAAACCGGCCGAAGACAAGGCCAGCGTGTTGTGCTACGCGGCGCCCGACCTGGACTCCGACCACCTTCCCGGAGCCCGGGTGGCAGTCGCGCAGGACATGCCGGCCGGAGCCGAAGATTCCGAAAGCGGAACCATCGCCATCACAGATCCGTTGGCGACGTGTTCGCAAGCCTGGCGAGACGGCCTGATCGGCCCGGAGGGCGTGCGCGAACCTCCGGAACCGACGGCCACGCACCAGGTGCCCAACCTTGTTGCCTGCACCCTCGAGGAAGGCGTGGCGGCGGTGTTCCCAGGTCCCCCCTCCACCTGTGAGCGCCTCGGCCTTCCCCGAACCGTCTCGGAAAGGACGGGTACGCGGTAGCGGGGTCGGTGTGCAGGCCGCGCCCCCGCAGCGGCGAGGTGGCCGCGCTGTCCCCGGGCGACAGCGCGGCCAGGGCCGGCGACGTCACGACGCGCGTCACTGCCTCACTGGACGTGCCACAGCCGGGCAAGGGTGTCGACGCTTACCTGGGCCTTTGCTCACCCAGTGACGTGAACGTCCGTCAGATGAACTTGATCGAGGACGTCCGGTCGTTCATCGCACCGAGCGACGGACAGCTCGAGTCGCAGTAGCGGTAGGTACCGGTGTAGTGCGTACCGTCGTGATGCTTACCGAGGCAGTTGGAGTACATCCGCGCGGACGAGATGCGGTTGTTGAAACCGAGGTCGCCGAGGTCGGGGAAGCCGTACCACACACCGGCATAGCAGCCCGAGCCGCTGGCCCCGTAGAGCACGAGCGACTCGCCGCCGTAGTCGGTGTGCTGGTACTCGATGCCGAGCAGCGGTCGCGCCACCTGCGAGTCGCGCGTGGACACCGCACCCGCGGCTTGGAGCTGCTTTTCGCTCACCGTGGTCGCGGACTCGGGCAACACGACCCGGCCAGCAGTCGCGTACTCGATGGCGTCAGCGAACGACTGGAAGCACGTCGGCTGGCTCGCCGACCCGGAGTCGGCCGTCGCACCAGCTGGAAGTGCCTCGAGCGCGACCACGCAATGCGCGCCGTCCGGGACGGCGTCCTCCGGCACGGCGCCTTCGGCCGCGAACGCGGCCTGCGTCTGGAAGAGCGCGAGAAGAAGGGCGGCAAGGATCACCCACCACACCTTCTGGCCATGGCGCACGACGGCCCACCTCCCTGCTTGCCGAGTGTGCGTGAAAACCGGCTTAGGCAGGCATGATGTCATGCATTCTGGACCTTGTCGTCGTACCCGGGCAGTCCGGGACGAAAGGTCCGCCGGTTTCGGCCCGGTCATCCGTCACGGTGTGTGACGGCAAACCGGCGATGCCGGAGGGTGGGATTTCGCTTCCGTACGCTGGCAAGCCGCTCGGGGTCCACGTCGCCGATGGCGACTCCCTGTTCCTCACCGAGTCCTGCCACGACCACGCCCATGGGATCCACCAGCATGCTGCGGCCGGAGTACTTCGGCGGGGTCTGCGCTGCCGCCACCACGTAGCAGGTGTTCTCGATGGCTCGCGCCCGCACCAAGGTGGACCAGTGGTCTTCCTTCATCGGCCCCCGTACCCACGCCGCGGGCACGACCAGAACGTCGGCGCCGTCGTCGGCCGCCAGTGCCCGAGCAAGCTCCGGGAAGCGCAGGTCGTAGCAGGTGAACAGGCCAACTCGATGGTCGCCCACCGATACCACCACGCGGGTGCCGTCGCCGGGCACGAGCCGATCCGACTCCCGCCAGCCGAAGGCGTCGTAGAGGTGGATCTTCCGGTAAGCGCCGGCGAGTGAGCCGTCGCGGTTCACGGCGACCACGGTGTTGAACACCCGCTCCGGGTCCGATTCGTGCGCCTCGAACATCCCCCCGACGATCGTGGCTCCCAGATCTCGCGCCAGGTCGCCGATGGCCTGCACGAACGGGCCGTCCAAGGGCTCGGCCGCCGGCGCCAACGGCGTGTCGGCCTCGCCGAAGTCGTACATGCCTGCCTCGGGGAAGACCACGAGGTCTGGCTTGGCGGCCGCCGCCTTGCGCGCCAGTTGCCGGATGAGCTCGAGGTTGGCCTGCTTGCCCTGAGCCGCGGCGAATTGCAGGATCGCGATACGCACGATCCCCAGTCTGCCCGGTCACGACCGCTGTGCGGGTGGAAGACTCGAGGTCGTGGGTTCGTACGACGGCCGCCCGTACGACGCGATCATCCTGGCAGGCGGGAACGCTCGTCGCTTCGGTGGCATCGACAAGCTCCGGTTGCGGATCGACGGGCGGACGCTGCTCGACCGCGCGATCTTCGCCGTCTCCGGTGCCCGCACCATCGTGGTCGTCGGCCCGATGCGCCCAATTACTGACCAGCTCGGCGTGCCCGCGATCCGCTGGACCCGGGAACAACCCCCTGGCACCGGTCCCCTCGCCGGGATCGCTGCGGGTCTCACACTCTGCGATGCGCCCACCGTCGTCGTGCTCGCCGGCGACATGCCGCTGGTCACGGCCGAGGTGGTGAGCCAGCTGGTCGCGAGCTGCCAGACCTCCGATCATGGCGCGGCCGTTCTCACGGACGCGTCCGGCAGACCGCAACCGCTGGCCGGTGCGTACGACACCGACGTCTTGGGGCAGGCTCTCAAGAACATCGGCGACCTGCGCAACCGACCCGCGCGGCTCCTCCTGGACCTGACCGAGCCGACCAGCGTCCCGGACCCGTGGGCGGCGACCGACTGCGATACGCCCGACGAATTCGCCGTGCTCAACCGGCGACTGAGCAGCACACCAGCGCATTCTGAGAGCTCGCCAGAGAGTCCCGAGACCACGGGTCGATGAAGATCGCCTACCGGAAGGAGTTCGATCGTGCTGAACGAGTGGGCCTCTCACCTCACGCGTGAGCTTGGCATCGCTACGCCGGACCAGCCTGGTGGCCTTGTGGTCGACGATCGACTGGTCAATCTGGTCCTCGACCTCGCACGCGACGCAGCGCACGCGGTCGATCGTCCAGCCGCGCCGCTCACCACGTTCCTTGTCGGCTATGCCGTCGCGAAGCAAGGCGGAGGGGCCCAGCAGCTCGAGGCGTGTGTCCGTCGAGCAGGCGAGCTGGCCCGAGCCTGGGAGCAGCAGACTACGGCAGAGCACTGACCGGTACTGTCGTCGCCGCCATGTCAACGTCTCTGCCGCCTCGTGCACCCGGCGCCGCGTCGCCTACGTCCCCGCGGCCGGACTCCGCGCTAGACATCCGACTCCCGGTGAGCTACGAGCCGCCGATCCGGCAGATCAGCAAGCGGATCCTGGTGGCACTCGGACTCCTGGTCGCGGTCGTCGCCGTCGTCTACGTCGATCGGGACGGCTATCGCGACACGGCCGGTGGTCCGCTCAGCATCCTCGACGCCTTCTACTACGCCACGGTGAGCCTCACCACCACCGGGTACGGCGACATCACGCCGGTGACGCCGATGGCGCGACTCACCAACATCCTGCTCATCACGCCGTTGCGGATAGCCTTCCTGGTGGCGTTGGTCGGCACCACGTTGGAGGTCCTCGCGACCCGGAGCCGCGAGCAGTGGCGCATCTCGCGATGGAGGAGTCGGTTGCGCGATCACACAGTCGTCGTGGGATACGGCACGAAGGGCCGCAGCGCGGTGGAGACCCTCCGCGGCGGCGGGGTGCCCGTCAACCAGATCGTCGTGGTCGATCCGAAGCCGTCGGCCATCGACGAGGCAAACGCCGCGGGGCTCGTCGGCATCGTCGGTGACGCGAGCCGTACCGACGTCCTGCGCCGCGCCGAGGCGCAGAACGCCCGCCAGATCATCATCACCGCCCACCGCGACGACACGGCCGTGCTGGTGACGCTGACGGCACGCCAGCTGAATCCCCACGCGATGGTGGTGGTCTCGGTACGCGAGGCCGAGAACATCCCGTTGCTCCGCCAGAGCGGTGCAGACGTCACCGTGACCTCGTCGGACGCGGTCGGCCGGATCATGGGCCTCTCGACCGTGAGTCCCGCGCTCGGCGCCGTGCTGGAAGACCTGCTCACCTACGGTGAGGGTCTCGAGGTGGCCGAACGTGCGGTGCTTCCACGGGAGGAAGGCAAGTCACCACGAGAGCTCGAGGATGTCGCGGTTGCGGTCGTCCGCGACAACGAGGTGTATCGCTACTACGACCCCACGGTGTCCCAGCTGCTTCGCGGTGACCGGGTGATCGTCGTACGACCGGCAGAGGAGCTGCCCTGGGCGCGACGCCCCGGCACGGAGGACGAGGACACCGAAAGCGGCTCTCCACCGAACAGTTGAAGCGAGTCCTGACCGTTGATCGGCAGCCGTGAGGAGGAATCGAGATGCGGGCGGTAGTCATGCGGGGTACGGGTGGCCCTGACGTGCTGGCCGTCGAGGAGGTGGCGGACCCACCGGCGCCAAGGGCCGGCGAGCTCGCGATCGACGTGGTAGCCGCAGGCGTCAACCGTCCGGACCTGCTGCAGCGGCAGGGCCACTACCCGCCACCGGCTGGCGCTCCGCTCACCCTCGGGTTGGAGTGCTCGGGACGAGTAGCGGCGGTCGGCGAAGGAGTCGACCGTTTCGCCGTCGGGGACGAAGTGTGCGCGCTGCTTGCGGGTGGCGGGTACGCCGAGCGCGTGGTCGTACCCGCTGGCCAGGTGCTACCGCGGCCCGACGGCGTTTCGCTCACCGAGGCGGCCGCCCTACCGGAGACGGTGTGCACGGTCTGGTCGAACGTCTTCATGCTCGCCGGGCTGCGACCCGACGAGACGCTGCTCGTCCATGGTGGGGCGAGCGGGATCGGTACGACGGCGATCCAACTGGCGAAGGCACTGGGTGCGCGGGTGTTGGCGACCGTTGGCAGCGCGGAGAAAGCCGAGCTGTGTCGCGAGCTCGGCGCGACGGCCGTCGCCAACTACCACACCGAGGACTTCGTGGAGTTCGTACGCCGAGAGACCGATGGACACGGCGCCAACGTCATCCTCGACATCATGGGGGCCGCCTACCTCGCGCGAAACCTTGAAGCACTCGCAACGGAGGGTCGACTGGTGGTCGTCGGCCTCCAGGGAGGCCGGAAGGGCGAACTCGACCTCGGCCTGCTCCAGGCGAAGCGGGCCGCCATCTTGGCGACCCGGCTGCGGCCTCGACCGGTGGCGGAGAAGGCGGCCATCGTGGCAAGCGTCGTGGAGCACGTGTGGCCCCTCATCAAGGACGGCCACGTCCGACCCGTGGTTGACCGGATCCTGCCACTTGACCAGGTCGCCGAAGCTCACCGCGTCATGGAGGCGAGCGAGCACATCGGAAAGATCGTTCTCGCCGTTCGTCCAGGCTGACCTGGTCTTACGTACTCCCGACCGACATCGCACGAGACGTAGCCCAATCCTCGCGGACCGGCGCTTTGCCCCACTCGGAGCAGCTGATCTTGCCCAATTCGTGACACTCCGTGGCAACTACACAAAGCTCCCGTACGTCCTATCTGGAGAACTTCAGACCGTCGACCCAACGAGTGGGTTGCTCGAAGCGGGGTAGTCCCGGCAGGAGGAGGCGAGCAGGCATGATCAGCGATCACGCACAGCGCCAACGACGGCTCGCCCGGATCCGGATCCGCGCCGAGGTGGCCCGACGCCGGGCCGAGCGCATGCGAGCCGGGCAGGGAGCACACACGCAGACAGCCACATCGGCTGGACACCAAGACACGAGCGGTCACCGTCGCAACGGTGGGGCGACATCAGGGTCGACAGGCTGATCTCCAGCCGTAGCCACCTGTCCGCGGCGGTCCCGGACCGCAGACCCCGGGTCGCGTCGTGTGCACGATGGCGTAAGGATGGAGTTATGACCGATGCCCAGCACAACCCCGCCCAGCACAGCTCGGACACTTCCGATGACCACGGGACGGACGAACGCGCCAAGGCACGAGACGAGACGCCCCGGGTGATGATCGTGGGGCCTGACGGCATGGCGGTCGAACGTCCGCCTAACAGTCGGTCTTCCGACGAGTCCGAGGATGAAGAAGAACGTTCGGTCACCGACCTGGTCGAGCAGCCGGCCAAGGTCATGCGGATCGGAAGCATGATCAAGCAGCTGCTCGACGAAGTGAAGGCGGCACCCCTCGACGAGGCCAGCCGGCAGCGACTACGGGAGATCCACAAGTCGTCGATAACCGAGCTGGAGAAAGGTCTTGCGCCCGAGCTCGTCGAGGAGCTGGAGCGCCTCTCGCTGCCGTTCGACGAATCGAGCGTGCCGAGCGAGGCAGAGCTACGGGTTGCGCAGGCGCAGCTCGTCGGGTGGCTGGAAGGGCTCTTCCACGGAATCCAGACGGCGCTCTTCGCCCAGCAGATGGCGGCTCGTGCGCAGCTCGAGCAGATGCGCCGCTCCCTACCACCCGGAACGCCCGTGCCGCCGCAGATGCAGCAGCAGTCAGACGCCGACCGGCCTGGCGGCATGTACTTGTAGCGGCGTCAGGTCACGGCACTGCTTCCAGCGGCGTCGACACGCAGACGTTCGGTGGGTTCGGTCTCGAGATCATCGATCGTACGAAGACGTACGGTCGATGTGCGTGCGAAGGGTCGCCGACGCCAGGCTGGTGCATCAGCTCGGTCATGAAGGATCTGGTGTCGTCGGAGGCTGCGGTTCGGATCTGGTACACACGAACACCAGGTCGGCAAAGTCCCAGCCGACTCCTTACCTAGCTTTCGGCACGCTTTGCAGCCGTGACGAACCACTCCGGCACTCGGACCGGACGGTGTGTGGCGCGATCAACCGTCGCGTGCCCCGTCCAGCCCTCCGCGATGCGCTTCCGGTCCAGCTCGAAGGCGTAGTCGAAGCGGAAACGGGCACCGCTGATGTCGACGCATCGCACCCAAACCCGCAGCCGGTCGTCGAAGCGCACAGGCTGGAGGTAGCGCAGGTGCGCCTCAGTGGTGAGCGCTTCGATGCCACGCTCCTGCATCTGCCGGTATCCGCCGACGTGCTGCCTGAACCACTCGACTCGTGCCGCCTCGCACCAGATGAGGAAGGAGGCGTGATGAGCGATGCCTTGCGCGTCGGTCTCGGCGAACCGGACAGAGATCTCCGTAGAGAATCGATATCCCTCCACCTGCCAAGCATACGATCGAGGTAACGGCCGTCCGCGAGCTGGAGGAGGAGACGGGCCTGTGCGTCGAGATCGACGCCCTCGAAGCGTTTGGCTGCATCTCCGACCCGAAGTTTCACGCACTCAAGACTTACCCGAACGGGGATCGCGTTCACGCGTTCGAGCTCTGCTTCGCCGTACGTGATTGGGCCGGCGAGCTCAACGCCGTCGACGGTGAAGCAACTGCACTGGCGTTCTTTGCTGAGCTGCCTGAGGATTGGAGTGAATTCGTCGACGCTGTCCTGGGACTTTGGCAGGCGTACCAAGACAGCGGACGGTTTCAGATCCGCTGACGTACGCCGAACCTGGGAGCTCTTGGCAGCGACTGCGCCCACGATGCTCCCAGGTCCAGCGCCTCACTCATGCCGGCGTGCCAGCAAGCTCCTGCTCACCTTTGCGTCCGACCTCGATTCGTGGGAAGACGCCCTCGGGTCTGGGCAATGTGTCGCCCGGTGCGACCTCCGTGCACTGGCGTCGCAAGCGCTCGGCCACCGTCGGCACGAAGGGGCGAAGTTCGTGCGACAGAACGCGAAGCGCCGCCACCAGCGTCTCCAGCACACCATCGAGACGCCGACCTGCCTCCGCATCGCCGGCGCGTTCGGCCTTCGCCAACGCCCATGGTGTGGTGCGTTCGATACAGCGGTTGGCCGCATTGACCACACCGGTTATCGCGGCAGCCGCCGCCCGTAGATCGAATCCGGACAGTGCCGCGTCGATCCGCTCTGACAGCTGCGCGCAACGCGTGTGCAGCAACTCGATATCGGCATCCTGCGCAGTGTCATGAGCGTGGACCGGAGCCTTGGGAACGACGCCGTTGCGATACCGGTGCACCATGCTGGTCACGCGCTGGGCCAGGTTGCCTATCCCTCCAGCCAGGTCACGATTCGCCGCATCGATCAACCGGTCGATCGTGAAGTCGGTGTCACCCACTTTGGGCACCTTCGCGATCAGCCACCAGCGCAGGGCGTCTGCGCCGTAGTCCCCCACCAACGCCAGCGGATCCACGACGTTGCCGAGCGACTTGCTGAGCTTGCGGCCGTCCACGGTCAAGTAGTCGTGGACGTAGATGTGGGTCGGGAGTGGCAACCCGGCCGACAAGAGCATGGCCGGCCAGTACACCGCGTGGAACCGCAGGATTCCCTTGCCGATCACGTGAATACGCCGGTGCCCCGCCGAGGTACCAGGACCATCGTCCAGACCGAGAGTGGTGGTGTTTCGATCACTCTCACCCGAGCCAGCCGCCCCCGACCACCAGGTGCGAAAGGCCTCAGCGTCAGTGCCGGACTCGCCGTAATCCAGGGACGTGATGTAGTTGCCGAGCGCGTCCCACCACACATACATCACCTGGGTCGGATCGCCCGGCACCGGTACGCCCCACCCCTGCGTACGCTCGACCGAACGCGAGATCGAGAAGTCCTCCAGCCCGCCGGCAATGAACGCTCTGACCTCGTTGGCGCGAACGGCCGGCTCGATGCGAAGGCGTTTGCTGTCCAGTAGTTCCAGCAGCTGGTCCTGGTAACGGGAAAGCCGGAAGAACCAGTTCTCCTCGCTGACGAGTTGCGGCACCGTGTCGTGATCGGGACACCGGCCGTCGACGAGCTCGTCAGGCGTGTAGAACTGCTCGCAGCCGACACAGTAGAGACCTTCATAGTGACGCCAGTAGATGTCGCCGCTTTCAGCGCAGGCACGCCACAGGCGCTGAGCACCGGAGTGGTGCCGCGGGTCGCGGCTCGTGCGAATGAAGTCGTCGTGCGAAATGTCGAGCTCACGACACAACCTCTCGAAGGAGGCCGCATGGATGTCGACGAACTCCTGCACGGGCAAGCCGGCACGCTGCGCTGCCTGGACATTCTTGAGCGCATTGTCGTCGGTGCCGGACTGGAACCGCACCTCGTCACCACGGAGCCTGCGATGTCGTGCGAGGACGTCGGCCTGCACCAGCTCCAACGCGTGGCCGAGATGTGGATCGGCGTTGACGTACGGGATCGACGTCGTGACGTAAAACCGGTCGGAACGAGTGGACATTCGAGGGCTTTCCTTTCGCGTCTGCCTCCGCGATCGGAGCCCTCGCGATCTCGACGCCCGTTCGCCGGTACGAAGAAGGCCCCTCACGCGAAGGGGCCTTTTGCGTACGGCACGTCGACGGCCCCTACAGGGGCCGCATCATCTCCACTACCCCGGCGTTGTAGATCGCCGGGACATCGTGGTCGTGCCGGGACGTCATACGTACACCATACACTCCGATCGAGCAGTTCCGGCCAGTGAGTATCGGCAGCGCTGATCACGTCTCGACGAGAGTCGGTGCTGAAGCGCACGCCGCGCACCTCCCGGGCAAGCGACCGGGCATACGTCGTCGTGCCCGCGCCGATGTAGCCGCAGATCAGATGGGCGTCGCCATCCTCAAGGACTAATGCTCAGTCGAACCAGCGACTCAGCTCGACTGCGACGCCGTCCTCCTCGATCGATGCGGTCACCGCGTCGGCCGCTTCCAGTGCCTCGGGGGCGCCGTTGGCCATCGCCACGCCACGGCCCGCCCATCTCAGCATCTCGACGTCGTTGTTGCCATCGCCGATGGCCAGGACGTCCTCGCGGGCCACGCCGAGCCGCTCGGCCACCTTCGCGAGACCGGTTGCCTTGCTCACTCCTTCGGGCGCGAGGTCGAGCCATGCGGTGTAACCGATGTAGTAGGACACGCCGTGCAGCCCGACCCGATCGACGACGTCGAGGAAGTGCTCGACCTCGATCGACGGCTCCCGCACGATCACACGGGTGACCGGATCGGCGATCAGGCGTTCCAGCGGCTCGATGCTGATCTCCCCGGTCAGTTCGCCGGGCGGGAACGGGGCGTTCACTCGGTACCCCACGCCGAGCTCTTCCACGGCGACGAGCGCGTCGGGCAGCCGGTCGAGCAGCATCCGCAGCACGGGACCGGGATCGAACGTCACGATGTCGATCATCTCGACACCGTTCTCGTCGACGACGCCGACCGCCCGACCGTCGGACGTGTTCCCTGCCGATCGGTTTGTGATCCGGTTCGGATCAGGGCTTTCCGACGGGATCCGCGCAGCACCGCCTGACGACGAACCTGGTGCCCGACTGCCAGCGGACATGCCGTCCAGGTGAAGACGTACGGTCACCGCCCCGTTGCTGCAGACGAGGTACGGGGCGAAAAGCTCGAAGTGTTCCGCCAGCGGTCGCGCAGACGTCAGTCCCCGACCAGTCGACAGCACGACATGGACGCCAGACGCCACGGCCTTGCGTACCGCGGCATCGACGACGTCGGACATCTGCTGCTCGACGTCGACGAGGGTTCCGTCGATGTCCAAGGCGACCATCTTCGGTCGCCAACCACTCCGTAGCGTCACGCCACCGGCTCCAGACGCGACCGGCCACCGAGGTAGGGCTGCAGCGCCTTGGGGATCCGGACGCCCCCATCGGCTTCCTGGTGGTTCTCCAAGATCGCCACGATCGCACGCGTCACGGCGACCAGCGTGCCGTTCAGGGTGGCGACGTGGCGGGTGCCGTCCTCGGTGCGGAATCGGATCCCAAGCCGCCGTGCCTGGAACTGCGTGCAGTTCGACGTCGACGTCACCTCCCGATAGCGCCCTTGCGTCGGAATCCACGCCTCGATGTCGAACTTCCTCGCGGCACTCGCACCAAGGTCGCCAGCAGCGGTGTCGATGACTCGGTACGGAATCTCGAGCTTGTCCCACCACTCACGTTCCCAGGCGAGGAAGCGTCGATGCTCTTCCCGCGCATCATCCGGATGGCAGAACGAGAACATCTCCACCTTGTCGAACCAGTGCACACGGACGATTCCACGGACGTCCTTGCCGTGTGATCCGGCCTCACGCCGATAACACGGGCTCAACGCCGCGTAGCGCCGTGGCAAAGATTCAGCGTCGAGAATCTCGTCGGAGTGGTACGCCGCCAACGGCACCTCCGACGTCCCCACGAGGTAGAGATCGTCACGCTCCAACCGGTACACGTCATCGGCAGCCTGGCCGAGGAAGCCCGTTCCCTCCATGGCGAACGGCTTCACGAGCGACGGCGGGATCATCGGCGTGAACCCGTAGCCAGTCGCCTGGTCGATGGCCATGTTGACCAGCGCAAGCTCGAGCTGGGCTCCTGCGCCGACGAGGTAGTAGAAGCGTGAACCCGAGACCTTGCCACCGCGCTCGATGTCGATCGCGCCGAGAATCCGGCCCAGCTCCACGTGGTCGCGCGGCTCGAAGCCTTCCGAGGCGAAGTCACGACGCTCGCCGACCTCGTCCAGTACGACATAGTCGTCCTCACCGCCGGCGGGTACCTCCGGCTCGACGACGTTGTCGATCGCGAGCATCAGCTCGTCGTACCTCGCCGCCGCGGCATCACGCTCGGCCTCGGCCCGCTTCACCTGCGCGGCCAGCTCCTTCGCCCGGGCAAGCAGCGCTTGCTTCTCGTCCCCGGCCGCGCGTGGGATCTTCTTGCTGAGTGCCTTCTGCTCGGCCCTCGCCTGCTCGTACGCCGCGATCGACGACCGGCGACGTTCCTCAGCGGCCAGCACCTCGTCGACCAGGGCGACGGAGGCGCCACGGCGCCGCTGGCTTTCACGTACCCGGTCAGGATCTTCACGGAGCAGCTTAGGGTCGATCACGGCATCGAGATTAGCCCGACGTCCCCCGTGAGCCGCCACCGGTTTCCACCACGCGGCTCTTGATCTCCGCCGGATCGGACCTCCGACCGCAGGCCCCACCGACACGATGCGTGCTGCCACCGAGTAGACATGCCAGCGTGAACGATCGTGTGGGGCGCGAAGGCGAGGGCACCGTCGGTGGAGTCTCCCGGCCGTCCCTGCCCTCCCTGGACCACCTGGCGACCGGTTCGGGCCGGCTCCTCGCGGTCTGCTGTGGTGGGGTCGGGTTCGTCGTTCTGTTGTTCCTGGTTCGGGCGGGTTGGCGGCCTCTCGTCACGTTCGACCGAGCCGTCGCACATGACCTCACGGCGTCGCTTGCTCACTACGCCTTTCTCGTCGACATCCTCGTCGTCATCCAACAGCTCACCAACCCGTGGATCCTGCGCGGCTGTGCCGTGATCGTCGCGGCCTACCTGATCCGGCGTGACCGCACCACGTTGGGCTGGTGGTTGGTCACGGTCGCGGCGGTCGGAGCGTTCACCGAGTACGCCCTCAAGATCGGCATAGCCAGGCCCCGACCACCGCGTGAGATCCAACTGGACGTCGTGGGTGGCTATGCCTTTCCGTCGGGCCACGCACTGGCGTCCGCCCTGCTCATCGGTGCCGTGCTGGTCGTGGTCTGGCATCTGGGCGTCGGACAGCGAGTCCGGATCGCGGCCGCGGTCGCTGGGGCGTTCGTCGTCCTCGTCATCGGCTTCGATCGTGTGGCTCTGGGCGTTCATTACGTCTCCGACGTGCTCGCCGGGTGGCTCATCGCCCTGGCACTCCTCGGAATCACCGCGACGGTCTTCCGGATCGGCCGCCCCAGCCGCACGGGCGTCCGGTTGGTGCGACGCTTGGGGCGCTCGCGCTACCGGGTGGCAGTGATCCTCAACCCCTCGAAGATCGGCGACCTCGACGCGTTCCGGCAGCAGGTCGCCGAGATCGCGAAACGGGAGGGCTGGGCACCACCGCTCTGGTTCGAGACGACACCCGATGATCCGGGGCACGCCATGGTTCGGGCCGCGCTAGCTGCCCGGCCTCAGCTGGTCATCGTGGCCGGCGGGGATGGGACGGTACGCGTCGTGAGCGCTGGCCTCGCCGGCTCCGGCGTACCTCTCGGCATCGTCCCCACGGGCACCGGCAACCTCCTGGTCCGCAATCTCGGCCTGCCACTCGACCGGACGGACGCCATCCGCGTGGCGTTGTCCGGACACAACCGGACGGTGGATCTGGTGCGGGTCGAGGGAGACGGCCTGCCGCCGGACCGGTTCGCCGTGATGGCAGGGCTTGGGTTGGACGCCGCGGTCGTGGGTGAGGCACCTGCCAAGTTGAAGGCGCGCATGGGCTGGCCGGCGTACGTGGTGTCGGTGGTACGGAACCTGTCGTTCCCGGCCGTTCGGGTCGAGATAAGCGTCGACGACGCACCGCCGGTACGCCGATGGGTTCGCACAGTCCTGGTGGGAAACGTCGGGACGCTGAGTGGCGGGCTCACTGTCCTGCCGGACGCCCAACCCGACGACGGCCTCCTGGACGTCGTGGCGATCGCGCCGCGCCGGCTCACCGACTGGCCACGCCTGGCGTGGCGGGTGGCGCGCCGGTCGTCCGTCCAAGACGAACGGCTCCGCACGTGGCGTGGAAAGCGGGTGGTCGTCCGCGCGGTCGACGCGTGCCCACGACAGCTCGACGGCGACGTGATCGGACTCGGTCACGAGCTGCGCTGCGAGGTCGAACCAGGTGTGCTGATCATCCGCGTTCCGCCTGAGCGCTGACACCACGCAAGATCAAGGCATGCAACGCGATGCAAGACGTGTTGCACACTACGACCTCGCGGTGCGGCACAGGGGGGACCACCACCCGCACTCAGTCGTAGATCGAGTCGATGAGGAACTCGTCTACTCGATCCGGCTCGGCGAGCACGGCTCCGATCGCGTACCGCTGGTCCCATCGGCCAGCAGCCCAGGCCAGGCCGCGAGCAAGACCCTCACCGGTCGACGCGTGGACACCACCGTCAGGGTCGACCCACCAGTCGACGGGGTGACCGTCGACGTGCAGGTCGTCGTGTTCCCACCAGGTGTCGGGTACGCCGGGAACGAGTCGGCGCACGCCTTCAGGCACGTCCCGTATCTCGCACTCGTCGTCGACAGCACCCTGCGCCGTCTCGGAGGCGAGGGACAGATCCAACAGCTCGGCGAGGCGGGTCGCACCTTCTGCAGACCCGGCGACCACGTGACGACCCAGATCCGTGCGCTGCAACCACATCGGCGCATCGACCACCGTGGCATCGCCGGGATCGACCAGGCTGGTGCCGCTGCCCTCCAGGACGCGCACTCGCTCTGGCGCCGGCAGGTCCGAGATGAGCTCCGGGTCGAGCGCCGCCAGTTGGTCCCACACCTCGAGCAGCGTCGCGGCCGATACGTCGACCTCCGGATCGCTCAACCGGGCGAGAAGCTGGCGCACCCCGTCGACGTCGAGCTCGCCGATCTCCCGGACCAACCCGAGAGCTCGCCGTACCTCGGCGTCGAAGCCGGCCAGCCAGTCCGGGGCCGGGGCAAGCAGCACCGTGACCGCAGCACCTGCGTCCGGATCGGCGAACGCGGACAGCGGCTTGCCCTGGACTCGAACATGCCGCCGCAGCCACCACGCGGTGTACGACAGCGCAGTGCGCGACGGTGCCTCCACCAGGGCACGACGGGTCTGCGGTTCCCGGGTCAGCAGGCGGAGCGCCCGCGGCCAGGCGTACTTCCGTACGAAGTCGAGATCCCGGACGGCGGTGACCTCGTGCAGCAGTCCGACCTCAGACCCCAGCTCAGCCGCCCATGCGTCGATGTCGTCCAGCTCGGCCAGCTCGTCAGGCAGGTTGTCCGGCAGGTCGCCGAGGTCGACGTCGTGCGCCGTGACCACGGTGAAGCCGCTGGCGACCCCGACGACTTCCAAGACGTCCTGACCCCAACGTCCGATGAGCTCACTCGAGACCGGAGCGAACTCCTTCGGATCGAAGACGGCCTCCGCGTCGGAATCGGGAATGACGAGGGTGTTGGCCGCCGCGCGTTGCCCGCTCGCGTCCACCAGGAGGAGATCCGAAAGCCACGGGAACTCGCCGGGTCGTGCCTCGCCCGCCGACACCGCTGCCGCGACCAGCACGAGTACCGCATCGGTGAGCGCGGGGTCGTCCGACTCCGCAGCGTCCTGCACCGCCGCGCGAACCGCAGGATCTTCCAGCAGGACTCGGGGCATCGCTCGGCGAGCCCCCAGCCGTTCGAGAACGTCGACCGCCGTGGCATCCGTCGCCACCTGCGGGTGGACCAACCGGAGACCGAACGACGCAAGGACGCCCAGCACGTCCTCCGGCAATGCGGCACTCGTGTCCCCGACAGGCACCGTGGGCAGAAGGGCACCACGAGCGCCACGCACGACGCGACCGTCGGCGAGCGGGACCGGAAGCCCACCGAAGGCCTCGCGGTGTGCTGGCTCGGACACGAGCGTCGCCAGCGCCACGTAGAGCTCCTGCCACCACGAGGGCGGGCGGCGGTCCGCGACCTGGGCGAGGTCCTCGACCACGTCGGCCAGGCTGATCCGACGCACGCCTAACGCGTCGAACGCTGCCCGCTCCGACCGGCGGAACGGCACCAGGCCGCTCACGATCGGCGCCAGCATGCGCTCAACGGCGTCGGTTGCGCCGTCGATCACGACGGCCTCGGACGGCCGCAGCAAGGACACCTCGTCGGAAGCCTTGTCGTCCACCGGTCGCAGGATCCGACTCTCTGGAAGCTTCCGGATGATGGCATCGCGAATCGCACCGTCGAGCTTTCCGTGCGCCAGACCGATCGGCACGAATCGCGCCACGTCGTCGCCCGCCTCCACGCGCTGCTGGACGAACTCGACGTATGCCTTCGCAGATTCCTCCACGAGTCGGTCAGTGAGCGGACCTTCGGCGACATGGCGCCGGGTGGGATCCAGCGGAAAGGAGGCCAGCAGCACAGCTGGCAGCGACAGCGGCTCGTCGGTCGGGGTCGGTGCGTGGACGACGCCGCGCAGGTCGGACGCCTTCCCCGCACCCGCTGGCTGGTCAGCCGCGAGGTCGGCGGTGAGCAGGGCCAGCGGATCGGTGACACCCTCCGGGCTGCGGGGGATCGCCCAGAGAACGGACCAGTACGGCCGGTCGCGCTCTTCGGTCGGACGGTCGGCGAGGAGCTGTTCCCGCTCCGATTCGGTCCAGACGCCACCGACGCGGTGCGCGTACCAGCGCTCGGACACGTCGGCGAGCACTCGCTCCTGGCCGTCCGCATCGATCTCGATCCGCTGCAGGGCAGGAAGGGCGAGCAGCAATGTGTCGTCGGTCTCGGCCAGGAGCCGGCGGACCAGATCTGCTGCAGCCTCGTCACGGAGCGGGAGGAGCACCGCGGTGTCGAAGCCCTCGGGTGGCTCGCCTTCGGTGGCGAACGGCAACCGGAGCACGGGCACGTGCTCGGAACGGCGACGGAGCTCGGCAGCCAGCCCTGGCGCCTCTTCCCCGGCCTCCGCCACCAGGGTCCTCGTGTCCTCGCGCGAGAACCGGACACCGCCGGTGCGTGACAGCAGGGTTGGCTCGTCGGTGACTGCGAGTACGGCGGCGAAGCCGACGCCGAATCGCCCGACCGTTGACGACTCGTCACGCTTCGCCGACGCGCGCAGCGTGGCCAGCGCCTCGACGCCCTCCGGGGCCAGGGGCGCCCCGGTGTTCGCCGCGATCAGGACTGGACCACCAGATTGCTCGCGTGTCGCCGAGTCGTCACGGAGAGTGAGTCTCAGCCGTCCCGGAACGCCCGCGCGAGCCGCGGCGTCCGCCGCGTTCTGCGCGAGCTCGACGACGAGCCGGTCACGGTATCCACCGAGTGCGAGGTCTTCCTCGGCATTCGCGTCCTCCCGGAATCGGACCGGTGACGCCTTCCACGCCGCGAGCACTCGCTCACGGATCGCCGTGGTCGCGAACGGATCACTCACCGGCGATCCGGGGCGGCAGCCCCCAACCGTTCCGGTGCGCGGGAAACCTGCAGCCGCCGTCGGGCGAGTCTGGGTACCGCGAACCTCACGTCTGCCTCCTGGGTTCTCGGACACGTCAACCCGGGTGATTATCGAACTTCGGCGACAGACGCGGCCAGTGTCTCTGGATGGTGGCCGGGACGAGGTCGGTCCCGCGAGCGGCGGGCTCGCGGGACCGGTCGTCACGCCCTGCTGAGAATCGTGCGGAAGGCGTCGGCGAGACGGGCTCCAGGATCCGAGCCGGCCGGACCGGTGTCGGACCGCCAGGCCACGACGCCGTCGGGACGAACGAGGATCGCTCCCTCCGGCTCGAGGGCATGCCGCGCGAGAGCGTCGGGCGCGTCGAGGTCGACACCGAGTCGGTACGCGTCGAGTGCGACCCCGAACTCGTCGGCGACCGCGCGGGCGGCCTTCACCCAGGCGCCGTCCGCGGGCCCGGAGAGCAGGACGAAGTTTCGTCCGTACAGGTCGATCGTCGACTCCCGGTCATGCTGCGAGATCTCGACATGCGGGGCGCGGGTGCCGACCTGACCGGCGAGCTCCCCAGCTGGCAGCGGCTTGCCGTCGTGGTCCGGACCCACGAGGACCGACGACCGGTAGCGGTACCCGGTCGACACGGCGGAGTACGGCAGGAGCGTGAGCTCGGCACCGGGTCCCATCCGGTCACCGAACCTCGCCAGCGCCTGCTCCATCGTGAGCTGCCCGACCGGACGACGTTCCTCTTCGTACGAGTCGAGCAGCCCCGGCCCGGCTACGCCACGCAGCACCGCGGCGAGCTTCCATCCCAGGTTTTGGGCGTCCTGTACCCCGGCATTGCCACCGAGTCCGCCGGTCGGTGGTACGAGGTGTGCGGCGTCGCCGACGAGGAAGATCCTGCCGACCCGGTAACGCCGGGCAAGCTGCCCTCCGATGCTGAACCCGAGGATCTTGATGTCCGTTCCGGGGATCTGCGGCCGTAGACGCACCTCGAGGTCGGGCAGTCCGGCGGCAGCCCGCACCATGTCCGCCACCCGCTCATCGGTGAAGTCCGCAGGCGACTCGTGCTCGGGCGAGTAGCCGGTGCCGAACAGCCAGCGCTTGCCGTCGTTGTCGTGCGTCATGATCACCGTGAACGGCTGCGGCTGCTGCAGATAGGCGATGGACACCCGTCGACCACGCGTCGCCGGGTTGAGGTCCGCGTCCACCATCGCGGTGATCGTGTGGAACAGGGCGCCCGGTCCGTCGACCTCGATGCCCAGCTTGTTGCGGATCGGGCTGGCCCAGCCGTCTGCCGCGATCATGTAGTCGGCCTCGATGGTGTAGCTCTCGCCGCTCTTGCGGTCCTGTACGACAGCTCGCACCCGCTCGTCGTCCTGCTCGAACGACAGCATCTCGGTCGCGAATCGCAGATCGGCGCCTAGCTCGAGCGCTCGCGACCGCAGGATCAGCTCGAGCTGGTCCTGATCGATCGCCCCGAAGGCCACGGGGCTGGCGTTTACGGGATCGTCGTCGTCGACCTCGGGCTCGTCCACGGCTGCGTACTCGTCATCAGCGAGCGTGTTCGCCCGGATCGGACTCCACACCGCCTCCTCGGCATAGCTCGCCCGCTTGATGGCGGGCTCCAGGCCGACCTGCCGATACGCCTCGACCGTGCGGGGCCCGATGCCACGAAGTCGGGGATGCATGAGCAGGTCGGGATGGCGCTCGACCACGACGCACGGAACGCCGTGCCACGCAAGGAACACCGCAGAGGACAGGCCCGTGAGGGAGCCACCCACCACCAGGACCGATGTGCGGTGAGCCACCTGGTCCGACATTGATCTTTCCCTTCCTGTACTACGAGTCATATATTCGTTATCGAGTATTCAGAAGGGGATAGTCGATGTCAAGCAAGTATCGAGGGCGATCATGGGAACCGAGATTCCGGACCTGGCGCTGACAGGCAAGCCGCTGCACGAGCCGGGCGTCGGGTGGGGGCGCGACGCCGGCCGAGAAGTCGAGGCAGGTGCGCAGCCCACGGACACGGCTGACGATTCCGGCAGCCAGATCGTGGGGACGTCAGATCGGAGACAGGGCGCGAACGAACGAGGCGAACGCCGCGAGCCCGCAGGATTCGGACGTGGCTCCGCGTGCGGATCGGTCGACACGAAGCGGAGCGAGGCAGGTTACGTTTTCGGGCGCGCCGGCCGTCCGATCCGGCGCAGCGGTGCGAGCCTTACGTGATCAGCGTCCTTCGCGGAGAGCGGCGAGCCAGGCGGCGGCTTCTTCGAAGTCGGCATCGGTCGTACCTACACGCAGCTTGGGCCGCACCTTGTCGGCGCGCGGGTAGGAGCCGAGGAATCGGACGTCGGCGCACACCCGGCGCAGGCCCATCAGCGCCTCACCGACCCGGGCCTCAGCGACGTGGCCCTCGCAGTCGATCGAGAAGCAGTAACGTCCGAGACCGTCGCCGGTCGGCCGGGACTCGATCCTCGTGAGGTTCACGCCACGGACGGCGAACTCCTCCAGGATCTCCAGCAACGCACCCGGATGGTCGTCGCGGATGAACGCCACCAGAGACGTCTTGTCCGAGCCCGTCGGAGCCGGTGGTGGGCCGGGACGCCCGACCAGCACAAAGCGCGTAACGGCGTCCGGGGTGTCCTCTATCGCCTCGGCAATGACCTCCACCGCGTAGTGCTCGGCGGCGATGGGCGGTGCGATCGCGGCATCGAACTCTGACCCCGGCTCGGCCACGGCGGCTGCGGCGGCCGCGGTCGAGGAGGCGAAGGTCACCTCGGCCTCTGGCAGGTGCTTGGCCAACCACTCACGGCATTGCGCGGCGGCGTGAGGATGCGTGGTGATCCGCTTGCAGGCGGCGAGCTGGGTGCCAGGTCGAGCGAGTAGAGCGAACGAGACGTGGATCAGCACCTCACGAGTGATCATGAGGTGGCCGCTCGCAAGCTCGTCAAGGGTGACGGTGACCGCACCTTCGACGGAGTTCTCGATGGGCACGACGGCCCCGTCGACCTCACCCGCCCGCACGGCGTCCAGCGAGGCGGGCACGGTGGCGTACGGTCGCCGATCGGCATCGGCGATCTCCGGCAGGCTGCGTAGCGCCGCCTCGGTGAACGTGCCCTCGGGTCCGAGGTAGGCATAGCGTGCGGTCACACCCCCAGAGCCTAGACACCGCAGGTCAGCAGCGCGGTGGCAGGCCCGCGAGCGCACAATTCCTCTGCGCTGTCGCACAAGCTGGTCCGACGATGGGTCCGGCCGTACGAATTGGTCTGGTAAATGTGAGCCTCTTTGGCTCGTCCGCACGTACCGAATCGTGGCTACCGTCACGGTTCATGAAGACCACCACACCACCCATGACAAGGCGGCTCGGCCGCTCCGGGATCGAAGTCAGCGCCCTAGGCCTCGGCGGATGGGCGATCGGCGGCCAGATGATCTTGCGAGGTAAGCCCGATGGCTGGGGTCGGGTCGACGACGACGAGTCCATCCGGGCACTCCACCGGGCACTCGACCTCGGCGTGACGTTCTTCGACACCTCAGACGTCTACGGCACCGGGCACAGCGAGCGGATACTCGGCCGCGCCTTCAGTGGCCGACGCGATCAGGTCGTGATCGCGACGAAGTTCGGC
>DATCKU010000010.1:0-12724 GCA_036564245.1 Actinopolymorphaceae bacterium
CGAACTGCACCTCGTCCAGCGTGGCCTGGGTCTCTTTCGGCGTCACGGCAAACGGCGGAGTCAGCTCGGCCAGCTGGGCCTGCACGGCCTCGCGCGCCGCTGCGAACGCCGTACGGATCCCGGCCGTTAGCTCCTCCGAGCCGAGCCGCATCGCCCGAGGCTCGATCACCAGATCGACGAGGTTGCTGGTGCCGTCCAACACGACACGGACCTTGCCGTCACAGGCCTCGCCTGTCCCGCGGACCTCGGCAAGAGTGGCAGCGAAGTCGGGATACCGCCCCGCAGCCGGTTCGACCTCACTCGCCTCATCCATGGGTGACCCTTCCGTGTTCTGCCGTGACCCGCGCAGTCGCCCGGCGGCCCTACGGTGCGCTACAGCCTAGATGAGAACCGCCTAATGGCGACAAATCGCCTGTGGATAACCCAGCCACCCTTGCCTCGTAGCTCCTGAGCTAAGGTCATCGACACGATGAGCCAGAGACCGTCGCCGCCGAGCCGCAACACGCCGCCAGCCGTCCAGAAGCTGCGCGTGCGGTACGCCAAGCGCGGGCGGATGCGGTTCGCGAGCCACCGGGACTTCCAGCGAGCCCTGGAACGGGCACTGCGCCGGGCCGGCGTCCCGATGGCCTACTCGGCCGGGTTCAGCCCGCATCCGAAGATCTCGTACGCCGGGGCTGCTCCGACGGGCGCCGCCAGCGAGGCGGAGTACGTCGAGCTCGGCGTCACCACACGGCTCGAGCCGCGAGCGGTTCGAGACCTGCTCGATGCCGCGCTCCCCGACGGCCTGGACATTCTCGAGGTGGTCGAGGCGAGGGGCGACAGCGCGCTGTCTGATCGACTCGAGGCCTCGCTGTGGGAGATCGAGTTCCCGGCGGAGGTGGCGGGTCAGCTGGAAGCTGCAGCGCAGGCGTTCCTGACCCAGGAGGCGGTCCAGGTGGACCGGCTCACGAAATCGGGACGCCGGACGTTCGACATCAGACCGGCGATCTTGCGCATGACGGTGCCCGAGACAAACGCGCCAAATGGCGAGGTGTCCGCACCTGGATCTGGTGGTTCTCGGGGATGCGGGCCCCCCTGTGCGATACTGCAGGTGGTTGTTCGGCACGGTACGCCAGCCGTACGACCCGACGATGTCCTCGCTGGGCTCCGCCTGGCGTCTGGGCTTGAGCTGCAGCCGCTAAGGGCGACACGGCGAGCTCAGGGCCCGTGGGACGAGGTGTCCGGCACCGTGGGCGACCCCCTGGCGCCCGACCGCGACGCCGCCGTCACAGCACTGTGACGACGGCAGTCACGCGGCGGGCCGAGGGGTGAAGATCGGTACCGCTCGGCGAGTTCATCGTCACGCGCGACGTGCCGAGGCCGCTGCCTCGGCTGGAGCTGACTGACCTACAGACGACTTACGTCGGCACTGAGTGAAACACCGCCGGCGACCGAACTTGGCCCTCGTGCGGTTTTCGAGCCACAGCCGGCCTTGCGCCAGGCATGGCTTTTAAACCCGAGGGCATGACAGGAGAGCTGTATGCTCGATAACGAGCACAATGCCGCAAAGGCACGAGATGCCGCGGAAACGACAGAAGATAACAAACTTCATGACTCGGGTGACCTAGGACGCAGAGAGGGCTCGACTCCTCCTCGACCGTCACCGGCGCCACCGGTGACCTTCCAGGCACCTGCGGTCCAGTTCCTGCCTCCCGAGATCGACGACGTGCCCCCGCCGGCACCAGCGAGTTCGACCAGCTCAGCTGACAGTGGCTCGCGGGACGCTGACGTCAGCGGCAGGTCCGACGACTCAGATGAGACCGGCCGCCGCCGGCGGCGGCGACGTGGCGGGCGGCGGCGCAACAAGTCGGGCGCAGACGACGCCACCTCCGAGGCAGCCGAGAGCCAGACCGACGCCGAGGATGCCGCGGACGACGACGCAGCCAAGTCCGAGGCTGCACGAGCTGAGGCGAAGGCTGGGGCCGGGGAGCGGCCGTCCGAGTCCAGCGACGCGTCTGAGGACGCGGACGCGGATCACGAGGACGACGAAGACGACGACGTCGGCGAGGAGGCCACCGAGCAGGACGAGGGATCGGCCAACGGTACGACCGAGGCACCCGCGACCACCGGTTCCCGGCGTCGGCGGCGCCGCCGGCGGCGTCGTGGTGAGCCGATCGAGGCGGCCCCTGACGACCCCGAGACGACGATCGTCAAGGTGCGGGAGCCCCGCAAGCCGGATGACGAGGTCAGCGCACTCGAGGGGTCGACACGACTGGAGGCCAAGCGGCAGCGCCGTCGTGAGGGTCGCGAGGCCGGTCGGCGACGCCCGCCGATCCTGTCCGAGGCCGAGTTCCTCGCCCGACGCGAGTCGGTCGAGCGGACCATGGTCATCCGACAGCAGGGTGATCGCACGCAGATCGCCGTGCTCGAGGACGACGTGCTGGTCGAGCACTACGTCACGCGAGAGACCCAGACCTCTCTGATCGGGAACGTCTACCTGGGTCGCGTGCAGAACGTGCTCCCCAGTATGGAGGCCGCGTTCGTCGACATCGGTCGTGGCCGCAACGCCGTGCTGTACGCCGGCGAGGTCGACTGGAACGGACTCGGGCTCGAGGGCCAGCCGAAGCGGATCGAGACTGCTCTGCAGTCGGGTCAGACCGTGCTGGTCCAGGTCACCAAGGACCCAATCGGCCACAAGGGCGCGCGGCTCACCAGCCAGATCAGCATCCCGGGCCGCTACCTGGTCTACGTACCCCACGGCTCGATGAGCGGCATCAGCCGCAAGCTGCCCGACACCGAGCGCAACCGGCTCAAGAGCCTGCTCAAGGACATCGTCCCGGAGGAGGCAGGCGTCGTCGTCCGGACAGCGGCCGAGGGCGCGAGCGAGGAGGAGCTCTCCCGAGACGTGGCGCGACTCCGTGCGCAATGGCAGGAGATCGAGCGGAAGGCCGCGACGGGTGAGGCGCCCAACCTGCTCTATGCCGAGCCGGACCTGTTGATCAAGGTGGTTCGCGACCTGTTCACCGAGGACTTCAGCCGCCTGGTCGTGTCGGGCGACCACGCGTGGGACATGGTGGAGGGCTACGTCACCCATGTGGCCCCGCACCTCGCCGACCGGCTCGAGCGGTGGACGACGCCGAAGGACATCTTCGCGTCGTTCCGAATCGACGAGCAGATCGTCAAGGCCCTCGATCGCAAGGTCTGGCTGCCGTCCGGCGGGTCGTTGATCATCGAGCGCACCGAGGCGATGACCGTCATCGACGTCAACACCGGGAAGTTCACCGGTGCTGGCGGCAACCTCGAGGAGACCGTCACGAAGAACAACCTCGAGGCAGCAGAGGAGATCGTGCGGCAGCTCAGGCTGCGTGACATCGGCGGCATCATCGTCATCGACTTCATCGACATGGTGCTGGAGTCCAACCGCGACCTGGTGTTGCGCCGCCTGGTCGAGTGCCTGGGCCGAGACCGTACGAAGCACCAGGTGGCGGAGGTGACCTCGCTCGGGTTGGTCCAGATGACCCGGAAGCGGATCGGCACCGGTCTGCTGGAGGCGTTCAGCGAGCCGTGCGACTCCTGCAACGGCCGGGGCTACCACGTCCGGCTCGAGCCGCTCGACGGCGGAGACTCTGGATCTGAGTCGGAGGGCCGCCGGGGTCGTCGGGGTCGAAGGCGCCGGAACGTGCCACCGGTGGTCGATACGACAGAGCCCGACATCGAGATCGAACCGGCTGGCAAGGCTGGTAAGTCAGGCAATGCCGGTGCCCAGTCCGGCGATGCCCGGCCAGCCGACGCGGCAGGAGCGGGCAGCCCGGCCAAGGCGACTGGTGAGGACACCCCCGCAACGCCGGGAGCGCAACCGACGGAAGCGCAGCCGGCACCGCAGCCCGTGGCCCAACCATCCGGTCCCCAGGAAGCGCCCCAGGGGAGCCCACAGGGGAGCGGAGAGGCGGGTCCGCCCGCTGTGTCGACGGCCGCGCCGCAGGCGGCGTCGGGATCTAGCGAGGCGGGGGAGGCGTCCGGACCTTCGCCGGTCGACAACGCAAAACCGTTGAGTCCCACCCCGTCCCCACCAGAATCGGGCGTTTCACCATCGCCAGAGCCGGACAACTCTGGGTGATCAGGCCCGTTTTGGTGAGCGAACGCGGGGTTCGGTATCCTCGTCGGTCGGCGTGGAGTCTGGGATCCTCGACGCGGCGTCGAAACCCGGAGTCTCGCGGATTCCGCGAGCCATGGGATCTTCGAGGTGCGGATCTCGAGGGTTGTCCCCCATACGAAACGAGAAAGTGAGACGAGCGGTGTACGCGATCGTGCGCAGTGGCGGCCGTCAGCACAAGGTCAAGGTTGGCGACGTTCTCGAGGTCAACCGACTCCCGGAGGAGAAGGGTGCGACGGTGCAGCTGCCCGCGCTGCTCCTGGTCAACGGCGATGAGGTCACGACGGACTCCGCCGCGCTGAACAAGGTCAAGGTGACCGCCGAGGTGCTCGGCGAGGCCAAGGGCCCGAAGATCAAGATCCTCAAGTTCAAGAGCAAGACCGGTTACCGCCGCCGGCAGGGACACCGGCAGAAGCTGACCAAGCTCAAGGTCACCGGCATCGAGGCGGCCAGCTGAGCTGCGCGAGCGGCAGTCGGCCACCGACAACTGGACATACCCTGGTTGACGTACAGACGACTCGAGGAGTCGACCGATGGCACACAAGAAGGGCGCTTCGTCCTCGCGGAACGGGCGCGATTCGAACGCCAAGCGCCTGGGCGTCAAGCGTTACGGCGGCCAGCTGGTGAAGGCGGGGGAGATCCTCGTACGCCAGCGCGGCACGCATTTCCACCCCGGGTTCAACGTGGGGCGGGGTGGCGACGACACGTTGTTCGCGCTCACGCACGGCACCGTGGAGTTCGGGCGCCATCGCGGTCGGCGCGTCGTGAACATCGTGCCCAACGGTGCTGCGCCACAGGCATGACCCACACCCGCTGGGGCTCCGCCTGGTGCTGGTGGAGTGCTGGGGCGAGCCGGGGCGATGATCCCCGACGACAACTCCAGGGTCATGGGGCGTAGACCTTTGGGAATCCCCGAGACAGGACGAGGGCGGGCCAGCTGGCCCGCCCTTTTCGATAGGGCCCCATGTATGTCGGTACGGACGTGAGGTGACGGGAAGGAGGTGCACCCGTGACAGCCCCGACGTTCGTGGATCGGGTCACCCTGCACGTCGCCGGCGGCGACGGCGGTCACGGCTGCACCTCGATCCGTCGCGAGAAGTTCAAGCCACTTGGCGGCCCGGATGGCGGCAACGGTGGCCGCGGGGGTGACGTCATCCTGCAGGTCGACCCCGGCCTCACCACCCTCGTCGACTACTACTACGCACCACACCGCCGAGCCGGCAACGGCCGGAACGGTCAGGGAAGCAACCGCGCGGGCGCCGACGGAGAGGATCTCATCCTCCGCGTTCCGGACGGCACGGTCGTGAAGACCCCCGAGGGAGAGGTGCTGGCCGATCTTGTGGGAGCCGGGACGTCGTACGTCGTGGCGTCCGGCGGCCGAGGCGGCCTCGGCAACGCAGCCCTCGCCTCGCGCCGCCGCAAGGCCCCCGGCTTCGCCCTGCTCGGCGAGCCCGGCGAGCGGCGCACTGTCGTTCTCGAGCTCAAGCTCGTCGCCGACGTCGGTCTGGTCGGTTTCCCGAGTGCGGGCAAGTCGAGCTTGATCGCCGCGATCTCGAGGGCGCGACCCAAGATCGCCGACTACCCGTTCACGACGTTGACCCCGAACCTCGGCGTCGTGACGGCGGGAAGCGTCACGTTCACGGTGGCTGACGTGCCCGGTCTCATCGAGGGAGCGAGCAAAGGGCGCGGGCTTGGCCACCAGTTCCTGCGGCATGTCGAGCGGTGCAGTGCCTTGTGTCACGTGATCGACTGCGCTACGCCGGAACCCAACCGGGATCCGATCACTGACCTCGACGTGATCGAAGCCGAGCTTCGGGCACACGGCGGGTTGGAGGACCGTCCGCGGTTGGTGGCGCTGAACAAGATCGACATCGCGGACGCGCGGGAGCTCGCCGACTTCGTACGCCCGACTCTCGTCGAGCGTGGGTACGAGGTCTACCCGATCTCGGCGGCCACCCACGAGGGCCTGTCGGAGCTGACGTACGCCATGGCGCGGCTCGTCGAGCAGCGTCGCCGCGAGACTCCACCGGCTCCGCCGACCCGGATCGTGATCCGCCCCAAGGCCGTGGACGAGGAGGAGTTCCACGTCGTACGCGAGGGTGACGTGTGGCGGGTGACCGGTCGGCGGCCGGAGCGGTGGGTACGCCAGACTGACTTCAGCAACGACGAGGCGGTCGGCTACCTCGCTGACCGGTTGAACCGGCTCGGTGTGGAGGACCGGCTCCTCGAGCTGGGCGCGCAACCTGGGGATGCGGTTGCGATCGGTTCAGGCGACGACGCCGTGGTGTTCGACTTCGAGCCGTCCGTCCCGTCGGGTGCTGAGCTCTTGTCGGGGCCGCGAGGCACCGATCCGCGGTTGGAGAACCGGTGAGGCCGGTCATGAGTACGCAGATTCGGCACGACGTCAAGCACGCGAAGCGCGTAGTGGTCAAGGTCGGCTCGTCGTCGCTCACGACCCGCCAGGGTGGCATCGACCCGCACCGCATCGACGCCATGGTCGACGTGCTCGCCGGCCGGTTGGCGGACGGCGTCGAGGTGGTGCTGGTCTCGTCTGGTGCGATCGCCAGCGGGATCGCGCCCCTTGGTCTGCGGTCACGACCGCGTGACCTCGCCACCCAGCAGGCGGCGGCGAGCGTGGGCCAAGGGCTGCTCGTCGCGCGGTACACCCAGGCGTTCGGTCACCACGGCTACACGGTCGCACAGGTGCTGCTCACGCTCGACGACGTGACGCGGCGTTCTCACTACCGCAACGCCTACCGCACGTTCGCGCGGCTTCTCGAGCTCGGCGTCGTGCCGGTCGTGAACGAGAACGACGCGGTGGCGACCGAACGCATCAGGTTCGGTGACAACGATCGACTGGCTGCGCTCGTCGCCCACTTGGTGCACGCCGACCTGCTGGTGTTGCTCTCAGATGTCGACGCTCTCTATGACGGAGACCCGCGACGTCCCGGTGTCCGGCCGATCGCGGAGGTGAAGGGCGAGGCCGACCTTGATCGGATCAGCCAGCAGGGCCTGGGAAAGGCTGGCCGATCGGGTGTCGGAACGGGCGGCATGGCGACCAAGCTCGAGGCGGCGCGGATCGCCACGGGCGCAGGCATTCCGGTCGTGTTAGCGAGCGCCGCCGACGCGGCACAGGCGTTGGCCGGCGAGCCTGTCGGGACGTACTTCCACGCGACCGGCCGACGTCGGCCCACCCGACTGCTCTGGCTCGCCCACGCGACCACCCCGCGTGGCCGGCTCCGGTTGGACGACGGCGCGGTCCGTGCCGTCTGCGAGCGCCGCGCATCGTTGCTTCCCGCCGGGATCGTGGGGATCGAGGGCAGCTTCGACGCAGGTGACCCCGTGGATCTTGTCGACCCGGGCGGGCGGACCGTGGCCCGCGGGTTGGTCAACTTCGATGCCCGCGAGCTGCCTGGTCTCCTCGGCCGGTCGACCCGCGAGCTGGCGCGAGAGCTCGGGCCCGCGTACGAGCGCGAGGTCGTGCACCGCGACGATCTGGTGCTGGTGAGCCAACCCCGGACCGGGGGAGCGGGGCGAGGAGGTGCCGGCAAGGGGCGGGACGACGCCCGGTCCTCGAAACGGGCATCGCAGCGGGCTGATTCGGCTACCGTGTAGGCCTTCCACGTCGATCGGCCACCCCGACTGGGCTCGCGTCGACCAGTCATGTCGAACGCAAGCCACGTCGAGGTGTGGCTGATTGGACCAAGCTGGGGAGCAGCGGTGAGCCAACAAGAGCCACGGATGTGGCACGTCACCGTCACGGTTGGCGGGAAGGCCCATGACGTCGACGAGCTACGGGCCGGACTCGAACGGCTGGTCAGTGAGCAGCCGTTTCTCCTCACCATCCGATACCGCCAGGACCGGGTCGAGGTGCGGTACTGGGAGCAGGCGGCCACGATCCTGGACGCCGCGTCTCTCGCGCTTCGCCTGTGGAACGAGCACCGGGACAGTGCGCGACTGCCGCGCTGGGAGGTGATCGGTCTCGAGGTGCTCGACCGTGAGACGTTCGCCATGCGCGCGGAGGAGGGCACCGCACCACGTCCCGTCGCCGGCGCCGCCGACATCCGCCCGTTCTGACGCCCCCAAATGACCATGTGCACTACGCCCGTCGGGGGTGCAACACGTGCCGGCACGTAGTGGACCTCCGAAACGCCGGCTCTAAGGGGCACCCGAGCACAGGCTGTGGAGTGTCTTCGCACCTATACGTACGACGCTGCTCCACAGCTTGCGTCGTCCCCAGATGGACGGTGAGCCAGGCATTCATGTGTGCCTGCACCGGTTCGTGGAGAGGCTCCCTGAAAGAGCATGGGGGAGGAGCTGAATGAACCGGGTCGTTCACTTCGAGATCACCGCGGACGACATGGATCGGGCCGAGCGGTTCTACGCCAACGTCTTCGGTTGGTCGATTCGACGATGGAACGGGCCGACCGACCACCGGTTGATCAGCATGGGTGCGTCAGACACGAATGGGATCAGCGGCGGCCTGACCCCGCGATCAAGCGGGCCCGCCTGCGTTCCGGGAGGGTTCGTCTGCACGATCGAGGTGACCGATCTCGACGAGGTCGAGCGTGCGGTGGTCAAGGAGGGCGGGCAGCACTTCGGACATCGCCGGACATTGCCGAGCGTGGGTTACGTCTCGTACTTCTCCGACACCGAGGGAAACCTCTTCGCTGCCCTCCAGCCCGACGAGACCGCCGGCGCCTTCAGGGCCCACGACGCCGCATCCCAGGAGGAGTCCACCCGATCCCCGCAGGCCGCCACGCACGTGCCCGAGGCAATCGCCGCTGCTCCGCCGTACGAACCGACAGCAGTCCAGCTGGCGCCGGCGCAACCAGCCCCGGACCTCGGGGGCACGGTGATCCGGCCGATCGCTCACGAGACGCCGGGCCGGTTCGAACCGGCCGGTGAGGAGCGGTCGTACGACGATTCGCCGTACGCATGGCCATCGACAGGTATCCGGTTGCCCGTTATGCGGGAGGATGACGCGGCCGACTGAGCTCGGATGTGAGCCGAATCCAGCCACTCACGACGGACGCGACAAGCGGACGGCTTCACCACCGGCGGCTTGATGTAGCAGGTGCATGGCCGCCCGGGAAAAGGCCGCGGTGCCCCAGCGGGCGTGCCGGCTAGGATCGCACCATGACTGGTGACGGTGCAGTTCGTGAGGCAGTGCTCGAGGTCGCCCAGAACGCTCGAGCGGCCGCCGTCGTGCTGGCTCAGGCGTCGCGCGGCACCAAGGACGCGGCACTGCGGGCGATGGCCGACAGCCTGGAGTCGCACGCAGAAGAGATCATCACCGCCAACGCATCGGACGTGGATCGTGCTCGGGCCGCTGGTACCTCCGAGGCCCTCATCGATCGGCTCCGCCTCGATCAGGCGCGAATCCTCGGCATGGCCGACGGGCTGCGCGACGTCGCCGGTTTCACCGATCCGGTTGGCGAGGTGGTGCGCGGCTACACCCTGCCCAACGGGCTCGAGCTCCGGCAGATCCGGGTGCCGTTCGGTGTGGTCGGCATCATCTACGAGGCCAGACCCAACGTCACGGCCGACGCCGCCGGCCTCTGCCTCAAGAGCGGCAACGCCGTGCTCTTGCGAGGCTCGTCGTCGGCTCGGGCGTCGAACGCCGCCATCGTCGACGCACTCCGCAAGGCGTTGGTCGACGCAGGGCTTCCGGCCGACGCCGTGCAGTTGGTGCCGGGCGAGGGCCACGAAGCGGCCAAGCACCTGATGCGGGCACGCGGTCTCGTCGACGTCCTGATCCCGCGCGGCGGTGCCGCACTGATCCGGAGCGTCGTCGAGGAGTCGACGGTGCCGGTGATCGAGACCGGCGTCGGCAACTGCCACGTGTACGTCGACGCGGACGCCGACCTCGACATGGCGCTCAAGATCCTGATCAACTCCAAGACCCGGCGCCCGAGCGTGTGCAACGCGGCCGAGTCGTTCCTCGTCCATGCCGCAGTCGCTGACGAGTTCGTGCCGCGAGCGCTGAAGGCGCTGGCCGAGGCCGGTGTCACGGTACACGGTGACGAACGCATTCGGGCGTACGACGACAAGACGGTCGTGCCGGCGACCGAGGACGACTTCAGGGCGGAGTACCTGTCGCTCGACATCTCGGCAGCCGTGGTGGACTCGCTGGACGACGCGTGCGAGCACATTCGTACGTACGGATCGGGGCATACCGAGGCGATCGTCACCCGCTCGCAGCAAGCGGCGCGGCGCTTCGTCCAGCTCATCGACTCGGCCGCGGTCATGGTCAACACCTCGACGGCCTTCACCGACGGTGGCGAGTTCGGGTTCGGTGCGGAGATCGGCATCTCCACCCAGAAGCTGCACGCGCGCGGCCCGATGGGTCTGCCGGAGCTGACCTCGACCAAGTACGTCGTGGTCGGCGAGGGTCAGGTCCGTCCCTGAACGACGGGCGTTAAGCTCCCCGACATGAGTTCGTTCGTCACCTCGCTTGCCGCCACGGTCGTGGCCGAGGCGCCACACCGCGAGCTGCCGGCCCCCTCCCTGGTGTACGGCATCGGTGTCTTCGCCGTCATGCTGGTCCTTCTCCTCATCACCCTGGGCTTCGGGAAGGGCCGGCCCCACGCCTAGAGCGGTCCTTTGAGCCTTTCCGGCTGTCAGCAGGTCAAAGTCGACCTGCCGCCTTGGGCTCGACCCCATCGACGCGCAGGAGACGCTTGTGACCGACCCGCCTCGTCTGGGCGTGATGGGTGGTACGTTCGACCCGATCCATCACGGCCACCTGGTCGCCGCCAGCGAAGTGCAGGCGTGGTTCGACCTCGACGAAGTGATCTTCGTCCCGACCGGGCAGCCGTGGCAGAAGAGTGACCGGGTCGTCTCGCCCGCAGAGGATCGTTACCTGATGACCGTGATCGCCACGGCATCGAATCCGCGGTTCTCCGTGAGCCGGGTCG
Organism: Actinopolymorphaceae bacterium; assembly: GCA_036564245.1. Classification (GTDB taxonomy): domain Bacteria; phylum Actinomycetota; class Actinomycetes; order Propionibacteriales; family Actinopolymorphaceae; genus Thermasporomyces. The sequence goes on from DATCKU010000010.1 coordinate 11,053, forward strand.
ACATCGACCGCCCGGGTCCGACGTACACCATCGACACCCTTCGAGACCTGCGCAGAGAGCGTGGCGAGGCGGCGCAGTTCTTCTTCATCACGGGGGCTGACGCGCTGACGCAGATCCTCACGTGGCGCGACGTCGACCAGCTCTTCGAGATGGCCCATTTCGTCGGCTGCACCAGGCCCGGACACCGGATCGAGATCGACCAGGTGCCGAAGGATGCCGTGACGTTGCTCGAGATCCCCGCCTTGGCGATCTCGTCTACGGAGTGTCGCGAGCGCGTCGCAGCCGGTCGACCGATCTGGTATTTGGTGCCCGACGGGATCGTGCAGTACATCAACAAGAGGCGGATGTACCGCCGGACGTGACATCCTGGAGGCGATGGGCGGGTGGCGACACCCGACCAGGCAAGAAGTCGGACACACAAACGACGACATACGCCAGGCTTGTCCTGGATCGTCGAGAAAGGATCTCGTGCCTGCAACGACTCACGCCGTCGAGCTGGCACTGCTCGCCGCTCGTGCAGCCTCTGACAAGCTGGCCCACGACATCGTGGCGTTCGACGTCTCCGAGCGGCTCGCCTTGGCCGACGTGTTCCTCCTCTGTTCAGCTCCCAATGATCGCCAGGTCGGCGCCATCGTCGACGAGATCGTCGATCGTCTTGCCGTGGCCGGCGCCAAGCCGTACCGCCGGGAAGGCGAGGGCGACAACCGCTGGGTGCTTCTCGACTACGGCGATCTCGTCGTTCACGTCCAGCACGTCGAAGAGCGTGAGTTCTACGCTCTGGACCGGTTGTGGCGGGATTGCCCGGAGATTCCCATCCCTGAGGCCGTCCTGGTCGGTGGTGCGTCGGCAGGCGACGCGCGGCCGGCCGGTGCCGACCTGTGAGCGCGGCGCGCCTGGTGGTCTGGCGGCATGGCCAGACCGCCTGGAACGTCGAAGGGCGTGGTCAGGGCCAGACCGACATACCGCTTGACGACCACGGCATCGCCCAGGCGCGGGCTGCGGCGGCGCGCTTGGCAGCGTTGCGACCGGCCGCCCTCGTGTCCAGTGACTTGCGACGGGCTGCGCAGACCGCCGCTGAGCTCGCCCGGATCACGGGGCTGACCGTGACGTACGACGCCGACCTGCGCGAGATCGACCTCGGCTCATGGGCGGGTCTTACACGCGCCGAGGTGCATGCGAGACACCCAGAGATCGCCGCGCTCGCGGCGGCCGGTGAGGACTTCCGGCGTGGCGGTCATGGTGAGACGCTCGCAGAGGTCGCAGAGCGGGCCGAGAAGGGCTTTCGTCGCGCCATCGAGCTCGTCGATGACGGCGAGACCGTGGTGGCCGTGTCGCACGGCCTCGCCACGCGGGTGGGCATCGCCCGCCTCGTCGGTCTGCCGCCGGCGCACTGGGAGGCGTTCGGTGGGCTCGGCAACTGCTCGTGGGTGGTCTGCGAGCCCGGTCGTCGAGGCTGGAGGATCATCGAATGGAACGCGGGCACGTTGCCCGAACCGGTCCTGAGCGACGATCGGGTGAGCTCGGCCTGATCGACTCTTCGGGCTGCGGCGGATGCAGGTGGACCTGATTTCACCTGTCCGGCGATGACCCGGTATGCTCGCTGAGCCCGAGCAAGGTGGTCATGGCGTACGTACACTGACCATCGGGTGCGTCCGCGAGTGCTCGCTGACGC
>DATCKU010000011.1:0-142187 GCA_036564245.1 Actinopolymorphaceae bacterium
GTCGAAGGTTCGTCGCGAGCGCATGGGCCACATCGAGCTCGCCGCGCCGGTCGTGCACATCTGGTACCTGCGCGGCACGCGGTCGTGGCTGGCCTACCTGCTCATGGGCACCCAGCCCCGTGAGGAGCTGAAGGCCAAGCAGCTCGAGAAGGTCATCTACTTCGCCGCGAACATCGTCACCTGGGTCGACGAGGAGAAGCGCGACAAGAACCTGCCCAACATCGAGCAGGAGGTCGCGCTCGAGCGCGAGGCGATCGAAAAGGAGCGCGAGCTCGAGCTGGCCCGCCGCCAGGAGGAGCTCGAGGCCGAGCTCGCCGAGCTCGAGGCGCAGGGCGCGAAGGAATCCGAGATCAAGGCGCGCCAGCGCGCCGCGGAGCGCGACCTCGTGGCGATCCGCGAGCGCTACGACCAGGAGATCGAGGTCCTCGGCCGCGCGTTCGAGGAGTTCAAGAACCTCTTCGCCCGGCAGATCATCGACGACGAGATGCTGTGGCGCGAGCTCGTCGCGCGCTTCGGCGAGTACTTCGAGGGCGGCATGGGCGCCGAGGCCATCTCGCGCCTCATCGCCCGCATCGACCTCGACGAAGAGGAAGCCAAGCTGCGTGCGCAGATCGACCCGCAGGACGGCTCGAAGCCGCTGTCGGCGCAGCGCAAGCAGAAGGCCATCAAGCGCCTCAAGATCGTCGCGGCGTTCAACCGTCGAGACGAGCAGGGCCGTCGCATCAACGACCCGCGGGCGATGATCCTCGACGTCGTGCCGGTGATCCCGCCCGAGCTGCGCCCGATGGTGCAGCTCGACGGTGGCCGCTTCGCCACGTCGGACCTCAACGACCTGTACCGCCGCGTCATCAACCGCAACAACCGGCTGAAGCGTCTGCTCGACCTCGGCGCGCCCGAGATCATCGTCAACAACGAGAAGCGGATGCTGCAGGAGGCGGTCGACGCGCTGTTCGACAACGGCCGCCGCGGCCGTCCGGTCACCGGGCCGGGCAACCGTCCGCTGAAGTCGTTGTCCGACATGCTCAAGGGGAAGCAGGGCCGGTTCCGCCAGAACCTGCTCGGTAAGCGTGTCGACTACTCCGGTCGTTCGGTGATCGTGGTCGGTCCGCAGCTCAAGCTGCACCAGTGCGGTCTGCCGAAGGGCATGGCGATCGAGCTCTTCAAGCCGTTCGTCATGAAGCGGCTGGTCGACCTCAACCACGCGCAGAACATCAAGAGCGCCAAGCGCATGGTCGAGCGTGCCCGCCCGGTGGTGTGGGACGTGCTCGAGGAGGTCATCGCCGAGCACCCGGTGCTGCTCAACCGCGCGCCGACGCTGCACCGACTGGGTATCCAGGCCTTCGAGCCGCAGCTGATCGAGGGTAAGGCGATCCAGATCCACCCGCTCGTGTGTACGGCGTTCAACGCCGACTTCGACGGTGACCAGATGGCGGTGCACCTGCCGCTGTCGGCCGAGGCGCAAGCCGAGGCGCGGATCCTCATGCTCTCGACCAACAACATCCTCAAGCCGTCCGACGGTCGTCCGGTGACGATGCCGACGCACGACATGGTGATCGGCATCTTCTTCCTGACCATGGACCGTGACGGGCTGCGAGGAGAGGGCCGTGCGTTCTCGTCGCCGGCCGAGGCGATCATGGCCTTCGACCGGGGCGAGATCCAGCTGCAGAGCAAGATCAAGATCCGGTTCCGCGACATCGTGCCGCCCAACGGGTGGACCCCGCCGGAGGGCTGGGAGTCCGGTCAGCCGGTCACCCTGGAGACCACGCTGGGTCGTGCGCTCTTCAACGAGGTGCTTCCGCCCGACTACCCGTACGTCAACCACGAGATCGGCCGGAAGCAGCTCGCCGTGATCGTCAACGACCTGGCCGAGCGCTACCCGAAGATCGAGGTGGCGGCGTGCCTGGACGGCCTGAAGGACATCGGCTTCTCCTGGGCGACCCGCTCTGGTGTGACCATCTCCATCAAGGACGTGATCACGCCAGCGCGCAAGCAGGAGATCCTCGCGGCCTACGAAGAGAAGGACGCGAAGGTCCAGAAGCAGTTCGACCGCGGTCTCATCACCGACGAGGAGCGCCGCCAGGAGCTGATCGAGATCTGGACCCAGGCCAAGGCCGAGGTCTCCAAGGAGATGGAGGAGGCCTTCGACAAGATCAACCCGATCTTCATGATGGTCCACTCCGGCGCTCGCGGGAACATGATGCAGGTTGGTCAGATCGCCGCGATGCGTGGTCTCGTCGCCAACCCGAAGGGCGAGATCATCCCGCGTCCGATCAAGTCCAACTACCGCGAGGGCCTGTCCGTGGTCGAGTTCTTCATCGCCACGCACGGTGCACGGAAGGGTCTCGCCGACACGGCTCTTCGTACGGCCGAGTCCGGTTACCTGACCAGGCGACTGGTCGACGTGAGCCAGGACATCATCGTGCGGGAGGCCGACTGTGGTACCGAGCGCGGTCTGGTGAAGCGGATCGCCGTCCGCCAGCCTGACGGGACGTTGCGCAGGGCGGAGAACGTCGAGACCTCGGTCTACGCACGTGGGCTTGCCGAGGACGTCAAGGACGCCGACGGCAACGTCATCGCGGTTGCTGGTACCGACCTCGGCGACCTGGTGATCGACCGGCTGATCGAGGCCGGCATCGAGGAGATCCGGGTCCGCAGCGTGCTGACCTGCGACTCGAAGTTCGGTGCCTGCGCGGCGTGCTACGGCCGTTCGCTCGCCACCGGTAAGCCGGTGGACGTCGGCGAGGCGGTCGGCATCATCGCCGCCCAGTCCATCGGTGAGCCGGGTACCCAGCTCACGATGCGGACCTTCCACACCGGTGGTGTCGCGGGTGAGGACATCACCCACGGTCTGCCGCGGGTGCAGGAGATCTTCGAGGCGCGCCAGCCCAAGGGCAAGGCGCCGATCGCCGAGGTCGCGGGCCGGGTGCGGATCGAGGACTCCGAGAAGAGCCGCAAGATCGTCATCGTGCCCGACGACGGCAGCGAGGAGAAGGGGTACCCGGTCTCCAAGCGGGCCCGGTTGCTCGTGGAGGAGGGCACCCACGTCGAGGTGGGCCAGCAGCTCACCCATGGAACGCCGGACCCGCAGGACATCCTCCGCGTCCTCGGTATGCGAGCGGTGCAGCAGCACCTGGTCGACGAGGTCCAGGAGATCTACCGCTCGCAGGGTGTGGCGATCCACGACAAGCACATCGAGACGATCGTCCGGCAGATGCTGCGCCGGGTGACCGTGATCGAGTCGGGCGACTCCGAGCTGCTCCCGGGCGAGCTCGTCGACCGGGTGCGGTTCGAGGAGGAGAACCGTCGGGTCGTCGCCGAGGGCGGCACGCCGGCCTCCGGACGCCCGGTGCTCATGGGTATCACCAAGGCCTCGCTCGCGACGGACTCGTGGCTGTCGGCCGCGTCCTTCCAGGAGACCACCAAGGTGCTCACGGAGGCCGCGATCAACGCCAAGAGCGACCAGCTGCGCGGTCTGAAGGAGAACGTCATCATCGGCAAGCTGATCCCGGCCGGTACCGGTATGGAGCGCTACCGCAACATCCGGGTGGAACCGACCGAGGAGGCGCGGGCCGCGATGTACTCCATGGTCGGGTACGAAGGGTACGACACGGACTACTCGTTCGGCACTGGCTCGAGCGAGGCCGTGCGCCTGGAGGACTTCGACTTCGGCGGCTACACCAGCTGACGACGGACCGATGATCCCGCGTTGGCAGGCGAACGGTTCCCTGCGCCGGCCGCCTGCCACGCGGGATCATTCGTCACCGGCGGTCGTTTTGACGACCGGCGTTCGGCCGGGTAAGGTTCGACGTCGTGCCCGGCTGATTGCTGGGCATTCGCGTGCCCTTTCCGCGATGGTGCCGCACTCGGGGGACGACCCGCAGTCCTGCCGGCAGGCATCACGCGGGGTCGATCCGCAACGCGTCAGCTGATGGTGGATCGATCGGGATACACGCGGCGATGGTCTTCGAGATTCCGTTGCTCGCCGGCTTCACTTGGCCGAGCCGGGCCCCGTGGCGACACACCCGACCGCGGGGGTCGTGCGGTCAACGGCCGCGACGGGGGAAGTACGAAGACGATCGATACGGCAAAGTCCCAGGACCTACAAGGACTCGACAGTCCCCACAAACCAAGACCAGAGCAAGACAGCAAGTTCAGCCATGAGGGCGACGCCCGGGACCTAAAGCGACGGGTTGGCCCGGACGATCCGGACCCGATGGCTGGCCGGGGGGTCGGTCGACCGACAGATCCCCACACAAGTGCCAAGGCTGGGGGTGTGACCCCCGGAGCACCTGAAAGGACAAGACTCGGTGCCCACGATCCAGCAGCTGGTCCGCAAGGGCCGGAAGGCGAAGGCCTCCAAGACGAAGACGCCTGCCCTGAAGGGTTCGCCCCAGCGCCGGGGCGTGTGTACGCGTGTCTACACGACGACACCGCGTAAGCCGAACTCCGCGCTTCGCAAGGTGGCTCGGGTGCGCTTGACCAGCCAGATCGAGGTCACGGCGTACATTCCTGGCGTAGGGCACAACCTCCAGGAGCACTCGATGGTCCTGGTGCGTGGTGGCCGGGTGGCTGATCTGCCAGGCGTTCGTTACAAGATCGTTCGCGGCTCCCTCGACACCCAAGGTGTCAAGGGCCGCAAGCAGGCACGTAGTCGTTACGGCGCGAAGAAGGAGAAGAGCTAATGCCGCGCAAGGGGCCGGCTCCCAAGCGTCAGCCGATCGTCGACCCGGTGTACTCCTCGCCGTTGGTGAGCCAGCTGATCAACAAGGTGCTCAAGAACGGCAAGAAGCAGCTCGCGCAGCGCATCGTCTACACCGCGCTCGAGGGCTGCCGTGAGAAGACCGGGACCGACCCGGTGATCACGTTGAAGCGTGCCCTGGACAACGTCAAGCCCACCATCGAGGTGAAGAGCCGCCGGGTGGGCGGGGCCACCTACCAGGTGCCGGTCGAGGTCCGCCCGGGGCGGTCGACCACGCTGGCCCTACGCTGGTTGGTGACCTACGCCCGGCAGCGCCGCGAGAAGGCGATGTCCGAGCGGTTGATGAACGAGATCCTGGACGCGTCGAACGGTCTGGGTGCGAGCGTCAAGCGGCGTGAAGACACCCACAAGATGGCTGAGTCCAACCGGGCCTTCGCGCACTACCGCTGGTGATCGGCGCGTGGGCATTTAGGGATGAATGACGGTCCCCGGACAGGAAATTCCTAGATGAGCAAGGCCGCGACAACGCGATAGACATCGGCAGCGGCACGCTCTGCGAGCAAGAGAACGAACGACACGAAACGACGAGAGATCGACAAGCCTGATGGCGACTGACCTTCGCACCGTCGACCTGGCCAAGGTTCGCAACATCGGAATCATGGCCCACATCGACGCGGGCAAAACGACAACAACCGAGCGGATCCTGTTCTACACCGGCATCACCTACAAGATCGGTGAGGTCCACGAGGGCGCTGCCGTCATGGACTGGATGGAGCAGGAGCGCGGCATCACGATCACCTCGGCCGCGACCACCGTGCACTGGAAGGACCACACGATCAACCTGATCGACACCCCAGGGCACGTGGACTTCACCGTCGAGGTGGAGCGCAACCTGCGCGTCCTGGATGGCGCGGTGGCGATCTTCGACGGCGTGGCTGGTGTGGAACCCCAGTCCGAGACGGTGTGGCGCCAGGCCGAGCGCTACGGCGTTCCCCGCATCTGCTTCGTCAACAAGATGGACCGCGTGGGCGCCGAGTTCCACCGGTGCGTCGACATGATCCGGGACCGGCTCAACGCGACCCCGCTGGTCGTCCAGATCCCGCTGGGTGCCGAGGCCGACTACATCGGTGTCATCGACCTGATCGGGATGCGTGCCCTCACCTGGCGCGGCGAGACGCGGAAGGGCGAGGACTACACGGTCGAGGAGATCCCGGCGACCCACATCGAGGCCGCTCAGGAATGGCGTGACCGGCTGTTCGAGACGTTGGCCGAGGCCGACGACGAGATCATGGAGCTGTACCTCGAGGGCGTCGAGCCCACGGTGGAGCAGTTCCAGGCGGCGATCCGTCGGGCCACCATCGCCAACAAGGTCACCCCCGTGCTCAACGGGACGGCGTTCAAGAACAAGGGTGTCCAGCCGCTGCTCGACGCCGTTGTCGCGTACCTCCCGTCGCCCCTCGACATCGGCGCCGTCCAGGGCCACGCGGTGGGCAACGAGGAGGAGATCATCGAGCGTGAGCCCGACGAGAACGCTCCGCTCGCTGCCCTCGCGTTCAAGATCATGAGCGATCCGCACCTCGGCAAGCTGACCTACCTGCGGATCTACTCGGGCACGCTCACGGCCGGTTCCCAGGTCCTCAACAGCACCAAGGACCGCAAGGAGCGGGTGGGCAAGATCTACCGCATGCACGCGAACAAGCGTGAGGAGATCGAGAAGGCCTCGGCTGGCCAGATCGTCGCGGTGATGGGTCTGAAGCAGACCACGACCGGTGAGACGCTGTGTGGTCCCGAGGCGCCGATCATCCTGGAGTCGATGAACTTCCCGGCGCCGGTGATCTCCGTGGCGATCGAGCCGAAGACCAAGGGCGACCAGGAGAAGCTCTCCAGCGCGATCCAGCGGCTGGCCGACGAGGACCCCACGTTCCAGGTACGCACCGACGCGGAGACCGGTCAGACGATCATCTCCGGTATGGGCGAGCTCCACCTTGACATCCTGGTCGACCGCATGAAGCGGGAGTTCAAGGTCGAGGCGAACGTCGGTAAGCCGCAGGTAGCCTACCGCGAGACGATCCGCTCGAAGGTGCAAAACGTCGAGTACACCCACAAGAAGCAGACGGGTGGCGCGGGCCAGTTCGGACGCGTGGTCATCGACGTGGAGCCCACGGGTGGAGACGGCGACGGCGGATACGAGTTCGTGAATGCCGTGACCGGTGGTCGGATCCCGAAGGAATTCATTCCTGCCGTGGACGAGGGCATCCAGGAGGCCATGGAGTTCGGCGTGCTCGCCGGGTACCCCATGGTCGACGTCAAGGTCACCTTGAAAGACGGTGCCTACCACGAGGTGGACTCGTCCGAGTTGGCGTTCAAGATCGCCGGCTCCATGGCATTCAAGGAGGCGGCCCGCCGGGCCAACCCGACGCTGCTGGAGCCGATCATGAAGATCGAGATCACAACGCCGGACGACTATCTCGGTGACGTGATCGGCGACATCAACAGCCGTCGCGGACATGTCCAGAAGATGGATGAAGTTTCCGGCAACCGGGTCATCACGGCCCTGGTGCCGTTGTCGGAGACCTTCGGCTACGTTGGCGACCTACGAAGCAAGACCCAGGGTCGAGCAGTGCCCCACATGGAATTCCATTCGTACGCCGAAGTTCCGAAGAACGTCGCCGACGAGATCGTCAAGAAAGCGCGGGGCGAGTGAGGTCCCATGCTCTGGCATACCGTAAAGTCAAGTGCTCGCGTCTCGTACGGCGCAGGGAAGTAAAGAAACCAGGAGGAGCCCGAAGTGGCGAAGGCGAAGTTCGAGCGCACTAAGCCGCACGTCAACATCGGCACCATTGGGCATATCGACCACGGGAAGACAACCCTCACCGCGGCGATCACCAAGGTGCTGCACGACAAGATGCCGGACGTCAATCCCTTCTATGCCTTCGACCAGATCGACAAGGCGCCGGAAGAGAAGCAGCGCGGCATCACGATCACGATTGCCCACGTCGAGTACCAGACGGAGAAGCGTCACTACGCGCACGTCGACTGTCCTGGCCACGCCGACTACATCAAGAACATGATCACTGGCGCGGCCCAGATGGACGGCGCGATCCTCGTGGTCGCGGCAACCGACGGTCCGATGCCGCAGACCCGCGAGCACGTGCTGCTCGCCCGGCAGGTTGGCGTTCCGTACATCGTCGTGGCACTCAACAAGGCCGACATGGTCGACGACGAGGAGATCCTCGAGCTCGTCGAGCTGGAGGTCCGGGAGCTGCTCAACGAGCAGGAGTTCGACGGCGACAACTGCCCGGTGGTCCGGGTCTCCGCGCTGAAGGCGCTGGAGGGCGACCCCGAGTGGACCGAGAAGATCATCGAGCTCATGAACGCCGTCGACGAGTCCGTGCCCGAGCCCAAGCGTGACATCGACAAGCCGTTCCTCATGCCGATCGAGGACGTCTTCACGATCACCGGTCGAGGCACGGTCGTCACCGGTCGTGTGGAGCGCGGTGTCCTCAAGCTCAACGAGGAGGTCGAGATCGTCGGTATCAGGCCCGGCGAGCCGACCAAGACCGTGGTCACCGGCGTCGAGATGTTCCGCAAGCTGCTCGAGGAGGCGCGTGCCGGCGAGAACGTCGGTCTGCTGCTCCGTGGCGTCAAGCGCGAGGAAGTCGAGCGCGGAATGGTCGTCGTCAAGCCGGGTACGACCACGCCGCACACGGAGTTCGAGGCGCAGGTCTACGTGCTCTCCAAGGAGGAGGGCGGCCGCTGGAAGCCCTTCTTCAACAACTACCGCCCGCAGTTCTACTTCCGGACGACCGACGTCACCGGCGTCGTGCACCTTCCGGAGGGGACCGAGATGGTCATGCCGGGCGATAACACCGAGATGCGGGTCGAGCTGATCCAGCCGGTCGCGATGGAGGAAGGCCTCAAGTTCGCTATTCGCGAGGGTGGCCGTACCGTCGGCGCTGGCCGGGTCACGAAGATCCTCAAGTAAGACCACGACAGCTGGGGTGGGCTTCGGCCCACCCCAGTTCGTCTGCCAGTCCCGTGACTGCCGGCCCAAATGACCATGTGCACTACGTCCGCCGGACCTGTAACACGTGCCGGCACATGGTGCACCTCCGACAGGCGTGGTGCACATGGTCATTTGGGTACGGGGGTAGTGCAGCTCTAGAGGCGGTCATTTGGGGCTAGTGCCGGGGGTGGCCCGATTGGCCAAAAGGGCTACCGCTTTGGCATACTGGCGCAGTTGCCTAGCGGCCCGTGGGGACGCTCGCGTCGCCTCGGGATCCAGCAACAGTTCGGCGGGCCGCCGGGGCGTGATACCGCGGAATCGCGGTGAAACGCCGACCCGGAGACCCCGCCCAGTTCGTGCCTGGTTAGCCCAGGCCCTCGCCGCCCTCTCGGGTCGGGATCGAACCCTCACGGATTCGGCAGCTCGCGAAAGCTTGGGTTCGTGCGGCTTCGCCGGCCCGACACACCCGACCGCGGGGGTCGGGGTGGGCAGGTGGGTGAGCACGCTCACGGCGCAGGTGCGGCTCGCGAGAGCGGTGCCAGCCGACAACCCCTGAACCGGGTCCGAGGTCCATCCCCGGAGCCGGACCAAGACAAGCGTTACGACACGTAAAAGGACGCGACAGCCATGGCGGGACAGAAGATCCGCATCAGGCTCAAGGCCTATGACCACCAGGTGATCGACAACTCTGCACGGAAGATCGTCGACACCGTGACCCGGACGGGTGCGCAGATCGCCGGACCCGTGCCGCTGCCTACCGAGAAGAACGTCTTTTGCGTGATCCGTTCACCGCACAAGCACAAGGACAGCCGTGAGCATTTCGAGATGCGCACCCACAAGCGGCTGATCGACATCATCGACCCGACACCGAAGACCGTCGACTCGCTGATGCGACTCGATCTGCCAGCCGGCGTCGACATCGAGATCAAGCTCTGAGGAACCCATCCATGAGCAGCGTGAACACTGCCACTCAAGCCGCCACACGCCAGGTACGCGGCCTGCTTGGCGAGAAGGTCGGCATGACCCAGACCTGGGACGAGGAGAACCGCCTGGTCCCGGTCACCGTGGTCAAGGTCGGCCCGTGCGTCGTGACCCAGATCCGTACGCCTGAAAAGGACGGGTACTCGGCGATCCAGATCGCCTACGGCGCCATCGACCCCCGCAAGGTCAACAAGCCCAAGCAAGGCCACTTCGAGAAGGCGGGCGTGACCCCCAGGCGCCACCTCGTCGAGGTGCGCACCTCGGACGCCTCGTCGTACACCCTTGGCCAGGAGCTCACCGCGGACATCTTCTCGCCGGGCGAGCTCGTCGACGTGACAGGCACCAGCAAGGGCCACGGATTCGCGGGCGTGATGAAGCGGCACGGCTTCCACGGCCTGCGCGCGAGCCACGGTGTGGAGCGCAAGCACCGCTCGCCCGGCTCGATCGGCGGGTGCGCCACCCCTGGGCGGGTCTTCAAGGGCCTGCGCATGGCCGGTCGGATGGGTGGTGAGCGCGTCACGACGCAGAACCTCACCGTCCACGCAGTCGATGCCGAGAGGGGCTACCTGCTGCTCAAGGGTTCGGTACCGGGCCGGCGTGGCGGCCTGGTCCTGATCCGCAGCGCGGTCAAGGCGAAGGCGAAGGGGGCGAAGAAATGACCGCCACGATCGAGGTTCGCGACCGTGACGGCGCTGCCACCGGCACGCTCGAGCTGCCGTCCGACATCTTCGACGCACCGGTCAACATCCCCTTGATGCATCAGGTCGTCGTGGCCCAGCAGGCAGCGGCCCGTCAGGGTACGCACGCGACCAAGACCCGCGGCCAGGTGAGCGGCGGTGGCGCGAAGCCGTACCGCCAGAAGGGCACCGGCCGGGCGCGGCAAGGTTCCCGGCGCGCACCGCAGTTCACCGGTGGTGGCACCGTGCACGGGCCACAGCCGAGGAGCTACGCGCAGCGGACGCCCAAGAAGATGAAGAAGGCGGCGCTCCGCGGTGCGCTCTCCGACCGCGCACGCAACGGTCGGGTGCACGTCGTGACGGAGTTCATCGACAGTGACGTCCCGTCCACCAAGCAGGCGAAGGCCGTGCTGCAACGGCTGACCACGAGCCGCCGGGTGCTGGTCGTGGCCGATCGCGACGAGGTGGTCACGTGGTACAGCCTGCGGAACCTGCCGGAAGTGCACCTGATCGCGCCTGACCAGCTGAACACGTACGACGTGCTGGCAAGCGACGACGTCGTCTTCACCGCCCGCGCCTACAGGTCGTTCACCGGGCTCGAGGTGCCGGTGAAGGAGTCGGCAGGTAAGTCCGAGCAGACTGCTGCCGCCGAGTCGGAAGGCGCACCCGAGCAGGACGACAAGCCGGCGAAGAAGTCGACGGCGAAGAAGTCGACCGCCAAGAAGGCTGCGTCGAAGAAGGCGGCATCCGAGAGTGCGGCTGCTGACACGTCCGAGGAGGCTCGCGCATGAGCAGCATCCACAAGGATCACCGCGACGTCCTGATCGCACCGGTGATCAGTGAGAAAAGCTACGGCCTTCTCGATCAGAACAAGTACACCTTCCTGGTTGACCCGAGGGCCAACAAGACCGAGATCAAGATCGCGGTCGAGAAGGTGTTCAACGTCAAGGTGACCGATGTCAACACGCTCAACCGGCCCGGTAAGCGGCGCCGCACCCGCTACGGCTGGGGCCAGCGCCCGCGCACCAAGCGCGCGATCGTGACCGTCGCCGACGGTGAGCGGATCGACATCTTCGGCGGACCGGTTTCGTAGAGGGAGTACGTATGGCTATCCGGAAGTACAAGCCCACGACGCCAGGTCGCCGTGGAGGCAGCGTCGCGGACTTCGTCGAGATCACGCGGACCGAGCCGGAGAAGTCGCTCGTACGCCCTCTCCACAGCAAGGGCGGTCGGAACTCGTACGGCCGGATCACCGTGCGCCACCGCGGTGGCGGGCACAAGCGTGCGTACCGTGTCATCGACTTCAAGCGGTACGACAAGGACGGTGTGCCGGCGAAGGTCGCACACATCGAGTACGACCCCAACCGGACCGCTCGTATCGCCTTGCTGCACTACGCCGACGGGGAGAAGCGCTACATCATCGCTCCGTCGCAGATCCGTCAGGGGCAGCGGATCGAGAGTGGGCCCAAGGCTGACATCAAGCCGGGCAACAACCTCCCGCTCCGCAACATCCCGGTCGGTACGACGATCCACGCGATCGAGCTGCGTCCGGGTGGCGGCGCGAAGATCGCCCGTGCGGCGGGTGCCAGCGTCCAGCTGGCAGCGAAGGAGGGCTCGAAGGCGACGCTGCGTATGCCGTCCGGCGAGCTTCGCATGGTCGACGTCCGCTGCCGGGCGACCGTGGGAGAGGTCGGCAACGCCGAGCAGTCGAACATCTCGCTTGGTAAGGCGGGTCGGGCCCGCTGGAAGGGTCGGCGCCCCTCGGTGCGCGGTGTCGCCATGAACCCGGTCGACCATCCGCTCGGTGGTGGTGAAGGTAAGTCGTCCGGTGGACGTCACCCGGTGTCGCCATGGGGCAAGCCCGAAGGGCGCACCCGGAAGAAGAAGCCGAGCGACCGGCTGATCATTCGCCGTCGCAAGAGCGGAAAGCAGCGGTAGGAGAGGGAGCCTGACCGATGCCACGCAGCCTGAAGAAGGGCCCCTTCGTGGACGATCACCTGATGAAGAAGGTGAACGCCCTGAACGAGAAGGGGAGCAAGCAGGTCATCAAGACTTGGTCGCGGCGTTCGATGATCGTGCCGGCCATGCTGGGCCACACGATCGCGGTGCACGACGGCCGCAAGCACGTGCCCGTCTTCATCACCGAAGCGATGGTCGGGCACAAGCTCGGTGAGTTCGCGCCCACTCGTACCTTCCGCGGCCACGAGAAGGAAGACCGAAGGAGTCGGCGCCGGTGACCGCGACAGTGCATGAAGAACACGAGGTCGAACAGGTGCCCGTCGAGGCACGGGCCATCGCGCGGTATGTCCGCATGACACCGACCAAGGTCCGCCGGGTCGTCAACCTCATCCGGGGCCTGCCGGTCGGTCAGGCGGTCGACATCCTGCGCTTCTCACCGCTTGCCGCGAGCGTGCCGGTGCGGAAGGTGCTGGAGAGTGCCGTCGCCAACGCCGAGAACAACCTCGAGCTCAACCGCGACACGTTGCGCGTCGTTCGCGCGTACGTGGACGAAGGTCCGACCGCCAAGAGGTGGCGGGCTCGCGCGCAGGGCCGGCCAGGGCCGCGGTTGCTGCGGACCAGCCACATCACGGTGGTCGTCGCGCCCGATGAAGACGTACGCGACAAGCAGGGCCAGAAGAACCAGAAGGGCCGTAGGAAGAGGAGGGCCCGCTAGTGGGACAGAAGGTCAACCCGCACGGGTACCGCCTCGGGATCACGACCGATCACAAGAGCCGGTGGTACGCCGACAAGCTGTACAAGGACTACGTCGCCGAGGACGTCGCAATCCGGCGGTTGCTCACCAAGGGCATGGATCGTGCCGGGATCTCCAAGGTGGAGATCGAGCGCACCCGGGAGCGGGTCCGCGTCGACATCTACACCGCGCGGCCCGGCATCGTGATCGGACGGCGTGGCGTCGAGGCCGACCGGATCCGCGGTGAGCTCGAGAAGCTCACCGGCAAGCAGGTGCAGATGAACGTCCTCGAGGTGAAGAACCCCGAGCTGGACGCACAGCTGGTCGCGCAGGGCGTGGCCGAGCAGCTGGCCAGCCGTGTGGCCTTCCGCCGGGCGATGCGCAAGGCGCTCCAGAGCGCCCAGAAGGCTGGGGCACAGGGCATCAAGGTCCAGTGCTCGGGCCGGCTCGGCGGCGCGGAGATGTCCCGCTCGGAGTTCTACCGCGACGGGCGCGTCCCGCTGCACACCTTGCGCGCCGACATCGACTACGGCTTCTACGAGGCGCGTACGCCGTTCGGTCGGATCGGTGTGAAGGTGTGGATCTACAAGGGCGACGTTCCGGTGTCGCGTGCCGAGCGAGAGGCCCAGCGAGCCGCGGCAGCTCGCCGTCCGGGCGGTGACCGCCCACCGCGGGGTGGTCGGCGCAGTGAGCGGCGGGAGCGGCGTGGCGCATCCAGCGCCGGCGGCGGTCAGCCGGAGCCCGCGGCGAGCGGCGCTCGTGGTGCTGGAGGGTCCGCCTCCCAGTCCGACGCGACCAACGCGCCGGCGCAGCCGGCACAGTCGGGACAGGAGAACTGATCATGCTGATCCCGCGGAAGATCGTTCACCGCAAGCAGCACAAGCCCAAGCGCGGTGGGATGGCCAAGGGTGGCCTGTCGCTCGCCTTTGGCGAGTACGGCATCCAGGCGCTCGAGGGCCACTACCTCACCAACCGGCAGATCGAGGCTGCCCGAATCGCCATGACCCGGCACATCAAGCGTGGCGGGAAGGTCTGGATCAACGTCTTCCCTGACCGTCCGCTGACCAAGAAGCCGGCCGAGACCCGGATGGGTTCCGGTAAGGGCTCGCCGGAGTGGTGGGTGGCCAACGTGAAGGCCGGCCGGGTGATCTTCGAGCTCTCGGGTGTCGCCGAGCCGGTGGCTCGCGAAGCTCTGCGTCGTGCGATCCACAAGCTTCCGATGAAGTGTCGTGTCATCGCGCGCGAAGGGGGTGAGGGCTGATGCCGATGACGTCGAAGGCTCACGAGCTGCGCAACCTCACCAACGCCGAGCTTGCCGAGAAGCTGCGGGAGGCCAAGGAGGAGCTGTTCAACCTGCGCTTCCAGGCGGCGACCGGTCAGCTCGAAAGCCACGGCCGGCTGCGGACCGTGCGGCGCGACATCGCCCGGATCTACACCGTGATGCGGGAGCGGGAGCTCGGCATCACGCCGGTGGAGCCCGAACTCACCGGCGAAGCGGACGAGAACGGCAAGGCTGACCAGACCGCCGAATCCGCATCGCAGACGAAGGGCGATTCGGCATGAGCGAAGCAACGAGCGAGAAGGTGGAGTCTGTGGCGACAGCGACGTCGGACACCGCGCAGCAGGGTGCTGCGCAGGCCGCGAAGACACCCCGAGGCCAGAAGCCTCGTGGCCGCCGCAAGACCCGTGAGGGTGTCGTGATCAGCGACAAGATGGACAAGACCGTGGTCGTCCAGGTCGAGGATCGCGTGAAGCATCCCCTCTATGGCAAGGTCATCCGGCGCACCAGCAAGCTGAAGGCGCACGACGAGCAGAACCAGTGCAGCGTCGGGGACCGGGTCTTCCTGATGGAGACCAGGCCGCTGTCGCGCACGAAGCGGTGGCGCGTCGTCGAGATCCTGGAAAAGGCGAAGTAGCCCGAGTAGGTGCCAGCAGGGGGACGACCCCCGAACCTTCGCAGAAGGAGTAGAGACCGTGATCCAGCAGGAGTCGCGACTCAAGGTCGCCGACAACACCGGTGCCAAGGAGATCCTGTGCATCCGCGTGCTGGGCGGCTCCGGTCGCCGCTACGCAGGCATCGGCGACGTCATCGTCGCGACGGTCAAGGACGCCATCCCGGGCGGAAACGTCAAGAAGGGCGAGAAGGTCCGGGCGGTTGTCGTACGAACAGCAAAGGAACAGCGGCGACCAGACGGTTCGTACATCAAGTTCGATGAGAACGCCGCGGTCCTGCTGCGTGACAAGGGCGAGCCGCGCGGCACCCGCATCTTCGGCCCGGTCGGCCGTGAGCTGCGTGAGAAGCGCTACATGCGGATCATCTCGCTCGCTCCGGAGGTGCTGTGAGATGCCGAGAACTGCAACCAAGAGCAACCGTGTGCCGCGCAAGAAGCTGCACGTGAAGAAGGGCGACCTCGTGCGGGTGATGCGCGGCCGGGACCGTGGCGTGGAAGGCCGGATCATCGAGGTCGACACCAAGCGAGGCCGGGTCTACGTCGAGGGTGCCAACCGGGTGAAGCGGCACACGAAGGTGGTCCAGCCGCAGGGCCGGCAGAGCAAGTCCGGCGGCATCGTCACCCAGGAGGCGCCGATCGACGCGTCCAACGTGGCCCTGCTGGTCGAGGTCGACGGCAAGAAGGTGCCGACTCGTGTCGGGTACGAACGCCGCGAGGTCGAGAAGCGCCGTGCCGACGGCTCGACGTACATCGGTTACCGCAGCGTGAGGATCGCCCGGAAGACCGGCGAGGAGATCTGATGGCAACCGCGACAGAACAGCGCAGCTCCGGTGGCAAGAAGGCGGCCACCAAGAAGTCGGCTGCCAAGAAGGCGGCGAGCGCCGAGCAGCAGGGCGCGCCGCAGAACGGCGCCGCACCGCCGCCGCGCCTTCGGGAGCGCTACCGCAACGAGATCGTGGCCGAGCTGCAGCGTCAGTTCGGTTACCGCAACCCGATGCAGGTGCCGACGGTCGAGAAGGTCGTCGTCAACATGGGCGTCGGGGACGCGGCTCGCGACTCCAAGCTCATCGAAGGTGCGGTGCGTGACCTGTCGTTGATCACCGGCCAGAAGCCGATGGTCAACCGGGCGCGGAAGTCCATCGCGCAGTTCAAGCTGCGTGCCGGCATGCCGATCGGTGCGCACGTGACGTTGCGCGGTGCGCGGATGTGGGAGTTCCTCGACCGGCTGCTCTCGCTTGCGCTGCCTCGGATCCGCGACTTCCGTGGCCTGTCGCCGAAGCAGTTCGACGGGCGCGGCAACTACACGTTCGGTCTCACCGAGCAGGTGATGTTCCACGAGGTGAACCCGGACGAGATCGACCGGACTCGCGGCATGGACATCACGATCGTGACGACCGCATCGAACGACGAGGAAGGCCGGGCGCTGCTGACTCTGCTCGGCTTCCCGTTCGCGTCGGGCACACCGGCGAGGTAGCCCGTACGCATGGACCGAGGGAGAAAGTGACGTGGCTAAGACCGCCCTGATCGTCAAGGCGAAGGCGAAGCCGAAGTTCGCCGTGCGGGCCTACACCCGCTGCCAGCGGTGCGGCCGGCCGAAGGCGGTTTACCGCAAGTTCGGGCTGTGCCGCATCTGCCTGCGGGAGATGGCGCATCGCGGCGAGCTTCCCGGTGTCACCAAGAGCAGCTGGTGAGCCGCGAGACGAGCCTTCCGCCTACCACCACGAGACCAACCGACACCCGACGCGCCGCAGGTCCGGAAGGAACGGAAACCACGGCGAGAAAGGGCCAGAACCGATGACCATGACCGACCCGATCGCAGACATGCTGACCCGTCTGCGTAACGCCAACCAGGCATACCACGACGAGACGTCGATGCCGTACAGCAAGATGAAGGCTGGCATCGCGCAGATCCTCGAGCAGGAGGGTTACATAGCCGGCTGGAAGGTCGTGGAACCCGAGCCGGGCAAGGTGGGCAAGACGTTGGTCATCCAACTGCGTTACGGCCCGAACCGTGAGCGGTCGATCGCCGGTATCCGGCGGATCTCGAAGCCCGGCTTGCGGGTCTACGCCAAGGCAACCGGGCTGCCCAAGGTGCTCGGCGGTCTCGGCATCGCGATCATCTCGACCTCGCAGGGACTCCTGACCGACCGCCAGGCCTACCAGCGGCGGATCGGCGGTGAGGTCCTCGCGTACGTGTGGTAGTCGCCGACACCCGGATGGATGAGGGCTAAAGGAGAACGAACCCCATGTCTCGCATCGGCAAGCTCCCGATCCCGGTGCCCGCGGGCGTCGATGTCACGATCGACGACCGTACGGTCACTGTGAAGGGGCCCAAGGGCACGCTCTCGCACACCGTCGCACGGCCGATCACCATCGAACGCGACGGCGACACGCTGCGCGTCAAGCGTCCGAACGACGAGCGCAGGAGCAAGGAGCTGCACGGGCTCACTCGTACGCTTGTGAACAACATGATCATCGGGGTGACGCAAGGGTACGAACGTAAGCTCGAAATCCACGGTGTCGGGTACCGTGTGGTCGCCAAAGGGCCGCAGCAGGTCGAGTTCAAGCTCGGCTACAGCCACCCGATCGTGGTCAACGCTCCCGACGGAGTGACGTTCGCGGTCGAGTCGCCGACCAAGTTCTCGGTCATCGGGATCGACAAGCAGCGAGTCGGCGAGACCGCCGCGAACATCCGCAAGCTGCAAAAGCCCGAGCCCTACAAGGGAAAGGGCATCCGCTACGAGGGCGAGCAGGTCCGCCGCAAGGTTGGAAAGGCTGGTAAGTGACGATGGCCAGCAGTCTCAAGGTGCGCAAGGCCACGAGCCGCAAGGTCAAGTCGCGGCTGCGTCGGCACCTACGCGTACGCAAGAAGATCTTCGGGACGCCGGAGCGACCTCGCCTCGTGGTCACCCGCTCGTCCCGGCATATCCTTGCTCAGGTGGTCGACGACACCAAGGGCCACACGCTGGTCTCGGCGTCGACCATGGAGCAGGACCTGCGCAACTACGACGGGAACAAGACAGAACGCGCCCGGCAGGTCGGTCAGCGACTGGCAGAGCGTGCCAAGGGAGCCGGCGTGTCGAAGGTGGTCTTCGACCGTGCCGGCTACAAGTACCACGGACGGGTCGCGGCCCTGGCCGACGCAGCTCGCGAGGGCGGGCTCGAGTTCTGAAGCCGCGAGTCCTCCGTTGCCGTCTGACCGGACACCGCACACGACAACCGAAGACTGAGTGAAGATCTGCGGAGGCTCGGGCCTCCGCGATCCCCCCGACAAGCTTGAACGACCGCGGGGCCGCTGGGCCCCGCACCGTAGAGCCCAGAGGAAAGGTTTCGACACAGCATGGCTGGACCCCGAGAGCGCCGCGGAAGCGGCTCTGGCGAGCGCCGGGACCGCCGGGACGACCGTCGGGGCGGATCCGCCGCGGACAAGACGACCTACATCGAGCGGGTCGTGTCCATCAACCGTGTGGCGAAGGTCGTCAAGGGCGGCCGCCGCTTCAGCTTCACCGCGCTGGTCGTGGTGGGTGACGGTAATGGCACGGTCGGCGTCGGCTACGGCAAGGCGAAGGAAGTGCCCGCCGCCATCGCCAAGGGTGTCGAGGAGGCGAAGAAGCACTTCTTCAAGGTCCCGCGGATCCAGGGGACGATTCCGCACCCGGTCCAAGGTGAGAAGGCGGCCGGCATTGTCCTGCTGCGCCCTGCCTCGCCCGGTACCGGTGTCATCGCCGGTGGTCCGGTGCGCGCCGTGCTGGAGTGTGCGGGCATCCACGACGTGCTGTCGAAGTCCCTGGGCTCGTCCAACGCGATCAACATCGTCCACGCGACCGTCCACGCGCTGCAGCAGCTGGAGTCGCCTGAGCGCGTCGCTGCCCGCCGTGGCCTGCCGGTCGAGGACGTCGCACCGGCGCGATTGCTGCGTGCCAGGGCGGAGGTGAGTGCGTGATGGCGCAGGTACGGATCCGACAGGTACGGTCGAAGATCGGTCGCAAGCAGGACCAGCGCGACACGTTGCGGTCGCTGGGGCTTCGGCGCATCGGAGACGTCGTGGTTCGCGACGACCGGCCCGAAGTCCGCGGCATGATCGCGAAGGTGTCTCACCTGGTCGTGGTCGAGGAGGTCGATTGACAGTGGCTGCCCGCAAGACAGCGGCCGCCGAGAAGGCGGCCTCGAGCGAGGAGTCGGCGCCTGGCGCGGGCAAGAGCCGGCTGCTTCGTCTGCATCACCTGCGTCCAGCCCCCGGTGCGAAGCGACCGAAGATCCGGGTCGGCCGTGGCGAAAGCGGCAAGCGCGGCAAGACGGCCGGTAGGGGTACGAAGGGCAGCAAGGCACGCGACCGTATCCCCAGCTTCCTGGAAGGTGGCGCGCTTCCGGCTCACATGCGGTTCCCGAAGATGCGGGGGGCGAAGAGCCGCCACCGGGTGGAGTATCAGGTCGTCAACCTCGAGCGGCTGGCCGAGTTCTACCCAGACGGTGGTGTGGTGACCCCGGAGGACCTGGCGGCGAAGGGCCTCGTCCGGAAGAGTCGTCCGGTCAAGATTCTCGGTACCGGGAAGGCCACCGCCGCCTGGCAGGTCAGCGCGGACGCCTTCTCCGCCAGCGCGGCCGAGAAGATCCGAGCGGCCGGGGGATCGGTGACCGAGCGGTAGGTCGGCGACGTGCGGGACGTGGGACGCGGTACGCAGCGTCCACGTCCACGTCAGGTCACGAAGCCGTTCCGTGCGACGGGGGTCCGGGTCGGCAATACTTCGTGGATCGCATGTCTCGCGCCCCGCTCAGCCTGGGATCGCCCACTGGACGGTAGAGTCCGTAGCGACCCGGAGCGCCAGGCTCGGGACCCGACCAAGCCGCCGGTGAGGCGGTACGCAGGAGGACTGGGTGCTCACCGCGTTCGTCAACGCCTTCAAGACGCCGGACCTGCGCAAGAAGCTGCTCTTCACGCTCTTCATCATCGCGCTGTACCGGGTGGGTTCGGTGCTGCCCACTCCCGGTGTCGACGCTCAGGCGGTTCGCACCTGCCTTGGTCAGGTCCAGACCGGCAACAGCATCTACGGCATGCTCAACCTCTTCTCCGGTGGAGCGCTGTTGCAGCTGTCGGTCTTCGCGCTCACGGTCATGCCGTACATCACGGCGAGCATCATCATCCAGCTCCTCACCGTGGTCATTCCGCGCTTGGAAGCGCTGAAGAAGGAAGGCCAGGCAGGCACTCAGAAGATCACCCAGTACACCCGTTACCTCACTGTCGGGCTGGCGGTCCTGCAGTCGACCACGATCATCGCCTTGGCGCGGACGCCGGGCCAGATGTTCCAGGGCTGCCAGGAGGACCTGATCCCGAACGACAGCGTGCTGATGCTGGCCACGATGGTGATCACGATGACCGCCGGCACCGGCGTCATCATGTGGTTCGGCGAGCTGATCACCGACCGTGGTGTCGGCAACGGCATGTCAATCCTGATCTTCGTGTCGATCGCCGCGGCGTTCCCGAGCTCGCTGTGGGCGATCCGGCAGCAGCAGGGTTGGGGCATCTTCCTCGTGGTGATGGCGATCGGTCTCGTCATCATGGCGGCCGTGATCTACGTCGAGCAGGCCCAGCGTCGGATCCCGGTGCAGTACACCAAGCGGATGATCGGGCGGCGCGCCTACGGCGGCAGCTCGACGTACATCCCGCTCAAGGTCAACCAGGCCGGCGTCATCCCGGTGATCTTCGCGTCCAGCCTGATGTACCTTCCGGTGCTCGCGGCACAGTTCAATCCCCAGGCCAGCTGGGCCGGCTGGATCAACGCCAACATCGCCCAGGGCGGACACCCGGTCTACATGATCGCGTTCTTCCTGCTGATCATCGGGTTCACGTACTTCTACGTCGGCATCACCTTCAACCCGAAGGAGGTCGCCGACAACATGAGAAAACACGGCGGATTCATCCCGGGTATCCGGGCCGGTAGGCCGACCGAGGAGTACCTCCACTACGTCCTCTCGCGGATCACCGCACCCGGCTCGCTGTATCTCGGTGTGATCTCGCTGATCCCGCTGATCGCATTCGTTCTCATCGGCGCGAACCAGAATTTCCCGTTCGGCGGTACGTCCATCCTCATCGTGGTCGGCGTGGGTCTCGACACGGTCAAGCAGATCGAGTCCCAGCTGCAGCAACGGCACTACGAAGGGTTCTTGCGCTGATGCGGCTGCTCATCATGGGTCCGCCCGGTGCGGGGAAGGGTACGCAGGCGAAACTCATCGCGAAGCGTCTCGACATCCCCACGATTTCGACCGGTGAGATCTTGCGGAAGAACGTCGAGGACCGCACCCCGCTGGGCCGCGAGGCCAAGCAGTACCTCGACGCCGGCGAGCTGGTGCCGGACGAGGTCATCAACGGGATGGTGCGCGACCGCCTGCAGCAGCCAGACACGCGGCGCGGTTTCCTGCTCGACGGGTACCCGAGGACGGCCGTTCAGGTCGAGACCCTGGACAACATCCTGGCCGACGAGGGCAAGAAGCTCGACCGGGTACTGGTGCTGAACGTCGATCGCGACGAGCTGGTACGTCGGCTGCTGCGCCGCGCCGAGATCGACGGGCGTACCGATGACACCGAGGACGTGATCCGACGTCGACTCGAGGTGTATCGGGAGCAGACCGAGCCGGTGCTCGACGTCTACGCCAGGCGAGGCCTGCTGGCCGTCGTCGACGGGATGGGCGAGATCGACGAGGTCGCCGACCGCGTGATCGCCGCGTTGGGTTAGGGCCGCCCTTTCGCCCGGCCTCAGCCGCGCAGCATGGGACGCACTCGTGTAGACCGTAAGGTAGACCGGGTTCGCCGGTGTCGATCCGACAGGGCGGTGCCCCGTTCCCGGGGAAGTTCAGGGTGCTACCTGATGCGCAACATCACATGGGCGGGCACACTATGACAGTGCCATACCGACCGGACATGCGGGCCTCCGACGACGATCGGGAGAAGATCGCCGCGAGGCTGCGTGAGGCTCACGCCGAGGGCCGGCTCTCCCTGGCTGAGTTCCAGGACCGCCTCGATGCACTGTATGCCGCGCAGACATACGGAGAGCTCGAGCCGTTGGTCCGAGACCTCCCTGTCATGCGTACGCACAAGGCACCGGAGGTCTCCGGGAAGAAGTCGTCAGACCAGGCGACGCCGGCACGCCGCCGGACGGCAGGCGACAAGGTCATGGCGGTGTTCTGGACGCTCTGGGCCTGTGCCGTGAGCGTCAACCTGGTGGTCTGGGTTCTCGTCTCGGTCGGCAATGGGCGGCTGGAGTACTTCTGGCCGGTATGGGTGGCCGGGCCCTGGGGTGCGATCTTGCTGAGCATCGAGGTCGTGCGTCGCCAGCTTCGCGACTGAGCGGTGGAAGACGCCTTGGTGGTCGGACAGTGATCTTGCCGGGTGGCGCTGCCCGATTAGACTGGAAATCACCCAGTGACCTGGGGCTGCCCTCCTGAGGACGGCCCCGATTCGCATCTGGTCGGCTGTTCACGTAAACTTCTCCAGGCCCAGCCTGTAGGTGCCGTGTCACCACGAGCCACCTGCGGGCGGGTGTGAAGGTCTCACCCGATGCGGGACCCTGACGCCGGCTCGAGCAGGACTCGAGCCGGGAATGGTCAGGGCGGCCGCTGGGGAGTCTGGCCTCGAGGGCCCGACATCCCGAAGTCCCGAGGGCACCCACGGCCCGGGCAACCGAACCGACAGACAGCGCAAGCCAGGCGAAGTGCGGAGGACATGCCGAAAAAGGAAGGTGTCATCGAGATCGAGGGCACTGTAGTGGAGGCGCTCCCGAACGCGATGTTCCGTGTGGAGCTCCAAAACGGGCACAAGGTCCTCGCGCACATCAGCGGCAAGATGCGGCAGAACTACATCCGGATCCTGCCGGAGGATCGGGTTGTGGTGGAGTTGTCGCCGTACGACTTGAGCCGAGGGCGGATCGTCTACCGCTATCGCTAGTACGCCGAGCCCGATCAGAGAGTAGCCATGAAGGTCCAGCCCAGCGTCAAGAAGATCTGTGACAAGTGCAAGGTGATCCGCCGCCACGGCCGGGTCATGGTGATTTGCGAGAACCCCCGCCACAAGCAACGGCAGGGTTAGTGATGACCACGAAGGGGCGCCACGAGGCCGCGCGGAGCGCCAGTTGCTCCCGGAAGGTCCGCGAGGCGCCTCCTTACGTGATTGTTCGACAATCGAACATCGCAGCGCACGGTACGTGATCGCTCACCAGCGCGAGCGCCGACATGACCGAGAGGACGGGTCGTTTCTGGCGTGGGGCCGCTGGTGCCACCCCCGGACGGAGGCCGGGGCCCTGCCAGATCGCTCGCCACTCCGATGTGGAGCGACAGCGATCGAGGGGCAAGCAGGGACGCGACACGTAGGGAAACCTCCGCCGAACGGAAAGGAATGTTGCCCAGATGGCACGCCTCGTCGGCGTCGACCTCCCGCGTGACAAGCGGATCGAGGTGGCGCTCACCTACATCTTCGGCATCGGGCGAACCCGGGCCCAGGAGACTCTCGCCAACACCGGCGTGAACCCCGATCTTCGAGTCCACCAGTTGGGAGAAGAGGATCTCATCAAGCTGCGTGACTGGATCGAGGCGAACTACCGCGTGGAGGGTGACCTCAAGCGGGAGATCGCGGCCGACATCCGGCGCAAGATCGAGATCGGGTGCTACCAGGGTCTGCGCCACCGTCGTCAGCTGCCCGTGCGGGGACAGCGCACGCGCACCAACGCGCGTACGCGTAAGGGTCCGAGGAAGACGGTCGCCGGTAAGAAGAAGCCAGGTCGGAAGTAGGAGTTGAGTCACTAAATGCCACCGAGGAGTCGAGCCGGCGCCGCGAAGAAGGTCCGCCGGAAGGAACGCAAGAACGTCACGTTCGGACACGCGCACATCCGGAGCACGTTCAACAACACGATCGTGACGATCACGGACCCGGCCGGTGCGGTGATCGCCTGGGCGAGTGCCGGAACCGTCGGGTTCAAAGGCTCGCGCAAGTCCACGCCGTACGCCGCGCAGATGTGTGCGGAAGCAGCTGCCCGCAGGGCGATGGAGCACGGCATGAAGAAGGTCGACGTGTTCGTCCGTGGCCCTGGCTCCGGGCGCGAGACCGCGATCCGTTCCCTCACCGCCGCCGGGCTCGAGGTCGGAACGATCCAAGACGTCACGCCAGTCCCACACAACGGCTGCCGCCCGCCCAAGCGGCGCCGGGTCTGATCTGTAGGTCGAGGAAGGAGTACGACTGCATCATGGCCCGTTACACCGGCCCGATGACGAAGAAGTCGCGCCGCCTCGGCACAGACCTGGTCGGCGGCGACAAGGCGTTCGAGCGTCGCCCGTACCCACCTGGCCAGCACGGCCGCGGGCGGCCCAAGGAGAGCGAGTACCTCCTGCAGCTGCGGGAGAAGCAGAAGGCGCGTTACGCGTACGGCATCATGGAGAAGCAGTTCAACCGCTACTACCGCGAGGCGCACCGGCGCCCCGGTAAGACCGGTGACAACCTGCTGCAGCTCCTGGAATGCCGACTCGACAACGTGATCTACCGTGCGGGGATCGCACGCACGCGTCGGCACGCTCGCCAGCTCGTGTCGCACGGACACTTCCTGGTCAACGGGAGGAAGGTCAACATCCCGAGCTACCAGGTGGATCAGTACGACGTGATCGACATCCGCCCGAAGTCGCGGGAGCTCACGCCGTTCGTGATCGCTCGCGAGACCTTCGGCGAGCGCCCCGTGCCGGCTTGGCTGGAGGTCGTGCCTGACACGCTGCGGATCCTCGTCCACCAACGGCCAACGCGTGCCCAGATCGACGTCCCGATCCAGGAACAGCTGATCGTGGAGTACTACTCCAAGGTGTAAACCACCAAGACCGCCAGGCCGTGGGGATCGTCCAGTCTGACGACGCGATGCTCCACGGCTTGGGGCCCGGCCCGATCCCACGCGGACGGCCACCACTATTCGTCGGCGTCATATGGCGGGCGCCGCGGAAAGGATGAAGAACATGCTCATCGCGCAACGTCCCACCCTTACCGAGGAAGTCGTCGACGACTTCCGGTCCCGTTTCATTCTCGAGCCGCTCGAGCCGGGGTTCGGCTACACGCTGGGCAACTCGCTTCGGCGTACGTTGCTGTCGTCCATCCCTGGCGCGTCGGTCACCAGCGTCAAGATCGACGGAGTGCTGCACGAGTTCTCCACGATCCCCGGCGTCAAGGAGGACGTCACCGAGATCATCCTCAACCTCAAGGAACTCGTCGTCTCCAGCGAGCACGACGAGCCGGTGACGATGTACCTCCGCAAGCAGGGACCGGGCGACGTGACGGCCGGTGACATCGCCCCGCCGGCCGGTGTCGAGGTGCACAACCCGGGCCTGCACATCGCGACCCTGAACAGCAAGGGCAAGCTCGAGATGGAGCTCGTGGTCGAGCGGGGCCGTGGCTACGTGTCAGCGGTGCAGAACAAGCGGCCCGACGCGGAGATCGGTCGCATTCCGGTCGACTCGATCTACTCGCCGGTGCTCAAGGTCACCTACAAGGTCGAGGCGACCCGTGTCGAGCAGCGCACGGACTTCGACAAGCTGATCGTCGACGTCGAGACCAAGCCGTCGATGCGGCCGCGTGACGCGGTGGCGAGCGCGGGGAAGACGCTGGTCGAGCTCTTCGGCCTGTGCCGGGAGCTCAACGTGGATGCCGAGGGCATCGAGATCGGGCCCTCGCCGGTGGACGCCCAACTTGCCGCCGATCTCGCCCTCCCCGTCGAGGACCTGAACCTCACGGTTCGTTCGTACAACTGCCTCAAGCGGGAAGGTATCCACACCGTCGGCGAGCTGATCTCGCGAAGCGAGCAGGACCTGCTGGACATCCGCAACTTCGGCGCCAAGTCGATCGACGAGGTGAAGCAGAAGCTGGCGGCGATGGGTCTCGCGCTCAAGGACAGCGCGCCCGGGTTCGACCCGAGCGCTGCGGTCGACTCCTTCGAAGAGGAGGAAGAGAACTTCGCCGAGACCGAGCAATATTGATGACCGCTCGCCCCTAGGCTCAATGACCACGCGTGGCGGGTGAACACCAGCCATCGCAGGCACCCGTGCCCGTCATGGCGAGGACACCCGCCATGTGTGGACAGTGTGGGCCAGGTGGTGGGCGACTGACTCCGGTACCTGATACGGCCGGTGCAGGAAGGAGAACGCAGCAATGCCCAAGCCCCCCAAGGGCCCACGGCTCGGCGCGGGGCCCGCGCACGAGCGGTTGATGCTGGCCAACCTGGCGACCTCGCTGTTTCGCCACAACCGCATCACGACAACGGAGACCAAGGCCAAGCGGCTGCGGCCGTTCGCCGAGCGCCTGATCACCAAGGCACGGCGTGGCGACCTGCACGCCAGGCGCCAGGTCCAGTCGGTGATCCGCGACAAGGAGATCGTCCACCGGCTGTTCGCTGAGATCGGGCCCTACTACGTCGATCGGCCTGGCGGGTACACCCGGATCACCAAGGTCGGCCCGCGTCGTGGTGACAACGCGCCGATGGCGGTGATCGAGCTGGTGCAGAACGCACCGGAAGCGACCCGCACCCGGGAAGCTGCACGCAAGCGCAGTGCCGCGAAGCGGGCCGCGTCGACCGAATCGGCCGAGGCGACGGAATCGAAGCAGGCAGCGTCGGAGGAGTCGACCTCCGAGGCGTCCGCCCAGGCTGAGCAGGACCAGGCCGCCGATGCCACCAAGCCTGAGACTGCCGAGGCCACGTCCGAGGCCGCCGAGGCCAAGGCTGACGAGGCCACGTCGGAGGCTGCCGACGCCGAGGCGGGCGACGCGCGCGACAGCTCCTGACCGCCGGCACGACTTCATCGCAGGGTGCATGCCACACGTCCCATGGCGGCAGTGGTGACACTTCCTGTGCAGCGGGGCTGAACGTGGCCATCTCGACAGCGACCGTGCGGTTGCGTCTCGATCTCGCCTACGACGGGACAGACTTCGCGGGTTGGGCCGTTCAACAGGACCAGCGAACGGTTCAGGGAGTGCTCGAAGCCGCGCTGCGTACCGTCTTGCGGCTCGAGGAGCCGGTCACGACGACCTGTGCCGGGCGAACCGACGCCGGCGTCCACGCCCGGGGTCAGGTCTGCCACGTCGACATCCCGCGTGCGGCGTACGACGCCGTGCGCGGACGTGACGATGAGACGCCGGCCAGCGGCCTGCTGCGCCGACTGGCCGGTGCCTTGCCGCCGGATGTGCGGGTACGCAAGGTGGCGGAGGCGCCGCCCGGGTTCGATGCAAGGTTCTCGGCGATCTGGCGGCGCTACGCCTACCGGCTGTGTGACGACCTGAGGGTGGCCGACCCGTTGCGGCGTCATGAGGTGCTGGCTGTCCCACGTCGTCTGGATGTCGACCGGATGAACGCCGCGTCGGGACACCTGCTCGGTGAGCACGACTTCGCGGCCTTCTGTCGCAAGCGCCCCGGTGCGACAACGATCCGGCGCCTGCTGGAGCTCGAGTGGTGCCGAGCCGAAGGCGGCCTGGTGGTCGGCAAGGTCGTGGCCGATGCGTTCTGTCACTCGATGGTTCGCTCGCTCGTCGGCGCGCTGCTTCCGGTGGGAACCGGACAGCGTGACGTCGACTGGCCGGCCACGGTCCTTGCGAGCCGTACGCGTCACCCCGCGGTCACTGTCGTACCTCCGCACGGGCTGACGCTCGAGGAAGTGGGCTACCCGCCGGACGACCAGCTCGCGAGCCGCGCGGCGGCGGCTCGGCGGCTCCGTCTGCCACCAGTGAGCGGCGGCAATCCAGCTGGATGGTCGCAACCGGATCCCTCGAGCACGCGATGACCGAGCACTACTTCTCCGAGCAGCCGGGTACCCCCGCGGTCTATCGGCAGGTGTCTTTCCGTGCCTACGGCCGTTCGTACACCATGACGTCCGCCAGTGGTGTCTTCGCCGGCGACCGGCTCGACCTCGGCACCGCCGTCCTGCTCCGCGAGGTGCCGTTGCCGAGCGAGCCTGGAACCTTTCTCGATCTGGGCTGTGGCTACGGCCCCATCGCGTGCGTGCTGGCGCGGGAAGTGCCGGAAGCCACGGTCTGGGCAGTCGATGTGAACACGCGGGCACTCGAGCTCACCCGGCAGAACGCCGAGTCGTTGGGGGTCGCCGAACGGGTCCGGGTTGCGACACCGGATGAGGTGCCGGCCGAGGTCACGTTCCAGCAGATCTGGTCCAACCCCCCGGTCCGGATCGGCAAGGCAGCTCTGCACGAGCTGCTGGAGCGATGGCTGGCTCGGCTCGACCCGCACGGAGTGGCATGGCTCGTCGTCGCCAAGAACCTTGGCGCGGACTCCTTGCAGCGGTGGTTGGTCGGCGCCGGATTTCCGACTGAGCGACAGGCCAGCGCCAAGGGCTACCGTGTCCTCGCAGTACGCCCACGCTCTGCTCAGCCGTAGGCGGCCACGCCGGGTCCCCGATATTTCAGCTGCTCCGGCTGGGCGTACGACCTCCTGCGTGCGGGGTGCGGAAAATCTGCGCGTCGTAGGCGCGCCGCCAGTCCGCTGTTCCTGGACGTCCCAGGCGACGAAGGCGTTGCCGAGAGGAGTGCTATAGCTTGCGGACGTACTGGCTCGCTTCGTAGAGCTCCATCCCCGTCGCTTCTCGCAAGACCGTGATGGCCTCCGTCATCCGGCCTGAGCGCTTGAGCTCGGTCACGCGAGCGAGGACCTCGGGCGGGGGAGTCGGGCTCGGGGACGAGCTTTCGAAGGCTGTCGCCGGTGACGAGTGGGCGACGGCCGCTGGTGTGCCGGTCGTCGCGCTCGTGGCCTGTGCTGTCGTGGCCGGTGTCGACCGGGGCGGTGCTGTCGGCTGGGGCGGTGGTGTCGACCGGGGCGGTGCTGTCGTGGGACTGTCCTGCGAGGAGCCGATCTGGGCCGAGCCCGACGGGGCAGCTGCAGAGTGCGACTCGGCACCGTCTCGCTGACTCGACTCGACGGCTGCCCTCCCGACCTCCTTCAACCGTGCGGATGCCCTCCCCAACTCCTTCAACCGTGCGGAGTACCCCGCCTTCCTCACGATGTACACGACGAACGTGATCAGGAGGAGACTGAAGAGCAACGATGGGCCGTCGCCGCCGACGCTCATGTTGCCGAACAGGACAAGGGCAATGACGAGGACGACCCCGAGAATGCGCAACCGTCTGCTGTCACGGGGCATGGCCTGAGCGTACCGGTGGATGACTGATGCGGCCATGCCCAGCTACGCGCGGCTGGGCAGGATCGTCCACCGCTTGCGCAGCAGGAGGAACGACCTCGCTGGCCGTGGTCTCTCGCACCTTCCCATGGCATGCATGGCGCGGGAAGGTGCGAGAGACCCACTGAACGTGGTCATTTAGGAGGGTGGGTCGCCGAAGTCGGGGATCTCCAGCTGGACGCCACCCTGCTTGGCCGACTCGTGCGCGATGATGCCCGGAAGGCAGTAACGCGCCGAAACCCAGGCGTTGATCGGCGGCAGTGTCTTGTCGACGACCGCGCGGACGAAGTCGTTGGCCAGGAAGTGGTGTGAGCCCTCGTGACCGTTGTGCATCCCCGTGTAGGACTCCGGAAGTGACGACCGGTCGTGCACCGGCGCGCAGCCGGAGACGAACGCCTCACGAAGCTCCGGGGAGATGCCCTCGAGCTCGGGGTCGTCCAGGTTCGCCGACCGCCGCGGACGCAAGAGATCGGTGACGTCCTCGACGCCCTGCTTGGTCTGCCACAGACTCACGGTCGCCATCTGCTCGAAGCTGCCCTCGGTGCCGAAGATCCGAAGGCGGGACTCGCGAATGTGCGAGGGGTAGCCGACGCGACGGAACTCGTTCGTCCGCATGACAGCACCGTCGTCGAGCTTGAACAACGCCGTGGCGTTGGAGATGTCGTTGCCCCAAAGACTCACGTTGGCGTCGAACACCCCGTCGCCGCGCTCGTCCTTGACGCCGATGCACGAGACGTGGGTCGCGTGCCGGCCGATCACCGACAGCACGTTGCCCACCGCGTGAGTGGGGTAGAGCATCGGCGGGAAGCTCGCGGTCTCCTTCCAGCGTTCGCCGCCGGAGTACTTGTACGCGTCGTAGAAGCCGAGGTCCATGTCGTGCACGTAGTCGCCCTCGGCGTAGAACACCCTGCCGAACTCGCCCGCTGCCAGCTTCTTCCGGCAGAACACCGAGGACGGGTAGTAGTAGCTCGTCTCGCCCATCATGTAGATGAGCCCGGTCGACCGCACGGCGTCCACGATCGCGGCGATCTCGTCCACGGTGATCCCCATCGGGACCGAGGAGTAGACGTGCTTGCCGGCCTTCAGCGCCTTCAAGGCCAGCGGCCCGTGCATCCATCGCTGCGTGAAGATGGCCACCGCGTCGACGTCGGACGCCAGGAGCTCGTCGACGTCGGTGTAGGTGTGCTCGATCTTGTGACGACTGGCCTCGGCGGCGAGGCGATCGGGCAGGACCTCGGCGAGGCGGACCTCCTTGACGTCCGGATGCGCCTGGAACAGGGGAATGAAACTACGTGAGAACTGGCCGGCTCCGATGAAGCCGATGCTGATCGCCATGCTTCTCCTCGAGGTGGGTTCGCTGCAGTTGCCCTTCGGGGGACGTCAGTGGCCCACCGATGCCTGTCGGACTAGGCAGCATTCTTCCGAGCCGTGTGAGGCGGCCCAACGGCGTGCGCTGCGAGACTGGCCCGAATCGGCCAGGGGCGGTGCCGATCGCGACACTGCGTACCACATCGCGAGCGTGGGCTGTGACGTTCGACGCAAAGGCCACCGCCGGCCTGCTCTTACGCGTGCCGAGTGGGCGCCGAGCGACGGGCTGACCTCTGCGGACGAAAAGGACTCGCGTGCGCCTGCTCCGGTCGGCGACGATGGATGCTCGTGGGGTACGTCGACGTGGCCAACGTGCGCTACGAGCTGCCCGACGGGCGGGTGCTCCTGGACGACGTGTCCTTCCGGGTCGGCGAGGGAGCCAAGGTCGCGCTCGTCGGCGCCAACGGCTCGGGCAAGACCACGCTGCTGCGGATCATTGCCGGTGACCTGGCCCCCCACGCGGGTGTGGTGAGCCGCAGTGGCGGGCTTGGTGTCATGCGGCAGTTCGTCGCACCGGTAGCAGGAGGAGTCGCGGAGGGCGTTCCCGCTCGAGACGGACACCGCGCGAACGAGTCCACAGTCGCCGATCTGCTGCTCTCCGTGGCGCCACCGCGGATCCGGGAGGCGGCGCGGCGCCTCGAGCGCGCCGAGCTCGCCATGATAGACCGCGACGACGAGCCGACCCAGCTGCGCTACGCACAGGCACTGGCCGACTGGGCCGACGTCGGCGGGTACGACGCTGAGGTGCTGTGGGACGTCTGTTGCACCGAGGCGCTTGGTGTGTCGTACGACAAATGCAAGTGGCGCGAGCTTCGGATGCTCTCCGGGGGAGAGCAGAAACGTCTGGTTCTCGAGGCGTTGTTGCGTGGTCCCGACGAGGTGCTGCTGCTCGACGAGCCGGACAACTTCCTCGACGTGCCGGCCAAACAGTGGCTGGAAGATCGGCTCAACGAGTCGGAAAAGACGGTGCTCTACGTGAGCCACGATCGCCAGCTCCTCGCCAACACCGCCACTCGGGTGGTCACCATCGAGCTCGGCGCGGCAGGCAACACCGTCTGGACGCACCCAGCCGGGTATGCGAGCTGTCACGAGGCCCGGCGCGAACGCATGGCCGACCTCGTGGAGCGCCGCAAGCGGTGGGATGAGCAGCACGCCAAGCTGAAGGCGCTCGTCGCGCTCTACAAGCGCAAGGCGACCAGCAACGCCAAGATGGCCTCGGCCTATCGCGCCACCCAGACGAGACTGCGCAAGTTCGAGGAGGCGGGTCCACCGCAGGCGATCCCGCGGGAGCAGAACGTCAGGATGCGCTTGCGTGGCGGACGTACCGGAAAACGCGCGGTGATCTGCGAGTCGCTCGAGCTCCGGCTGCCCGCGACGGACGGCGGCGAGTCTGGCAGCACGTTGATGAAGCCGTTCGACCTCGAGGTGTGGTACGGCGACCGGGTGGCGATCCTCGGCTCGAACGGTTCGGGGAAGTCGCACTTCCTGCGTCTGCTTGCCGCCGGAGGCACGCGGCCGGAGCCGGACCAGATGCCGGTGGGCGACCTCGTCATCGAGCCGGTTCCGCACACGGGCGTGGCACGTCTCGGGGCGCGGGTGCGGCCGGGGTGGTTCGCGCAGACGCACGAGCATCCCGAGCTGGTCGGGCGTACGTCGCTGGAGATCCTGCACCGAGGCGACAAGTTTCGCGCGGGCATGGGGCGGGAGGAGGCGTCGCGGGCGCTCGACCGCTACGAGCTCGCCCACGCGAGCGAGCAGACCTTCGAGTCCCTCTCCGGTGGGCAGCAGGCGAGGCTGCAGATCCTGTTGTTGGAACTGTCAGGTGCCACCCTGCTGTTGTTGGACGAGCCCACGGACAACCTCGACGTGGACTCGGCCGAGGCGCTGGAAGCCGGACTGGATTCGTTCGAAGGAACGGTGCTCGCGGTCACCCACGACCGATGGTTTGCCCAACGCTTCGACCGTTACCTCATCTTCGGTGCTGATGGCGAGGTGTACGAGTCCGAGGAGCCGGTCTGGGACGAGGGTCGCGTGAAACGCGTGCGCTGACCCGACGGGCGGGCTGCGAACCATTTCAGATGGTGCTCGCAGCCCGCGTCTCGCGGTTCGTGTGAAGAACTGGTGGTCAGGATCAGTTGGGTCCGAGGCAGTTCTCGGCGTCGATCGGAGCCGCGCCTTCAGGACCGAGGTAGTACCAGCTGCTCCCCGACTTGACGAATACCAGCGCGTGCTTCTCCTCTTCGCACATGAGCGGCGAACGGTAGTAGACCGCGGTCCCACCCGGATACTCCGCTGGACGGCTCTCGACGACGGCGGCGTCTTGGAATCTCTTGGCATTGACCAGATCCGCAAGGCCGTTGCGTACTTCTTCAAGCTGCTCTGGGGTCAGGTCGCCACCGACCATCGCGACGCAGTCCTCATGGGCAGCGCAACTGAGTTCCCAGAGGGTGTCCGTGTCGCCAGCCTGTACCGCAGAGATGAACGCGGTGGCTGCGGCTTCCGGGCTGCTCTGGTTCAACTCACCACCCTTGGGTGGGTCGGATACGGCCGAGCCACGCCCGCCTTCGTTCCGACCGCCGTCTCCGGCCGTCGTGTCAGATTCTCCTCCGCCCAGCGTGAGGACGAGCGTGATGGCCACACCCACGACGACCACGACGCCCGCCACCGCCGCGATGACCCACGGCAGGGCGTTTCGGCGGTTGTCACCGTCGGGCGGCATCTGCTGGCCGAGAAGCGAGGGCTGCTGGCCTGGATAGGCCTGCTGGGGTGGATACGCCGGCTGGCCGGCGTATGGCGGTTGTGCCGCGTAGGGGGTCTGGGTCCCGCCCATGGCCTGGCCCGAATAGGGCTGCTGACCAGCCTGCGGAGCCGGACCGTAGCCGCCGTACTGCTGACCGGCGTACTGCTGACCCGCGTAGGGCTGCGCTGGGTACTGCTGGCCCGGATAGCCGGGTTGCTGGCCCGGATGGCCCTGCTGGCCGGGCTGCTGGCTCGCGTAGGCCTGGTGACCGGGCTGCTGGCCGGGATAGCCGGGATAGGGCGGTGGCTGGTGGGGCGGCTGCGGCTGCTGCTCCGACGGCGTCGTCATTACTGATTCCCTCCCCGAACGACTGAATGATCAAGACATATGCGGCATAAAGGATGACACATGGATAGGCCGGTCGTAACGGGCATGGCAGCGGGCGCGGAGGGTCGTCGACGTCGTGCTGGAGCGGCGACAGCGTGCCCGGACATCGGGGAGCACCAGCGTGTGACGCAGCTGGTCGGGGCCGCCTTCGACACGTCACCAGGACGTTCGAGGTGGACTGCAGCAAGCGACGCATTCCTCGCGAATTCGTACCTTCCAGGCTCGTGCATGCCGTGTGAGGGCGCAGAAAGCCCATCGAACGTGGTCATTGTGGAGAAAACCGGTGATCCGTCGCCGTCACCTGGGGCGGCGGAACGTCAGACGGATGATGCGGTCGTCCTCGGGGACCGGATCGTTGCGGCCGTCGCGGTTGGAGGTCGTGAGCCACACGCTGCCGTCCGGCGCCACGATGGCCGTGCGGATCCGGCCGTACTTCCCGATCAGCGCGTCCATCGGCCGGCCCGAGATCCCGGCGGCGGGACGCCAGCGGATGCTGGCCTCGCCCGTGCCCGATCCCATGATCCGCCGGCTGGAGATGTTCGTCGCACCGCCGACGAGATTGACCAAGTAGATCCGTTGGCCGCGCAGACAGGTGACGACGGCCGTGTTGCCCACGATCGCGACGCCGTTGGTGACCCCGATCTCCGGGCGCCAGACGGCAAGCGGATTGGTGAGGCCCGGGATGTTCCCCATGCCCTGGACCCTCGGCCAGCCGTAGTTTCGGCCGGGCAGGATCATGTTGAGCTCGTCCCACACGGCCTCACCGATCTCGGCGGAGAACATGCGGCCGCGGCTGTCCCAGGCGATTCCTTCCGGATTGCGATGGCCGTACGACCACACCAACGAGCCCGGGAACGGATTGCCGGGGGCCGGTTTGCCGTCCATCGTCATCCGCAGGATCTTGCCGGCGAGGTTGTCGAGGTCCTGTGCGTCTCCGCCCTTGGCCGCGTCGCCGGTCGTGGCGTAGAGATAGCCGTCGGGTCCGAACGCGAGCCGCCCGCCGTTGTGCACGCCGGCGCCTGGAATGCCTGTGAGGATGGCCTTCGGCTCCGGCCGGCCCTTGCCGTCGAGGACGAGCTTGGCGATCCGGTTGTCCTTCTTGGTCGTGTAGTAGATGAAGACGGTCCGATCCTTCGCGAAGCGAGGCGAGGCGGCGATGCCCAGCAGGCCGCCCTCGTTGTTCGTGTAGACCCCCTCGACGGTGGTCACGGTCCGCACGGTGAGCTCGCCGTTCGCCCGACGTCCGGGGCCGACCTTGAGGATCCGTTTCGTGTGTCGTTCGGTGACCAGCGCACTTCCGTCGGGCAGAAACGTCACGCCCCAGGGGATGGCGAGCCTGCTCACGAGCGTCTCGGTTCTCACGTACCGGTCGCCGACGGCAGCTCCTCGTCCTGGTCCCGGGTGGAAGTGGAAGTCGGTCGGGCTCGGGATGTCGGTGGGCTCCATGTCCGGCCGCGGCGAGGTGGTCGGCCGTTCCGGCGCCTGGGTACACGCGCAGAACATCCCGAAGGCGAGGAGAGCGCCGATCAGGCCGATACGTGCTCGCGCTGGTGCTCCGCGGGTTCCCACATCAGAGTGCTATCCAGCAGGCTGGCTGGAGAATCCTGATGATCTTTCTCTACGGTTGCGAAGCGGGTCAATCCGGAACGGCTGACGCGACGTGGCGGCGGTATGACCTGGACGGCCGCGCCGCCAGCCGTATGTCGCCCACCCATTTTGACCGGTCTGCCAGAGGCTAGGTATCCTGGCTGGTCGTTGCGCCCGCGGGGTGTGCCTTGCGCCCAGAGTGAGACGAGCACATCCGGGCGGTCACCCGCAGGCGTGATCAATCCCCTACCAGAAGATCTGCCATGTCGCCCGACATGGCGTGAGGACACGAGCAGCGAAGGCCGACGACTGTGCGTACCTATAGCCCGAAGACCGGTGAGGTTCCACGCGAGTGGTATGTCATCGACGCGACCGACGTCGTTCTCGGCCGGCTCGCGAGCCAGACGGCCAACCTGCTCCGGGGCAAGCACAAGCCGACCTTCGCGCCCCACATCGACACCGGTGACTTCGTCGTCATCGTCAACGCCGACAAAGTGGCGCTGTCTGGCAACAAGCGCGAAGACAAGATCGTCTATCGGCACTCGGGCTACCCGGGCGGACTGAAGGCCACGCCCTTCGGCCGGCTGCTCGAGAAGAACCCGCGCAAGGCGATTGAGCGTGCCGTGTGGGGAATGCTTCCGAAGAACCGGCTCTCCCGGAAGCAGATCAAGAAGCTGAAGGTGTACGCCGGACCGGATCATCCACACCAGGCCCAACAGCCCAAGCCCTACGAGATCACACAGACTCCGCAGTAGCGAAGAGACGCGCAGTGGTGCTCGAAACCACTGAAGTCGAGATGAGGACATGCCTGTGACCGAGACCACGACCCTTCCGGTCGACACCGACGAAGCAGCGCTGGCTGGTGGTGCTGGCGAGCTCGGCGAAGAGTTCGGCGACGCCGACAGCGCGATCGCATACAGCTCCGAAAGCGCTCCGGCGGCGAGTGAGTTCACTCCGCGCCAGTCGGTGGTGGGGACCGCGGCGGCTACTGGCCGTCGCAAGGAGGCTGTCGCGCGTGTGCGGCTCCTTCCGGGAACAGGTCAGTGGCGGATCAACGGACGGACCCTCGACGAGTACTTCCCGAACAAGGTGCACCAGCAGCACGTGAGCGAGCCGTTCGCCGTCCTCGACCTGGCGGGACGTTACGACGTGATCGCCCGCATCCACGGTGGCGGCGTGAGTGGCCAGGCAGGGGCGCTGCGACTTGGTGTCGCGCGTGCGCTGAGCCTCATCGACGTCGACGCCAACCGGCCGCCGCTCAAGCGCGCCGGCCTGCTCACCCGCGACGACCGGGCCAAGGAGCGCCGGAAGGCCGGACTCAAGAAGGCCCGCAAGGCGCCGCAGTACTCCAAGCGGTAGGCACGGCACTGTCGTGGGCCGGTTGTTCGGCACCGACGGGGTGCGCGGGCTCGCCAACGGCGAGCTCACTGCCGAACTCGCGCTCGACCTCTCGGTCGCTGCTGCGCACGTACTCGGCGAGGCGGGTGTCTTCGAGGGCCAGCGCCGCCCGCTCGCCGTCGTCGGTCGAGACACGAGAGCCTCGGGCGAGTTCTTAGAAGCCGCGGTCGTGGCGGGCCTGGCGAGCGCCGGCATCGATGTCGTACGTCTTGGCATCCTTCCGACCCCAGCGGTCGCCCACCTCACGGCCAGCATGGGCGCCGACCTGGGGGTCATGCTCTCGGCGTCCCACAATCCGATGCCGGACAACGGGATCAAGTTCTTCGCCCGTGGCGGCCACAAGCTCGACGACGCGCTCGAGGACCTGATCGAGGCCCGGTTGCGCGAGCCGTGGCAGCGTCCCACCGGCGCGGGTGTCGGCCGGGTGCGCGACGACCAGAACGGGTTCGAAGATTACGTCTCACACGTCGTGAACTCGGTCGTGCAGCCGCTGGACGGCCTGCGGGTCGTGGTCGACTGCGCCAACGGCGCCGCTTTTCGTACGGCTCCAGAAGCACTGCGTCGGCTCGGTGCCGAGGTGACTCCGATCCACGCCGAGCCCGACGGGATCAACATCAACGAAGGGTGCGGATCGACGCACATCGAGACGTTGCAGGCGGCCGTCGTGAAGTACGGCGCCGATGTGGGCATCGCGCATGACGGCGATGCCGACCGGTGCCTCGCCGTCGACGAGCGCGGGGAGCTCGTGGACGGCGACCAGATCCTCGCCATCCTCGCTCTCGCCATGCGCGACGAAGGCATGCTGCGGCACAACACGGTCGTCGTGACCGTGCTCAGCAACCTGGGGTTCGTGCTCGCCATGC
Organism: Actinopolymorphaceae bacterium; assembly: GCA_036564245.1. Taxonomy (GTDB): domain Bacteria; phylum Actinomycetota; class Actinomycetes; order Propionibacteriales; family Actinopolymorphaceae; genus Thermasporomyces. The sequence goes on from DATCKU010000011.1 coordinate 37,544, forward strand.
AGCGCGAGGGCATCACGGTGAAGCAGACCAAGGTCGGCGACCGCTACGTCCTGGAGGCGATGAAGGCGGGTGGCTACTCACTGGGTGGTGAGCAGTCCGGTCACATGATCCTGCTGGACCATGCCACCACCGGTGACGGCGTGCTGGCTGCCGTCCATCTCCTCTCTCGGATGGCGGCGACTGGTCGACCCCTGAGCGAGCTGGCGCGTGTGATGTCGCGGCTGCCTCAGGTGCTCGTGAACGTTCGCGGCGTCGACAAGGCGCGCGCCGACTCCGACCCGACGGTGCTGGAAGCGGTCGCGGCAGCGAGTGCGTCCCTTGGAGAGACCGGGCGGGTGATCCTGCGGCCGTCCGGAACCGAGCCGGTGGTACGCGTGATGGTCGAGGCGCCGACGTTCGCCCAGGCCCAGCAGGTGGCCGACGAGTTGGCGAGCGTCGTGGAACAGGCGCTTGCCCTTCGATGATGCGTATCGCCTTTGTCGATCCCCGGGACGAACCGGCGTTCCGGGCGTGGTTCGAGGCGTTCGACGCAGGGCTGCGCGCCGGCCGGGTCGACCCACCGGTCAAGACCTACCCCGAGCTGCTCGCACACCATCAGAATCCACCGAAGAGCAGCCTGCTCAGGGTGTTCGCGGCGTACGACGAGCACGGCTCGGTCCTCGGTGCGGGAACCGTCGAGCTGCCACAGCGCGACAACCGATCGCTCGCGATGCTCGAGCTGGCGGTTCCGCCGCAGTGGCGAGGCCGGGGTGTGGGCCAGGCCCTGCTTGCGTACGCGACGGAGCAGGCTCGTACGGCCGGGCGCAGCAGGTTGCTCGCCGAGGTGTTCGTTCCCTGTGACGTCGACCCGGCAGGCTGGCCGGGCGCGAGGTTCGCCGAGCGACACGGCTTCACGAACCGCAACACCGAGATCTTGCGAGTGATGCGGCTCCCGATTCCGCCGGCCAGGATGGCGGCACTCGAGGCCGAGGTGGCCGAGCGGACAGCGGGCTACACCTTCGTGTCGTGGTCTGGCGCATGTCCGGCGGAGTACGCCGAGCAGTACGCCACGCTCAAAGGGCTGCTCATGGCCGAGGCGCCGACCGGTGATCTGGACTACGAGCCGGAGGACTGGGACGTCGATCGGCTGCGCGACGAAGAGCGTCGCGCCGTGATGCAGGGACGGACCGTCTACACGACGGTCGCGATCGCGCCGGATGGGTCGCTTGCCGGGCATACGCAGCTTGCGGTCTCGGTTCACGATCCGCGGCGGGCGTACCAGTGGGACACGCTCGTGGTGGCGGCGCATCGCGGGCACCGACTAGGGCTTGCCGTGAAACTCGCCAACCTGCAGGCGATGACAGCGGCGGAGCCTCAGGTCGAGCGGGTCACGACGTGGAACGCCCAGCAGAACGGGCCGATGATCGCGGTCAACGAGGCGATGGGTTTTGCGGTCGCCGAGATCCTGCAGGAGCGTCAGAAGGATCTGTGACCGCGGCGCGCAGGTCGTCGTGGGACGGCTCGCGCTGCGCCGGGACCGCCGGCTCGGGCCGCAGGATGATGAACGGCGTCATCTCGTCGGACTGGCCTGCCGGGTTGTCCCGCATGACCGCCTTCAGGAACTCGTCGGGCACCCGGGCGAGCGCGTCAGGCTTGCCGAAGAGCTCGATGCCCAGGTCGTTGGCATCGAAGACCGCGAGGAGAATGCCCAGCTTGGCGTGGACGTCGTTGCAGACCTTGACAGGATCGCGCGGGTTCAAGATGGCATGGCGCTTGTAGAAGTCGAACGCCGAGCGCTCGTAGAACCCGTCGATCCCGGCGATCCCGGCACCGGCGACGCGGTAGAACACCCCGCGCACTCCGACGAGCTTCGTGACGGCGCTCAGGAACGCAGCGAACAGGATCCGCGGTCTTCCCACGAGGTCGATGGCAAGTTGCAGCTTGGCGGGCTCGTCCATCCCGATGCCGTGGTCGTTCGACGTCGCGAACTTGGACAGGTGCCTTGCGAGGAACCCGACCGTGACGTCGTTGCGGCTGATCACCCGGTTCTGGCACATCGCCAGGACCTTCTCGCCGGAGGCCACGATGTCGCCCGGGCGGTACAGCGGTGACACGTACCTCGTCAGCAGATCCATGTAGCTCTCGCCAGGCGTGACGAAGTGGGTCTGGACGGCGAGCCGTCGCATGGCGTGCCCGGCGACACGTGCCACACCTCTGTCGTAGTACACGACTCCGGCCTGCTCTCGTCTTTGCGATGCGTGATTTCTGGACGGCATGACGCGGCCTCGCTTTCGGTGCGGGTCGGCCGGCGTACCCCCGTGTGCCGTCAGGCGTGACACACCGCCGGGATATCGCCTTGCAGCAAACTCGCCTCGACGATATCTGTCGGGCCCGAAACCGTAAGCAGGATTGACAAAAACCCGCCGCCAGTCGCGACATCGAGGAAGGTCCGGAACGTACCGAACGGTCGAGCTTGCAGACTTTCGACCCGTGGCGCTCGGCTTCCTGCCCGTCGAATGGATCCTTCCTGTGGCGGGAAGGTGTTCCCGGGTGATTGGCGAGAAGCGCCAGCAGAAGGTCGACGCCGGTCTTTTGCGAGCCAGTGCCGGCATGGCGCTGGGCACGATGGTGTCGCGAACCACCGGATTCGTCCGCACCCTCGTGCTGGTGTGGGCGCTGGGCAGCGGGTTGTTCGCGGATGCCTTCAACCTGGCCAACTCGGTGCCGAACGCGCTCTACATCCTCGTCGCAGGAGGCGCGCTCAACGCGGTGTTCGTGCCGCAGCTCGTCCGCGCGATGACCCACGACCCCGATGGTGGCGCGGCGTTTGGTCAGCGTCTTGTGACAATCACCACGTTGATCCTGGTCGCGGTCACCGTCGCCGTCGTGGCGGCGGCGCCGTGGATCGTCCAGGTGTACGCGAGCACGTCGCTTTCGGCCGAGGAACACCGTCCGTACTTCGACCTCACGGTGACCTTCGCGAGGTACTGCCTGCCTCAGGTCCTGTTCTACGGACTTTTCGTCCTCTTCGGTCAGGTTCTCAACGCTCGTGGGCGATTCGGCCCGATGATGTGGGCCCCGGTGGTGAACAACCTCGTGTCCATCGTCGTGTTCGCGCTCTACATCGCGGTGTCGGGTGCGAACACACCCGGCGAGATCACCGCGGGTGAGACGGCGTTGTTGGGAATCGGCGCGACGGTCGGCATCGTCGCGCAGACCGTGGTCCTCGTGCCCATCCTGCTCAAGGTCGGCTTCGTGCTCCGTCCGAGGTTCGACTTCCGTGGTGCCGGCCTCGGCAAATCGGGTCGGCTCGCCTTGTGGACCGTGGGTTTCGTGATCGTCAACCAAATTTGGTTCCTCGTCTCGGCGCGTCTCACGGTCGCCGCCGGTGTCGCGGCCAGCGAGCTGTACGGGGACGAGGTGGGGTACGGCTTCACACCGTTCGCGCACGCGTACACGATCGCCCAGCTTCCGCACGGTGTCATCGCGGTGTCGATCGTCGCGGCCCTGCTGCCTCGGATGAGCCGCTCTGCCGCCATCGGGGCCGTCGGTGAGGTGCGCGAGCAGCTCTCCGAGGGTTTGCGTACCACGGTCGCGACCGTGGCACCGGCGGCGTGCGCGTTCCTCGCCCTCGGGCCGTCGATGTGTGTGGTGATGTTCGACCATTTCGGCAGCATGAACACCGAGAGCGCACTGGTGATCGGGTACGTGCTCGGTGGGTTCGCGGTGGGCCTGGTCGGGTTCTGCGGCCAGTACGTCACGTTGCGCGGCTTCTACGCCTACGAGGACACGCGTACGCCGTTCTTCACCCAGACGCTGCTCGTCGCGGCCAGCGTGATCCTGGCTTTCGTCGCCGACCAGCTGTTGCCGGTGCGGTGGCGCACGGTGGGCATCGCGACGGCGTACTCCGTCGCCTGCTGGTTCGGCTACATCGTCAACCTACTGGTGCTGCGGCGGCGGCTCGGCGGGATCGACGGGCGGCGGCTCGTGCAGACGCATCTCAAGGTCGGCGTGGCGGCTGCCGTTTCCACTGCCGTCGCGTTCGGCGTCGCCCGGCTCGTCGCGACGGCCGGCGGGGTAGGACCCGGGCCTGCGCTGCTGGCCGTTGCCGGTGGCGGGTCGGCCTTGCTCGCGTCCTACCTCGTGCTCGCGAGATGGCTGCGCATGCAGGAGATCGGGGACGTGCTGCGGATGGCCCGCGACATCGCCGTTCGCTCCCGAAGACGCTGACGTCCCAGCAGCGCTCGGCACCCGGTTGCGGACCGGCAGGTCCGTGCGGTCGCGGAGGATCAGCTCGGTCGGGTCGTTGTCGATGAAGTCACGAAGCCACAGCTCGACGTTGAGCATCCGCCAGAAGAGCATGGTCTCCGATGCGGCACGGGCCGCCACGAGCTTGTCCCACGCCGTCACGACGTCGGCTTGCTTCCAGTACTTCCTGCTGCCGAACGACGGTGAGGAGAAGACCTCCCGGAACGGTTCACCAAGCGCGGGGAACCAGGTGCGTTCCGGACAGGTGAACCCGATCTTGTTCCGGCGGTGCCGGATCACCGGCGGAAGCAGGTCCTTCGTGGCGTCCCGGAGGATGCGCTTGTTCCATCCCCCAGAGAGGATCGCCTTGTCGTCGATCGCCCACAACGTGCGCATCAGGTTGACGTCACAGAAAGGCACGCGCCCCTCGAGCGAGAACCGCATGGTGTTGCGGTCCTCGTACCGGAGAAGGCATTGCAGGCTGTGCCGGAAGACGTCGTCCTCGAGCCGCCGCTTGATGTCGTCGCGCACCACGTCGAACCGCTCGGTCGCGTGCTCTGCCATGAACGCCGGGTCCAGCAGGTCCGTGATCGCGATGCCGGTGCGGCGATGGAGTCGGTCGAAGACCCGGAAGCGGCCGAGCCGCCACAGCACGTCGAGAGACCGCAAAAGCCCGCCGGTCGCGCGGAGGAGACCGCCCTTGCGGCGCAGGTTCTTGAGATAGAGCAGGTGGTAGGCGGCGTATCCGGCGAGGAGCTCGTCGGCACCCTGCCCGTCGACCATGACCGTGACGTGCTTGCTGGCCAGGCGCATCACGACGTACTGCGCGTAGGGAGCGGTCGACACGACCGGCTCTTGTTGCGTACGGAGGAAGTCGCTCAAGTCGACGAGGAACGTCTGCGGGTCGGGGACGATCTTGTGCACCGCGAGTGAGTCCGAGCAGTTGGCGGCCACGGCGTCGACGTACCGTTCCTCGTCGTTCAGCTCACCGGGGAAGACCGCCGAGAAGGTCTGCTGCCGCGGACCGAGCGCCTCGATGTCGGCGGCATGTCCTGCCATCGCCCGGTCCACGGTCGCCACGACGGTCGAGGAGTCCAACCCGCCTGAGAGAGCGGTGCCCACCGGCACATCGCTCACCAGCCGCTGGCGGATCGCGGCCTGGAGTGCTTCGGAGAACCTGCGTCGTGCCTGGTCGTCGTACGGCTCGTTGCGCTCCGCCAGCTCGCGGAGCTCGTCGAACAGCCGGGTGTAGGTGAAGACCCGGATCGAGCCGTCAGGCGAGATGGTGGCGGCGTGTCCGGGCAGCAGCCGGCGGATCCCCTCGTAGAACGTGCGCTCGGTGTCGTCGTGGACTCGCCAGCGCAGGTAGCGGTAGATCGTCGTATCGTCTGGTCGCCGTTCCAGGCGTCCGGTGACGAGCATGGCGCCGATCTCGCTGGCGAACAGCGCCTCTCCGCTGGGACCGTTCGCGAAGTAGAGCGGTTTGATCCCGAAGTGGTCGCGCGCCAGCACGACCTGCCCGGTATGCGTGTCAGCGATCGCGAGGGCGAACATGCCGTTGAACCGGTCGAAGGCCTCGTCCTTCCAGCGCTCGTATGCCGCGAGAACGACCTCGGTGTCACAGGAGGTACGAAACCGTCGACCGAGTGCCTCGAGCTCTTGGCGTAGCTCCCTGAAGTTGTAGACCTCACCGTTGTAGATCAGGACGTAACGCCCGTCCGGGGACACCATGGGTTGGGCACCGCCCGCTCGGTCGAGAATCGCCAGACGTTGATGGGCGAAACCGAACTGCCGACCCACCCAGACGGCCTGCCCGTCGGGGCCGCGATGCCGCTGGGCGCGACCCATCAACTCCAGGAGCGGCGCACCTTCGACCTCACGTAGCCCGACGTAACCCGCGATTCCACACACGGAAAAGTCCCCCTCGGTTCGGCGTAGTGTGCGAGAACCTGTCGACTTCGCTGTCCCGCGGACGTCTCGCGCCGCGGTTGGGAGCTACTGCCTTGCAGCCGTACTGCACATGGCACGAAGCTCATGCAACGTTCTCGGAAAGGCACATGCAGAACTGCTGTGGTCGAGATCCGACGGGAAGGCAAGTGTGTGACAGGCGATGAGAGCGATGCTCGCCCGTGAGACGTCCCCCAGGTCGTCGCTGCCCCTGGTCGCGTCGATCGTGGGCCCGCGTTCCATGGCCCTCACCCCCCTGCGACGATTTCTCCAACCATAGCTTGCGTCTCGCGCTGCAAATGGCGAAGTCGCAAGGTTCTGCGCTGCCGGGACAACCGAAAACCTCGGTGTGGCGAACCGATTGTGTGATGCACAACGCGGGAAGAGTCGGCATGCCGGGCGCCGGTCATGAGCCGACCTCTGGCACACAAAGGGCAAGCAACGCGAGGTTCCCGTGGTCTGTGCCCAAACGCGTCGTTCCCGGCTTTGCGACGACGTTCAGTACGGGAGATCGGGCAATCAGATCTTGCGCAGGCGTACCCGGCGCACGGAATGGTCCGGCCCCTTGTGCAGCACCAACCGTGCCCGGCCACGGGTCGGGGCGATGTTCTGCTCGAGGTTGGGGCCGTTGATGGTGTCCCACAGGTGTGCGGCCCGTGCCACCGCCTCGTCGTGGCTCAGGTCGGCGTACTTGCGGAAGTACGAAGCCTCGTTGCGGAAAGCGGTCTCACGTAGCGCGAGGAACCGGGTGATGTACCACTGCCGGATGTCGCTCGGCGCGGCATCGAGATAGATCGAGAAGTCGAAGAAGTCGCTCACCGCAAGCCCGCGTCGACCGTCGCTGCGTGTACGCGCGGGTGCGAGTACGTTGAGGCCTTCCAACAGCAGGATGTCCGGCGACTCCACCGTCAGCACTTCGTCCGGCACGATGTCGTACGCCAGGTGGGAGTAGACCGGTGCCGTCACCACGGGGACCCCGGACTTCACCGCGACGACGAACCGGAGCAGCGCGCGCTGGTCGTACGATTCCGGAAAGCCCTTGCGGTGCAGGATCCCGCGGCGCTCGAGCTCGGCGTTCGGCAGCAGGAACCCGTCCGTGGTGACCAGCGCCACCCGCGGATGGTCCGGCCATCGGGCGAGGAGCTCGCGCAGCAGGCGCGCCACCGTGCTCTTGCCCACCGCGACCGACCCAGCGATGCCGATGACGAAGGGTGTGCGCTCGGTCGTGGCGGTTTCCGGCGACTGGCCGTTCGGCTCGCCGGCGAGGAACGTCTGGGTGGCGCGATGCAGCGCACCGCTCGCACGGACGTAGAGGTTGAGCAGCCGACTGAGCGGCAGGTAGACCTCGCGGACCTCGGTGAGGTCGATCTCGTCGGCGAGCCCGCGGAGCCGTTCCACCTCGGCGGCTGTCAAGGGGAGCGGTGTCTGCGCCGCGAGTCGTGCCCAGGCCGGCCGGTCGAACTCGACGTACGGCGTGGGCTGAGATGTGCTGAGCCGGACCTCCTCGGTAGGCATGCGTGACGACGGCACCCGTCCAGGTTATGTGGCCTGGTGCGGCCCTCCTTCGTGGCCTGTCTTCTGCTCCGCGGGCCTGGGCTCCCTCCGCGATCTCAGCCGCACCGTCCAGGTCGGCCATGGTCACGCCCGGCAGGTGAATCTTTGCTGTAGGTGCATCGCCGCCCGCTCGCCAGGGATAGGCTGAGCGCCCATGTGCGGGATTGTGGGGTACGTCGGATCGCCCGGAGCGGGCAGACCGAGCGCTGAGCTCGATGCGGCCACACGTACCGACTGCCGGGCCATCGACGTCGTGGTCCGGGGCTTGCGCAGGCTGGAGTACCGCGGCTACGACTCGGCCGGTGTCGCCGTGGTGGACGGCGGCGGAGTGCGGGTACGAAAGCGGGCCGGCAAGCTCGCCAATCTCCAGGCGGCCCTCTCCGAGGATCCGCTGCCGCCGAGCCGGGCGGCGATGGGGCACACCCGGTGGGCGACCCATGGGGCGCCGACGGATCCCAACGCACACCCGCACATCGACTGCCACGGGCGGATCGCCGTCGTCCACAACGGGATCATCGAGAACTACGCCACGCTGCGGGCCGAGCTGCAGGAGGCGGGGCACCACCTCACGTCCGAGACCGACACCGAGACCGTCGCCCACCTGCTCGAGGACGCCTACGCGGCGAGCGGCGGGGATCTCGCGGAGGCGATGCGTCGGGTGTGCCGCCGGCTCGAGGGCGCCTTCACCTTGGTCGTCATCCACGCCGATCATCCGGATCTGGTGGTCGGCGCGCGCCGTAACTCGCCGCTCGTGGTCGGTCGCGGCGTGGGCGAGAACTTCCTGGCCTCCGACGTCGCCGCGTTCATCGAGCACACCCGGGAGGCGATCGAGCTCGGCCAGGACCAGGTCGTCGTGATCACTGCCGACGACATCACGGTCACCGACTTCTCAGGCCAGCCGGCCAAGACCCACGAATTCCACGTGAACTGGGACATCTCGGCGGCCGAGAAGGGTGGCTACGACTACTTCATGCTCAAGGAGATCGCCGAGCAGCCCAAGGCGGTCGCCGACACCTTGCTCGGGCGGTTCACGCCGCAGGGACGGCTGAGGCTGGATGAGATCCGGCTCTCGGCCGACGAGCTCCGGGAGATCGACAAGATCATCATCGTGGCGTGCGGGTCTGCCTTCTACGCCGGGCTCACCGCGAAGTACGCCATCGAGCACTGGACCCGCATCCCCTGCGAGGTGGAGCTGTCGAGCGAGTTCCGCTACCGCGACCCGATCCTCAGCCGGACGACACTGGTCATCGCGATCTCGCAGTCGGGCGAGACCATGGACACGCTGATGGCGGTGCGGCACGCCCGGGAGCAGCGGGCCCGGGTGCTCGCCATCTGCAACACGAACGGCTCGAGCATCCCACGAGAGTCCGACGCGGTGCTCTACACCCACGCCGGCCCGGAGGTGGGGGTGGCGGCGACCAAGACGTTCCTCACCCAGGTGGTGGCGTGCTACCTGATCGGGCTCTACCTCGCGCAGGTGCGCGAGTCGAAGTGGGGAGACGAGGTCGCCGTCGAGGTGGACCAGCTGGACGCGATGCCGGCCGCGGTCGAGCGGGCGCTCGGCACGATGGGCCAGGTACGCAAGATCGCGCATCAGCTGGTGGACGCGAAGTCGGTGCTGTTCATCGGACGGCACGTCGGGTACCCGGTGGCGCTGGAGGGTGCGCTCAAGCTCAAGGAGCTCGCGTACATGCACGCCGAGGCGTTCGCCGCCGGTGAGCTCAAGCACGGGCCCATCGCGCTGATCGAGGACGGGCTGCCCGTCGTGGTCGTCGTTCCCCCACGAGGACGCGACGTCCTGCACGACAAGATCGTGAGCAACATCCAGGAGATTCGCGCCCGAGGAGCGCGCACGATCGTCCTGGCCGAGGAGGGCGACGACACCGTCGAGAAGTGGAGTGACGACCTGATCCGGTTGCCGCGGGTGCCGACCCTGCTGCAGCCGCTGGTGGCGACCGTCCCGCTGCAGATCTTCGCGTGCGAGCTCGCGATGGCTCGCGGCAACGACGTGGACCAGCCACGCAACCTGGCCAAGAGCGTCACGGTCGAATGACCACGTCCCGGTCGAGATGACCACGCGTGGCGGGTGCGCACTCGCCTTGGCAGGCAATGGCGCCTGCCAAGGCGCATGCGCAGCTATTGGGCCGATCAGCGAGCGCTAGAGCGCGACGCCCACCACATGACCCACGGCGTACGTCACCGCCATGGCCAGTGCCCCGCCGACGACGGTACGAACGGCGGCCCGCGCGGCCGGCGCTCCGCCGAGCCACGCGCTCACCGTTCCAGTCAGCGCGAGGGCTGCGATCACCGCCGCGAAACACACCGGGACCCGGATGCTGACCGGAGGAAGTGCGATCGCGATCATCGGCAGGAGCGCGCCGATGGTGAACGCGGTGAACGACGCGAAGGCAGCCTGCCACGGATTCGTGAGATCGTCCGGATCGATGCCGAGCTCGGCCTCGGCGTGAGCGCGTAACGCGTCGTGCTTGGTGAGCTCGACGGCAACCTGACGGGCGAGCGTGGGGGAGATGCCCTTCGCCTCGTACAGATGGGTGAGCTCGTCCAGCTCGGCATCGGGAAGCTCGGCGAGCTCGAGACGCTCCTTCTCCAGCAGCGCCTGCTCGGTGTCGCGTTGCGTACTCACCGAGACGTACTCGCCGGCCGCCATCGAGAAGGCTCCGGCGAGGATTCCCGCGATCCCTGCGATCAGGATCGTCGACCGGTCGGTGGTGGCTGCCGCGACACCGACCACGATGCCGGCGATGGAGACGATCCCGTCATTGGCGCCGAGCACTCCGGCGCGAAGCCAGTTCAGCCGTCCGCTAAGGCTGCCGACGTGCAGGTCCGGCTCTTCGGGATGGGCGCCGTCGGGAAGGTTGGCCCGATCCGCCTGGCTCGTCCCGCTGATCGTGTGCCTGGCACCGGCGTCGCTCATGTTGGGCACGGTAGCTGGGCAATGCCGGGCACGGTAGCAAGGAAAGCCTAAGCGGACTTGGCCGACGAGGTGGTTGCGCGTCGCTTGTGAAGGTGCTGATCGCCTCGCAAGACAAGGACGATGCCGATGCGAGGGCGGTGCGTGTGGCGTCCCGACGGACTGGACAACGTCTCGAAATGTGAGACGTGCGATCATGACGTGGCCAGGGAACACCTCCCGACCACGCGCCGCTCCGTCGCGAAAGCTCGGGCGCTCATGTCGCTTTCAGCTAGACGCGAGGCCCAGCTACGCCGCGGAAAGCGATGCGATGCGTCATGATGAGCAGGTGATCGTCGGGTTGGGTATCGACGTCGTGGACGTCGACCGGTTCGAAGAGACGATGCGTCGTACGCCTGGTCTGCGTACCCGGCTCTTCACCGACGCCGAACGCGATCGGCCGATCGCTTCCCTTGCGGCGCGGTTCGCGGCGAAAGAGGCCCTCGCCAAGGCACTGGGCGCGCCGGTCGGCTTGCAGTGGCAGGATGCCGAGGTGGTGACCGATGGTGACGGGCGGCCGTGGTTGTCGGTGCGCGGCACCGTCGCCGACCAGACCAGACGCCTCGGCGTGACCAACATGCATCTGTCGATCTCGCATGACGCCGGGATCGCGTCGGCCGTCGTCGTCCTGGAAGGTGCGTGCCCGGCCGACCATCACGCAGGCGAGCCCCCCTCGCAATCCCAGGCAGGCGACAGCCCTCCGGACGACACCCCTGGTGATCCACCGTCCGCAGGCTCTGACCATGCCCGGAGCGGATGACCATGCGACGTGCGCATACCGTCGACCAGATCCGCGTGGCCGAAGCCACGCTGATGGCGAAGCTGCCCCCTGGGACGCTGATGCAGCGTGCGGCGGCCGGGCTGGCAACCGCGTGTGCCGACCTGCTTGGTGGCACGTACGGACGACACGTGGTCGTCGTCGCGGGCTCGGGTGACAACGGCGGCGACGCGCTCCACGCCGGTGCGCGGCTCGCCCGTCGGGGTGCGCGGGTGTCGGCCATCCTGCTGGACCGGGCGAAGGCACACGCGGGAGGTCTCGCCGCGCTGAGGACGGCAGGAGGTCGTGTGCTGGAGCCGTCACGGTACGCCGCGGCCATTGCGCGCGCCGACCTCGTGATGGACGGGATCGTGGGGATCGGGGGCAAGCCCGGCTTGCGGCCACCGGCCGTCGAGGTGATGGACCTCGTGGAGGAGTACGCCGTTCCGGTGGTTGCCGTCGACGTGCCGAGTGGGATCGACGTGGACTCCGGGGAGGCGCCTTTCCGCCACGTCCGGGCGACGCTCACGGTGACGTTCGGCACCCACAAGATCGGCTTGCTGGTGGACCCCGGTGCGTCCGCGGCGGGCGTCGTCCACCTGGTCGACATCGGTCTCGACCCGTACCTTCCGCCGGCGCCACTCGAGGCGTTGCAGGCGGCGGACGTGGCCGCGCTGTTCCCAGTGCCGCCGCGTGACGCGCACAAGTACTCCCGCGGCGTCGTCGGACTCGTGGCCGGGTCGCGGCAGTACACCGGGGCCGCGGTCCTTGCCGCTGGCGGAGCGCTCAGTGGGCCCGCCGGGATGGTGCGCTACATGGGACCGGCCGAGCCGGCGAGATACGTACGGCAACGCTGGCCGGAGGTCGTGGTCGGCGAGGGCCGGGTGCAGGCGTGGGTCGTCGGCTCCGGGCTCGGCAGTGACCCGGCACGCGCCGAGGACGTGCCGAAGATCCTGGCAAGCGGTCTGCCCGTCGTCGTCGACGCTGACGGGCTGCGCTTGCTCCCGCCTCGGTTCGAGGGACCTGCTCTGCTGACCCCACACGAAGGCGAGCTCGCGCGGATGCTCGGTGTCGAGCGTGAGGAGATCGCCAAGCGGCGCCTCGCGTCGGCGCGCGAGGCCGCCCAGCGCTGGAATGCGACGGTGCTTCTCAAGGGTCCGGCAACGCTCGTCGTGGCACCGGACGGACGGGTGCGGGTCAACACGGTCGGCACGTCCTGGCTCGCCACGGCTGGCTCGGGTGACGTGCTGTCCGGCCTGTGTGGGTCGCTGCTCGCCGCCGGCTTGAGTCCGCTCGATGCTGGCAGCGTGGCGGCGTACCTGCACGCGACGGCTGGCGTCCTGGCGTCGCGCGGTGGACCGATCACCGCGGCCGACCTGATTCGTACGCTGCCGGAAGCTGTCCGCCTGACCTTCTCCTGATGTCGGCCGCGTCACCAGCGGTCGGGCCGAGCGGACGGATAGCGCTCCAGGTACGACTGCAGCTCGACAGCGGGAGTACGGACGCCGGTTGCGGCGAGCACCGCGTCCACGACCGCCAGCGCCACGGCATCCGCCGCTGCCGCGTGCACCGCCACGAGCCCGCCCAGCCGTTCGGCTCCTGTCCAGCGCGTCGCCTGGGTCGCCACGAGCGGTTCGACCTCGCCGGTCGACAGCGCGAACACCGAGTCACCGTCCACCAACGTGTGGACGGGCCGGATCGCGCGCGCGAGCCCGTCATGGGCAGCGAGGGCCATGCGCTGGGTCTCGCTGTGGGTGAGCCGTGCATTGGTCGCGACGACCGCGAGGGTGGTGTTCGCGGGCTCGGCCGGCGGAGGGCTCGGCGCCTGCTCTGCCGCCTGTGCGACGTCGTCGGGGCTTGGCGTACGCGGACGCAATCCCTCGTCCTCGACCAACGAGGCTGCGAGCAACGTGCCGGTCGCGTCACAGGGGGAGCCGTACGAGTTCGCGACGACCAGCGCGCCCACCACGATGCCACCGCCCAGGTCGACGCTGGCCGTGCCGATACCTCCCTTGAGCGACGGAAGGCTGAAGGCCGCCCCGGCGCCGGCGCCTACGCACCCGGTGCGGACCCGACCACCGGCTGCGCGGGCCGCGGCCTGGTAGCCGAGGTCGGCGTCCGGACGCTTCCGGTGGTCGCCGCCCTTGCCGAGGTCGAACACGATCGCCGCGGGCACGATCGGCACGAGCGCCCCGCCCACGTGCAGTCCGCGACCGTGCTCCTCGCACCAGCGCTGCACACCGGTCGCGGAGGCGAGCCCGTAGGCGCTTCCTCCGGCGAGCGCCACCGCGTCGACGGTGTCCGCCACGGTTCCCGGCGCCAGCACGTCGGTCTCATGCGTACCAGGACCGCCTCCCCGTACGTCGACGGCTCCGATCGTGCCGGTCGGGGGTATGACGACCGTGACGCCGGTGAGCCAACCATCACCGATGCGATCGGCGTGCCCCACCAGCACACCGGGAACGTCCGTGATGGTGCCGTAGTGATTGACCGGCGCCGCAGGCGTAGCGCTGGCGGCATCGGAGCCAGCAGGCGGCGCGTCGTTCACAGGTCGGAAGCCTACCTGTGAGACGACCTCGCTCCGCTGGGCGAGCAAGAGCCTCGGCGTGCGCCGTCACCTGGTGGGTCCTGCTCGTCCAGCAGGGTCGGGGCCCTGCCTGCAAGACTGGGAGCCGTCATGGACACCGCGCTTCGCGCCGAGGCGATCGTCGACCTCGCGGCGATCCGGCACAACGTCGCCGCGCTGCGGGAGCGTGCCAAGAGCGCGGCGGTCATGGCGGTGGTCAAGGCCGACGGGTACGGCCATGGACTGGTGGCATCGGCCCGGGCGGCGGTTGCCGGCGGCGCCACGTGGCTGGGCGTGGCGAACGTCGAGGAGGCGCTCGCCCTGCGCGCGGCCGGCCTCACGTCTCCCCGGATCTTGTCCTGGCTCGCCGCTCCTGGTGAGCGGTGGTCGGATGCGCTCGCGGCCGGCGTCGACGTGGCCGCGTACTCCACCGCCCAGCTCGCCGAGATCGCGGAGGCGGCGGCGTCCCGGGGCACCACGGCGCGCGTGCACCTCAAGGTCGACACCGGGCTGAGCCGCGGCGGTGCGGCAGCGCGTGACTGGCCCGCCCTGGTTGATGCCGCTTTGTCCGCCCAGGCGGACGGCACGGTCACGATCACGGGGATCTGGTCCCACTTCGCCTGCGCCGACGAGCCCGGTCACCCCTCGATCCAGCGTCAGCTCGCCGCGTTCGCCGACGCGCTGGCCTTCGCCGAGCGGGCAGGTGCCAGGCCGGAGGTCCGCCACCTCGCCAACTCCGCCGGGCTGCTCGCCGTGCCCGAGTCCCGCTACGACCTGGTACGCCCTGGGATCGCGGTCTACGGTCTCTCGCCGGTTCGCGGCCTTTCCGACGCGGACGCCGGGCTGGTGCCGGCGATGACCCTGCGGGCGCGGTTGGCCCTGGTCAAGCGGGTGCCGGCTGGCGCGGGCGTCTCGTACGGCCACCGATACGTCACGGCGCGGGAGACCACGCTGGGCCTGGTTCCTCTGGGCTACGCCGACGGCGTGCCACGCGCGGCGAGCAACGTGGGACCGGTGCTGGTAGGAGGTCGGCGACGTAGGATCGCCGGGACGGTGTGTATGGACCAGTTCGTCCTGGATCTCGGTGACGATCCGGGCGCCGCAGGCGACGAGGTGGTGCTGTTCGGCCCGGGGACCTCGGGGGAACCGACAGCGCACGACTGGGCGGAGGCCACCGGCACGATCTCGTACGAGATCGTCACGCGAATCGGTTCTCGGGTGCCTCGTCGCTATGAAGGTGAGGAGGCGGGATGACCGATGGTGGTGGCGCGGGAGGCGGGGTGACCCGTGAGCTCGCGCGCCGCTCTGGATGGCTGGGCGCGGCTGCCGGCGTGCTGGCGGCTGGTGTCGCGGCAGGCGCCGCCGCGGGTCTCGCCGTCGAGCGCTACCTCGTGGGACGCGGGCGGCACCGGGACGAGCAGCTCGAGGAGCGCCTCGGGTCGTTGCGCGGCGACCCGATCATCGTCAAGACCCGCGACGGCATCGAGCTCTACGCCGAGGTGGACGAGCCGCGCGACGACATCCGTGCTCACCCGCTCACGGTCATCTTCCTGCACGGCTACGCCTTGAACCTGGACTGCTGGCACTTCCAGCGGGCCGCACTGCGCGGCAGCGCGCGGCTCGTCTTCTACGACCACCGCTCCCACGGCAGGTCCGGACGGTCCCCGCGGGAGCTCTGCCGGCTCGACCAGCTGGGGGATGATCTCGGCCAGGTCATCGCCGACGTCGCCCCGGAGGGACCGCTCGTTCTCGTGGGCCACTCGATGGGTGGGATGGCCATCCTGGCGCTCGCCGACCAGCAGCCGGAGCTCTTCGCCGAGCGGGTCGCGGGCGTCGCGCTGCTGGCCACGAGCGCGGGCGGCTTGGACCGGGTGACCCTCGGCGTTCCGGGCCCGGTGGGCCGGCTGGTCCACCGCTTCGCGCCGGCGTTCGTCGCGGCGATGTCGCGCATGCCGGACCTGGTCGAGCAGAGCCGCAAGGCCGGCAGCGACGTGGGATACCTGCTCACCAGGCGGTACTCGTTCGCGTCGAAGGTGCCGGCCTCCCGGGTGGAGTTCGTGGCGGAGATGCTGGCCGCGACGCCGATCGAGGTGGTCGCCGACTTCTACCCCGGCTTTGCCGATCATGACCGGTACGACGCGCTGGAGGCGCTCGTCGGGGTCGAGACGCTGATCATCGGTGCCCGCGACGATCTCATCACCCCGGTGGAGCACAGTCGGGAGATGGCCGAGCGCCATCCGGCGGCCGACTACATCGAGCTGTCGAACGCCGGGCACATGTTCATCCTCGAGCATCCCGACGTGGTGAACACCGCCCTGGAGGACCTCCTCATCCGTGCCGCAGACGCTGTGGAGGCGCAAGCGTCATGACCCGTCCACCCAAAATGACCATGTGCACTACGCCCGCCGGAGGTGTGACACGTGCCGGCGCGTGTTGCACCTCCGACTGGCCGGGTGACCACATGGGAAGCGTCCCTTCGCGGGATCGTCGTCTGGGTCGGGACGAAGGCCGAGGATGATCGATCTGCACGTGACGGAGGCGAAGCCGTCGGATGCGGAAGCCCTCGTCGGCATCATCCACGCCGCGTTCGGCGCGCGACCTCCACTCGATCCGCCGGGGACCGCCCTGCAGGAGACCGCGCAGTCGGTCGCCGAGGCCGTGGGCCAGCACGGCGGCCTCCTGGCGTGCGTCGACGAGGTCCCCGCCGGGGCGATGCTCTTCGCCGAGCGTGACGGTTGGCTGGTCCTGCGCCGGGTGAGTGTGCACCCGCGGTTCCAGCACCGTGGTGTGGCGACGGCGATGGTGGGCTGCGCAGAGGACGTCGCGGAGTCTCGCGGGCTGGATGGCGTACGTCTGATCGCGCGCGCTGAGCTTCCCTCCACGGTGGAGTTCTGGATGCGTCGCGGGTACGTCGAAGCGGGCCGGCGTGGTACCGAGGTCGAGGTCGTCAAGCGTCTGCCGATCGAGATCGTGTCGCGCTCTCCCGACCAGACGCGTGACGTGGGTCGCAGGCTGGCCGGGATGCTCCGAGCCGGTGACGTTGTGCTGCTGGCTGGGGAGCTGGGCGCCGGCAAGACGACCTTGACACAGGGAATCGCGGCCGGTCTCGAGGTCGAGGGCGAGGTGACGTCGCCGACGTTCGTGATCGCCCGCTGCCACCGGTCGAAAGGAACCGGGCCGGCCCTGCTGCACGCCGACGCGTACCGCCTCGGCGGGGTGGCCGAGCTCGACGACCTCGACTTGGACGCCTCGGTCGACGAGTCGGTCACCGTCGTCGAGTGGGGTGGTGGTCTCGCGGAGAATCTCGCCGAAGACCGGCTCGACGTGGTCATCTCCCGATCGGTGGGTGCCGAGGAGGAGTCGGGCGTACGACGAATTCGGATCGTGCCGGTCGGCCGGCGCTGGATCGACACTCCGCTGCGCGCCCTCGTCGCCCCAGACCACGATGACCACGTTCAGCACGCCAGCAATGAGCACTCCGGCACCGCGGCGAACGCGTGATGCGTCCGCTGGAGGGCTCGTGACACCGCACCACTAGTCTGGCGGCGTGTTGCTGCTCGCCTTCGACACGGCCACCTCGGCGGTGACGGTCGCACTGTCGGACGGCCGTACCGTCCTGGCCGACTCCACGACGGTCGACGGCCAGCGGCACGCGGAGCTGCTCGCCCCCGCGATCAGGAAGGTCCTGAAGGAGGCGGGCGTCGATCGGCGCGAGCTCACCGAGATCGCGGTGGGGGTCGGCCCGGGGCCGTTCACGGGGCTTCGTGTCGGCCTCGCGACAGCGCGGACGCTTGGTCATGCGCTGCACATCCCGGTTCATGGCGTGTGCACGCTCGACGTGCTTGCCTGTGCTGCCGACGAGCCGGCGCTTGCCGAGTCGTCCTTTCTCGTGGCCACCGACGCGCGGCGCAAGGAGGTCTACTGGGCCCGCTACACCGACCGATACACCCGGGTCGACGGGCCGCACGTCGACCGTCCGGACACGATTGCGACCGATGCCCCCGTCGTCGGTCGGGGTGCACGGCTTTACCCCTCGGCATTTCCTCGTGCGGTCGACCCGGAGTACCCGTCGGCGGCGGATCTTGCCTTCCTGGTCGCTGGACGGCGCGTGCCGCTGCTCCCGCCGCTCCCGCTCTACCTGCGACGGCCGGACGTGGCTCCGCCGAGCCCGCGAAAGAGCGTCCTGGCAGGCCGGGCCGGCCGGACCTGACCAGTCGAAAGCCTTCGCCAGGAAGGCTCGCGGCAAGGGCGCGAACGCCGGTCCCCCTCGACAACCGTTCGACCAACGACCAAGGACTTCCACAACGCCGCCGGCACACACGCGACAGACCCTCGACAGACAGAGTTCGACGAACCTTCGACGAGCATGGAGCGGATCCGACCAGCCGAGCTCGAGGACATCCAGGTCATGAGCGCCCTCGAGACGGAGTGCTTCGGGATGGACGCCTGGAGCGAGGATGCGCTGCGTTCCGAGCTCGAGGAGATGCCGACGACACGCGACGTCCTGGTCGCAGAGCTCGGGCACGAGGTCGTCGGGTACGCCGTCCTGCGCGTCGTGGGGACGACCGGCGACGTGCAACGTATCGCCGTCCGACCGGACGTCCGCCGCAGAGGAATCGCACGACGGCTGCTTGCGGCTCTGCTCGAGCGGGGCCGACAACGCGGGTGCGAGGAGATGCTGCTCGAGGTAGCTGTTGGCAACGAACCGGCGATCAACTTGTACGAGTCCGCCGGATTCACCGTCATCGCCAGGCGGCCCCGGTACTACCGCAGCGGTGTAGACGCCCTCGTCCTGCGTCGAGCGTTGGAGGAATCCTCGACGCAGTAGGCCGGGAGGCACCGGTCGAGACTCGTGCTTCTGCCAGCTTGAGGCGGGTTCCGCCGCACCCGCTACGCGACCGGCCCGCGACCGCTTCGTTACCGAAATTGCCGAAGTCGGACTGCCCGTCGGTAATCCGTTGACAGTGGAATGCCGCGACTCCTAGCTTGCCGAGAAATCGATTGCTGTCCCCAGCTTCCTCCGCTCCCGGGAGCCACACCGCGCGCTGTCCTCGTCCCGCTCGGACCGGCAGGCGACGTGGGCGTTGGGGCTGGTGACCACCGTCCTCTGGCACCAGCGTCAGGGAGGAAAGAAGCCGATGAACGATCGAATGGCGTTTTCCCGGCGCCCTGCGCCGCCATCGCACGCCGGAGCCTCACACCACAGCGATGTCGGCGGGTCCTCGGGTCCGCTGGCCCAGGAGCCCGTGAGCCGGCGTGCCCTGCTACGTCTTTCCGCCGTGACAGCCGGAGCCGCCATGCTCGCCGCGTGCTCGCCGGGCGGCGAGAGGGAGACAGAAGGCAGCGGTGGAGGCAACCAGGCATCCGACGCCAAGGGCTCCGCGACCGAGCCGTTGCCGATTCCACGCGAGTTCAAAGAGGCGCCGCAGCTTGCCAAGCTGGTCAAGGAAGGCAAGCTGCCTCCGGTGAAGGATCGACTGCCCGACAAGCCGTATGTCGTTCCGCACAAGTGGCTCACGCCCGGAAAGTACGGCGGAGCGATCAACACCGTCACCGGCGACAGCGCGTCCACCACGCATGCGGAGTTCATGTACGGGCACTCCCTGCTGCGCTGGCTCAACGACGGCCAGGACATCGGACCAGGCCTGGTCGAAAGCTGGGAGTCGAACGACGACGCGTCGGAATGGACTCTGCACTTCCGATCCGGGCTCAAGTGGTCGGACGGGCACCCCTGGTCCACCGAGGACATCATGTTCTGGTGGGAGGACATGGTCCTCAACGAGGAGCACGGTGAGGTCCCGCCCGACGAGGCCCGCTCCGGCACCGGCACGTTGATGAAGATGACGGCGCCGGACGACCTCACGATCGTGATGTCGTTCGACGCACCCGCGCCCCTTACCGCCGACCGCCTGGCCATGTGGGTCAAGCGGGGAAACGGTCCGGTGTGGATGGAGCCGAAGCACTACTTGAAGCAGTTCCATCCGAAGTACAACCCGAACGTCCCCAAGAACTGGGCGACGGCCGATGGCGAGTTCGACCAGAAGCGTGCGTGGCTGCGCAACCCCGAGTGCCCGGTGATGACCGGCTGGAAGTGCGCGTCGTACTCCGAGGGGAAGAAGGTCGTCTACGAGCGCAATCCGTACTACTGGTGTGTCTCGCCCGACGGCGCGCAGCTGCCGTACCTCGACTACCTGGTCTTCGATGTCGTCGACAACCCCGAGGTCCAGAAGCTGCAAGCGACGCAGGGCAAAATCAACTTCCTGTACGCGGGGTTCACGGCGATCTTCTTGAACGACGTGTCGTCGCTCAAGCAGACCGAGGACAGGACCAAGCTGCGGGTGCGGCTCTGGGACGCGGGGGACGGCAGTGGCTCGCTCGTGTTCTTCAACCAGGACTACTACGAGCCGAAGCTACGCAGCCTGTTCCGCAACCCAAAGTTCCGACAAGCGCTCTCGCACGCGTACAACCGCGCGGAGGTGCGCCGGGCCGTCTACTTCAACACCGGCGAGCTCACGACCGGGACGATGAGCCCCAAGGCCATCGAGTTCCACGTCAACGACGAGGGCAAGCGGGTCTACAAGGCCTGGCGAGACAGCTACATCAAGTACGACCCCGAGCTCGCCAAGAAGATCCTCGACGAGATCGGAGTGGTCGACGTCGACGGCGACGGCAAGCGGGAGATGCCCGACGGGTCGAAGCTGCGCATCCATCTGGACTACCACGCCGACTCCGCACCTGAGCACGTCTCGAAGAACAACCTGCTGGCACGCGACTGGCAGGCGATCGGGATCGACGCGCGGCTGAACCCGGTCGCGCCGGAGGGATACGCCGACCAGTGGCGGTTCGGCAAGCTCATGACGAACACCAACTGGGAAACCGGTGACGGTCCGAACTGCCTCGTCTATCCGCAGTGGATGGTTCCGATCGAGTCCTCCCGGTGGGCGCCGTTGCAGGGCGAGTTCTACAACGTACGCGGAACGCCAGCCGAGAAGGAGGAGCTCGACGTCGATCCGTACAAGCGGACGCCTCCTCGCATGGAGCCAGAGCCCGGCGGACCGATCGACCGGCTGTGGAAGCTGTACGACCAGAGCAAGGTCGAGCCGGACGAGATGAAGCGGCACCAGCTGGTGTGGGAGATGATCAAGATCCACATCACCGACGGGCCGTGGCTCATGGGGGTCTGCGCGAACACGCCGTACATCGTGCTCGTCCACGACGACATGAAGAACGTTCCGACGCGAGAGAACCTCGCACTCGGCGGTTTCGCCGCACCATGGATCCATCCCACGCCAGCGGTGTACGACCCCGAGACGTGGTACTGGGAGAACCCGGAGGAGCACCCAGGAGCCGGGGTCTAGCTCCCCAAGGCTCTAGACCTGGACGCTCACTGGTCGACCGAGCGGCTCACACGGCGACCGTGGTGACTGGAAGCGCCGTGTCGGCTGGGAGATCCAGACTCGACGGAGCGCGGCCTTGCGCGACGAGGTGCGCCCCGAGCGCTGCCACCATGGCCCCGTTGTCGGTGCACAGCCCGGGTCGGGGCACGCGTAGTCGGATACCGGCTTCGGCACAGCGCTCCTCGGTCATCGCACGCAGCCGGGAGTTCGCTGCCACACCGCCGCCGATCAGCAGATCCCGTACCCCGTGCGTACGACACGCGTCGACCGCCTTGCGGCTCAGCACGTCGCACACCGCCTCTTGGAACGATGCCGCGACGTCGGCAACCGGCACCGGCTGCCCTTCCCGCTCGCGAGTTTCCACCCAGCGCGCCACGGCGGTCTTCAGGCCGGAGAACGAGAAGTCGAACCGATGCCGTTCGAGGTCGCGAGGACTGGTGAGGCCGCGTGGAAACGTGACGTACGCCGGATTCCCGGACCGTGCTTCGCGATCGATGTAAGGCCCGCCGGGGAACGGCAGTCCGAGCAGGCGAGCGACCTTGTCGAACGCCTCGCCCGCGGCGTCGTCGATGCTCGCGCCGAGCGGAGTGATCGCGCTGCCGACGTCCTCCACCAGGAGCAGTGAGGAATGCCCGCCCGACACCAGCAAGGCAACGCAGGGCTGGGGGAGCGGGCCGTGCTCGAGCGTGTCGACCGCCACGTGGGCCGCCAGGTGGTTGACGCCGTAGAGGGGAAGGTCGAGCCCGAGGGCGAGCGCCTTGGCCGAGGCCACACCGACGAGCAGAGCCCCGGCCAGTCCCGGTCCGCTGGTGACGGCGATCGCGTCGACGTCTGCGAGGCGTATCCCGGCTTGTTGGGCCGCCTGCTCCAGCACCGGCACCATGGCCTCGAGGTGGGCCCTGCTCGCCACCTCGGGTACGACGCCGCCGAATCGCGCATGCTCGTCCAGGCTCGACGCGATCACGTTGGCGAGCAGGGTGTTCCCTGCGACGAGTCCGACTCCGGTCTCGTCGCAGGACGTCTCGATGCCGAGCACCAGCGGTTCGTCGGGCATGACCCTCCTTTGGCATGTGCACCTTCAACCTAGCGACCGGCCGGAGCGGTCGTGCCACGCGACACCGGTACGGGTGGTGGGAGGTCAGTGTCGCCAGAAGCGCCAGCCGCGCCGGCGCCGACGTTCTCCCGGCTCGGTTCCGGTCGTGATCGGAAGGCCTGCCGCAGCCCACGCCTTCGTCCCTCCGCGCAGGGAGAACGCCGTCCGCCCCAACCGCGTAAGGCGCTCGGCACCCAGACGTGAGCGGTTGCCCATGGAGCACACGGTGACGATCTGACCGGCTGGCAGATCGTCGAGCCGGAAGGCCAGCTGGTCGAGCGGGATGTTGGTCGCGCCCGTAATGTGTCCAGCGGCGTATTCCTCGGCGGTACGAACGTCGACGAACACGTCGCCGGCACGCCACAGCTCACGAGCTACCGCGACGTCGATCTCTTCCGCTGCTGGGTGATCCGTCATGTCGAGTCCATGGACGGCTGGGACGGTGGACCGCCGGCCTGGTCCGGACCCATGCCTCGAATGGTCGGAACGGGTCGACTTGTGATGGTCTGGTCTAGCACCTTTCGGGTTTCTCCTGAAGCCGTTGGGCAAAACCGGGCATTGGGAGAAACCGGTCCGCCGGGTGGGGTCGTACGTAGCGGATGGTGATCTGACCTCTAGCGTGGTCACTGTCGGTTTGGCAGCATGGCCGGCGTGCCGGCTGCCAGGAGCTCGCATCGCACATCCTCCACTGGCGTGTCCGAACGCCTCCGCTTCTTGCTCTTCGTGTTTGCTCTGGCACTATCTGTCGCGTGTGGCAGCGGCACCGCTCCTCACGGTAAGGAAGCTCCCATGCCTGAATCGCCCTCGCACGGCAGCGCATCGAAGACCGGCGACCCGGAGCCGAGCGGTGATTCGACCAGTCCGGCCGGGGGCCGGACGACCACACCGACGCAAGGAGGGCCCACGGGGCCGGCCCCTCCGTGGTCGGAAGCCGAATGGCGACGAGCCAGGCGAATCGTCGCCGGACTGAGCCTGGCAGAGAAGGCCGGGCAGGTGATCGTCGCCGGGTTCGAGGGCACGACCCCGCCACGGGAGCTGGTCGATCGCTACCACGTCGGCGGTGTGATCGTGATGGGCTGGAACGTCTCGTCGCCTGGTCAGGTGCGTGACCTGATACGTGGCTTGCAGGACGAGGCTCGCGAGCAGGGGAGAACCTGGCCGCTGGTCGTCGGAGTCGACCAGGAAGGCGGTCGGGTGGCACGGATCAGGTCGCCGCTCACGGAGTTCCCGTCGTACATGACGCTCGGAGCGGCGCGGGACCCCAAGCTCACCCGGTCGGTGGCGCGGGCGAGCGGGACGGAGCTGCGCGAGCTGGGCTTCACGATGGTGTTCGCGCCGGTCGCCGACGTGACGATCGGTCCGAGCGATCCGACGATCGGAAGCCGCTCGGCGAGCAGCGATCCCAGGCTGGTGGCGTCCACCGTCGAAGCGTCGATCCGCGGCTACGCCGATGCCGGGATCGTCCCCGTCGTCAAGCACTTTCCTGGTCACGGCAGCGTGACGTCGGACAGCCATGTGAGCCTTCCCGTGCAGGAGGCCGACCTGGAGCGGCTGCAGCGGCGTGACCTGGTGCCGTTCCGATCGGCGGTCAGCGCAGGAACTCCCGCCGTGATGACGGCCCACATCGACACGAGGGCGATCGACCCAGGGGTGCCCGCCACTGTGTCGAAGAAGGTCATCGACGGAGTGCTGCGCAAACGCCTCAGCTTCTCTGGGGTTGTCGTCACAGATGCGCTCAACATGGCGGGAGTGGCCGAGAAGTATGGCAGCGCGGGCGCTGGAGTTCGCGCCCTACGCGCGGGAGCCGACCTGTTGCTGTTGCCGGCTGACGTGGGTGCCTTGCATGCGGCCATCGTCCAGGCCGTTCGGACGAACGAGCTGACGCAGGACCGGCTGGACGAGGCGGCTACGCGGTCGGTCGCCCTCATGCTGCACGTCGCGGCACGCCGAGCGCGTCTGGGCAACGAGTCACGGGATTCGGCCCAGGTGTCGTATGCCGCCTCGCTGCGTGGTCTCACGGTTGTCTCCGGGCCTTGTCGGGGCCGGCTCGTCGGGTCGAAGGTCCAGGTGATCGGGGGCGACGAGGCGGATCGGGAGCGGTTCGCGCACGCGGCGCGTTCCGCCGGACTCGAGGTCGTTCGACGCGCGTCAGCAGACGAAGGGCCACGCAGCGGTGCCGGCGACGTCGTACGCCTGGTGCGGTCCTCGGGTGGGACTGGTGACGTCGTGGTCGCTCTCGACACGCCGTACGCCTTGGGAGCGAGCGAGGCGACGAAGGCGCGCATCGCACTCTACGGGTCGACTCCGGGCGCGTTCCGCGCGTTGGTCGACGTCCTGACCGGGAAGGAAGTCGGGCGCGGCCGGCTGCCGGTGGACGTCGACGGTTTCCCCGCAGACAGTGGATGCCCGCGCTCGCCGTAATGACGCACTCAGATGGCTGCCTGCGCGCGTCGACGACGCCCAATGACCAGGCGAGGCGAGTGCTGTCCCGCCGAGGAAGGCGTCGGCCCTAAGCGCGGTGAGCGCGCACCCGCCGCGCCTGGTCATTGTGAACGAACGACCGTGCTCAGCGGAGGGCAGCCACGACGTCGATCTCGACGAGGATTCCCTTCAATGCCGAGCCGACCGTGGTACGTGCAGGGTACGGCTTTTCCAGGAACGACTCGTACACCCGGTTGAACTCGTCGAAGTCGTCGAGATTCGCAAGGTGCACCGTGGTCTTCACCACGTCGGCGAAGGTGAGCCCGCGTTCGGCCAGTACGGCTTGGATGTTGCGCATCACCTGTGCGGTCTGCGCACCGACCCCGCCCTCGACGACCTTTCCGGTCGCGGGGTCGATCCCGCCGAAGCCTGCCGTGTAGAGGAATCCGTTCGCGACGACGCCCTGCGAGTACGCGCCCGCCGGCTTTGGTGCCTTGTCAGTACGGATTTCTTCCTTCGCCATGTCGACGTACCCTTCGTCTGGCCTTGGGTCAGGCCTGTCGTGCGGCCTTGTGTCGGGGGCACGGCGATCGTGCCACCGACCTGGATCAGTTCGTAGCGATCCTGCCACGTGGTCGGGCGATGCGGATCCGGCGAGTGGGCTACGCGTCGTCATCCGTCTCAGGAAACCGCCCTCGCCCACACGGCTCCACGAGCAACGCGACGGCACGTTGTCCCTGCTTGGTGACGATCACCGTGCCAGGTCGGGATCCGCGCGGCGCCAAGCGTTTCCGGAGCACCGGTGGGTCGAGTTCCACGCCTCGCTTCTTGATCGTCAACTGGCCGATGTCGTGGTCGCGAAGCGCGCGACGAAGTGCCTTGACGTCGTACGCAAGCACGTCGAGCACCTGGTACGCGGTGGCAAGCGGCGTGCCCACGAGACGTTCGGCGGTGACGTAGGCGATGCCGGGCGACACGAGCCCTCCCGAGACCTCCGCGGCGACCGCGCCCACGAGCCCCGCACGGATCACGGCAGGGTCCGGTTCATAGAGGTACGGTGCGACACCGCACACCGGGACCTCTCCCGGATCGTCGGCGTCGGTCACGCTGACCCGGCGCGGTGTTGTCCATGGGCCGGACTTCTCGGACTCCAGGATGGTGGCCCGGCGACGAACGGGTTCACCGGATGCGCTGGTCGAGCGGAGTTCGCCCGACCACAGGGCGGCTTCCTTCACCTCGCCGGCCACGCTGATCCACTCTGCTTCCACGGCGTCCGGAACCAGCTCGTGCCCGATGATCGGCGCCGTCTTGACGCATGCCGTGCCGGCAAGCAGCTCCTCGACGAACGACCAGGGCGGTGAGTAGTCGGCGGGGTCGAAGACCCTCCGGTTCGTCGTACGCCTGGCCGGGTCGGCGAAGGTCACCGCGTACGACGTCCGCTCCACGCGGGTGGCGTCGGCGACCTCCACGGTGGCTCGGGCGGAAAGGCCGAACGCGGCGAGGTTCGCCCGGGCGATCTCCACGGTCAGCGGATCGCGATCGACACCGACGATCGGTCCCTCGAGGGCGAACGCGTGCGTCGTGCGCTCGCCGCCGGCACCCTCCCGAGCCGCGGCGAACGCGATAAGGTCGCCGCCGATGCCGCAGCACAGGTCGAGGACGCCGGTGGCGGCCCGATCAGTCGCCGGTGCGGACGTGGTGAGATGGGCGGCGATGCGATGCGCACGGTACGTCGCGACCTCACGGGTGGTCGCCTGTTCCAGACCGTCGCGTGTGAAGTACATCCGGGCCGCGTCGTCTCCCCACTTGGCCGTCGCCCTCCGTCGTAGAGCGGCCTGCGTGAGCGCGGCGGCGACGAGATCGGCAGGATGGTGGCGTCGGAGCCGTGTGGCGAGTGTGACAGCCGACGCGTCGTCGTACGCCTGGCATGCCTCGGCGAGCAGGGCAGCTCCGGCCGGCGTGAGCAGCTCGCGAAACGTCTGCAGATCCACGCCGGCGGCTCCCTCCGAACCCTGCGTTGACCAGGCGGTTTACGGCTCGCGGCCGACTTGTGGTGAGGCCGGGGCGGGTTCGCGAGACCGAAACGTCGGGCTCGCCCGACATCTGGCGACACGCCCCAGGCGTCTGGCACTCGGGTTGACCGAGTGCTAACCGACCGCATAAATTCGGTGTTGGCACTCTCGACCTTAAGGTGCCAAGGCCCAGCGACAAGGCGTCCGGCACCCGCGACGACGGCACGCTCGAGTCGCGACAGACAAGCACGTTCACCCGTGACATCCCGTGAAGGGGGAGGTCAACAAGTGTCGGTCTCCATAAAGCCACTCGAGGACCGGATCGTCGTCAAGACTCTAGAAGCTGAGGAGACGACGGCGTCCGGGCTCGTGATTCCCGACACCGCGAAGGAGAAGCCCCAGGAGGGTGAGGTCCTCGCGGTCGGGCCTGGTCGCGTCGACGACAACGGCAAGCGGATCCCGCTCGACGTCAAGGTCGGCGACAAGGTGATCTTCAGCAAGTACGGCGGCACCGAGGTGAAGTACAGCGGCGAGGAGTTCCTGATCCTCTCCGCGCGCGACGTCCTCGCGATCGTCGAGAAGTGAGCCAGTGCCGGCCGTCGGCCGGCGACAGACCAGTGAGATTTCCATGACCTGACGAAGGCACCGCCCCGGCGGCCCGGATGTCACTGGGGCGCCGGGGCGGTGCCGTGGAAGGACGTACGCACAATGCCGAAGATCTTGGAGTTCGACGAGAACGCCAGACGCGCACTCGAGCGCGGCGTCGATGCTCTCGCGAACACCGTCAAAGTGACGTTGGGTCCGCGCGGGCGCAACGTCGTGATCGACAAGAAGTGGGGCGCGCCCACGATCACCAACGACGGCGTGACCGTCGCCCGCGAAGTCGAGCTCGAGGACCCGTTCGAGAACCTTGGCGCCCAGCTCGTCAAGGAGGTGGCCACCAAGACCAACGACATCGCCGGTGACGGCACGACGACCGCGACCGTGCTCGCGCAGGCGATGGTGCATCTCGGTTTGCGCTCGGTCGCCGCGGGTGCGAACCCGATGGCGCTGAAGCGAGGGATCGACAAGGCGGTCGAGGCGGTCAACGCCGAGCTGTTGAACAACGCGAAGTCGGTCGACACCAAGGACGAGATGGCGCACGTCGCGTCGATCTCGGCCCAGGACGCCGCGATCGGCGAGCTGATCGCCGAGGCGTTCGACAAGGTCGGCAAGGACGGCGTGATCACGGTCGAGGAGTCCAACACCCTCGGCACCGAGCTCGAGCTGACCGAGGGCATGCAGTTCGACAAGGGGTTCATCTCCCCGAACTTCGTGACCGACGCCGAGCGCCAGGAGGCCGTCCTCGAAGATCCCTACATCCTGATCAACCAGGGCAAGATCTCCGCGATGGCCGACCTGCTGCCGCTGCTGGAGAAGGTCGTCCAGGCGAACAAGCCGCTTGTGATCATCGCCGAGGACGTCGAGGGCGAGGCGCTCGCCACCCTCGTCGTGAACAAGATCCGCGGCATCTTCAACTCGGTGGCCGTGAAGGCGCCCGGGTTCGGTGACCGACGGAAGGCGATGCTCGAGGACATGGCCAAGCTCACCGGCGCCACGGTCGTCTCGCCCGACGTGGGCCTCAAGCTCGACCAGGTGGGTCTCGACGTGCTCGGCACGGCGCGCCGCGTGGTCGTCACGAAGGACGACACGACGATCGTCGACGGTGGCGGTTCGCCGGAGGACGTCGCCGCGCGTGTCGCCCAGATCCGGAAGGAGATCGAGGAGACCGACTCCGACTGGGATCGCGAGAAGCTGCAGGAGCGGCTCGCGAAGCTCGCCGGTGGCGTCTGCGTGATCAAGGTCGGTGCGGCGACCGAGGTGGAGCTCAAGGAGAAGAAGCACCGGATCGAGGACGCCGTGTCCGCGACCCGTGCCGCGATCGAGGAGGGCATCGTCACCGGTGGTGGCGCGGCCCTGGTGCACGCGGCCTCGGCGCTGGACAAGGTCACGGCCGAAGGCGACGAGAAGGTCGGTGTCGACCTGGTCCGCCACGCCGTCGTAGAGCCGCTGCGCTGGATCGCGGAGAACGCCGGCGCGCAGGGCTACGTCGTCGTGGAGAAGGTCCGCGAGCAAGGCAAGGGCAAGGGCTACAACGCGGCGACCGGGGAGTACGGCGACCTGGCGGCGCAGGGTGTCATCGACCCGGTGAAGGTGACCCGGTCGGCGCTCGCCAACGCGGCCTCGATCGCGGGCATGCTGCTCACGACCGAGACCCTGGTCGTGGACAAGCCCGAGGAGCCGGAGCCGGCAGCGGCTGGGGCCGGCCACGGTCACGGTCACTGATCGAGCGAGGCCAGGCGGCTGACCTCGACGTACCGTTGGGCCTTACATAACGCGGCGGGCGTGCGCAGGAGGAATCTCTCGCGCACGCCCGCCGTCTTGTGTCCCCAGGCCGGTCGGCGGAGTCCTGGTGGACGTGGCGCGTTCGACGAACGCGGGTCGAGAAAGCGTGGCCGCAGGATCAGGCGGCGAGCGGCTCGAGCACGACGACCGGGATCTCGCGAGTCGTCGACTTCTGGTAGTTGTCGTAGTCGGGCCAGATCTTCGTCATGATCGACCACAGGCGTGGCTTCTCGGCCGGTGTCGCCACGCGAGCCCGGGCACGCAGTCTCTCGGCGCCGACCTGCAGCTCGACGTGCGGATGTGCGGTCAGGTTGAGAAACCACTCCGGATGGGTGTCTGAGCCGCCTTTGGAGGCGACGACAAGATAGTTGTCGCCGTCTCGGCCGTAGATCAGAGGAGTACGCCTCGCTCGGCCGGTCCGGCGTCCCTTCGTGGTGATGAGCAGGGTCGGTACGTTCTGCCAGATGTGACCCTTGGCTCCGTTGGACTCGACGTACTCCTTGGTGTGGGCGTTCACCCAGTCCCACGGGCTGTCCGTGGGCGTGCCGGTCGGTCCGTCGTACGAACTCATCACGTGTCTCCTTGAACGATCGAAACCATCTGCCGGCACAAACACCACAGGCGACCGGCAGCATTCCGACGCCAGGCCGAGCCGGGTTCCAGCGCTCGTAGTGGTAGCCATCACGGCCTCGGTTGGCAGCGCCACAGGGCCGTCACTCTGCGAAATCGTCGTCGTGCCGATGGGCCCGGGAATATCGGTGTAAAAAGGACGAAGGGCGCCAACATTGGCAGCGCGGAGTCTTGTATTCTTCACGCAGCGCAGCGTTGATCATTAGCCACATGTGCGGGGTAACCCTGCCCACCTGGTCTACCTCGCCCCGACGCTTGACGAGGAGCACTGCCATGTCCGAGAACCAGGGCCCGAAAATCCGCACCGACATCCCGCACTCGGCCCGGATCTGGAACTACTGGATGGGCGGCAAGGACAACTACGAGATCGATCAGCAGATCGGGGATGCATGCCTGCAGATCGACCCGGACATCGCCACCATGGCCGTGCAGTCTCGGCAGTTCCTGATTCGCGCCGTGCGGTTCGTGGCAGGGGAGTGCGGCATCCGGCAGTTCCTCGACATCGGCACCGGTCTGCCCACCATGCAGAACACCCATGAGGTGGCCCAGAGTGTGGCACCGGACTCGAAGGTCGTCTACGTGGACAACGACCCGCTGGTCCTTGCACACGCCCGGGCGCTGCTCGTCAACACGACCAACGAGGGCGTCACCACCTACGTCGACTGCGACTTCCACGAGCCCAAGCAGATCATCATGGACGCCCGCAACGTCCTGGACTTCACCAAGCCGATCGCCGTCATGTTCATGGGCGTGCTCGGTCACGCGCGCACGTACGACGACATGCGGCGGATCGTCTCCACGATGATGGAGGCCGTCCCCTCGGGGAGCTACCTCATCCTGTGGGACGGCACGACCGACAGCGAGGCATACGTGCGGTTGTGTGAGGAGTACGCCAAGACCGGTGGCGTGCCGTACTACCCACGCACGCAGGACGAGATCCGTGCGGTGTTCGAAGGGCTCGAGATGGTGGAGCCCGGCTTCGTGCCGATCACCCAGTGGCGAGTCGACCCTGACCTGGGGGAGACCCGACCGATCTCCGCGTACGGCGCCGTGGCGAGGAAGCCGTGACGGCAAACCAAGCCTGAGAAAGCAGTCCGCCGGTCTTGCCGACAGGAACGCCGTCAAGACCGGCGGACTGATTCACAGGTCAAAGGTCGGCGAGAATCGCGCGCAGCCGGTCCGGCGTCTCGTCAGGCGGTGCCGCCTGCACGCTGAGCCGGTCCATCACCAGAAGGTACTGCTCGACGTCCGAACGCTTCTCGAGATACAGCGCACTTGTCAGCTGCTCGAGATACACGATGTCGGGCAGGTCCGGCTCCTGGAACCGGAGAATCGTGAACGGACCGCCGGCAGCCGCATGTCCGCCGACTTCGTACGGCAGCACCTGCACGGTGATGTTCGGCCACTGGACCAGCTTGATCAGGTGCTCCAGCTGCGCCCGCAACACGGATGTTCCGCCGATCGGGCGGCGCAGCGCCGCCTCGTCGATCACAGCCCACAGCGTGAGCGGCTCTTCGCGGGTGAGCGCTTCCTGCCGACGCATCCGCAGCGCGACTCGTCGGCTGATGTCGTCGGCACGCTCCCCGTGATGGGCGAGGAGGATGACCTCTCGCGCGTAGTCTTCGGTCTGGAGCAGGCCGGGGACGAACTGCGGCTCGTACCCCCTGATGAGCGACGCCGACTGCTCGAGGCCGAGGTAGGTCTCGAACCAGCTCGGCAGCAGGTCGCCGTACTGCTGCCACCAGCCGCGCGCATTCGCTTGCCTGGCCAGTGACAGAAAGGTCTCCCGCTCCCCGGGATCCTCCACGCCGTAGAGCGCGAGCAGATCGGCGATGTCGCGTTCCTTGAAGCCCACCCGACCAAGCTCGAGCCGACTGATCTTCGCGCCGGAGGCGCGAATGGTCTCACCGGCTGCCTCGCGAGTGATGCCCTTGGCTTCTCGGAGCCGGCGCAACCGTGCGCCGAGAACCATGCGGAGCACGGTCGGGCCGGCGGCCGGGGAACGGTCGATGGGACCGGGGGTCGAACTCGCGGGGTCACTGGCGGGTCTCGCCGTGTTCATCGGCCTCACTCCAGGCGTGATCGACAGTACCTGTCAATCTTGCCCTTTAATCGGCTACTTCTGAAGATCCGTTGGCGCGGCTCAGCTTAGTAGATCGTCGAATTCCCCGTCCTTGGCGCCAGCGACGAATGCCGCGACCTCGGCAACCGTGTAGACCAGCACCGGACCGTCGACGTGTCGCGAGTTGCGCATGGCGATCATGCCGTTCCCCAACGCCGCGACCTCGACGCAGTTCCCGCTCGGGTTGCTGTGCCGGCTCTTGCGCCACACCAGGTTGGCGTCCTTGAGGGTCGTCGGGTCGATCGATCCGTCCTTGAGTTGCATCAGTTGACTCCTGCCTGTCTGCGGCACCAGGCGGAGGCGACGTGGGCTCGATGCCGTCTCCTGCCGCCCGTGCACCACTGTCCAACGAAATGCACGTGCAGATTACCATGCAGAAGCCCGTGCAGATGCGTATGCATCGGAACGCGCAGCGGATCGTGCAAGATTTCTTGCATTTGCACGTGACGTACGCCAAACTCAGGCGTTAAGGATCAACGAAAGCGAAACGCGTCGTCACCTAGGGTCACGAAGTCCAGCTCGGAGCAGGTGCGTCAACTGGTGTAACCGACCCCACGGTTGGTTACCCGGCCTCCGGTCTGGGCACCAGAAGGTGATCCGTCGCATGAGCAGAGTGACGCGGATCCTGGCCAGCCAGTGAAGGGTGGTGCAGTGAGCATCGGACGGAGGGCGTCGCACCGCAGGCGGTTCGGCGGTCGCTCACGCCAGCCTGACGGTAGACAGTGGTCGGACATCGCACCGCGCGAGCCGTCGCAGCCGTTGCCGTCACAACCGATGCTGTCGCAACCGGTACTCCTGCAGCTGGAACGCGTCCGGGCTCATGTGGAACGGCGGTCGGAAATGCTTGCCGACCTGCGGTCCGCGCTTGTCGCTCGTGGATACCTGGTCTCGGCCACGGATGACCCGCAAGGGCTGGATCGGCTGTGGATCTATCCGCGGTCCACGCCCATGCGTGGGGCAGTCATCGTGACTTGCGCACCGGGCGAGGACGACTCGTTGGCGTTCTGTGACGCGTTCGGTGCGCGTTTGGCCGACGATGTCGAGGGCGCGGTCGCTGTCGTCAGCGAGCTCCTGGCGGCTGAGGGAGCGCGAGCACGATGATGTCGACGAAGACGGTCGAGCGGTGGCTGTCGCTCACGGATGACACGACGCCGTTGTCGGAAGTTGTGCTGCTGGCGTTGAACGTGCACGGGGTCGGCACCCGGCTCGGCGGCAGGATGCGGATGGAGGTCACGTCCATCGGCGTGCCGCGGTGCGACTTCCTGGTCGTGGTGCCGTCGGGTCGAGAGACGTCGCCCTTCGTGTTGCGCGATGACCGCTACCTCGAAGTCGACGGCTGCCCGGTGGCAGACGTGGGGCAGGTGTGCCCGGACGACGCGGTACCGGCGTACCTGCGTTGCCAGCATCATGGTCGCTGGCTGGCGGCGACGCTGAACGCAATCCCGCACGCTGGCGGCAACGGCACTGCGGTCGGGGTGTCCGCGAGCACGGCGGACGTGCTCAACCGGGTGCTCGACGGGCTGGCAGCCGAGCTCGCCCGGAAGGCTCCGCGAGGGTCGTTGACGGATCTGCAGGAGGTCACGGTCTCCACCGGGTGCACGGGTGTCGGAAGCCTTGGTTCGGAGACCGCGGCCTTGGAGTCCCTCCGCACGCTGCGGCAGATCCTGAACGAGCGTGGCATGAGCAAGACCCGCATCGGGTTGCTGTCGTCGGTGGTGCGGTCGGGCGAGGCGTTCGAGCAGATCGCCGCCGACGTCGCCCCGTTCCTTCTGGTCCTTGCGGTCGGCAGCGCGGCGGGCCCGGATCGCGCAACGTCGGGAATGCCGAGCCTGCAGCCACAGCAGGCATCGCAGGTGCTGGCGCGAGCGCGTGAGGCTGGCTTGGCGACCAGCTTCCGGTACGTCGTGGGCCGGGATTCACTCAGCGAGATGGAGCGATTCCTGGCCAGCCTGTTTCCGCACGTCACCGTGTTCCCGTCGATCGAGGTCATGCAGGGCGGCCCGGCCGAGTGGCTGGCCCCGCGCACCCGCTCTGGTGACGTGGGCTTCTACCTCAAGGCGCGGCAACGGATCGAGCGCATCGCACCGGATGGACTTCTTCCGGAGCGCTGGCGCTGCTACCGACCGCTGTGGTACGGCCGCTACCGCGGGCACGAGCTCACCGGTCCGACACGGTGAGCACCTTGCGTACCACTCTCCGCTGCGCAGCAGAGCCGTTCGGCGTGACGGACGGCCCCTGGTCTGCGGCCCGGTGGCCGGCTGTTCTGCCCCCGCCCGGCTTGGCCACCGGGCCGCACCCTTGCTCGTGGCGCCGTCGTACTCGCGACGTTCCTAGCTGGCGGTGCGGAGCTGGTGCTCGGCCGGCAGGATGCCGGGCGATTCTCGCCGACGATGCCGGAGCAACGCCCACCGGCCACGCGGACCCGACTCCGCGCCGGCAACCTCGGTGGGCTCCACTTCCGCTCCCGGCGCTTGTGCTGCTCGCACCGCGGCGAACGAGATCGGCAGGATCTGCCCGTCGCGAAGCGCGGCCTCGTCCTCTTCCTCAGGCCAGTACCCGAGTGCCGCCGCGATGGACGGCAACAAGGCCACTGCGGCGCTGGCGTACCCCGTGGCCGACGGGTGGAACCGGTCGGGGCCGAACAGCACGCGTGGCGCGGCGGCGAACTCCGGGCCCAGCAACGACCCGAGGGACACCGTACGTGCCCCGGCCTCGACACACGCGATCGTCTGAGCTGTCGCAAGACGCTGGCTCCAACGCCGTGCGATCTGGCGTAGCGGGAAGGCGAGCGGCTCGACGGTTCCGAGGTCGGGGCAGGTGCCGACGACGACTTCGCACCCGGCGTCCCGCAGCCGGCGTACGCCTTTGACGAGAAGACGAACCGACTCCGACGGCAGCGTGCGGTGGGTGACGTCGTTGGCGCCGATGATGATGAGGGCGACGTCGGGGTTGACCTCGAGGGCCTGGGTGATCTGCCGGTCGAGGTCCTGGGTCTCTGCGCCGGAGACCGCCACGACACGCAAGTCGACCGGACGTCCCGACAGTGCCGCGAGACCGTTCGCGAGCAGCGCGCCCGGGGTCTCGTCCGGACTGTCGACGCCCAGGCCGCAGGCCGTCGAATCGCCGAGCACCGCGAACGAGATCGGCGGTCCGGAACCGTCACCGTACCGTCCGTCAGCGACCGGCGCCGTACCGACCGGCTCACCGATCGTCCGCTTGGCAAGAAGTGCCTCCGCGACGAGGACGGCGATCAGGGCGCCACCGATGAGTCCTGCGCCTCCGCCGCCGACCGCCGCAGCGGTCGCCAGTTTGCGCACGGTTCGAGCGCTGATCACGCAAACCTCCACACCGTCGAAAGATCGTCGGTCCGGCTGGTTCCTCCCCCATGGTGGCGGTGTGACCGTCCGGGACGGGCCCGGGAGGATCCCGGTCCTCTCTATGACCGGTCGGGGATTTGGTCGGCCGGGTTACGACTCCTCGCGCTTTTCGAGGATCGCCGGGTCGGGTCACTCCGCCTAGCACATCTGGTGCCCCCCTGGTCGCTCAACGAACCGCCTCAGGCCTGGCATTCCGCGATCAGTGCTGGCGGCGCCGTGGCATGGGCGGTGTGAAACCTCCGGACGGCAACGATGTACTGCCTTGGCCGGATACCTCCCACCTACTCTTGTCAACCGCAAGCAGGCCGGGTGGTTGCGAGAGGCTTAGAGTGCTTCCGTGCGGTACCACGAATCCCTGCTGTCCTTGGTGGGAAATACGCCATTGGTTCGGTTGACCCGGTGTGCGGAGAATGTGCCGGGCCTCCTGCTCGCCAAGGTGGAGTACCTCAACCCGGGCGGAAGCGTGAAAGATCGCATTGCGCTTCGCATGGTGGAGGCCGCCGAACGCGAAGGGAAGCTGCGACCCGGTGGGACGATCGTGGAGCCCACGAGCGGGAACACCGGAGTGGGGCTCGCGATCGTCGCACAGGCCAAGGGCTATCGCTGCGTCTTCGTCTGCCCGGACAAGGTGAGCGAGGACAAGCGCAACGTGCTGAAGGCGTACGGCGCGGAGGTCGTCGTCTGCCCGACCGCTGTGCCGCCGGACCATCCGGACTCGTACTACTCGGTCTCCGACCGGTTGGTGGAGGAGATCAAGGACGCATGGAAGCCGGACCAGTACGCCAACGTCAACAACCCGCTCTCGCACTACGAGCAGACCGGCCCTGAGATCTGGGAGCAGACCGAGGGTCGGATCACTCACTTCGTCGCGGGCATCGGCACCGGCGGCACGATCAGCGGGGCCGGCCGCTATCTCAAGGAGGTGTCCGGTGGACGCGTCCAGGTCGTGGG
Source organism: Actinopolymorphaceae bacterium (assembly GCA_036564245.1). Taxonomy (GTDB): domain Bacteria; phylum Actinomycetota; class Actinomycetes; order Propionibacteriales; family Actinopolymorphaceae; genus Thermasporomyces. The sequence continues at coordinate 73,954 of DATCKU010000011.1, forward strand.
TGCCGATCCGGAAGGCTCGGTGTACTCCGGTGGTACCGGACGGCCCTATCTCGTCGAAGGTGTGGGTGAGGACTTCTGGCCTTCGACGTACGACCCGACGGTCTGCGACCGCGTGATCGCTGTGTCAGACCACGACTCCTTCGCGATGACGCGGCGGCTGGCCCGCGAGGAGGCGCTGCTCGTGGGTGGTTCCTCGGGGATGGCGGTGGTGGCCGCGGCCGAGGTCGCGCGAGAGGCGGGTCCCGACGCCGTGGTCGTGGTGATCTTGCCGGACGGTGGACGCGGGTACCTGTCGAAGGTGTTCGACGACGCCTGGCTCGCGCACTACGGATTCCTGCGGAGCGAAGGTGCCGAAACGGTCGGCGAGGTCCTGCGACGCAAGCGTGGCGACATACCGTCGCTCGTCCATACCCATCCGAACGAGACGATCGCCGAGGCCATCGACATCCTGCAGGAGTACGCCGTTTCGCAGATGCCGGTCGTGCGGGCAGAACCACCGGTGATGGCCGCAGAGGTCGCTGGTGCCGTCCACGAGCGAGACCTGCTGGAGGCGTTGTTCTCGGGTCGGGCCAAGCTCGCCGACCGGGTGGAGCAGCACATGTCGCCGCCGCTGCCGTCGCTCGGTGCCGGAGAACCGGTGTCGAAGGCGGTGGAGGTGCTCGAGTCCCAGGACGCCTTGCTCGTGCTGGACGACGGGAAGCCGGTCGGCGTGCTCACCCGACAGGATCTGCTCGGCTACCTCGCCACCGGGCGGCGACCGTAGCGGTCGGGAAGCTCGAATCCTGCTGGTCCGGGACCTGGCTGAGGACGGTCGAGTCAGCTGTCCCCACGACCTGGCCAGGCCTGCGGTGTGAAGGGCCAGCTCAGCTGGTTGCAGACAGCCGCCCACCGGCGGTGCATGTCCGGCATGTAGAGGTGCGGGACGAACCCCAGCGTCAGATACGTCTTGACGGCGGCGAGGCGGAAGTCGTCGGTTCGTAGGTAGATGCACATCCGTGCGGTGTCGAGGAGTCGCTGCAAGGCCGCAGCCGTGACGAGGCGGCCGAGCCCGCGGCCGGAGTGTCTCGGGTCGGCGGCGATCCACCCGACCTCGTAGCCGTCGGGATAGAGGCCGTCGATCGGGTTGCGCTGCGCCATCCCGGTCGCGACCAGCTTGCCGCTCGGCTGGTGGATGACGACGTGCCAGCCGCGGTCGACCAGGGTCTCACGCACCCTGGCGAGGTGGTCGTCGTCCCAGGTCCCCAGGTCGACGCGCGCCATCAGCTCGCGGAACGCACCCACGACGTCGGTGCGCCCTTCTCGCAGGAGGTAGCCGCGAGGAACCCGAAGTGCGGTGGGATCGAGTCGTCGGTTCGCAGGCCACAGCATGTGCAGCTGGCGGGCGGCGGCCGGTCGGCTGTCGGGATCCATCACGTCACCTCGCCGCGGTCGACTCACGCCAGTGGTGCTTCACGTCCTGGCTCGACGCCGATCCCCGCGGTCCAGGTCCGTGGATCGGGCACGTGCACCCACGTGCCACCCTCGGCGAACGAACGCTCCGAGACGATGCCGGGCAGTGACATGTCAAGGGCCGCGTGGACGTCGATCGGTACGTCGCCCTCCGTCACGATCGCCTGGACGAACTCGAGGACCGGCCACGCGTCAGCACCCCAATGGCCGGCGCCCCGAGGCGGGTGACGGTACCGCTGCGGGAGGAACTCCTCGACGTAGGCGTCGAGCGGTTCCCATTGGCCGGCAGGGCTGCGTCCTGCCACGTGCACACGAGGTGTCTGGTCGGGCGCACGTGCCGCCTCGTAGGCACCGGCCGTGCCCTGGACGCCGTAGTAGTCCATGAGGTGGGGACGGTTGGAGAGCAGGTCGAGTCGGACGTCGAGCAGTGCGCCACGCGACGTACGACACAGCAGCACCACCGTGTCGTCGATCTCGTGCTCGGGATCGGTGTGACGGCCGGAGCCGGCACAGCTCACGGCCGACACCCGGTCGCCGAACCATTGCAGCAACGGGCCAAGGCTGTGGGTGGGGTAGGTGTGGGCCGCCCGGCCCACCTGCCAGAAGTACCGCCACGTCGGCTTCCCCTCGGCGTCGTGGTGGTAGGCCTTCATCTCGTGCAGGTAGGCGGCCTCGCCGAAGTACAACTCGCCGAACAGGCCGGCACGTGCCATCGCGGCCACGACGAGGTTCGGCCGGGTGTAGCAGTAGTTCTCCGCCAGCATGTAGCGGGCTGAGCTGCGCCGGTACGCGGCGAGCAGCTCCTGGGCCTGCTCGATCGAGCACGCGGCCGGTACCTCGGAGAGCACGTGGACCCCGGCGTCGAGAGCCGCTACCGCCTGGGGAACATGATGCTGCTGCGGAGACGCCACGATGACGAGATCGCTCTCGTCGAGCAGCTGGCTGTATGTCGTACACACGACGTCGACGCCGTGGTCGGCCGCGAACCGCTTCCTGGCTTCGGAACTGGGGTCGTACACCGCGTGCAGACGGGCTTTGTCACCGCAGGCTCGAAGCCCGGTCACGTAGCGGGCACCCCTCGGCGCGCCGGCGATGCCGACGCGTAACGGGGCAGCGTGCTTGTCGGACGTCATCTGCCTGCCTGCTGTGGTCCTGTCGTCAAGCTAGCGCCGGCAACACCGTGTCGGAATACCACGGCGCGTACACCTGGGCGTGGAACTCCGGCGCTTCCTTCTGCCACAGCCTGTCCAGATCGGCGTAGTACTTTCGCGCCGCCTGGACGAAGGTCTCGTCGTCGATGCTGGACGTGAAACTCTCGTAGGTCTTGTTGATCGTGTCCTCGAGCTTTGCCATGTCGGCTCGGATGTCGGGCACGTTGCGCTCGAACGCCCATCGGTTGATGGCGTCGTCGGACGCGGTCCCCATGGGACCTGGGTTCTTCTCTGCCGGGAAATAGAGCTCCCTCGGCGGCGTCGGTGCGAGCTTCGTACCGGCCGAGTAGGCCTCCACGATCGACTTTCCCCACGCCTCTTCCGGGCTGCCCGGCAGGTCGGTGAGGCTCTCGGCGAAGATCGGGATCATCGTGTTGGTCGGAATCATCGAGCCGCCCACGTAGCCGCCGTACACGTGACGCAGGTCCCCGGTCTCGTCGTAGATGACCTTCATCTGGGTCGTGAGGCCTGGTCCCATCATGTAGGTGTGCAGGCTGACCGCCTTGTCCAGCACGTCGTCGTCGGCGTCCGGCCGGAACGAGATCATCGCGGCGGTGTAGCGGGCTGACCCGTCGAAGTACCCGAGGTCGCCGAAGGGCACCGGGATCCAGCTCACGACCTCTTCGTACGCCTTGCCGTTCAGCGAGACGAACTTCTGCGCGTTGGGATCGTTGGGGCTGTGGGTGAGCGCCGCCGGGTTGCCCATCCACATGCCGACGTCGCCACGGGTGAAGGCGTCGTTGGCCTGGGTGTCGTCCATCGTGATGTCCGTACGCACCGACTGGTCCTCGTACACCATGCCGCGGAACAGCTCGACGGCCCTGACCCAGATGTCGACGTGCGTCGTCCAGTCGGACCGCCAGTTCCAGCTCGTCTCGGGCGCCGGCACGGACGTCAGCAGGCCGTGCGCGTTGGCACTGAGCGGTGCCCAGTAGTTCCAGTTGACCAGGGCGATGCCTTTCCGCTCGCCTGACGTGGTGGCCTTGGCGATCTCGCGTACCCGCTGCCAGGTCCACGTGCGGTCGAACGGGATGTCGGCGATGCCTGCGCGCTCGAGGAAGTCCTTGCGGTAGTACAGGCCCTGGCCCGCACCGGAGTACTCGTAGGGGAGCCCGTACCTCCTGCCGTCGATCTTCCAGAAATCCCATGCCGGCTTGACGACCGGGTTGAGCTTCCGGCCGAACGCGTACGCGTCGGCGAGCTCGGTGATGTCGGCTGCGAGTCCTTGGACGAAGGCGTTGCGGATGTTCCCGGTGCTCCAGCTCCCCAAGACGTTCCCGATGAAGAGGTCGGGCGCGGTCCCGCCGCCGATGGCTGCCACCAGGGCCTCGGGGTTCTGCACGTCGACGTTGATGTGCGTCAGCCGGACGCCGGGGTTGTCTTTCAGCCAGCCGCGCAACGCGGCCGCGTAGCCCTTGGCGTTGGCGTCCGTCCTCTGCTTCGCGGCAGATGGCATCACGGGGTACGGATCGGCGCCGCCCGCTCCGCCGATCTTGAGCACGACATCCGCGGCCTCGCCGGAGTTGGAATCGTCCTGGCATGCGGCCAGGACGGTGCCGCCGGTCACTGTGGCCCCCGCGATGGCGAGGGCCCGGAGTAGTCCGCGGCGACTGAGCATTCCGTGTGTGGCTTCGAGGCTGGATCGGTGCGAGGCGGCCATGGCTGCAGCTCCCTTCCGGCGGTCCGCCGGCTGGTTGTCGACGACGTCTGGCTCGAGTGGACGTGCGGGAGGCAGAGAGTCCGAGAACCCGATTGTTCAGAAGGTTTCAGTGAAACTATGCGTCCGGCTTCGGAATGGTCAACCCGTGTACGGCGGCCGATTCAGGGCATACCATCTGGATTTCAAACCGAATCGTGTGAACTTCATTGAACATTGCGCTCTCATCTCCTGCCGTCGACGCTTGGAAGACCTCATGAACTCGTTTGAGCATCACGTCGGCTCGGCCGATGGCCCCGGTTTCGACCGGCGTGCGTTCGTGCGTCGCGTGGCGGCGCTCGGCGCCCTCTCTGGCGTGGCGTGGTCGATCCCGCGACCGTGGGGAGACCCGAAAGCCCTGGCCGCGACACCGGAGGTCGACCCGTGGAGCTTCCTGGTCGGGCCGGTCTCGAACCGGTTCACGCCCGACACGTCACGGGTATGGGCGGCCGATCTGGACAGCCTGATCGACCGCAGCAGCCAGACGATCCGCAGCTCGACCGGTGAGCTCACCTGGTCCTATGGTGAAGGGGTCGTGCGCCTGTCGACCCCGCGCACGCAGGGGGCCTTCGGGTTCCTCGGCGGTTTCGGTGCGCTCGACCTGGGCGACGTCGTCGTGAGGTGTGGCAACGAGTACGCCAGCGTGGTCGTCACCTCGCTGGACGGGAAGCCGCTGCGCACGTCCGGCCGGATTCTCGTCCAGGCGGTGACGGAGGAGCAGGCGTACGGATGGCGGGTGGGCGACGGCACGATCCTCGCGGTCGGCGACCACCCGGTCGGAGTCCGCCGGATCGACGCCACGGTGACGCTTCCCCGCAGCGCGGGTCGGTATGCGTACGCGCTCGACGGGAACGGCTACGTCAGTCGGACGCTCACGCTTGCGCCCCAGGGCGCGCGCGTCGCGCTCACGTTGCCGCCGGATGGGCTCTACAGCGTGGTCTCGCGCAAGCCGATCTCCCTCGACGCCCCCGATGGTGAGGACATTCCGTATGTCTGGTGGGAAGGTGAAGCGGCGACGGAGACCAACTTCCCAGCGCAGACGGAGTTCTCGCCTACCGAAGAGGAGCGCCACCTGCTGTCCGGCGGTGACTGGCTCAGCAACTCCGGCATTCGTGGTGCCGACCAGCCCGAGGCCTTCGCCCGCTACGACGTCGACGTGCCGGCCGACGCTGAGTACCACCTGTGGGTGCGAAAGTTCTGGCACCACGGGCCGTTTCGCTGGCGGTTCGACGACGACGAGTGGACGGTGCTCGACGAGACGTTCGGGATCGCCGACACAACCTACATCCGGCGCTTTCTCGGCGCGTACTGGTTCCACGCGGGCGTGGTGCGGCTCGCCGCAGGGCGGCATACGTTCGAGCTGCGCCTGCTCGCCGGTCCAGGGGAGCCGCTCACCGCGTGCTTCGACGCGTTCCTGCTCACGCCGGGCCAGTTCGTGCCGCGTGGGAAGTACAAGCCTGGCGAGTTCTCCGGTCTCGCGAACGACGGGTTCGCGGCATTCGAGCCAGGGACGGATGCGTTCGGCAGCTCACCGATCGACCTGAGGCACCTGAACGAGAAGACGGCGGGGGAGCGAGGCTTCGTCACGACACGGAATGGGAAGTTCGTGCTCGGAGACGGCACACCGGTGCGCTTCTGGGCGGTGAACGTCGGGCCCGAGATCGTCCGCCAGGACCCGGACTCGGTGGACTACCTCGGCCGCTTCCTGGCCAAGCGTGGCGTCAACCTGGTCCGCATCCACGGGCCGATCTTCGACGACAGTGCCGCCGACCTCGGCACGGTGGACACGCGCTATCTCGACCAGCTCCATCGGTTCGTCGCGGCCATGAAGAAGGCCGGGATCTACGTCCACCTGAGCTTCTACTTCCCGCTGTGGGTGCAGCTGGGCTCGAGCAACGGGTTCCCGGCGTACGACACGATCGGCAACAAGCATCCGTTCGCCTTGCTGCTGTTCGATCCGGACTTCCAGGCCGTGCACCGGTCGTGGGCCCGTGGCCTGCTCACCACGCGCAACCCGTACACCGGCAAGCCGCTCGCTGCGGAGCCAGCGGTCGCGATCGTCGAGATCCAGAACGAAGACAGCTTCTTCTTCTGGACGTTCACCCGCACCAACATCCCGGCGGCTCACCTGGCGATCCTCGATGCCGAGTTCGGCGCATGGGCCGCGAAGCGTTACGGGTCGGCGACGGCCGCGTTGGCGGCTTGGGGTGAGGGCAGTGGCGTGGAAGGTGATGCACCCGACGACGGAGTGCTCGTGGTCCAGGAGGCCTGGATGATGACCTCCGACGCGCACCCGACCGAGAGCCCGATGAAGCGTCGGATGCGGGATCAGCGTGAGTTCCTGACCTGGAAACAGCGCGGGTTCTACGCCGACACCGTACGTTTCTGGCGCGACGAGCTGGGCCTGCGCAGCCTGATCAGCGCGAGCAACTGGATCACGGCGCAACCGTCGACGATGGACGCGCTCGAGCGCTACACGTACACCGCAGGGGACGTGATCGACCGGCACGACGCGTACTTCGAGGGGACCCACGAGGGTTTCGGCTCCGACTACATGATCGACGTGGGCCAGACGTTCACCGACCGTTCGGTCCTGCGCGAACCGGACGCTGCTGTGGTGAAGTTCCACCGCATCGCCGGGTATCCGCAGACCGTCTCCGAGACCGGCTGGCCGAACCCGAACCGCTTCAAGGCGGAATCGGTTGCCCTCTGGGCGACGTACGGCGCCCTCCAAGGGATGGGCGGCGTGGAGTTCTTCGCCCTCGACCGCATCGGCTGGCAGGGGAGTCCGGCGAAGTTCACGACGATGGTGCCGAGCATCATGGGGCAGTTCCCGGCCTTCGCCCTCGCCTATCGGCGAGGCGACATCGAAGAGGCGCGGCCGGTGGTCGAGATCACCCATGCCCTGCGCGATTTGTACGACTTCGGGGAGACGCCGGTCGTCGACTAGCTGGACCTGCCGTGGAGGCCGAGTGAACGCCCTGGTGGTCGACGAGTCCCGGATACCATGCGGCCAACCTGGTCGGAGGGAGTTTCGAACGCATGGCAGCGCCACGCCGGCCGACCTTGCGTGAGGTGGCCAAGCTGGCCGGTGTGTCCATCGGCACGGCGTCCGGGGTGTTGTCCGACAAGGGCTCGGCGTCCCCGGAGACTCGGGCAGCGGTTGTCGCAGCGGCCCAGGAGCTGGGTTACACGAGACGTCCCAGGTCGTCGTCCACCAGCGTCGGGACGCTGACGACGGCGGGAGTGATCGCGCGGCAGCTGCACTTCCCCTCGCCCGGAAACCCCTTCTACATGGAGGTTCTGAACGGTGCCCAGCGCGCCTGCGCGAACCTCGGCATCGCGCTCAGCCTGGAGATGGTCGAGGAGACAGGCGAGCGCGCCGGACAGTTGCCGCTCATCGTGCAGCGCCGGCTGGCGCAAGGCCTTCTCGTGCTCGGCTTTCTCGAGACCCACTACGTCCGCAAGCTGCACGATGCCGGCACACCGTGCGTCGTGGTCGATCATTCGCTGGACGACCTACCAGTGGACTGCGTCCGCAGCGAGGACGAACACGGTGGCTACCTCGCCACCTCGCACCTGCTCGACCTGGGTCACCTCGACCCGCCGCCGGCCATGATCGTGGGGCTTCCGCAGCTGCGTCCCGTCGCTGATCGGCTGGCGGGCTACCGGCGTGCGCTGGCCGAGCGTCGGCTCCGCCCGCCGGCTTCCTACGTCCAGCAGGCCGTCGATCTCAGCCAGCCGGCCGGTCGGGCGGCCATGGAAGCGTTGCTCGACCTGCCCCGTCCCCCGACGGCGGTGTTCTGCTCCAACGATTCGACTGCTCTGGGTGCGTTGGAGGCACTGCGCGCTCGCGGTGTCCGCGTGCCGGAGGACTTCTCGGTGATCGGGTACGACGACATGCAGATGGCCGCGCACAGCCTGCCGCCGCTGACCACGATCCACACGGACATCGACCTTCTCGGTGCCCAGGCGGTGTGGCATCTGGCGCAACGGGTCGCCAATCCGGGGATGACCCGTCGAATCACGAAGCTCGCGGTCTCGCTGCTCCGCCGCGCGTCCACCGGCCCGCGATCTGCGAGCAGCTGACCGAGGTCACGCATCCTGCACGGGTGTCAACCAAACCCGGCTTTCTCAATCCCGCACCTGGACAAGGTGCGGCGCGTTTTACGCCCGCTGACTCCTCCGTCAACGGCTCCGAAACATCTGGTTCCTAACGTCACCGGCGGTTGTCCGCGAACCGCGACCGCACATCACCAGCTGTGCCGGGCCTCGCTCCGGCACGAGTGGCGCCCTGCCTGGGCCAGGGAGCCCCTCCACCCTCGAGGGAGGACAAGCGTGACGACTTTCGCCGAACGCACATCTGCAACCGTCGACCTCCAGATGACCAAGGGCCGTTGGATCCACAACTGGCAGCCTGATGACGAGATCTTCTGGCAACGAGTCGGTCGCAGGGTCGCGACCCGGAACCTCGTCTTCTCGATCTTCGCCGAACACCTCGGCTTCTCGGTGTGGCTGCTCTGGAGCATCGTCGTCGTGAGCCTGCCACTGGCCGGTTTCGAGTTCTCGACCGATCAACTGTTCTGGCTCGTGGCGCTCCCGAACCTCATCGGCTCCACGTTGCGCATCCCGTACACGTTCGCGGTCCCTGCGTTCGGCGGCCGTAACTGGACGGTGGTGAGCGCGCTGCTGCTCCTGATCCCGACCGTGCTCCTCGCGGTCGCGGTGAGCAATCCGGACACGCCGTTCTGGATGTTCCTGATCATCGCGGCCACCGCGGGAGTCGGGGGCGGCAACTTCGCGTCCTCGATGACCAACATCTCGTTCTTCTTCCCCGAACGCAGTAAAGGCCTGGGGCTGGGGCTCAACGCGGCAGGCGGCAACCTGGGGACGAGCACCGTGCAGTTCGGCGTCCCCCTCGTGATCGCCATCGGCGGTGGCCTGAGCCTCGCGAACGCCGGCCTCATGTGGGTGCCGCTGATCCTCGCCGCCGCGATCTGTGCCTGGCTCTGGATGGACAACCTCACGGTGTCGAAGGCTCCGATCAAGGGCCAGCTCGCCGCGTGCAAACGCAGCCACACGTGGGTGATGTCGTTCCTCTACATCGGGACATTCGGGTCGTTCATCGGCTACTCGGCCGCCTATCCGCTGATCGCCACGACGGAGTTCGCCAACTCGCCCGCGGTGAGGTACGCGTTCGTCGGGGCCATGCTCGGTTCCCTCATCCGTCCCGTGGGCGGGTGGCTTTCGGACAAGCTGGGGGGCGCGCGGGTCACGCTGTGGACGTTCATCGCCATGGCGGCGGGTGCGTTGCTGCTGCTGTACGCCGTGGACGTCCATTCCAGTGCGCTGTTCATGGCGGCCTTCGCGATCCTGTTCGCCGCGTCGGGAGTCGGCAACGGCTCGACGTACCGGATGATCCCCGCGATCTTCCGGGCCCAGGGCGAGCGTGAGGAGAAGACGGGAGTCCGGAACGCGGTCAAGAACACCCTCACCGAGGCGGGTGCGGCGATCGGCATCATCTCCTCGATCGGGGCGTTCGGCGGGTTCCTCATCGCGCGGGCGTACGGCAGCTCGTACGCGTCGACGGGCTCGTTCGCGACCGCGATCCTCGCGTACGCCGTCTTCTACGCCGTCTGTGGGGCTGTGACCTGGTGGTTCTACCTGCGTCGGCAGTTCCTGGTGGCACGGATGCCGAGCCTGGCCGAGGCCTCGGTCTGATTTTTCAACAAGCGCCGCGTACCCCGGCGTGACCGTCGGGGTACGCGGCGCTTCGTGTTCCCGCCCTCGGGGTCGACGAGCTGCGCCCGAGGACGTCGGTCACGCGCGCTCTTCCTCGATCGAATTTCGCTGCAGGGACGCACGTAGTGAGACCTCGTTAGCAGCGCAGAAACATCGAAGAAGCAGGCGCGAAATCGCTCGAGCGCACGCTCGACAACATGTCCGGTGTCGCAACGCATTGCCCCTACTGTGCCCTGCAGTGCGGCATGACTCTGCGCGAAGTGGCCCAGGCGCGGACGAACGGTGCCGTCCGGGCCAGCGTGACGACACCTGACACGTCCACCCGACCCGACAGGTCGCGGCTGGGTCCCAGCGTCGAGATCCAGCCGCGACCCAGCGGCAGCAACCGGGGTGGACTGTGCCGGAAGGGGTGGACGGCGGCCGAGCTGCTCACGACACCCGACCGGCTCACCACCCCGCTGATCCGCAGCCGCCGAACCGACTCGCTCCAGCCGACGACCTGGGACGCGGCGCTGTCGTTCGTCGCCACCCGGCTCCGCACGCTGCAGTCCGAGCATGGCAGGGACGCCGTCGCCGTCCTCGGTGGCGGAGGGTTGACCAACGAGAAGGCGTACGCGCTCGGCAAGTTCGCCCGGGTCGTCCTTCGGACGAAGAACATCGACTACAACGGCCGGTTCTGCATGTCGTCTGCCGCTGCCGCCGGCATCAAGGCCTTCGGGCTGGATCGCGGACTGCCGTTCCCGCTGAGCGACATCGCAGATGCCGACGCGATCCTGCTGGTCGGCGCCAACGTCGCCGAGACCATGCCGCCGTTCGGCCAGTACCTCACGGCACAGCGGGAACGCGGGGGCGCGCTGGTCGTGGTCGATCCGCGCGCCACCGAGACCGCCCGGCAGGCGCGGCTCCACCTGCAGGTGACGCCCGGCACGGACCTCGCGCTCGCGTTGGGCCTGCTGCACATCGTGATCATGGAGGGGTACGTCGACCAGGCGTACGTCGCACGTCGTACCACCGGCTTCGACGCCATCCGCCCGACCGTCGCGAGCTACTGGCCGGAGCGCGTGGAGCGCATCACCGGCGTGTCGGTCGCACAGCAACGGGAGGCCGTACGCCTGCTGGCCGAGGCGGACCGGGCGCTCATCCTCACCGCGCGCGGCGCCGAACAGCACGCGAAGGGCGTCGACACGGTGAGTGCGTTCATCAACCTCGCGCTGGCGCTGGGCCTTCCGGGCACGCCAGGACGTGGCTACGGGTGTCTCACCGGGCAGGGCAATGGCCAGGGCGGCCGCGAGCACGGTCAGAAGGCCGACCAGCTGCCCGGCTACCGGATGATCGACGACCCGGCCGCGCGGGCGCACGTCGCGGCTGTGTGGAGGGTCGATCCGGCGACGATCCCCGGCAAGGGGCCCAGCGCGTACGAGCTCATGGACTCCCTCGGGGCGCCTGACGGACCCAAGGCGCTCCTCGTCTTCGGGACGAATCCCGTGGTGTCGGCGCCCGCCGCAGGACGTGTCGAGGGCCGTCTGCGGTCGCTGGACCTGCTCGTCGTCTCAGACCTCGTGTTGTCCGAGACCGCCGCGCTGGCCGACGTCGTGCTGCCGACGGCTCAGTGGGCGGAGGAGGACGGCACGATGACCAACCTCGAAGGGCGGGTGATCCGGCGACGTCGACTCCGCATGCCGCCGCAGGACGTGCGCACCGACCTGGAGATCCTCGCCGGTCTCGCCGCCCGGCTCGGCGCGCCGGGTGCGATCAGTGCCGACCCCGAGGCGACGTTCGCCGAGCTGGCTCGCGCAAGCGCCGGCGGAGCAGCCGACTACGGCGGGATCAGCTACTCCCGGCTCGATGCCGAGGACGGGATCTTCTGGCCGTGCCCGACACCTCGCCATCCGGGAACACCACGGATGTTCCTCGACCGCTTCGCAACGCCTGACGGCAGGGCGCGGTTCGTGCCTGTCGAGTTCCGGCCGGTGGTAGAGGACGTCGACGCCGACTATCCCGTCTATCTCACGACTGGCCGGATGCTCGCGCACTACCAGAGCGGTGCGCAGACGCGCCGGATCAAGGCGTTGGCCGAGGCCGCTCCGCAGGCCTACGTCGAGCTGCACCCGGACCTCGCCGAGCAGTACGGCATCGGCGAGGGAGACCTGGTCCGGGTCACCAGCCGACGAGGAACGGTGACGGCGCCGGCGCGCCTCACCGAGACGATCCGTACCGACACCGTGTTCCTGCCCTTCCACTGGGGAGGGCGTGGCCGGGCGAACAGCCTCACCAACCCTGCTCTCGATCCGACCTCGCGCATGCCGGAGTTCAAGGTGTGCGCCGTGCGCCTGGAGCGCGTCGTGGCGGATCCGGCTGCCGGCACGAGACATGAGGAGCTGGAGGTTACCGCGTGAGCGTGGTGGTCGTGGGGAACGGAATGGCCGGCGCACGGTTCGCGGTCGAGCTGCGGGCACGTGAGCCGAGGCGTCCCCTGGTCGTGTTCGGCGCCGAGCCTGGCCGGGCGTACAACCGGATCCTGCTGTCCAACCTGTTGGCCGGCAAGGCGGACGAGCAGGATCTGCTCCTGCCCGAACCGCAGGGAGCGTTCGACCTGCGGACCGGCGTCGAGGTGGTCGCGGTCGATCCCGTCGCCAAGACGGTCGTGGCGTCCGACGGCAGCCGAACCCGCTTCGACGTGTTGGTTCTCGCGACCGGCAGCCGGGCGGTGGTGCCGCCGATCGAAGGGCTCTGGAAGGACCGCAGCATCGACAGCCTCGTCGACGGTGCCGAGACCTTCCGCACGCTCGCCGACTGCCGGCGCATCCTGGCCGCCGCCGAGCGGGCGCGACGAGCGGTCGTCGTCGGTGGCGGGCTGCTCGGCATCGAAGCCGCGCGAGGGTTGGCGAAACGCGGCCTCGAGGTCGAGGTGGTGCACGCGCGCAGCCACCTGATGGAGCGTCAGATCGACGTCGAGGCGAGCCGAATCCTCGTCGAGACGTTGGCCGGGCTGGGCGTGCGGGTGCGTCTGGACGCGGTGACCTCCGAGGTCGTCGGAACCCGGCGGGTGGAGGGCATCCGGCTGGAGGACGGTACCGAGATCCCAGCCGACCTCTTGGTGATCGCGTGTGGGGTGCGCCCGAACCCGGACCTCGCCGCGGCCGCCGGTCTCACCGTCAACCGCGGGATCGTCGTCGACGACGAGATGCGGACCTCCGACCCCGACATCTTCGCGATCGGTGACTGCGCCGAGCACCGCGGCACGGTCTACGGGCTGGTCGCGCCGGCCTGGGAGCAGGCCCGGGTGGCCGCCGAGGTGATCAGCGGGGTTCAGGGCGCGCGGTACGAAGGGTCGCGGCTCGTGACCCGGCTCAAGGCGCCGGGCGTCGAGCTCGCCACGATGGGCGATCCGAGCCTCGTTGGCGATGCCACGGACTCTCGTACGGAAGTGGTGACGTTCGCCGATCCGGCGAGGCGCACGTACCAGAAGGTCATGATCCGCGACCGACGCCTGGTCGCGGCGATCCTGCTGGGCGACGTCCCGATGGTCGGCGCGCTCACCCAGATCTTCGATCGCCAGGTGCCGGTCCCTTCGGATCCGCGTCGCTTGCTCTTCGGTCACAGCATGACCGGGGACCGAAACGAGGCTGCGGTCGACGCGATGCCGGCGGCCATGACGCTGTGTCGCTGCAACGGTGTGACTGCCGGGGCCATCGCACGCGCATGGCTGGCGGGTGCACGGACGGCTCAGGAGGTGGCCGCCCGCACCCACGCGAGCACGGGATGCGGGAGCTGCCGAGACCTCATCGAGGGATACCTCGACGCGCTGGCGGCCGATCCGAACCCAGCAGAAGAGCCAGTGACGGAAGGGGTGGTCGCATGACGACACGGGACGCTTCCCGCGTAACCCCCGCTGACCTGCCGCGGGAGACCGTACGCCCGACCGGCGGTGCGCCGAACCGGGTCGTGGTCGTCGGGAACGGCATGGTGGGGCAGCGGTTCGTGGAGCTTCTACGTGCACGGGACCACGCCGGCCTCTGGCACATCACGGTTCTCGCCGAGGAACGTCGCCCGGCCTACGACCGGGTGAACCTCTCGGCCTACTTCACGGGCACGACACCAGACGAGCTGTCCCTCTCACCGCCTGGGTTCTACGACGACGATCCGCTCGTTGCGCTGCGTCTTGCCGAGCCGGCATGCGCGATCGACCGAGAACGTCGCGTCGTGTCGACCGCGGTCGGCGATTATCCGTACGACGTCCTCGTGCTCGCGACCGGCTCGTATCCCTTCGTTCCGCCAATTCCCGGGCGCGACCTTCCGGGCTGCTTCGTCTACCGGACGCTCGACGACCTCGTTGCCTTGCAGAAGTACGCGAACGGCCGGTCGGTCGGCGCCGTGATCGGTGGTGGTCTGCTCGGCCTGGAGGCGGCGAATGCGCTTCGCTTGTTGGGATTGCGTACGCATGTGGTGGAGTTCGCGCCCTGGCTGATGCCGGCCCAGCTGGACGAGGCGGGTGGTTCGATCCTGCGTCGTCAGGTGGAGGCGTTGGGCATCGAGGTCCATGTCGCCACGAAGACCGAACGTCTCGAACCGCGAGCCGACGGCTCCGTCGCTCGTATGGTCTGCTCCGTCGAGCAGGACGCGAATGGCCAACCTCAACAGGAGATCGACGTCGACGTCGTGGTGTTCGCAGCCGGCGTGCGACCACGTGACGAGCTGGCGCGCCAAGCCTCGCTGGCGATCGGGGAACGCGGTGGCGTCGTGGTCGACGAGACGTGCCGGACGGCCGACCCCGCGGTCTACGCCATCGGGGAGTGCGCCTGCATCGGTGGTCGGGTCTACGGTCTGGTCGCGCCGGGTTACGAGATGGCCGACGTGGTGGCGCAGCGCCTGGTCGACCAGACGGCGACGGCGCGGTTCGAACGCGCCGACACCTCGACCAAGCTGAAGTTGCTCGGCGTCGACGTCGCGAGCTTCGGCAATCCGAGCGGCGAGCTCGACGTCGTCTACTCCGATCCCGCGCACGGCATCTACGCCAAGCTGGCGTTGACCGACGACGCCCAGACGTTGCTCGGTGGAATGCTGGTCGGCGACGCGTCGGCGTACGCGACCTTGCGGGCCAGTGTCAACGGTCCCTTGCCGGGAAAGCTCGCCGACTTCCTCGGCTCCGGCACGGTGGACGGCACGCTGCCGGGAAGTGCCCAGGTGTGCTCGTGTCACGCGGTCACCAAGGACGAGATCCTCACCGCGATCACCGAGGGCTGCGCGGACGTGTCAGCGATCAAGTCGTGCACGAAGGCGGGAACGGGCTGTGGCTCGTGCGTCCCTCTGCTCAAGACCCTGCTGGCCGAAGCAGGTGTCGAGCAGCCGAAGGCCATGTGCGAGCACTTCGCGTACACGCGACAGGAGCTCTTCGACCTGATCCGGGTGCGTGGACTCACGACGTTCTCGCAGATCGTCGCCGAGCACGGCACCGGTCGCGGCTGCGACATCTGCAAGCCTGCCATCGCGTCGATCCTCGCAAGCCTCGGCAAAGGACACATCCTCGACGGCGAGCAGGCGAGCTTGCAGGACACGAACGACCACTTCCTCGCCAACCTGCAACGCAACGGCACCTACTCGGTCGTACCCCGGATACCCGGTGGAGAGATCACGCCCGAGAAGCTCATCGTCATCGGGGAGGTCGCGCGTGACTTCGGGCTCTACACCAAGATCACCGGAGGGCAGCGGATCGATCTCTTCGGTGCCCGGGTGGAGCAGCTTCCCCTGATCTGGAAACGGCTCGTCGACGCGGGCTTCGAATCCGGGCACGCCTACGGCAAGGCGTTGCGTACTGTCAAGTCCTGCGTGGGAACCACGTGGTGCCGCTATGGCGTGCAGGATTCGGTCGGGCTCGCCATCATGCTCGAGCTGCGCTACCGCGGCCTTCGTTCACCCCACAAGGTCAAGGCGGCGGTGTCGGGCTGCGCGCGGGAATGTGCCGAGGCGCGTGGAAAGGACTTCGGCATCATCGCGACCGAGAACGGCTGGAACCTCTTCGTCGGAGGCAACGGCGGGTTCAAACCGCGACATGCCGAGCTCTTCGCGTCCGATCTCGACACCGACACCTTGGTGCGCTACATCGACCGGTTCCTCATGTTCTACATCCGGACGGCCGACCGCCTGCAACGCACGTCGAGCTGGATCGAGAACATGGACGGCGGTCTCGACTACCTCCGCGAGGTCATCATCGACGACTCACTCGGCATCTGTGCCGAGCTGGAGGAGGCGATGCAGCGTCACGTCGAGAACTACGTGGACGAGTGGCGCGCGACGCTCGAGGACCCCGAGAAGCTGCGCCGGTTCGTGTCGTTCGTCAACGCCCCGGACACCCCGGATCCGTCCATCCAGTTCGTGATCGAGCGCGGCCAACCGATACCTGCGGAGGAAGTGGCGGCGGGTGACGCGGGCCGCGGCCAGAAATCCACCCAGCCAGTCTTGATCGCCGGACCAACTCTGGGAAGGTGGGCCAGCTCGCAAGGAGGTTGACAGGTGAGCATGATGCTGCAGACCGAGGCGCCGTCCCGCGACCTCGAGACAAGTGCCGGCTGGACGCCGGTGTGCCGCTACGACGACCTGACACCGGAACGGGGGGTGGCGGCCCTCATCGGCGACACGCAGGTGGCGATCTTTCGTACGTTCGACGGAACGCTCTACGCCGTCGGGAACCGGGATCCGTTCTCCGGTGCGTACGTCATGTCTCGCGGCATCGTCGGCACGGCGGGCTCGACGCCGACCGTGGCCTCGCCCATGTTCAAGCAGGTCTTCGACCTGCGTACCGGTCGCTGCCTGTCGGATCCGGACGTGGCGCTGCCGACCTACCCGGTCACGTGTGTCGACGGGGTCGTGAAGGTCGCGGTGGTCGCCGAGCCACCGGACGGCCGGGCTGCCGCACTGGTCGGCTCGCCTGAGGCGACGTCGTGAGCGCCGCCGCCACAGCTCAGCCGGCCCAGGCGGACCTGCTCCCGCTGCAGGGTTTCACCGTGGGCGTCACGGCGGCGCGCCGGCGAGAGGAACTCGTCGCCCTGCTGGAGCGCCGAGGTGCTCGAGTGGTGGAGGCGCCGGCGATCCGGATCGTCCCGCTGCCTGACGACCGGGCTCTCCACAAGGCGACTCGAGCATGTGTCGCCAAAGGTCTCGACATCGCGGTGGTGACCACGGGGATCGGCTTCCGGGGCTGGATGGAGGCGGCCGAGTCGGCCGGGCTCGGCGACCGGCTCCGCGCGACGCTCGCGAACTGTCAACTGGTCGCCCGAGGGCCGAAGGCTCAGGGGGCGATCCGCGCCGCCGGGCTGGCGGAGGAGTGGTCGCCGGAGTCCGAATGCATGGTGGAGGTGCTCGAGCACCTGCTCAAGATCGGTGTGCGGGGCAAGCGGATCGCGGTCCAGCTGCACGGTGAGCCGCTTCCTCACCTCGTGGCGGCGTTGCGGGGGGCCGGCGCCGAGGTGATCGAGGTACCCGTCTACCGCTGGGTGCTTCCCGAGGATGTGAGCCCACTCGTCCGGCTGGTCGAGCTGATCAAGCTCAGGTTGGTCGACGCCGTGACGTTCACCAGCGCACCGGCGACGGCCGCGCTGCTCGAGGTGGCGGGGGCAGACCGCGACGCGGTGCTCGCCGCGTTCCGGCAGGATGTGCTCGCCGCCTGCGTCGGCCCGGTCGCAGCCGGCCCGCTGGACCGCTACGGCGTCCCCACCGTGCAGCCGAACCGCGCCCGGCTGGGCGGGCTGGTCCGGGTGCTCGCCGACCGGCTGCCGCGGCATCGCACCCGAGTCGTCGAGGTCGCGGGGCATACGTTGGAGATCCGCGGTCACGCGGTGGTGGTGGACGGCGACCTGCGCATGCTGCCGCCGGCGCCGATGACCTTGCTGCGGGCCCTCGCCGAACGTCCAGGGCGCGTGGTGTCTCGGGCCGACCTGGTGCGCGTGTTGCCCCGCAGCGCAGACGGTCACGCCGTGGAGATGGCGATCACGCGGTTGCGGGCAGGGCTCGGCGACTCGGGCATCATTCGGACGGTCACCAAGCGCGGCTATCGCCTCGCCATCGATCCGGACTGACCATGTGAGAACCTGCCGATGACGGACGTGTCAAGGCCAGTCGGAGGTGTGACACGTGTCGATACGTGGTGCACCCCCGACGGGCGTAGTGCACATGGTCATTCGAGGGTCGCGCCTGGCCGGACGGCGACCGTGAGGACGGCAGCGGCGATCCACAAGCCGGCGGCCAGGACGCCGAGGCGGTGCATGCCGAGCACGAACGACGTGGGGTGCTGCGGCGTGCCCGCCACTGCACCGAAGACGGCGACGCCGAGGGCGCCGGCCGCCTGACGGACGGCGTTCGTGACGCCGCTCGCCAGGCCGGCGCGGTCGGCTGGGGCGGCGCGCAGCGCCGCGGCGACCACTGCTGGTGTCAGCAGGCCCATGCCGACGCCGAGACCGAGCAGCGCCGGTAGCAGACCGAGGTAGGTGCTGTCGGCATCCAGCCGGAGCAGGTCGAGCATGCCTGCCGCCCCCAGGAGGAGCCCTGCCGCCATGGGGACGCGCGGGCCGTATCGCGCGGCGAGGCGTCCGGTCACCGGTGACAGCATCGCGAGCGGGGCGAACAGCGGCAGCAGCTCGACTCCTGCCCGCAGAGCGGTGTCGTCCTGCACGACCTGCAGATACAGGGTCGTCACGAAGATCGTCCCGATCCCGACGACGTTCATCGCCCCGGCCACCAGGTTCGCACTGACGAACGCCGGCGACGCTGCGAGCCACCCCGGCAGGATCGGGTCGGCCGAACGCCGTTGCGTGAGGACGAACGCCGCCGCTCCCACGATGGCCACCACGACCGCGCTGCCCACGGCAGGCGTCAGTCCGTCCCGGCCAAGCTCGATGACCGCGAAGACGAGGGCGCCGAGCGCCACCGTGGCCGTGCCGACTCCTGCGAGGCCCGCCCGGTCGAAAGTCCGCCGGCCGAGCCAGTCCGCTGGCACCCCACGAAGGGTCGCCGCGCCCGCCGCGACCACCGCCGGGAGGTTGGCGAGGAACACGGCGCGCCAGCCGGCGACCGTGACGAGCAGTCCGCCGAGCAGCGGACCTGCGGGCAGGGCCAGGGACGACACGCCGGCCCAGATCCCGACCGCGCGGGCCTGCTCCCGACGCTCGGGGAAGAGGCGCGTGACCATGGCGAGCGTTCCGGGCAGGAGCAGCGCCGCCCCCATGCCCTGGACCGCACGGGCGCCGACGAGCAGGCCCGGCGACATGGCGGCCCCGCATCCCACGGACGCGGCTCCGAACAACACGAGGCCAGCGAGCACCATCCGCCGGTGGCCGTAGGCGTCGCCCAGGGCGCCGCAGCCAAGGAGCAGGGCGGCGAACGGGACGGTGTAGCCGTCGACCACCCACTGCAGATCGGAGTGGCCGGTGTGGAGTTCGGCTCCGATGCCGGGGAGCGCCACATTGACCACGGTGACGTCGAGCAGCACGAGGAACATGCCGGCGGCCATCACGGCGAGCGCGAGGCCGCGGTGTGGTGGGGTCTGGACATAGGAGGCGGGACGTGTGTCGGCGGTAACCCTCATGCCTCGAAGGCTCTCCCCGGAACACTTCGACGCCGCTCGAAACGTGCCGGGCGCACACTGGGGCCATGAACGAGGATCCTCACGTGACTGGTCAGCCCCGCGGCGACGCCGGCCGTCCTGACCCTGCCAGTGGAGAGTCAACCCGTGGCGAGACGGCCCGTGGCGATGCCGACATCGCCGAGGCCGCACGGCTCTTCGCCGAACCTGCACGCGCCCGCATCCTGGTGGCCCTCGCCGACGGCCGGGCGCTGCCCGCGTCCATGCTCGCCTCCGAGGCCGGAGTCTCCCCGGCCACGGCAAGCTCTCACCTCCGCCATCTTCTGCGGGCCGGACTCGTGGTCGTCGAGCCCACTGGCCGCCACCGGTACTACCGGCTCGCCGGTCCGGACGTCGCGGCCGTGCTGGAGTCGCTGGCCCAGGTCGCTCCTACGCAGCCGGTGCGCTCGCTACGCCAGGCGACGCGCGCCCAGGCTCTCCGGGCCGCTCGGACCTGCTACGACCACCTCGCCGGTCGGCTCGGCGTCGCCCTCACGTCCGCCCTCGTCGAGCACGGTGCTCTCACCAGGATCGAGGCGGGCACCGACCGGTTGCGAGGTGACGATCGATCCGGGCCGGTACGGAACCATCCGTACGTCCTCGGACCCAAGGCTGCCGAAGTGCTGGGTGATCTCGGCGTCGACCTCGACGCACTGCGGGACCCCACTTCCGGCGATCCTCGTTCTCTCAACCGTTCGCGCTCGCGCCGCCCGTTGCTGCGCTTTTGCACAGACTGGACCGAGCGACGCCACCACCTCGCCGGCCGGCTCGGCGCCGCCCTCGCCGCGTCCTTGTTCGAACGCGAGTGGGTCGTGCGACGGCCTCACCAGCGAGCCGTCCGGTTGACCGATCGGGGCGCGGACGGCCTGCGGAGAACCCTGGGACTCACGGTCGACGTGTAGGTGGCTCCTGCCGGTGACGGACGCGTCAAGGCCAGTCGGAGGTGTGACACGTGCCGACACGTGGTGCACCCCCGACGGGCGTAGTGCACATGGTCATTTGGAGGCCAGGCGCGGGGTGGTGGAGAGGAACGAGACCGAGCCGGGGATGAGCAGGTCGGCACGGTGCCTGGTAGCTGCGACCACGCCGGCGTTGCGTTCGTCGCTGCCGAGGGCCCAGGCGCGCGCCTGCTCGGCGGTCTTGCCGTACTCCTGATGCCGGGCGATCAGCCGGGCGTGACGCACCTTGGTCGGCGGGTCGAGGTACCAGGTCTCGTCCAGCAACGTGCGGACGGCCCGCCACGGGCCCGTATCCACCAGCAGGTAGTTGCCTTCGGTGACGATCAGTCGGACGTCACGCGGGATTGCGAGCGCGCCGGCGATCGGCTCCTCGATCTCCCGCCGGAACTGCGGTGCGTAGACGACGTCGTCGGTCTGGTTCCGGAGCCTGCCGAGCAGGGCGACGTAGCCTGCGGCATCGAAGGTGTCGAGTGCGCCCTTGCGGTCGCGGCGGCCCAGCCGCTCCAGCTCGCAGTTCGCGAGGTGGAAGCCGTCCATGGGCACGTAGCAGGCGGTCTTCTCACCCTGCCGCGCGGTCAACGCGGTGACCAGTGCGGTCGCCAGCGTGGACTTGCCGGCGCCCGGTGGACCGGCGATCCCTAGCAGAGCCCGCTCGTGTCGGTCGGCGAGGGCCTGGGCGCGATCAACTAGCTGCTCGAGGGTCGGTACGGACTCCACCTGGGCATTTCTACCAGTTTCCCGGCGCGCAATGACCACGTTCGGTGCCGGATTACCACCGCACTGTGGCCGGTCTGCCGCGGCTCGGGAGAGATCGTCGCGGTCAGCACACGCACGGCACTGTCGAGACACGTCAGCGGCAGGCCGCGCGCGAACCAGTCGGCATGACGGCCATGAGCTCCTGAATGCGCGCCCAGATCCCGGTAGCGACCAGAGTCGGCCAGGCGGTCCGACTGGCCGATGCTGGTCCAGAGCTGGGCGTCGGCTCGCCCGAGATAGTTAAGCTGCTGAACTGTGTCCGCTCCTGAACCATCGGCTGCCCCTCAGATGGAGCGCGCGGTGCGTGCGCTCGTCCGGCTGGCTCGGCTGCTCGAGCGGGCCGATGCCGGGCTCACGCTTGCCCAGTTTCGGATCCTCGAGCTGATCTCCCGCGGCACCGAGCGCTCCACGCACATCGCCAACCGGCTCGCCACCAGCAAACCTGCCGTGACGGCCGTCGTGGAAGGACTGGTGTCCGCAGGTCTCATCGCCCGTGGCGGCGTCGCGGGTGACCGCCGGGTGATCCGGCTCGAGCTCACCGAGGCCGGTCGAGAGGCGTTGGCCCATGCCGAGCAGGTCTACCGCGCCCGGTTGCAACCGGTGATCGACGAGATCTCCGACCCGGACGCGCTGGTCCGACTGCTCGCCGAGGTCGACGACGTCATGGACGCGCGTTGGGAGGCTCGCGTCGCTGGCGCGTCGCGGGCTGCCTGCAGGGCGCGTCAGGCCGACGGTCCATCCGCGAGCGACACAGGTGACGCGAGCGCTGCCACAGCACGGGCGAAGGGGCAGCCAGTGGAGGTGGCCCAGATCTGATGGCGGCAGTCGCTACTTCATCCCAAGCCCGACCCTCCTCCGACCGTTGGATCCGCCGTCTCGCCGGCTACTGCCTGCGGACGAAATGGCTGGTCTTCGCAAGCTTCGGCGGGGCGGTCGTCGGCATGGTCGCGACCGCGTTCGTCCCCCTCATCCAGCGCCACATCGTCGACGACGTGATCATCGCCCGCGACGATCCGATGCTGCCGTGGGTGGGCGCGCTGCTCGGGGTCGGTCTTTTCACGTTCGGCGCAGGGTTCGTCCGGCGGTATCTCGGAGGCCGGCTCGCCCTCGACGTCCAGCACGCCATGCGCGGCGACCTGTTCAAGGCTTTGTTGCGACTGGATGGCGCACGTCAGGACGAGCTGCACACCGGTCAGGTGGTGAGCCGCTCGATCAGCGACATCATGCTGGTCCAAGGCCTGCTGCAGATGCTGCCGATGCTGACCGGCAACCTGCTGCTGTTCGTCACGTCGCTTGCCATCATGGCCTGGCTGTCGCCGCTGCTCACCCTGATCGCACTCGCGGTGGCTCCCGCTCTGCTGCTGGTCGGCTACCACAGCCGGAGCCGGTTGTTCCCTGCGACCTGGGAGGCACAACAACAGGCTGCTGAGGTGGCCGGCATCGTCGAGGCCGCGGTCACGGGTGTGCGCGTCGTCAAGGGTTTCGGCCAGGAACGCCGCGAGCTCGGCAAGCTCGAGGCACAGGCACGGCAGCTCTTCGCCTCGCGGGTTCGCTCGGTCAAGCTCACCAGCCGATACAGCCCGACGCTGCAGGCGGTTCCGTTGTTGGGTCAGGTGGGCGTTCTCGCGCTCGGCGGGTGGCTCGCGATCCGCGGCGACATCACGCTCGGCACTTTCCTCGCGTTCTCGAGCTACCTCGGTCAGCTGATCGCACCGGTCCGCATGCTGTCGAACTTCCTCGTGATGGGGCAGCAGGCTCGAGCGAGCGTCATCCGGGTGTTCGAGGTGATCGACTCACAGCCGACCATCGAGGAGAAGCCGGATGCGGTGGAGCTTCCCGCGCGCGCGGGTGCAGTCGAGCTGCGGAACGTGACGTTCGGCTACGACGCATCGGACCCGGTGCTTCGCGACTTCTCCCTTCGTGTGAAACCTGGCGAGACGATCGCGCTCGTCGGTACCGCGGGCTCGGGGAAGTCGACCATCTCGCAGCTCCTGCCGCGCTTCTACGACGTCCAGCAGGGCGCGGTGTTGATCGACGGGTACGACGTACGAGACGTCACGCTGAGCTCGCTGCGTTCCCGGATCGGGCTGGTCTTCGAGGACAGCTTCCTCTTCTCCGACACCGTACGCGCCAACATCTCGTACGGTCGCCCCGATGCCACCGACGAGCAGATCCGCGACGCGGCCAAGGCGGCCGAGGCGATCGAGTTCATCGAGGACCTGCCCGAGGGCCTCGACACGGTGGTGGGCGAGCGCGGGCTCACACTCTCCGGTGGCCAGCGGCAGCGGATCGCGCTTGCCCGGGCCCTGCTGAGCGATCCCCGGCTTCTCGTCCTCGACGACGCCACGTCGGCCGTCGACCCGCAGACCGAGGCGGAGATCCATGCGACGCTGCGGCGCGTCATGTCCGGCCGTACGACGATCATCATCGCTCACCGGCAGTCCACGTTGCAGCTGGCGGACCGGATCGCGGTGCTCGAGTCGGGTCGGCTCGTCGACGTCGGGACGCACGAGGAGCTCAGCGCGCGCTGCCCGCTGTACCGGCTGCTGCTCTCCGGGCCTGGCGAGGACGCCGAGGGAATCGACGCAGGCGACCTCGACGCGTTCCTCGCCGTGACGGAAACCGCCCGCGGAGGCTCCGACCAAGGGACACGCTCAGGTGAGCGCACCACACGTGAGACCGAAAGCTCCGACGGCTCCGGCTCGATCGACCCGTCGGCCTGGGTCCGACCCGAGGAGCCCGAGCTGCCGAGCCATCTCACGCGGGTGCGAACGCCGACCGGCATCGGTGGCGGTTTCGGCGGTGGAGGCGGCATGGGCCGCGGAGGCGGTATGGGCGGCGGTGGCTGGCTCTCCGGCATGCCGCCGACTCCCGGACTGCTCGCTCAGGTCGCGAAGCTGCCGCCCGCGCGCGACGTCCCGGACGTCGACGTCGCGCAAGCCGCCCAGCCCGACCCGGGGTTCACGCTGATGCGCACGCTGCGGCCATTCCGCGCCGCGCTGCTTCTCGCCCTGCTGCTGGTGGCGCTGGATGCCGTCGCCGCCTTGTGCTTGCCGCTCTTCATCCGGCACGGCGTCGACGCCGGGGTTCGCCGGCAGGCCTTGGACGTCGTCCTCGTCTCGGCGGCGATCGCGCTGGGTGTCGTCGCCAGTCACTGGACGATCAGCCGATGGCAGATCCGGGTGGCCGGACGCACCGGTGAGCGCGTTCTCTATTCCTTGCGGGTGAAGCTTTTCGCGCACCTGCAGCGCCTCGGGCTGGACTACTACGAGCGCGAGATGGGCGGTCGCATCATGACGCGGATGACGACCGACATCGACGCTCTCTCATCGTTCCTGCAGACGTCGCTGCTCACGGCCGTCGTGGCGATGCTGCAGTTCGTCGGCGTGCTGATCGCATTGATCTGGATCAATGCCGAGCTCGCGCTCTCGGTCCTTGCCCTGTTGCCGGTGCTGATCGTCGCCACGCTGGTCTTCCGAGCGAAGTCGTCGGTGGCCTATGCCGAGGCACGGGAGCGGATCAGTATCGTCAACGCCGACTTGCAGGAGAACGTCGCGGGCATGCGAGTCGCGCAGGCGTTCGGCCGAGAGGAGCACAACGCCAACCGGTTCACTGCCAAGAGCGAGGCCTATCGGGTGAGCCGGTTGCGGGCGCAGCGCTACATCGCGACCTACTTCCCGTTCGTCCAGTTCCTCAATCTCGCAGCCGCCGGAATCGTGCTCGGTGTCGGTGCTGGTCTTGTCTACGAAGGGTCGTTGACGGCGGGGGCGCTCATCGCGTACCTGCTGTACATCGACCTGTTCTTCTCACCGGTCCAGCAACTGTCCCAGGTGTTCGACGGCTACCAGCAGGCGCGCGTCGGCCTGCGTCGGATCGGCGACCTGCTGCGAACACCCACGTCGACACCGGAGGCCGAGAACGCCCGCAGGGTCACCCGGCTCACCGGCCAGGTGGAGCTTGCGAACGTGCACTTCCAGTACGACAAGGCGAGCCAGGAAGCGCTCAAGGGTGTCGATCTCTTGGTGCGTCCCGGTGAGACCGTCGCCCTGGTTGGGGAGACCGGTGCTGGCAAGACCACGCTGGTCAAGCTGGTGGCGAGGTTCTACGACCCGACGAAGGGCGAGGTTCGTGTGGTGTGTGACGTGGCCGCAGACGACGGTGCCGGCGGTCCTCGCGAGTACGACCTGCGTGAGCTCGACCTCGAGTCGTACCGGCACCGGATCGGCTACGTTCCCCAGGAGCCCTTCCTGTTCCCGGGAACCATCCGGGATGCGATCGCATATGGGCGTCCGGATGCGAGTGACTTCGAGATCGAACGGGCAGCGCGTGCCGTCGGCGCGCACTCGATCATCGCCCGGATGCGAAACGGCTACTACCACAAGGTCGGTGAGCGAGGGCGAAACCTCTCGGCCGGTCAGCGGCAGCTCATCGCGTTGGCTCGCGCCTATCTGGTCGACCCCGACGTCCTCCTGCTCGACGAGGCGACCGCCGCGCTGGACCCCGCGACCGAGGCATTGGTGATCCGCGCCACCGAGACGCTGACCCGCTCACGCACCACGTTGCTCATCGCGCACCGGTTGACGACAGCGGCGCGGGCCGACCGGATCATCGTTCTGCACCGCGGTGAGATCGTCGAGGACGGCACGCACGCCGAGCTGCTCGACCGCGGTGGGCGGTACGCGATGTTGTGGGAGGCGTACGCCAGAGGGGAACGCATCGTGGCCTAAAGCTCGCGGGATGGCGTCAGCGCGGGATGCCGGGCTGGTTTCGCCCGCGCGGCTTCGGGGCTGGTGCAGTCGTCGGATCGGCTGCCGGGCGTGGCGCGTCCGAGGTCGCCGGGTGGTACGCACACGCGTCGTCGAGGGAGTCGGCAGAGCTGGGTCGGGACGTGCCGGCGTCGCTCTCCGCGATGGCCTGCCTGACCATGGCGCGGATCTTCCGGTAGTCCGGGTTCGCCGAATCGATGACCTCGTTGGTGAAGGCGACGCTCGTCACCGGAGCCTCCTTCACCTTCACGGCGAGTTGGGCGAAGCTCGGTAGCACGGACTGCGGGATGTCGGTGAAGAACATGTTCTTCGACGACTTGGCGAGCGCCTGGTAGCGGGTCAGCACGGTGAACGGATCGGCCTGGTCGACGATCGCCTTGATGACGCATCGCCGGCGCTTCATCCGGTGGTAGTCGTCAGTTCCGTACCGCGCGCGGGCGAACCACAAGGCGTCGAATCCGTCGAGGTGCTGGTTGGGCCCCACCTCGATCCAGCCGCCGGGTTTCAGGCCTGCGCTCTCCTCACCGCCCATGGGGATCCGTTCGTTGACGTTGACCGTGACCCCGCCAAGAGCGTCGATGAGGTCCCGGAAGCCCTGCAGGTTCACCATCGCGTAGTAGTCGACGGGAAGTCCCAAGGCGCCGCTCACCGCGAGCTTGGTGGCGTCGGCGCCGGGGTTGTCGCTTTTCAGAAGGCCGGGATTCTGGTCCGGAACGTTCTCGTAGATGGAGTTCAGCATCCACTCCAGTTCGTCGGCGTCCTCCGCATCCTCCGGGTCGGGTGCGTAGACGCCGCCCGGGTACGCATCGGCGAGCGGCGAGTTCGCAGGGAACGGGATGCGTTGCAGGTTCCGTGGGAGGCTGAACAGCACGGTCCGGCCGGTCTTGACATTGGTGCTTGCCAGGATGATGGTGTCGGGTCTGGTTCCGATCCGGTCGGGTCCGGCATCACTTCCCAACAACAGCACGTTGATCCGTGACCGCCCGGGCCAGGGGTTGGCGTCCCCTGCGATTCGCGGCGCGGTCGGACGGGTGGCGCTCTGGCTGTCGTTCCCAGCGAAGACGTGCTCGATGAGGTCCTTCTGGACAGCCGCGTAGCGCCCGCCGACTCCGAAGGGGACCACGACGCTCACGACGAGCGCGGCGACGATTGCGTAGCCTAGGATGCGTTGCCCGAACCGCAGGCCGCTCGGTTTGAGCGCGCGATAGGTCACGACGATGAGGCCGGCCCAGATCAGTCCGACGACGGGAAGGACGACGGACAAGACGCCAAGCGTCTTCGGATCGAGAGCGGCGTTGGTCAGCACGAGCGGCCGGGTGATCGCCACGACGGCGAGAAACCCACACGAGGCAACGAATATCGCGAGCACCGCCCCACCGAGGAGCCGGTGACCCGCAGACCACAGCCCGCTGCCGGGCACAATGGCGCCGATGACCGTGCGCCTCAACACACTCGAAAACGTCGAACGATTGCTGGTGGTGTGAATTTCGTGGTCGTCTCCCGTCGCGTCACGCATGCTTCATCGTGACCGCGTTACCGGGCCGGATTCAGCTATTTCTTGTAAGTTGGGAACGCTGCGGAAAACAGAATTACCAGTGCCCAGATTTGGGGATGGCATCACGGATTAAAGTACTGCAATTTCCCAGTCGCACGAAACGCCTCGAGCGAGGCGGAGGAGGAGTCTACGCGGGTCACTCCTACGGTGCGATTGGCTGCCGAATTCCAATACACCAGAGCCTTGACCCTCGGCCACTTACGGATCTCTTCGCCCAGTCGGCGGAAGAACTGCGCTTTCGCACCAGGACTTCCTGGCTTTTCCGCCACGCCCCATTCCGCGAGCATCAAGGGTTTGTCAGGCGCGAACTCCGTTGCCCACCGATAGAATCCCGGCCACGTGGGATGGGTGGAAAAGCGCCGGTTCACAAGTGACGTCGTATCGCCCCAGTAATGTCCGGTACCGAAGATGTACGGGTCGTACGCTATCCAGTCGACCACGTCGTCGCCCGGGTAGAGATCCTCGAACCACGGTTGTGTACCCCAATGCGGAAGACCCATGTAGTTCATCACCCAGACGACGTTGTCGACACCGCGAGCGCGCATGTGCGCGACGACGTGCCGGAACATCGCGCGGTAGTCCTGGGCGGTGTAGCCGGATCCGGGAGAGTTGTCGACCTCGTTCTCGGGCTCGTGGTGAATGGTGAGGAAGAACGGCTGGTAGAAGTTTGCCGTGATATGGCGGGCCAGCCGGTCGAGCTCGTCGTCGACCGCTCCTTGGGCGACGGCACGCCAGGTGTGTCCGACGGCAGGTTTGAAGTTGATGAGCAGCAAGCGTTCGTTCCCGGGCTCGTTCGCGAGCTCGATCTCGCGCCGGGTCGGAAAGAGCTGACCAAGGCGGTGGTAGAAATGCGCGATGTTGACAGTCCGGCCGATCACGTACTCGTAGTCGGCCAACGCCTGCGGCCAACTCTCGCCCTGGAGCGGATTGGCGGCGACCCCCCACCACGCCCCGCAGGTCGGCTCGAGATTCGGCTCGATCCCACACGTGCTCTTGACGGCAATTCGCTTCGGCGTCGACGCCGGCATGCGCAGCGGTGGCTCCTGACAGGCGACCAGGGCAGCCACGAGAGCGATGGTCACAGCGCAGGCGAACGCAAGCTTCGTGCGGGAGTGGGTCATCTGCCGTACTCCTCGAGCGAAATCACGCGACGCCCCCAGCCCGTGATCGGTTTCGGGCTGGGGGCGCAGTGCCTGGGTGAGTTCGGCCAAGATATCGCGTCAAGCTGGTGGTGTGGAAGTCGTCGTCTGTCAGGATGGGCGACATGACGGTGCCTCCTGGACCGCCTGAGTCGCCTGCCGGGTCTGTCGGCGCGGCGTCCGGGTTGGCCGGCTGGCTCCCCGAGTCGTTCTTGAGCCACACCCGAGTGGCCTGGGAGGGAGCGGCGGGCCGGGAGTGGGCGCACGCGCTCCCAGGATTGGTCAGGCGGGCCTGCGACCGTTGGGGTTTGCGCGTCGCTGGTCAGGTGATGCACGGGGCGAACGGCGTCGCCGTGCCGGTGGTCTGCGAGGGCGTGCCCTGTGTACTCAAGGTCGCATGGCCCGACCAGGAGCTGCAAGATCAGGTACTCGGGTTGCGGTTGTGGAGTGGCCACGGCATGGTCCGGCTGCTCGAGGCGGAGCTCGACGACGGCGCGCTGCTGCTCGAGCGACTCGACATGACATGCACACTTCGGTCGCAGCCGGTGACCGAGGCGCTCACCGTCGCCGGTGAGCTGCTCGGCAGGCTGTCCGTTCCAGCAGCCCGGGACGGTGAGGCTGCGGACGGCCTTGCGACGCTGCCGACCTGTCCCGAGGTCGCTGACGCTTTCCTGCAGTCTGCCGACGAGCGCGCTGCTGCGCTCGGCCATCCCGTACCGGCGGCAGTGCTGGCGATGGCCCAGCGCCTTGCGCGCGGCCTCACGGACGTGGATTCCGACCGTCTGCTGAACGCCGATCTTCACGACGAGAACATCCTGGCCGCGGCTCGGGAACCGTGGTTGGCCATCGACCCACGGGTGATGATCGGTGTCCCCGAGTACGGAATCGCCCAGCTGCTCTGGTGGCGTCTTGAGGACATCGAGAACGACCTCGGGCTGCGCCGCGCGTTCGATCTCCTGGTGTCGGTTGCCCAGCTCGACGCCGAGCTGGCTCGGGCGTGGACCATCGTGCGGTCGGTCGACTACTGGCTGTGGGGTCGTGCGAACGGGCTCACCATCGATCCGGTCCGCTGCGCCCGGGTCGTGGACGGGCTGGCCTGATCCGGTGGCGTCGTGCTGGCGGCGCCCTCCTCCGGGCCACGTCCTAGAGTGCGAGCCGTGGCCAACCGCAAGCGCCTGCGCACCGTCGATCTGGCACGCAGCGTCGGGCTTTCCGTGCAGCAGGTCCGCAACTACGTCGACCAGGGCTTCCTGCCCCCGGTCGACCGGACGCCGAGTGGCTACCGGATCTTCACCGAGCGCCATGCGTACGCGATCAAAGTGGCTCGCGCCATGATCGAAGGTCACGGCTGGCAGGCGGCGCGGCAGATCATGGCGGCGGTGCACGCCGGCGACCTGGAGACCGCGCTCGCGATCCTCGACCGGGGACACGCCGAGCTCGACCAGGAGCGACGGCACATCGAGCGGGTGCTGGCCGCGTTCAAGACCCTGGCGACGTCGCCGATGCGACCCGAGTCCGGACGCTCGGCACGACGGAACGGATTGCGCATCGGCGAGGTGGCCAAACAGGTGGGCGTTCGTACCTCCGCGCTCCGGCTGTGGGAGGAGCGGGGTCTGCTGCAGCCAGCCAGGGAACGCGGCACCGGCTACCGTCTCTACGACGAGTCCGCATTGCGCCAGGCGCACATGGTCGCGCTCCTGCGGAAGAACGGCTACGGCTTCGACATCGTGTCGGCGGTGCTGGACGAAGTGCGCTCAGAGCACCATCGCAGACCCGAGCGGGTGCGGGCCGAGCTCGCCCGCCGTGAGCAGGACCTGCATCGCCGGAGCTGGCGACGGTTACGGGCGTCTGCGATGGTGTACGGATACATCGCCAGCATGCCTGAGCGGTCGCAGGACGTGGACTGAAAGACTGGGATTCGAGCCGTCAGGCGATCAGGTGAGTGCCGTGACAGCGCGGTCGACGTCGGCGACAGTGTTGTAGACGTGGAACGACAGCCGAACCCGGCCCCCGCGGACTGCCGCCCGGACACCTGCGTGGGCCAGCTTCTGCTCGGCGTCGGCGATGTCCGTACTGACGATGGCCGAGTCGGTCGGCGGCAGTCCGAGGCCGGTGCAGAAGCGGTTGGCGAGTCCGACGTTGTGGGCGTGGATACGCTCGAGGCCGATCTCGAGCAGCAGGTCGAGCGCCGGAGCCGCTCCCACGAAGCTGAACCACGCCGGTGACACGTCGAAACGCCGCGCATCGCTCGCCAGTCGCAGGGGCGGACCGTAGTAGGAGGTGTGCGGGTCGGCCCCCGCGTACCATCCGGCAGAAAGCGGGACGAAGTCGTCCCTGACCGCGGGGGAGAGGTAGGCGTACGCGGTGCCCCGAGGCGCCATCAGCCATTTGTACCCCGCGACGACTACGACGTCGGCCCGCGACCACGGCAGCGGAAGCCACCCAGCAGCCTGGGTGGCGTCGACGATCACGGTCGCACCGACGCGTCGAGCCTGGTCGACGATCGTGTCGAAGTCGGCTACCTCACCTGTCGCGGACTGCACGGCGCTGAAGGCGACGAGGGTGGGCCCTCGACCTCCGGTCCCAGGTGAGGCCACTGCGTGAGCCAGCTCGCCGGTCGGCACCGTGACGACCTCGACGCCACGACGTGCCTGGACGAGCCACGGAAACAGGTTGGAGGTGAACTCGACACTTGGCACGATGACCCGTGTCCCGGATGGAATGCTCGCCGCGACCGGACCGAGCAGCCCGGACACCGTGCTGCCGACGCAGACGTCGGACGGCGACACTCCCAGCAGCCGAGCGAAGGACTCGCGGGCACGGGTCGTCGACTGGTCCCAATGCTCCCAGCTGGTCCTTCCGTGGCGCCACTCGTCCAGAGCGGCCTGCAGCGCATTCCACGCCGGACGGGGTGGAAGCCCGTAGCTCGCCGTGTTGAGCCAGCCTGGTGTGGCGTCCCAGAGTGACTGAGCCTCGGTCAGGTCCATCACGTCACCACCCTGCCAGATCCGGACCGCGGCCAACACAGCGATCGAGCAGGCCTCGCCGAGGCCGAAGGGCTCCGTCGTGCGGGATGTCCGGTTCACACTCGGCCCGGCCTCCCTGGCTGCGTGCTGTGATCGGCGACCTTGGCAGGCGAGCGACGATGGGGGAGGCTGGTTCGCCGACGGTTGCGGTCGAGGACCGGTCGAAGTCAGACGGGCGGCGCGAGGAGGACGTGATGGCGACTCGGACAGGTGAGGCGAGCCGGCGGGATTTCCTCAAGACGTCAGCGGCTGCCGCAGCGTTGGCCATGCTCGCTGGCTGCGCGAGCGGACCCAGTGAGGACGGCCGACGGCGTGGCGAGTCTGGCGAGAAGGGCCGTCGTGGTGTCGGATCGAGCACCCGCCCGTTGCCGACTCCCTCGCGATTCCGCGAAGCTCCCATGCTGGCCAAGCAGGTCGAGGCGGGTGAGCTGCCGCCGGTCGAGGAACGGTTGCCGGACCAGCCGTACGTCGTGCCACACAACTGGCTGGAGCCGGGGAAGTACGGCGGCGAGCTCCGGATGATGACGCCGAAGGTGACCGACGGCCAGGTACGCGAGTACATGTACGGACACTCGCTCCTGCGGTGGTTGAACGACGGCCTCGACATCGGCCCCGGGCTCGCCGTGAGTTGGGAGTCCAACGAGGACGCGTCGGAGTGGACTCTGCATCTGCGTAAGGGAGTGCGGTGGTCGGACGGGGAGCCGTGGACCGCTCGCGACATCCTGTTCTGGTGGGAGGACCTGGTCCTCAACGAAGACCACCCTGCCGTTCCACCCGACGAGATGCGCTCGGGTACCGGCACGCTCGCCCAGATGAGTGCGCCTGACGACTACACCCTCGTGCTGCATTTCGACGCCCCCGCTCCGCTCACGGCGGACCGACTCGCCATGTGGGTGAAAGGTGGCAACGGCGACGTGGGGCCGATCTGGACACTGCCACGCCACTACGTCGAGCAGTTCCATCCCAAGTACAACCCCGAGGCGCCGAAGGACTGGGCGTCGAAGGACGGCATCTTCTTCCAGAAGGCGGACTTCGTGCGCAATCCCGAGTGTCCCACGCTGACCGGGTGGCGCGTCACCTCGGTGAGAGACGGGGAAGCGCTCGAGTGGGAGCGCAATCCGTACTACTGGTGCGTGGACCCCGACGGCAACCAGCTGCCGTTCATCGACCGCATCACCATGAGCGTCGTGCAGGACTTCGAGGTGGCCAAGCTGCAGATGCAGGAGGGCCGGTACGACTACGTGCACGGGCCGTTCGCTCAGGTGACACTCGCCGACATCTCAGGCCTGAAGCAGACTCGGGACCGAAGCGGGCTCGAGGTCGTCCTGTGGGACAACGGCGACGGGACGGGAAACGCCTGCTTCTTCTTCAACTACGACTACCGTGACCCGAAGATGCGCGCCCTGATTCGCGAACCGAAGTTCCGTCAGGCCTTGTCGCTGGGGTTCAACCGGGAGGAGATCCGCAAGGCCGTGCACTTCGGGTTGGGCGAGCCGACGACGGGGACGATGAGCCCGAAGGCGATCGAGTTCCACGTCGAGCCGGAGGGCCCGAAGATCTACAAGCAATGGCGTGACGCGTACAACGCCTATGATCCGGAGCGCGCCAAGCAGCTGCTCGACGAGATCGGGGTCGTCGACCGCGACGGCGACGGCAAGCGTGAGCTGCCCGACGGCAGCAAGCTCACCATCGTCCTGACGTACGCCGCAACGGCACCCGACGTCGTGACCCAACCCAACACCATCATGGTGCGCGATTGGCAGAGCCTGGGACTCGACGTCAGGCTCGATCCCATCCCACCGGAGTCCATGGATCCCGGTTGGCAGAGTGGCAGCATTATGGCCCGTGGCGACTGGGGTGTGGGTGACGGCCCCAACTGTCTGGTCTATCCCCAGTGGCTGGTTCCGATCGAACCCACACGATGGGCACCGTTGCAAGGGCAGTTCTACAACCTCCGTGGGACACCTGAAGCCCGAAAGGAGCAAGACGTCGATCCGTACGAGCGCACGCCGCCGCGGATGGAGCCGGAGCCGGGCGGGCCGATCGAACGCCTCTGGGAGATCTACGACAGGTCCAAGGTCGAGCCGGACGAGATGAAACGGCACCAGTTGGTGTGGGAGATGACGAAGATCCACATCGAGGAAGGGCCGTTCTTCCAAGGTTCGGTGGCCAACACCCCCGCGGTGATCGCGGTCCACCGCGACCTCGGGAACGTGCCACGCAAGGAGAATCTCGCCCAGGGCGGTTTTGCCGCGCCGTGGATCCATCCCACGCCCGCCGTCTACGATCCGGAGGCGTACTTCTGGCGCAACCGGCAGGAACACGGCGCCGACGCCTGACCGGTCACGGTCGGCGTGTCGTGGCGGCCCGGCGACTGCGACATCGGCCAGCATGGTGGCGTGATGTGGCGTACGCATGCTGCCTCTGGTCTTGCGGTGGGCGCGCTTTCCCTTGCAGTGCTGCCGATCGACGGAGTCGTCAACCAGTTCGCGTGGGTCGTGGCCTGCTCCGGTGCGGCCTTGCTTCCGGACTGGGACCATCGTTCGTCGTCGGTCACGGTGATGTGGGGACCGTTGTCCCGAGCGGTTCACGCCGTGGTCCACGTCGTGTTCCGGGGTCATCGCGGTGGTACGCATGACTGGTTCGTGTCGCCTGCGATCTTCGCCGGCCTTGCGTACCTTGCGTCCCTGCACGAGATCTCGACCGCGATCGCGATCGCCGTCGTGGTCGGAGCGGCCCTGCGTGCGCTGGCGTTCGTGATCCCGGGGGACAACGAGCGTTTCTGGCCGGTCAACCTCGCGGTCTCAGCCGGTGTGGGATACCTGGTCGCATTCCATGCCCGGTTGCCGTGGTGGTTGCCCGTCGCGTTCGCCTTGGGCGTCGTGACGCACATCGTGGGGGATGCGGTGACGCGTTCCTCGGTCCCGCGACCGTTCTCGTGGCTGGACGGCAGGGATCCAGGCGACGCCTACGAAGGAGGCCCGCTGAGGACCGCGTCATGGTACGAGAACTGGTTGGTGTTTCCCGGCCTGCTCCTCGTCACGCTGGTCGCGCTCTACCTGGGCGTACCGGAGATCGCGCAGGTGGTCAGCGCGGTCACCGGACACTGACAGTTCACTGATCTGCGATGCGAGCCAGGAGCTCTGACGTCGAGATCTCGCCAGGACGGTGCCCGGTCTCGCGGTGGATCGCCAGTGCGTCCTCGGCGAGCCGGGTCGCCGCTCGGACGTCGCCCCGGCGTAGCTCGATCTCGGCCATGAGCGAGGTCGCCTTGCCTTCGTAGGCGCGAGCGCCTTGCTCTCGAGCGCTGGTCAGGGCCGAGCTCGCCGCGTCCGCTGCCGCGTCGACATCGCCCGCGTCGAGGTAGGCGTTGCCCATGACGAGAAGACCATCGATGAGCTCGAGCGGGGTCGCGCCCTCGGTCAGGATGCGCACGGACTGCTCGGCGAGCTCGACGGCTCGCGCGCGTTGGCCACGACGACGCGCGATCTCTGCGAGAAGCGTGACGCTGTGACCGGTCATGCGTCGGCTCCCCATGTTCTTCGCGAGCTCGCCGACCGTTTCGGCATGGTGTCGAGCCCGGTCCAGGTCTCCCCGTTCGGTTGCGAGGGTGGCCAGGTTGGCGTGCGTCGCGGCAAGCCCGGCTGGAAACCGGATCTCGTCATGGATCGCCAGCGCCTGTCGAAGCAGCTCCTGGGCATCGTCGAAACGCCCGAGCCACAGGTAGGACTCGGCCAGGTTGGACAACACGAGGGCGCGGCGTTGTGGTGAGCTGCGCTCGAAGTCGTTGGCGAGCAAGGATTCGAGCCCTGCAACCGCTTCCCGCAGCCTTCCCAGATGCCAGTACGCCATGGCGACGTTCATCTGGTGGATGGCCTCGAGCTCGTGGTTGCCGATCTCGCGATCGATCGCGATGGCACGTTCCAACAGGTCGATCCCGCTCTGCAAGCCACCCTGCTCGAACCTGATGCCGGCGAGCTCGTTCAAGGTGACGGCCTCGCCCTCCAGCCACCCCACGTCGCGGCAGAGCTCGAGCG
This sequence comes from Actinopolymorphaceae bacterium, assembly GCA_036564245.1. Classification (GTDB taxonomy): domain Bacteria; phylum Actinomycetota; class Actinomycetes; order Propionibacteriales; family Actinopolymorphaceae; genus Thermasporomyces. The sequence goes on from DATCKU010000011.1 coordinate 109,903, forward strand.
CCCGGGTCCCGTGGTCCTGTGCGGCGTCGTAGTCGTTCAGACACCGATAGGCCTGCGTCAGGCTGACCTCCGCACCTGCCATGCCTGTGACGTTTCGGGCATGTCTTGCGGTGGAGAGTCCAAGCTGCGCGACCGTGAGCCAGTCGGCCATGTGGCGGGTGAAGAAGTAGAACCCCCGTAGGACGTCGGCGAAGAGCCAGGCCGGCGGCTCGCCAGCATGGCGGGCCGCGAGCTGCACGACCAACGGAAGGTTCGGCTGCTCCATCTCGAGCCAGGCCATCGCCGTGTCGGCGTCGGTGAACGTGGGCTTCGGCTCGGCAGACTCGATGTCGACCGGCAGTCGGTAGATGTCAGGAAGGATCAGCGCGACCGCCTCACTCGCGGTGGCGAGATACCAGCGCAGCAAGCGGGTCACGGCGCCGTCACGCCTGCGTGCATCGTCCTCACGCTGACAGCGCCGCCATGCGTACAGCCGGATCAGGTCGTGGAATGCGAACCTGCCACGGTCGCGACGTTCGAGCAAGTGACCCGTCGCCAGCCGCCCGAGCAGCCGGCTCGCATCGGCGACGTCCAGGTCGGTGAGGGCGGAGACCGCCTCGGCACTGAACTCCGGTCCCGGGATGAGACTGGCGAGGCGGAACACGTTCTGCTCCTGCTCGCACAGCTTGTCGTACGACAGGTCGAAGCTCGTCATGAGCGAGGACTCGACGTCCCCGTCGACCCGTAGGGCATCCAGGCGGTCGCGGCATTCCAGCTCCGCATGCTGGGCGCTCACACTGCGGTAGGGATCAGCGGCGAGGTGCGCCGCGACGACCCGGATCGCGAGCGGCAGATGCCCGCACAGTCGCACGACGGAGGCGCTGGCGTCGGGTTCGGACTCGACCCGTTCCACTCCGGCGATCTTGCCGAGGAGTGCCGTGCTCTCGTGCGGTTCGAGCTGTCGCAGGTCGAGCCGACGGGCACCGTTGTGGACGACCAGGCCGGTCAGCTGGTCTCGGCTCGTGACGAGGACGTGGCAGCCGCGGCTGCCCGGTAACAAGGGGCGAACCTGTTGTGCTGTCGCGGCATTGTCCAGCACGACGAGGATCCGCTTGTCGGCGAGCGTCGAGCGACACAGCGCCGCGACCTCGTCGACGTTGTGGCTGATCCGGTCGTGTGTCACCCCGAGCGCCCGGAGGAACGCCGGGAGCACGTCGGCCGGCTGCACCGGCGGGGCTTGGGCGTAGCCGCGCAGGTTCACGTACAGCTGGCCATCGGGGAAGAGCTCGGCGACCCGATGCGCCCAGTGCACGGCCAACGTCGTCTTGCCCACGCCACCGGTGCCGGAGATGATCGAGATCCCTACCGCTGCGTCGTCGAGATGGGAGTCGAGGCGAGCGAGCTCGTGCTCCCTGCCGGTGAAGTCGGCGATGTCGGCCGGGAGCTGTCGCGGCACCGGCGTGGTGGGTCGTGCCGGTGGGGATGGGTCACTCGCAGGTTGCGGTCCGGCCACACCGCCTGCCTGGGTTTGCGCGTCGAGTGCAGGGTCCGAGCGCAAGATCTGCTCGTGCAGCTCGGTGACCATGCGCCCGGGCTCGACGCCCAGCTCCTCGTCCAGGATGCGATAGAGGTCGCGATAGGTGGCCAACGCATCCGCCTGGCGTCCGCTGCGGTAGAGCGCCAGCATGAGCTGGGTTCGCAGGCGTTCCCGATAGGGTTCGGCGGCGACGAGCTCCTGCAGCTCGGGCACGACCTCGGCGTGGCGACCCATCGCGAGGGCGGCATCGATCCGGAGCTCCTGGACCGTCAGTCGACGCTCGGTGAGCCGGTCGGCTTCAAGCCGGACCGCATCGGTTGCCGTGATGTCGGCGAACGCCTCACCGCGCCACAGTCCGAGAGCCTCGTCGAAAAGCGCCGCGGCCCGGTCGGCAGCACCGTCGCGCAGCGCCGTGGTCCCCTCATGTGCCAGGCGTTCGAAGCACCCGACGTCAGTGTCGTCGGGGGTGAGGGTGAGCTCGTACCCGGGCGATGCCGTACGCAACAACCTGCCGGTCTGATCTCCCAGCAGCCCGCGAAGCCGCCATACGTAGCCGTGGAGTTGGTTGACCGCGCTGCGTCCAGGCCGCTCCGGCCACAGCTCCTCGACCAGGCGTTCGACCGTGAGCGGCTGTCCAGCATGGATCATCAGAATGGCGAGAAGGGTCCGCACCTTCGGGGCGGTCAACCGTCGCCATTCCTCGCCGTTCCAGACCTCCATGGGCCCGAGGACTCGAACCCGCATGCTCCTGTTCTTCCGACGTGCTGATCTACGACTTTGCGTTCGGTGCGGCGCCTGCTTACCGGGTGTGAGCAGCCACCCGTCTGGTGGTACGCGGCCGAGTTGAGATTGGGTTGAGGCTCACAACAGATCAACAGGTTGTGATGACTGCCATGATGCCTACATCGTGGCGTAATGTCCCGCCGATTGCGCGAGGTGTCTTGCTGGTCGGACTGATTGCTGTGCTGTGCACGGTAGCGGCGCCTGCTTGGAGCTATGCCGACGCGTACGCGGTTGGTCGGACCGCGCGTGATGTCCAGTCTGATGGGACGCACGGCAAGCTCGTGCTGGTCCTGGATTCCTCAGGGTCGATGAAGGAGCGCTTGGCGTCTGGTGAGACGCGGATCGACGCAGCAAGGCGGGCGTTGCATCACGTCGTGGACGAGCTGCCTGCCGAGGCGAACGTCGGCATGCGGGTCTTCGGCGCCACCGTCTTCTCCCGGGACGATCCGGGTGCCTGCGAGGACAGCCAGCTGGTGGTGCCGATCGGCCCGGTCGACAAGCCGCGGCTGCGGCAGGCGATCGCGAAGTACAAACCGTATGGCGAGACGCCGATCTCGTACAGTCTGCAGCAGGCGGCGAAGGATGTGGGGAGCTCGGGCGAGCGCAGCATCGTCCTGGTGACCGACGGAGAGGAGACCTGCAACGCCGATCCTTGCGCGGTGGCGCGGTCGATCCACGAGAAGGGAATCAATCTCACGATCGATGTCGTGGGCTTCAACGTCGGCGGCGCAGCGGAGCAGAAGCTGCGCTGCGTTGCCGACGCCGGCGGTGGCACCTACTACCACGCCGACACCGCCGAGGAGCTTGCAGACAGCCTGGCCCAGCCTGCGTTACGCGCGTTCCGTCCGTTCGCGGTGACGGGTACGCCGGTCGAGGGTGCTCGACGCCGTGGTGAGGCCACCGAGGTGGGCCCAGGTCAGTACACCGACGAGCTGGGGGGAACGGCCGAGCCGACCGGCGTGAAGTACTTCGCCGTGCCCAGGATGGACGGGTCGAGCGTCCACGTGGGTTTCACGGCGTACCCGCCGTCGCAGAGTGACCTCAAGGGCTACAACGACGCGGTGAGCCTGACGTTGCAGGCGCCTGACGGGACGGAGTGCGGGAGGACCACGGGTCTGCAGATGCAGGCCGGGACGCGGCAGATCCTGGTCGCGAGCGTTTCGTACATCCCAGAGCTTGATCCGGACAACACCGCCTGTGCGGGGGCGGACCGGTTGGTGCTGGAGGTGCGCCGCGGCGGGCTCGATGGGTATACGGGTCCGGCGCCTGACAAGGGCACCGTTCCGTACGAGTTTTTGGTCATAGAGGAGCCGGCACTCGCGGACGCCGAAGGGCTACCCGAGCCGTTGGCCGAAGGATCCACACCTTCCACCGAGCCCGTGGTGCAACCGGGCCGGCCGATGGGCGAGGTCGCCGGTGGCGGTGGGTTCGCCCAGGCGGCGACTGTGGGCCCGGGCACCTGGACCGACAGCATCCAGCCAGGGGAAGTGCTCTTCTATCGGGTACGAGCCGACTGGGGGCAGACGCCACGGGTCAGCTTCACGATCCAGCCGGACGCTCACGCGGAGGAGGTCATCGGCTCTTACGGCGTCTACGCCGACGTGCAGGCGTTCGGACCGAACCGCGTCGCGCTGCACAAGGGAGATCTCGTCACGATCGTCCCGAGCCGGGCCAGCACGCTCACCAGCTCGCTGCTGGAGGTCCGCTACCGCAACCGCGAGTCAGGCCTTGGCTGGGGGGACTCCAACCCGAGCGCGTTCGCACTGCCCGGCTACTACTACTTCGTCGTCACCATGGCCAACGACGGACCAGGCCTGGGATCGGTCGAGCCAGGGTCGGCGGAGCTGCCGATGCAGATCTCGGTCGCCCTCGACGGCGAGCCGGCGGGCGCGCCTCACTACCAGGCGCCACCGGCGGCCGAGCCTGGCACGGACCAACCGGTCGACTCCGACGAGGACGACGTATCGGCGCCAGCAGACGGAGACGATTCCACCGCATCCGGTCAGGCTGGTGAGTCCACCGATGGCAGCGCGCTCGTGCCCGTTGCCGTGGGCAGCGGTCTCGGGCTCGTCGCACTCGCCGGCCTGCTGGTTGTGATGACGCTTCCGCGGCGCCGTCGTTCCGGGAATGACCGCATCGGCTAGCCGCGCGGTGAGTACATGATGACGGCGACGCCGAGCAGGCCGATCGTGGCGCCGATGAGGTCGAAGCGGTCGGGTCGGAACCGGTCGACGATCACACCCCAGGCAAGCGAGCCTGCGACGAACACCCCGCCGTACGCCGCCAGGATGCGCCCGAAGTGGGGGTCTGGCTGGAACGTCGCGATGAAGCCGTACGCACCGAGAGCGAGGACACCTGCCGCAATCCAGCCGACGCCGCGATGCTCCCGCCAGCCCTGCCAGACCAGCCAGGCACCGCCGATCTCGGCGAGCGCGGCCAACCCGAAGCGCACGATCGAACGAGCAACCACCATGGCCGAACGACCTTACGCGCGTCACCGGTCGGCCTGCGTCGGCGATCGCCTCTACTCGTGAGCGCATGGCACAGCGTCACGATCGCGCGTTACTGAGAACGTTCGGCGCACGCTGGCGGGGTTATCATGAGCGAGACTGACACACGTCCGATGGCCTTGAAGGCATTCCGAACTCTTTGCGGAATCCCACGGGATAGCCAAACCTGGGAGGGAAATCCGCATGACGACGCGCTCGGAGGTGACTACCATGCCAGCGCGTAAAGCACTCCCGTCGACACTTCAACGTTCGTCGAAGAAGGCCCAGCGGACCTGGATGAAGGCGCACGACTCGGCGGTCAAGACCTATGGCGAAGGGCAGCGGGCGCACCGCGTCGCGTACGCCTCGCTGAAGCACATGTTTCGCAAGGTGGGCGACCACTGGGAGCCCAAGGAGCGCCCGGGTCCGTCCGACGCAGGTGCTCGGCAGACGACTCGCGCTCGCTCGACGCCGGCTCGCAGGCGCGAGGTGCCGCCTCGGAAGACAGCCGGGGGCATCGACGTCAACGCAAGCAAGCACGAACTCCTGGGTATGGCCGCCAAGCTGGACATTCGTGGCCGGTCTCGGATGACGAAGGACGAGCTCATCAAGGCTTTGCAGAAGGCGAGCCGTAGGGAGACGGCTCGCGCCCGGGCCCACTAGGGCACGGGGACGAATGGGGTATTGGCATCGAATGGCCTTTGTCACGTAGACCGTGACTGACCAGTCACGGTAGGACGTCTTGTTGGCGGTGTTCGCTGCAGAGATACTCAGCGGATGCTGCACAATTCGGGCGCAAGCGACGTCCGCTGCCGATTCGAGTACGCCGAGCGAATCCGGTGTGCCTTCATTGGAGCTGGCGGGCATTCGTTCCGTAACATCTACCCGGCTCTGCAGTACGCACCAGTCGATCTGTGCGCCGTCTGCGACCTCGACGAGCGTCGCGCCCGCAGCTACGCGCGGCTTTTCGGCGCAGAGGCAAGCTACACCGATCACCGGGAGATGCTCGAGCGTGAGAAACCGACGGCTGTCTTCATCGTCACGTCGTACGAGCCCGACGGCAGGGTGCAGGCCACCCGACTCGCGCAGGACTGCCTCGCCGCGAAAGCTCATGTCTGGATGGAGAAACCGACAGCAGCCTCAACTGCTGAGGTGCGCGAGCTGATGGAGGCGGCGAAGCGGCATGGTCGTTTCGTCATGACCGGGCTGAAGAAGATCTTCACGCCGGGCATCGAGAAGGTCAAGCAGCTCATGCAGTCGCCGGACTTCGGGCCGGTGTCGTCGATGTCGGTGCGCTATCCGCAGGCCCTGCCGGCTCCCGCTGAGCGACACGACTTGCGCACGATGGTGGGCTTCCTCGACCACATCTACCATCCAGGCGCGATTCTTCACTACCTGATGGGTCCGATTGCGCGCTTCAGCCACGAATGGGAGCCGACGAGCGGGGCGAGCGTGGCGACGTTGCGCTTCGTGTCCGGCGCAGTGGGCACACTGCATCTCGCGGCCGGGAGCGCGGTCACCAGTCCGCTCGAACGCGTCGAGGTCGTGGGTCAGGGTGCCAACGTCGTACTGGAGAACGGGGTTCGCCTCACCTACTACCGGCGTGGTGCCCGGCTGGCCTACGGGCGTAGCCCGTCGTTCGTCGTCGACGACGAGCACGCGGCGCTTCACTGGGAGCCGGAGTTCTCGCTCGGCCAGCTCTACAACAAGAATCTCTTCTACCTAGGCTACGTGCCGGAAATCCTGCACTTCTGTCAGAGCGTCATCGAGGAAACCCCTCCGAGCAAAGGGACCCTCGAGGACTCGCTTGCCATCATGAGACTCTTCGACGTCTACCGAGACACACCTCCCGGAGTGACGGTCGAGCTCGCGCAGGCCGACCCGCTACCGAACGGCGGTGCGTCATGAGACGGTTCTCATGGAAGCGGGTCCTGGCGTTGGTGGTCGCCGGAGCCTTCCCGATGGTCCTTGGCGGCGGTGCGCCCCCTGGCTCGGCCGAGGGACGGACCGAGCTCATCGTCAACGGTGGCTTCGATGCCGGCACCTCACCCTGGTGGTGGACGTCCAACGTGTCGGCGCAGGTCGTGGACGGCAGGCTGTGCGCGGAGATACCGGCAGGAACGACGAACTCGTGGGATGCGATCGTCGGACGAAGCGACATCACGCTCAGGAGCGGCGAATCGTACGAATTCTCGTTCACCGCTTCGGCTGACCAGCCGGTGACGATCCGCGCGAACGTGCAGCTCGCCGACCCGCCGTACACCGCAGAGATCTCCCAACCAGTCAGCCTCGGAGGCTCGCAGACTTACCGCTACTTCTTCACATCTCGCGCCGACACACAACGGGCGAGCGTGCAGTTCCAGGTCGGCGGATCAAGCGTAGGCTGGACCTTCTGCGTCGACGACGTGTCGTTGAAGGATGGTGCCGAGGTGCCCGGATACGAGCCGGATACCGGCCCGCGGGTGCGCGTGAACCAGGTGGGATATCTGCCGGACGGGCCGAAGCGGGCCACGCTCGTGACCGACGCGGTGCGGCCGCTCGAATGGGTGCTGCGCGACGCGTCGGGCAGGGCGGTGGCGGACGGCCGCTCCACACCGCGGGGTGTCGACGAGGCGTCCGGCGAGCGGGTCCACACGATCGACTTCAGCTCGGTCCGCCGACCGGGCAGGGGATACACCCTCACGGCTGACGGCGAGACGAGCTATCCCTTCGCCATCGCGTCGGAGGTCTACGAGTCGCTGCGGACCGACGCGCTGCAGTTCTTCTACATCCAGCGAAGCGGGATCCCGATCGATGGCGCCTTGGTGGGGGAGGAGTACGCCCGGCCTGCTGGTCACGTTGGTGTTCCCCCGAACCGCGGCGACATCGATGTCCCATGCCAGGAAGGCGTGTGCGACTACCGACTGGACGTGCGCGGTGGCTGGTACGACGCTGGCGACCACGGGAAGTACGTCGTCAACGGTGGTATCGCCGCGGCCCAGCTGCTGAGCACCTGGGAACGAGCACTGCACGCCGGCACGGGCCAGACGGGACCACTGGACGACGGTCGGTTGCGGGTACCGGAGCGGGGCAACGGCGTGCCCGACATCCTGGATGAAGCCCGCTGGGAGGTCGAGTTCCTGCTGCGCATGCAGGTGCCGGACGGCAAGCCGCTTGCCGGCATGGCGCACCACAAGATCCATGACCGGGAATGGACCGGGATGCCCATGCAGCCGGAGGACGACCCGCAGCCTCGGGAGCTGCACCCGCCGTCGACAGCCGCGACCCTGAACCTCGCCGCGGTTGCCGCTCAGTGTGCGCGGCTCTTCAGGCCGTACGACCGAGCCTTCGCGGCGCGGTGCCTCGCGGCAGCCGAGAAGGCCTGGACCGCGGCTCGAGCGGATCCGGACGTCTACGCCAGCGAAACGGACAGCAACGGCGGCGGCGCGTACGCCGACACACATCTGGAGGACGAGTCCTACTGGGCGGCGGCCGAGCTCTACCTCACGACCGGTGACCCGGCGTACCTCGACTTCCTCCTGACGTCGCCCATGCACACGGCCGACGTCTTCGGGCCGGGCGGTTTCAGCTGGCAGTCGGTCGCGGCGCTCGGTCGGCTCGATCTCGCGACAGTGCCGGGCAGGCTGCCGCTCGCGGAACGCCGCAAGGCGCGGGTGTCGGTCGTGGAGGCGGCCGATCGGTACCTCGCGACGCAGCGCTCGCAGGCCTACGGGCTTCCGCTGCCCAGCAACGCGGAGTTCTACAACTGGGGCTCCAACAGCGGAATCCTCAACAACCTGGTCGTGATCGCCACGGCGTACGACATCACGGGCAAGCAGGCGTACCGCGACGCCGTGCTCGAGGGGATCGACTACATCCTCGGCAGGAACGCGCTCAACATCTCCTACGTCACGGGGTACGGAACGAAGAGCGCGCAGAACCAGCACAGCCGGATCTTTGCCCATCAGCTCGATCCGAGCCTGCCGCATCCGCCGAAGGGCTCGATCGCAGGTGGCCCGAACGCGGGGTTGCAGGATCCGTTCGCCGCGGACCTGCTCCAAGGGTGCCGGCCGGCGTTCTGCTACGTCGACGACATCCAGTCGTACTCCACGAACGAGGTGGCGATCAACTGGAACTCCGCCCTGTCGTGGGTAGCCTCCTTCCTCGCCGACCAGGGCCGGCGACACTGACCGCGCCCTCCCGCCACAATGACCACGTTCAGCTGGCTCTTGCCGCCCGGACACGGTTTCTACGCCGTGCGAGGATCACGAAACCCGTGGCTGGCCGAGGCGTTCAGTACGGGGCCACCACAGGTGAGTCCTCGGTCGTTAGCCCGGCGCGTCGAGCGGCGGAATGGCCGCGGCGGGCGACCGGCACCAGGGAGGTCGCAGCCGCGAGGCCCCACGGTGGCATGTTGCCGTAGACGCACTCGGTGTGCTCCGGGCGCACCAGGTAGGTCTCGTGCCAGATCCCGACGTCGCCGGAGTCTCGCACCTTGCGGTTGAACTGGCGCCACGGTCCCACGTGCGGCTCGTTCTGCGACGTGGCGAACCGGTAGAGGTGCTCGAGGCTGCGGAAGTAGCAGACGAGCATCGGCCCCCGACCGAGCAACCCGGTCTGGGCGTGGAGCAGGCCGAGGTCGGGGTCCTGCTTCAGGCGCCGGAGCATCGGCCGCATCGCGGTGAAGACCGGCCACCACTTCCAGATCTTCCACGGCTTGTTGAGCCGCATGCCGATGAGGAAGACCACGACTGGTTCGCTGGGGTCCGCCGTGTATCGCCCGGTTCGTACCGTCCTCATCTCGACCGCCCTCCATCCGCGATCACGACAGCGCCTCGTAGGACAGCGCTATAACAGTGTTGTATAACGGTGTTATAGTAACATGGCGCAAGGCACCGCACCAGGGGTCGCGGTCACGCGGTCGTCGTTCGGTACGCAAGGAGGTCAGGTCGGAGCCAATGCCACGTACGAAGTCCACGATTGCGGCTGATGACCTTCGATCCACCCTCCTCGACCGAGCCGCCGACCTGCTCGCCCACGAGGGTCCCCAGGCGCTCACCACGCGTCGCATCGCCGCCGCGGCGGACACGTCCACCCAGGCGATCTACACGCTCTTCGGAGGGAAGGAGGGCGTGGTACGCGCGATGTACCGCGAGGGTTTCCGACGGCTGGGCGCCAAGCTCGCCCAGGCCCCCCGTACGTCCGACCCCGTTGCGGACATCACCGAGCTCGGCCGGGCGTATCGTGCGGCGGCGCTGGAGAACCCCAACTTCTACGACGTGATGTTCGGCCGGCCGGTGCCGGAGTTCCGGTGCACCGACGACGACCGCGCCGAGAGTCTCGCGACGTTCACGGTGTTGGTCGACGCGGTGCAGCGGGCACTGGACCAGGGACGACTACAGGGCGGCACGGCGAAGGAGATCGCCACGCACCTGTGGGCGACGGTCCACGGCTACGTCACGCTGGAGTTGGCCGGCTACCGCGCGAGTGGCGACCGGGACCCGGACGCGCACTACGAGTCGGCGCTCGCCTATGCGATCGCGCCCTTCCTGACCACCCCTCCCGGGGCATGAGGGCATGGGCGGGGCCGGTGCGCCTCGTCACCTCTCACGATCCTGCAGGGCGCGAAGGGCCTCGGTGAACGGGCGCTCCAACCATGCCAGGTGGTCGGGCTCGCCGTGATGGAAGGTGGTGTGCGCGTCGGAGCGGCGGGGTGCGATGTGGCGTACGTACTCACGTGCACCCTCGATGAGCGTCCGCATGTACCGAAGGCCTTCCGGGTCGGCCATCTGCCACGGTCCGCCGACGCCGACGTAGACCGGCGACGTGTGCGCGAAGACGGGCCGCCGCCACTCGTCGAGGTGTGCCTGGGTGCCGAACGCCCTGCAGGCGATCCACGCGCTCCCGCCGACCCGGAGCTCACGCGTGAGGGTGAGCCGGGTGAGACCGGCGTCCTGCGTCGCGTCGTCGTCCTCCGGAGTGGTCACCGCGACGACCTCGCCATTGCACACGAGCTCGAGGGAACGGAGCGGGAAGATGCTCGTGACCGCTGCCTCGACAGTGACGGTCCCGGCGGCGGGCAGCTCGAGCATGTCACCGGGTTGCCGCCCGTCCACCGTGAGCTTTAGCAATGGTCCGCCGGACAGGAAGGTCCGGCCGGCACGGACGGCCCGGCACCAGGCCTCGTAGCTCGGCTCCTCGTCGGGCTCGAGGCGGGCGTACGTGCGGTAGAGGCCGACCGGGACGTCGTTCGACATCTTGTCCGTGCCGCCCACCAGCGGCAGCCGGTAGCCACAGTTGAGGTAGCGGTAGTACTCCCGGAGCGCGTCGTCGTTTTGTGCGAGCATCTCCACGGCGTCCGCGCGTCCGGTCGCGACCAGCACGGCGGGCTCGCCGTTCGGGTTGGGGAAGTGCGCCGCGACGACGGTGCCGCCTTGGGCGTGCGTACGGTCTGCCCAGTCGCTCAGCGTGGCGTCGAGCGCACCGCCAAGCTCTGCCTCGTCCGGTCCGTCGCTGCACCACGGCATGACGGGTTCTCGCAGTCCCCACAGCACGAGATGCCCCAGCGCGTGCTGCCGGTTCTCCTGCCCGATGTAGGTGAAGTAGCCTCCGCCGTCGATCACGTTCGGACCCAGCCGGCCCGGGTAGTCCTCGGTGTTGGTGAAGAGCGATCCCCACTGCGACTGCAGGAGGTTCACAACACGCAGGTCCTCACCCTGCTGCTCGAGCTGAGCGCCGCCGGTGGAGAGGAAGTGCACGTGGGAGTCGCCGGACCACCAACCGGCCGCCGCGAGGTCGGCGACGCGCTTGAGCCGTAGCGTGAGCTTCCGCTGTCCGGGCTCGATGCGGACGGTCTCGCGCAACGGCGCATATTCGAAGCCACGCGCGATGTCGACCACGACCTCGCCACGCGGAAGCCAGCCCTGGCAGGTGCCGTCGATGTAGGCGTATGTCCGTCGGCCGATCCTCACGTCGCCGCCGACGTCGTAGTGCCAGCTGCCGAGGTTCTGGTTGACGTGGTGATGGTGGCCGTGCGGTTGGTACGGAACGCCAACCGGGGAACGGAAATGGACCCGGCACGGTACGGGCTCGCCGGTGGCGTCGTCGACGACGGTCACGTGCACCCAGTTGCGGCCAGGGTCTGCCAACTCCACTCGCACCCGCTGATCCGCTGCCTGGCCATGGGTTTCGACGTCACCCCAGCGAACCCGACCCAGTTCCTCGTCGTTCTTGCGCACCGAGATGGTGGCGGACGGGATGGCGGCGATGGTCGTGTACGCAGGGCTTGCGTTGGGTTCGGTCGCGTCGTTTCCGAAGCCTGGCCGGTCGTCGTCGCCGGGCAGGGGTTGCGGGTACGTCGCGACGCCGCGGTCGACCTCGACGTCGAGAACCCCTGGCTCGGTGGCGAGCTTCGGGTCCGTGACGACGAGCGTGACCGGCCTGCCTGGCATACGGACGAAGGGATGCTCGTCGACGTGGCCCAACGTGACGCCGGCGATGAGGAACGGGCGGCCCAAGGGCACCACGTCGAGACGTGCGATGGGCTCGTCGGGACGGGGATTCTCCCAGCACCACAGGTAATAGCCGCGGGCGCGACCGCGATGGTGCTCGGTCAACCGGAAGCCGGAAAGGCCCCATCGTCCCTCGAATCGCGACTCGTTGCCGTCGTGGCTGTCGGTCACCGCAAGGAAAGGCTCGCGACCCCACTCGGCCGGCACGACCTGGATCTCGAACCGCTCGCGAATCCGGGCGACGACCTGTTCTCCGTCGCCGAAGCAGAAGACGTAGTCCGCAACCGGTTGTCCGACACCGTGGCCGGCCGGCTCGGCCGGCTGCAGCAACCGGTGGGCGACGATGATTCGTCGAGCGACGCGGCCGATCTCGATCGACGTCGGCGACGTTGGCGAGAGGAAGCAACGATCCTTGGTCGGTGGATCCGAGCCGATGAGGAACGGCAGACCACGAAGCTCGACCTGGCCCAGCGGTGCCTGCTCGGCGTTGTCGACGAGGAGGTCGACGCCGGCGTTGCACACAGACTTGAGGTCAAGTGGCTCATAGTCGGGCACCGCTCGATGGTACGAGTGCTTTGCGTGCCTGGTCACGACGTTTGACCGGACGAGCACGCGTGGTTGCCGTCCGAAGCCGGTCAGTTACGGTGCGCAGGAGTTCAACCGGCCTACTGTGACTCGAGGACCCATTCGAAGCGACCGAGGAGGCGCACCATGGATGTGACTCGTCGTGGGCTGTTGCAGCGATCTGGTGCGGTCGGGCTCGGCGTGGTGGTGTCGGGTGCGGTGGACGCGCTCTTTGCCGCCAACCCAGCGGCAGGTTCCAAGGGACCGGCCAAGGGATACGGGCCACTCGTACCTGATCCGAACGGCATGCTCGACCTGCCCCGAGGCTTCCGCTACAAGGTCTTGAGCCGCGAAGGGCAGCCCCTGGTCTCAGGCGGTGGGGTCGTTCCGAGCAGATGCGATGGCATGGCGGCCTTCCGAGGTCCGCACGGCAGCACGTATCTCGTACGAAACCACGAGTGCCGCGTGGGTGTGCGGAATCCCGTGGCCGGACCTGCGTCGCATACGTACGACCCGCAGGGTCCGGGCGGGACCACGACGCTGAAAGTCGACAGGCACGGCCACGTGCTGGAGGAGTACGTGAGCCTCGCCGGCTCGTTCGTGAACTGCGCAGGTGGGCCGACGCCGTGGGGCACGTGGCTCACGTGCGAGGAGGTGGAGGAATCCCCCGGCGACAGCACGATTCCGCACGGGTGGATCTTCGAGGTCGACCCGTACGACAACTCGCGCAACGCCGACCCGACACCCCTCACCGCGATGGGCCGCTTCCAGCACGAGGCGGTCGCGGTCGATCCCCGCACCGGTGTGGTGTACGAGACCGAGGACGCGTTCGCCTACCCGTTCGGGCTCTTCTACCGGTTCCACCCCAACAAGCCGCTAGGCGGTTACGGCAGCCTGCGTGCCGGTGGCGTGCTCGAGGCGATGCGCGTGCCCGACGTATCGGACCTGTCGGTGGTGCAGGAGCCGGGCACGAAGTTCACCAACATCGAGTGGGTCAAGGTTCCCGACCCGCTGGCGGTCGAGACGCCGACCCGGTTCCAGGACTACGGCCCGCGTGGGATCACCCATGCGCAGAAGCTCGAAGGTGCCTACTGGGGCAAGGGCTCGGTGTACTTCGTCTCGAGCTACGCGCGCGACGCGGAGGGATCCGGCGCCAACCACGACGGCCAGGTCTGGCGGTACGACCCGGTGCACAACGTGCTGGAGCTCGTGATCGTCTTCGGCTACGATCCGGCCGAGCAGGTTGCCGAAGGGCCCGACAACATCACGCTCTCGCCGTATGGCGGGCTCATGGTGTGCGAGGACCTCGGAAGGGAGAACTACGTCATCGGGACCACCGCCTCCGGTGAGACGTTCCCGTTGGCGCGGAACCGGTTGAACGTCGGCACCCCGGAGGAGCCGGCGTACGGTGAGTTCGCCGGGGTGACGTTTTCGCCGGACGGGAAGACGCTGTACTTCAACGTCTACGACCCGGGCACGACGTTCGCCATCCGAGGCCCCTGGGCCCGGCAGCACTGACGCGGTTGCTCCCACTCGGCTGCGCTGACGCGCACTGCGGGACGCCAGAGACAGACGCTTGACCTGGAGCGCGCTCCAGGTCATAGCGTCGGTCGCATGGACTACAGATTCCTAGGTGCGACCGGTCTGGAAGTCAGTGAGCTGTGCCTCGGCACGATGTTCTTCGGCGTGCAGATCGACGAGCAGACGTGTCACCAGATGCTCGACGAGTTCGTCGCCGCTGGTGGAACGTTCATCGACACCGCCGACGTCTACGGCAGCGGCCGCTCCGAGGAGATCCTGGGAAAGTGGCTCAAGCGTCAGGATCGCGACGAGCTGGTCATCGCCACGAAGGTCTACGGCGAGAAGGGCCCCGGCCATCTCGTGCAGGGGGCCGGACGCAAGCACATCATGCGTGCCATCGACGCCAGCCTGCGGCGGCTGAACACCGACTTCGTGGATCTCTACTTCATCCACGTCTTCGATGACGTCACGCCGATGGAGGAGACCCTGTCGACGCTCGACATCTTGGTGAAGAGCGGCAAGGTGCGGTTCATCGGCGCGTCGAACTACACCGGGTGGCAGTTGCAGAAGTCGATCGACCTGTCACGACAGCACGGCTGGGAGCCGTTCGTCTGTCTGCAGCCCACCTACAACCTGCTGGTCCGTGAGGCCGAATGGGAGCTCATCCCGATCTGCCAGAACGAAGGCGCTGGGCTCATGTCCTGGAGTCCACTCCAGGGCGGGTGGCTCACCGGCAAGTACGACCGCACGATGCAGGGCCCGCCTGCCGGCACACGGGTCGCCGAGAGCGGCACCTGGGACAGGTACAACACCGAGGAGACGTGGCGCGTGATCGACACCCTGCGCGCCGTCGCGGCGGAAGCGGGCAAGACGCCGGCCCAGGTGGCCCTGCGCTGGTTGTTGCAGCGTCCCGGCGTCACGGCGCCGATCATCGGCCCGCGCACGGTTGAGCAGCTTCGGGACAACCTCGGCGCCACGGGCTGGTCGCTCACTCCCGAGCAGATGGACCGGCTCACCGAGGCGAGCGACCGTCCGCTGCCGTATCCGTACGCCATCCAGAAGATGCCTGTCTTCCAGCGGCGGCTGCGGGTTCCGGCGGGGTAGGCCGGTCGCGGGTAGCCAGCCCGGTGACGGCGTGCCGGCGGCCCTGAGGTGTGCGGCAGACCCCTCTACCTCGGCGCCTTCGCGTACACCTCGATCTCGCTGGCCGTGAAGTAGCCGTTCGGCCGCGCCGTCATGACGACGCGTACCGCCGAGGTGCGGGCCGGCACCGGCACGTCGACCACGGGTGCCGGCATCGCCTCGGGGTCGACCGGAACCTCGCCGCTTGCGTCGACCCAGGTGCCGTCGGAGTCCAGCACCTGCACGCGCAAGGTCGCCGGGAAGCTCACGTTGCTGCCGTCACGGTAGAAGTACGTCACGACACGGGTGAGATCGCGCTCGGTGCCGAGCGTGAACGTGATGGTGTCGGACGGGTTCTTGTTGCTGGGCTTCCAGTTCGACCACGCCTTCTCCGTACGGTCGCCATTGCGCAGCTTCTCGACGGAGTAGCCGGGCTCGGTGAACGTGGCCGTGACGGTCACGCTGTCGTCGCGTGCCACGTTCACCTCGACCGGCTCGGTGACCTCCACGTCGACCACCGCGTCGAGCGTCGAGCCGTCGACGAGGTGCGCGACGCCAGCGATCCGTACGGTGCCGATCTCGTCGAACGCGTCGTCAGGCGGGGTCTCCCACGTCACCGGGAGGACGGCGCGGCCGCCCGCGTCGCCGATGCCGACAACCGTCTCCGGCAGCGCAGGCCGGCCACCGACGTACGTCTTGGCCTGTGCTGGCTCGGTCGCCGAGAACGTGTCCACGGTGACCACAGCTTCTGCGGGCAGCGTGCGTCCGAGCGGATCGACGGCCGTGCCTTTGACGCGTACCGTGCCAGGCTTGTCCCATCTCCGGTCCGGCGGGAGCCGCCACTGCACCGGCAGCTCCCCGCGCGGCCCGTCGCGGTAGATCGGCGTGACGGTGTCGGGTAGCTCCGGAGCCCTGCCCGGCAGGGTGTAGGTCTCGTGCGGCTGGGTCCCCACCGCGAGCTCGTCGACGACCGTCCAACGCTGGTTGGGACCCGACGTCGCGGTCCATACCGAGACCGGGCTGCCGTCAGCGGTCGCCTCACCCGAGACGTCGAGCAGCCGACCCGTGGCGACGTTGACGAACGTGTAGGTGCCGTCGCCGGTCGTCGACATGAACCATTGCGCGGCCTCGTCGACCTTGCCGTGCTTTTCTGTTGGTGGTACGGCTTCCAGCACCGCCGCATTGTCGCGAACCGCGAGCCGACGACCGCTGTCGGCGTTCACCAGCATGTAGCGCTCACGGTTGCTGAATCCCTTGGTGAGCTTGCGGACGTACCACAGCTGGTCGAGCCGGGTGGCGTCGGTCGTACGAATCACGGTGGTCGTGCCGTCCGGGCTGGGTGCGAGCGAGCGCCCGCTCTGCACACCCTCCAGGCGGTAGACGTGACCGGGCTGCACGAGCGCGGCGTCCCGCGCGACTCCTCGGACGCCTTCGATCACGAACGTCGTGACGGACTTCGCCGGAACCTCGAGCGTCGCCGACCGGTCCCGTATCCGCACCGGCTCGCCCCGGACCAGCCCGCCGGCCGTACTCGACACGACGGGAGTGACCGTGGCATCGGCCGCGACCCGGTCGAACTTCGACACGTCCAGAGTCACCTGGCGGCCCATCGTGGAGTTGTTCACGTGCACCACGACCGCACGGTCGGTGCCGGGTCGGATCGCCGCGACACTCGACGTGTCGTCGACGAGCACCATGTGGTCGCCGGGACGGATGTAGTGGGTGAAGTTCCGGATGGTGTGGAACTTCGTGTTGGTCTGGATCGGACAGGTCTCGAGCGTGTCGTCGGCCGTGCAGGTGAAGGGGATGTGGATGCTTCCCCAGTTGCCGCCACTCGCCTGCTGTGGGATCGAGTCCTCGATCGGCTGCCAGAACACCCAGGCCGACGGCTCCAGCTCGCGTAGGTCGTCGACGATCCGGGTCGCGATCCCGAGACCGGGCTCCATGCTGGTGTAGCTCGTGGGGGAGTAGAAGCTGCCTTCGACCTCGCTCATCCAGAGCTTCTTGTCCTCGCCTTTGGCGATGTCCCGCACACTCGTCCGCCTGCTCGTGCCGTAGGTGTGGACGTTCAGCTGGTCGACGGCCGTTCGGGCCTCGTCGGGGTACGCGTTCCAGTTCGTCGCGAACGTGCCCGGGTTGGTCTCGTCCATCGCCGAGACCACCGCCTTCGTCTCGGCCTCGTCGAGCGCCCGGCGGAGCGCGAGAATCACCTGCTGCTGCAGGGCGGGGCTCGCGTGGGCGCCTTCCTGACGGCCGCCGGTCGGCTGGCCGTCGGGTCCGAGCTGCGTGCTCCAGTACGGCGTGTTCGGCTCGTTCAGCGGCTCGATGGTGTCGAACTCGATCCCATGTGCCTGCTCCAGATGCTCGACCACGCGGACGAGATAGGTGGCGAAGTCGTCGACCCGATCGGCTCGAATCTGGTCGGCGTTCGGATCGAACCCGCCCGACACGTATCCGCTCACGGTCTGGAACCACGGTGGGGAGTTGCTGAACGCCTCCCAGTGCGTCACCTTGTCCTTGATCTGGTCGATCCACCAACGCTGGTTGGCGTCCGCGTCGAAGTTCCAGTGGTCGGGGTTGTCCGGATCCCACCAGTCCATGTCCTCGTGGGTCGTACCCTCGGGCGCCTTCCAGAAGCCCTCCATCGTGGCGCCCAGCTTCATGTAGTCCTTGCGGACGTCTGGCGCGTTCCCACCGCCGATGTTGTACCGGGCGATGGTGAGCCGGAGCCCGTCGTCGCCGAAGAGCATGTCGACGAGCTTGGTGCGAATCTCGTCGGGATAGCCACCGGTGATGTTGGCGAACCAGACGAGACTCGTGCCCCAGCCTTCGAAGCGCGGATGCACGTACGACGGATCGATGCGCACGGTGACCTGCTCGGTCGGCGACGCTGGCTCGGCGGATGCTGTGGTCTCGTCCGGCATCGTCATGGCGGCGGCAAGCAACGCGATCACGCCGGGGACCACGAAGACATGGCGGAGTCCCATACGCTCACCCAAGCCCTGATCGTCTTCACCCCCGTGCAGCTTGGCACACACCGGACGTGCTGTCGTGATGTCTGCCGCAGCTCGACCGCGATCGGCCGTGACGGTGTGGTATGGAGCAGGCGTCAGTCACGGCGCCGCGTCTTACCAACCGCGCCGGACTGCTGCCGGCGTCTGGGGTTCGCCGGGATGCTGCGCCAGTCGCGGCTTGGTCCGGGCTGGTAGGTGCTGTCGAGGCGTTTCGCGATGATCCCGTCGAGGCCGTGCTCACGACTCGCGGCGAGAAACGCGCTTCCGTCACCGGGTTGGTAGGCAGGCGTGTGCCAGCGTTTCCCGCGCAGGCCGAGATCGTCGAGTGCCCGGCGGCGTTCCACGTACGGCGTCGTGAGCAAGGACGTGCCGTCGAGGTAGAGCAGGTCGAAGATCACGTACGTCACCGGCGACATGCGCTGCTGGCGTCGGATCTCGGACTCGGTCGTGAAGCGCATGCGGTGCTGCAACCGCTCGGTGTTCGGCCGTCCGTCCTTGTCCAGAACGACGAGCTCACCGTCGAGCACGGTCTTGCGCGCACCCAGCTGGCGGGTGAGCTCTCGAGTCTCCGGGTACTGCTGCGTGATCTCGTTCCCCTCGCCGTCCACGAGACGGAGCCAGCCCGGCTCGGTGTAGGCGAGAGCCCGAAGGCCCTTCCAGTTCACTTCGTACGCCCAGCTCGCGTCGTCTCGAGGCACCCTGGCTGCCTGCGTGGCGAGCATGGGTGAGAGGTCGTCCGGGATCGGGTCCGCCGGTGGCGGCGGGTCCATGCGATGGATGAGCCAGTCGTTGTCGCGGGTGTGGAACAACGCGTACCGGCCGGTCACCCGCCCGCCCTCGAAGGTCACGATGACCTCGCGGTCGGTGAACTTCTCCGCGTGGTACGTGCCGGTGTCCCAGATGCTCATGCTGCCAGCGCCGTACTCACCGCGGGGAATCGTGCCCTCGAAGTCGAGGTACTCGAGCGGGTGATCCTCGGTGTGGACCGCCAGCCGGTTGCGGGTCGGGTCGTCCGGGAAACCACGCGGCAAGGCCCACGAGACCAGCACACCGTCGTGCTCCAGGCGCAGGTCCCAGTGCAGCCTTCGCGCCTGGTGTTCCTGTACGACGAAACGGCTCTCCTGCCGGGCATCCTGCCCGCTGGACGTGGCACCTCGTTGTCGTGCGCTCGCCGACCGCTTGGCCGGCGTACGTTTCGTCGTACGTCTACCCGTCGACGTTCGCCCGCGCGGCTCCGGCGTCTTGTCGAACGACCGCTTGCGGTGGTACTCGGACAGCCGTTGCTGCGGATCGGACTGTGCAGGCGGGCGTTCGCCTGACTTCCTTCGCGGCATGTGGGTGGCAGGGCAGCAGGGTCGGCACGGATGCTGCGCCTTCACCCAGTGTGCCCTCACCAGGGCGAGCCGTGAAGATCTACGCCCACCCGCCCGGCACTCGTCCGAGCGAGGCGGTCTGGCCGTTGGCTAGGGGTTGAGGCCCTTGCTCTCCAGCCACGCCTCGGGGTCCACGGCGTCGTCCAGCCCACCGCCGTTCGGGCGCACCTCGAGGTGGACGTGCGGCCCTGTGGCGTTGCCGGTCGCTCCGACGTACCCGATCACGGTTCCTGCGCTCACCTCGCCTGAGGTCCGGGCGAAGCGCGACATGTGGCCGTACAGCGTGACCGTGCCGTCGGGATGTTGGATCTTGATGTAGTTGCCGTACGCGCCGTCCCAGTCGGCGGTGATGATCCGGCCGGGGCCGACCGCCCGGATCGGCGTACCGCTGGCGGCCGCGAAGTCGAGGCCGTGGTGCGACGACGACCAGCGGCTGCCGCTCTGGCCGAAGCGGGCCGTCAGGTTGTACGACTCGAGGGGGAGCACCCAGCCCGACGCCTGGGAGCGTTCGCTGGACGAGCGGGACGACCGGTCGGCGGTGTTCTGCCGCGCCGACGCTCCCTGCGACCTGTCGTTCGTCGAGGACTTGGACGCCCTCGACCCGGCGGTGGGGAGCCGCAAGACCTCGTTCGGGAAGATCAGATTCGGGTTGTCACCGATCACCGAGCGGTTGTGCTCCCACAGCGCGCGCCAGCCGCCCGGCACCTTGTGGTCGACGGCGATTCGCCAAAGAGTGTCACCAGAGCGGACCACGTAGGTCGTCGAGCTGCCCTTCTTGCGGGAGTCCGCGGTGGAGCCACTGCGGGAGGCGCGTGTGGTCGCCTGCTGGCGGGTCTTCTCGCCGGAGGAGCGCGACGAGACCGAGACGCCCGGATCGCCTGCCTTGTCCTGCTCGTCCAAGCCGAGCTTGCGCGAGCAGGTGGGCCAGGCTCCCCAGCCCTGCACGTCCAGCACCTTTTCAGCAATGAGAATCTGCTCCTCGCGAGAAGCGAGATCAGCACGCTCGGCGTATTTCAGACCGCCGAATTCCCGCCACGTCGATGCCGCGAACTGCAATCCGCCGTAGTAGCCATTGCCGGTGTTGATATCCCAGTCGCCGCCACTTTCACACTGTGCCAGAGCGTCCCAGGTCTCACTGCTCGCGGCGTGCGCTGGTGCACCGAAACCGACCACGGGTACTGCCGCTGCGGCACCTGAAATCACTACGTTCCGGCCGAGTTTCCTGGCCACTCTCCGACGTCGCGTCACCCCACGATGCCGTGGCTTGTAAGCCCGCTGCGCCATGTCGAGTTTGCTCCCCTCTTTTTGCCAACGGAGTTAGCTGTCGGGTTGGGGCTGAGAGGAATGCCCTGCCGCGAGGTGTGCGGCTTCACCCCAGAGGAATCCGCAAACCGGATTCGCCTTTTTTCGGTTCCTCCGTCTCCGCCCACATCGCGCTGATACGAGGCCACTGGGCGGAGTTCGGCAAGTGGCTCGCACGCACCAATTGGTGCGATCGGTCGGCAGAAGTCCTAACAGAGAAGCTTTTCAAGTTCCAGCCCGCCGACGACCGTGCCGATACGAGGCGCGGTCGTATTCGATCGATCATTCAGCTGATGTGGTCGGAAGGGACGAATCGTCCCGAGCACTTCGGACCGCACGGGTCTGCGCACGCAATGCAAGAAACCTCGCATTGAGCTTGGGATTCTTTATCTGGCAGAAAATCCCTCATACCAGACATCAGAATTTTGCCCGAATCCGACCGGCCGTTCGATCAAGGCCGGGCCCATTACGATGATCGATAGGAATCAATTGCTACGTATATCCGCATAGCGGCCGGAACTGGCCAGGTCGCGGTACCGTCGTAGCGGGGCATCGATGGATGCGGGCCCCTGCCACCCCGGCTGGGCAGGTCTTGTGAGGAAGGAGGCTGAGGTCAGCGTGCGGTTCCTCTACGATCGGACTCCCGATCAAGACCTCACCTATTCGGACGTCTTTCTCGTACCCAACCGCTCGGCCGTGGCGTCGCGGCTCGACGTCGACCTGACGACAAGCGACGGCAGCGGCACGACCATCCCGATCGTCGCCGCCAACATGACCGCGGTGTCTGGGCGTCGCATGGCGGAGACCGTGGCGCGTTGTGGCGGCCTCGCCGTCATTCCCCAGGACATCCCGGTCGACGTGGTGGCCGAGGTGGTGGCCTGGATCAAGGAACGCCACACGGTGTACGACACGCCGATCACCATGGTGCGCACCGGCACCGTGGGTGAGGCGCTCAACCTGCTTCCCAAGCGGGGGCACGGTGCCGTGATCGTGGTCGAGGACAGCCGGGCGATCGGCGTGGTGACCGAGGCCGACTGCGAGGGCGTCGACCGGTTCACCCAACTCGGCAGCATCATGTCCACGGAGCTCTTGACGCTGCCCGACGGCATCGCGGCAGAAGATGCGTTCAACCAGCTGCACGACGGCCGGCACCGTCTCGCGCCCGTCGTCGACTCCGAGGGCCGGATCGTCGGCATCCTCACCCGGAAGCGGGCGCTTCGCGCCACCCTCTACAAGCCCGCCGTGGATGCGGCTGGCAGGCTTCGGGTCGGGGCGGCGATCGGCATCAGCGGGGACGTCGAGACGAAGGCCAAGGCCCTACTCGAGGCTGGCATCGACGTGCTCGTGGTCGACACCGCGCACGGGCACCAGGAGCGCATGCTCGAGGTCCTGCGGATCGTCCGGTCGCTCGAGCCTGACGTGCCGGTCGTGGCTGGCAATGTCGCCACGGCCGAAGGTGCCACAGACCTCATCGAGGCCGGCGCCGACATCGTGAAGGTGGGCGTGGGTCCGGGCGCCATGTGCACCACCCGGATGAAGACGGCGGTGGGCCGGCCGCAGTTCTCGGCGGTGTACGAATGCGCCGCGCGAGCCCGCTCCCTGGGCAAGCATGTCTGGGCGGACGGCGGCATCAGGCATCCGCGTGACGTCGCGTTGGCGCTCGCGGCTGGCGCGAGCAACGTGATGATCGGCTCGTGGTTCGCCGGGACGTACGAGTCCCCCGGTGACGCGCTGCGGGACAACGAGGGACGGCTCTACAAGGAGAGCTTTGGCATGGCGTCGGCCCGCGCCGTCCAGTTGCGGACTGCGGCGGACACGCCGTTCGAACGGGCCCGCAAGGGCTTCTTCGGCGAGGGGATCTCGGGCGCCCGGATGTACCTCGACCCGGACCGCCCGAGCGTGGAGGACCTGATCGACGAGATCGTCGCCGGGGTGCGCAGCGCGTGCACGTACGTCGGCGCATCCAACCTCGAGGAGTTCTACGAACGCGCCGTGGTCGGTGTGCAGACAGCCGCCGGCTACGCCGAGGGGATGCCGCTCGACACCAGCTGGTGAAGGGCCATGCCGGTCGAGGCGCGGCCGAGGGCCAACGTCCCGCTCGGTCGGGACCAACGCCTGGTCCGAGCCGCCGGCCAGAGCTGGTGATGTAGCTGCCAACAGGGAACCCTTCGACGGGCTGCTCGAGGGCGGGGGGCACACGACGAACCTCGAGCTGCACCCCCCGAAGGGTTCCCTTTCGTCGTCCGGCGATCAGGTGCCGATGAGCACCTTGAGCACGTCGCGAACCGACACCATGCCGACGCAGTTGTCGTGGACGCGGAGCGGCACGTGCCGCACGTTGCCGTCGCGCATCAGCAGGGCGATGTCGAACGTCGAGTCCGTCGGGCTGGCCCATATGGTCTCCACCGCCATCACGTCGCCCGCCCAGACCTCGTCAGGGTCTCCACCGGCCGCGACGGCGCGGACCACGTCGCGCTCGGAGAGGATTCCGAGCGGCTCGCCGTTGCTCGTCACGATCAAGGCGCCGACGTCGGCGTCGGAGAGCGTGACTGCCGCCGTCCGCAACGAGTCGTGCTCGTCGACCGTGAGCACCGGGGAGCGCATGATCCGCTCGACGGGGTCGTGTGGGCCGGCAGCCGTCGGCCGTGGCTCGGGCGCCTTCTGCCGTGGGATGGCCTCGGCGGGAAGCACCTGCGTGCCCGGCCCCGGGTAGAGGATCGACTCGTGTCCGTCGTCCCACACGACACGGTAGTGCTCGGTTCCGGCAGTTCCGAGCACTTCTCGCACCGTCCCCTCGCGGGGTCGGCCGCCCGCGGGCTCGGTTTGGATGATGATGCGGTCACCGACGGATGCGTGCATGGCGTTCGCCTCCGTACGTTTCGCCAAGGTCCCGCGTGGGCTCGACGCCTCGGCCGCAACGGGCTGGGCGCAAGGAGCGAGCTTCGCTTCAGTCGCGGACGAACTCAACCAGCAAATTCACCTGGTATTCGGTGATTTGTCCATCTTGGACCTTCACCTGAAGTTCTTTCACCCACGCGCCAGTCACGTTGCGGAGTGTCAGCGTCGCCCGCGAAATCCCCACCCGGATGGCATCGTCGAAGCCCTGTGCCGATCGGGCGGAGATCTCCGTGACGCGGGCGACGTTGCCCATCGGCAGACCTCCTTACCTGTTTGCGTTTGCTGGGACCGCTCGGCGCACGCATCGCCACCGCCTCGGGTGGCGAGCCGGTGTTTCACCGTCGCTTCCTACCCTTTTCCTGCGGTTTCTACCGAGCTTTCCCGAGCGGTGGTGTGCGACAGCACCGACGACGCTTAGGGTCATCCGCGGTCGACGCGACGCCGTAGGGGCGAAAGTCCCCAAGGAACGTGGGGCTTGCTCGGTGCGACACGAACGCAGGTGCGGGTCTCGCGCTGCGCCCCACTCCTAGATCCAGGAGCGGAACCACATCCGGCGCAGCCACTCTTCGTACGGAATCACCTGATCGGTGAGGATCGGGTGCAGGTACGCGAAGTTGAGCAGCACGAGCAAGACGAAGCTGCCGGCGGCGGCCGCGCCCCACATGCGTCGGGTGGATGGCGCGTCTGCTGGACCGATGATCTTCCCGAGCACGAGCGTCACCGCGATCACGAGCCAGGGCAGGATCACGACCGCGTAGAAGTAGAAGATCGGTCGGTCGGTGTAGGCGAACCACGGCAACCAGGTCGTCGCGACACCGACGAGCGGAACGCCGAAGCGCCAGTCACGCATGCCGATCCACCAGAAGCCGCAGGCCGCCAGCGCGAGGACGGCGCCCCACCACAGGACCGGTGTGCCGATGGCGAGGATCTCCTGCACACAGTTGTCGCCGGCGCAGCCGTGCTCAGGCCCCAGCTTGTCTGCCCAGTCGAACGAGACCGGTCGCGCGATGACCAACCAACCCGCGGGCGAGGACGCGTACTGGTGCTCCTCATGCAACGTCGTGTGGAAGTGCAGCATCTCGGCGTGGTAGTGCCACAACGAGCGCAGGGCGTCGGGCACCAGCCGGGCCAGGCCGCTCGCCGGATGGTCCTCCGCCCACGTGCGGTTGTAGCCGTCCGACGAGGCGAACCATCCGGTCCAGGACAGCAGGTACACCGCCACGGCCGAGCCGACCACGGTGACGAACGCGACGACCGCGTCCAGCACGAGCCGGCCGGCGTTGGCGACGGTGGCGAAGGTCGACCCGATCGCGCGCCGGGCTCCGATGTCCCATACCCAGGTGAGCAGGCCGAAGCCGGCGATCACGACCGCGGCGTTCCACTTGGTCGCCGCGGCCAGGCCGAAGCACACGCCCGCGACCAGACGCCACGGCCGCCACAGCAGCGCCGGACCCCAGCTGCCCCGCGACAGTCGTCCGGCGGGCTCGGCGGCATCCGCCAGCCGGCGCCGAGCCCAGTCCCGATCGACCACCAGGGCGGCGAAGGCCAGCAGCAACCACGCCATCGCCGGGAGGTCGAGCAGTGCGATCCGGCTCTCCACGAGATGCAGCCCGTCGATCGCGAGGAGGAATCCGGCAACGCAGCCCAGGAGCGTCGACCGCGTCATCCGGCGGACCACCCGAGCCATGACGAGGACCGACAGGGTGCCCATGACGGCGACCGCGACCCGCCACCCGAAGGGGTTCATGCCGAACGCCCACTCGCCGATCGCGATCAGCCACTTCCCGGCCGGTGGGTGCACGACGAACGCCGGGCCCTGGAACACGTCGAGGTCGCCGGCCAGGATGCGCTCGTTGACCTTGTCGACGAACTGGTGCTCGACGCCGAAGTTCAGCAGGCCGAACGCGTCCTTGGGATAGTAGGTCTCGTCGAACACGAACTTCGCCGGGCGACCGAGCTCGAACAGTCGGAGGAACCCCGCGACCGCGGTGACCAGGAGCGGTCCGATCCAGCCCCACACTCCGTCGTCCGGCATCGGCGGGCAGAGCCGATCCCGCAGCGTGGGCAGCGGCTGGTCGTCGGCGTCGCGGCCGGCCGCGACCACATCGTCGTGGGTACGAAGCGGTGGGTCGGTGACGGTGGTCCTCATCCGGGCCATCGTACGGACATGACCGGTCCGCGTGGCTCAACCGGCCGAGCTCGCGAAGGATGGGAGCCATGACAGGTGCGCTCGTGGTGGCCGCCACACCGATCGGCACGCTCGCGGACGCGTCGCCGCGGCTTGTGGCCGAGCTCTCCAGCGCCGACATCGTGGCGGCCGAGGACACCCGTCGGCTCCAGCGGCTGGCGGGCGGCCTCGGCATCGAGGTGCGCGGCCGCGTCGTGTCGTACTTCGAAGGCAACGAGGTGCGCCGCACGCCGGAGCTCGTCGAGGCGATGCGCTCCGGGCAGCGGGTCGTGCTCGTCACCGACGCCGGCATGCCGGCGGTCTCCGATCCCGGCTACCGCCTCGTGAAGGCGGCGGTCGACGCGGGCCTTCCGGTGACGGTCGTACCCGGACCGTCGGCGGTCGTGGCCGCGTTGGCGATCTCCGGCCTGCCGGTCGACCGGTTCTGCTTCGAGGGGTTCCTGCCGCGCAAGGCTGCCGAGCGTCGGCGTCGGCTGGCCGAGCTTGCTGACGAGACCCGCACCATGGTCTTCTTCGAGGCGCCCCATCGTCTGGCTGCGACGCTGGAGGCGATGGCGGATGCGTTCGGCGCCGAGCGCCATGCCGCGGTCTGCCGCGAGTTGACCAAGATGCACGAGGAGGTACGCCGCGGGTCGCTGAGGGACCTGGTCGACTGGGCCCGGGAGTCCGGCGTCCGAGGCGAGGTCACCGTGGTGGTCGCGGGTGCCGCGGACGCGGACGCGCGACGACCCGCACCGAGCGAGCGCGAGCTGCGGCGCCTGGTCGACGAGCTGGTCTCCGACGGCATATCGCGCCGCGACGCCGTGACCCAGGTGGCCGCCGAGACCGGGCTGCCTCGCCGCACGGTCTACGCGGCCGCGACCTCGACCGACTGATCACGGGCGACAGGCCCCGCCGGTGCACGGGCGCGGCCAACCACGTCACTAGGATCACGGTCATGGACCAAGCCGCTCAGCCTCGCGGGAAACGGGCCACGCCCGATGGAAAGGCGTTCTACATCACGACGCCGATCTACTACGTGAACGACGCCCCGCACATCGGACATGCGTACACCACGGTGGCCGCCGACGTGATTGCGCGTTGGCATCGCCAGCGTGGCGAGAGCGTGTGGTTCCTCACGGGTACGGACGAGCACGGTCAGAAGGTCATGCGCAGCGCTCAGGCGCACAACGTGGGGCCGCGGGAGTGGGCCGATCGGCTGGTCGAGACGGCGTGGAAGCCGGTGCTTGCGACGATCGACGCGAGCAACGACGACTTCATCCGGACGACCGAAACCCGTCACACCGAGCGGGTCCGCGAGTTCTGGCAGCACCTCTACGACTCTGGTCAGGTCTATCCCGGAACGTATGAAGGTCCGTATTGCGTAAGTTGCGAGGAGTTCAAGATCCCGTCTGAGCTCGTCGACGGTGAGGGCGAGCACGCGGGTGAGAAGCTCTGCCCGATCCACGGACGGCCGGTCGAGATGCTGGCCGAGACCAACTACTTCTTCCGGCTGTCCGCCTACACCGACAAGCTGCTGGCCCACTACGCCGAGCACCCCGAGTTCGTCCAGCCAGAGAGCGCACGCAACGAGGTCGTGGCGTTCGTCAAGCAGGGCCTGCAGGATCTTTCCATCACGCGGTCGACCTTCAACTGGGGCATCCCGGTGCCGTGGGACGACGACCACGTGTTGTACGTCTGGATCGAGGCGTTGCTCAACTACGTGACGGCGGCGGGGTTCCGCACCGACCCGCTGCTCTTCAACCGGCTGTGGCCGGCCGATGTTCACCTGGTGGGCAAGGACATCCTCCGGTTCCACGCGGTGATCTGGCCGGCCATGCTCATGGCGAACGGCCTGCCGTTGCCGAAGAAGATCTTCGCCAACGGCTGGCTGATGGTCGGCGGCGAGAAGATGAGCAAGTCGAACCTCACCGGCATCTCGCCCCGCGACCTCACCGGCACCTTCGGCGTCGACGCGTACCGGTACTACTTCCTGCGGGCGATCCCGTTCGGGCAGGACGGCTCGTTCTCCTGGGAGGACTTCGCCGCGCGGTACACCTCCGAGCTCGCCAACGACTTCGGCAACCTCGCCTCCCGGGTGGCCGCGATGGTGGGCAAGTACTTCGGGGGGACGCTCCCGGAGGCGACGGACGCCGGCCCGGCCGAGCAGGCGATCGCGGACGGGCTCGCCACCGCCGCCGAGCAGGCCGACCGTATGATCGGCGACAACCTCGACTTCTCCGGCGGCATCGGGGCCATCTTCGACTTCATCAAGCAGGTGAACGGCTACCTCACCGAGCAGCAGCCGTGGAAGGTCGCCAAGGACGACTCGCCGGAGGCCCGGGCGCGGCTCGCCACGATCCTCTACACGGCGGCCGAAGCGCTGCGCGGCATCGCGGTGCTGCTCAACCCGGTCATGCCGGTGGCCTGTGCCAAGCTGTGGGCCTCGCTCGGCGCCGAGCCGCACCTCGGCCCGCTCGCCGATCAGCGCATCGGCGAGGTGGCGCAGTGGGGCCGGCTGCCCGCCGGCGCCCGGATCGTCAAGGGTGAGGTGCTGTTCCCGCGCCTGGAGGAGTCCAAGGCCTGACCGGGGCTTCCGGCCCGCGGCCCGGGCCGGTGGCCGTCCCCGGGCCGGAAGCCGTACGGCGCCCGCGCGGGCTCACGCGGTGGGCGCGGCGATCCTCGTGACGCTCGCCCCACCGTCCGTGGACTCGTACACCGAGCCGTCCATCGCGGCGGCGAGCAGCCGCTGCGGGGAGACGGCGGTGAAGGCGACCGGCGGCATGGGCAGGGCGCCCTTGGCCGCCCAGGTGGCGCCGCGGTCGGTGCTCACCCGGATCCGCGCGTCGGTGTCCACGCCGATCAGGTGGCCGTCGTCGGTCACCTCGAGGAACATCAGCAGCGGCGCGCCCCGCAGCGGGCGGAAGGTCATCCCGGCATCCGTGCTGATCATGACCCCTTCGGGGGTGGTCGCGTAGACGGTGCCGGGATCCGCGGGCCCGGCCGCCAGGTCGAGCAGGTCGAGCCGGGCCGCCGGGGTGAGCCTTCCGCCGTCGCCCCGCCACACCTGCCCGGTCTGGCTGTCGTAGCCGTAGATCCGCTCCTCGCCCGCGACCTCGAGCGCGTGGAAGTCCGCCTTGCCGGCCAGGGCGATCTGGGTCCAGGTGCGCCCGGCGTCGGTGGAGCGGATCAGACCGAGGTGGGGCTGCGCCCCGTTCGCTATGTCCTCGGCGCTCGGGTGGCCGCTCGCGTAGAACGTCCGCGGACCGGCGACGGTGAAGCCCATGAAGTCGGCGTCCTGGTCGCCCACGCGGACCAGCCTCCCCCGCTCGACGGTGAACAGGCCGTAGTGCCCGGCGACGTACACCTTGCCGGTCGCCGGGTCGGCGCCCAGCCCGTGCACGTGCCCGACGCCGGTGTCCTGCCCGCTGGGCGCGGGTTCGCCCGGCTCCCCGGTGGCACCGCAGGCGGTCAGCCCGCCCGCGAGCAGGAGCGCGGCGGCGATGAGGCGGAGTCTCGTGATCATTCGCCGTCCTCCCCTCACACCTGGTAGCCGAGGAGGGTCATCATGCCGGCCGCCGCGTGGTAGATGTTGTGGCAGTGCACCGCCCAGATGCCCGGATTGTCGGCATCGAAGTCGACGGTCACCGTGGCGTCCGGCAAGACGATCACCGTGTCCTTGCGTACGCCCCGTTCGCCGAGGGCGAAGGTGTGCCCGTGCACGTGCATGGGGTGCCACATCAGGGTCCCGTTGACGAACCTGATCCGCACCCGCTCGCCGGACCGGACCGGTTCGATCACCTCGGGGTCGTACGGCCGGCCGTTGATCGCCCAGTCGTACTTCGCCATGCTCCCGGTGAGCGCGAAGGTGATGGTGCGGTCCGGTGCCTTGGCGGCCAGCCGTACCGCGTCGGCGGGCACGAGCCGGTCGTAGGAGAGGATGCGCCCCTCGAGCTCGGCCGGCCGGGCATCGGCCTTCGGCGCCCGGGCCTTCGCCGAGGTGCGCACCAGGGCGCGGGCGGCGGCCCGCTTGCCCTCGGCCGCGGCGACCAGCGGGAACACCCCGTCGGCGAGGGTGACGAGCACGTCGTACCGCTCGCCCATGCCGATCAGCAGGGCGTCGGTCTCCACCGGCTCCACGGGGAAGCCGTCGGTGTGGGTCACGGTCATCCGGTGGCCGCCGAGCGCGACCCGGAAGGCGGTGTCCCCGCTCGCGTTGATCAGCCTGATGCGCACCCGGGTGCCCGGCTTGGCCTGATAGGTCTCCGGCGCGGCCGCGACCCGGCCATTGACCAGGTAGTGCGGGTGGTAGACGTCCCCGGCCTCCCCGCCGAGCAGGTCGCTCTCCGCGTTCATCATCATGTGCGGCCACTTGCCGGAGGCGGACGGCGTGGGTGCGTGGCCATCATGGCCGGAGCCATGGCCGGGTCCGCCGGATCCGTGACCGCCGTGGCCGGCCGAGCCCATCTTCGCCATCGCGGTGAGCTCGGCGAGCACCTCGTCCGGCGTGCCGGTCACGCCGTCCAGCCAGTCGTCGAGCACGACGACCCACTCGTCGTCGTAGCTCAGCGGTTCGGCCGGATCCTCCACGATGAGCGGGGCGTACAGGCCCCGGTCGAGCTGGGTGCCGTGGTGCGGGTGGAACCAGTAGGTGCCGGGGTGAGGCGCGGTGAACTCGTAGGTGTGCTCCGCTCCCGGCGCCACGGGCGGCTGGGTGACCCCGGGAACGCCGTCGGCGTCGTTGCGCACCCCGAGGCCGTGCCAGTGGACGGTCGTCTCCTCGGGCAGCCGGTTGACCAGGCGGGCCCGGACGACCTCGCCCGTCCGGACCCTGATCGGCCGCCCGGGCAGGCGGTCGCCGTACATCCAGGTGCGCACGGTGACCCCGCCGAGGTCCGCCTCGCCCTCCTGGGCGATGATCTGGAACTCGCGGACCGGGCCGGGGCGGCGGGCCGCCTCGGCGGCGCGCACCTCGGGGCCGCCGGGCGTGACGAAGGTCTGCCGGGAGCATGCGGCAAGGAACGCTCCTCCCGCGGCGGCCAGGCCTGCGCGCAGGAAGAGCCGACGATCGATCGCTGACATATCGGCTCACTCACGGTCGGTCGGTGGACGTGCGGTTCCGCGGACCGGACGGCGGTGCGGTCCGGGCGACCGCCCCGCCCCGGCCGGAGCCGCTATACGCGCAGCACCGTGACGCGCCGTAGGGAGAGGGCGAACGGTGACGCCCCGGGGACGGCGGGCGGCCCGGCGGGCCGTGCCCGCCCATCGGCGATGCCGGCGAGCAGGCGGTCGGCGCGGATCAGGCCGAGCGCCACGGCGACCCCGAGCACGGCGATCACCGCGAGACAGAGCACGAACGGGACCGTATGCCCCGGATCCTGATCGGCCGTCCCGGCCGGCGCCGCCGGGAGGTGACCGGCGTGTCCCCCGGCGTCATGGCCGGCCGCCGGGACGGCCGCCATGGGGAGAGAAGACGAGACGCTCACCATCGGCAGGGAGGCGCCGCACGGCTGCACCGCGGCATGGCTCACGGCGAGCCCGGCGAGCGTGGCCGCGAGCAGCACGAACCTGACGAGCGCGACGAGCAGCGCGCTCCGGCCGGCCTCCCGCCGATCGAACATGGCCGCATCGTATCGTGGGGCCTCCGCGGTCTCCCCTCGGCGCCCGGCGGTCCCCGGCGCCGGCCGGGGTAACCCTGTGCTCGTACGGCACAGCGATCCGGGGCCGGAGTTCCCCGGTGGCCGGCCAGGACACCCCTTGGCCGTACCGCACGGTGATGCGGGCCGGCGGTTCCCCGGCGCCCGGCCTGGGCCGAGGGCCTTCCTTCACTCGTACCGCGCGGCCACGCGGGCCCGGAGTTCTCCTGCGGAGGGCCGGGACCGGGCGCGCGTGAGACGGCGGGCGTCCGCGGGCCCGGTAGGTTGGGTGGCATGTCGCACGAGCTCCCAGCGAAACCGGAGCCGCTGCCGGCCGAGGTGTTCGACAGCCACTGCCACCTGGACATCATGGTCGGCAATCGGAAGGCCTCCTCGGGTGATCCGGTCGC
>DATCKU010000012.1:0-6636 GCA_036564245.1 Actinopolymorphaceae bacterium
CGCCGACCTGGCCGCGGTCGCCTTGCACCGGGTTCGCGCCGAGCTGGATCGCGGCCATCTGATGCT
Organism: Actinopolymorphaceae bacterium; assembly: GCA_036564245.1. Lineage (GTDB taxonomy): Bacteria > Actinomycetota > Actinomycetes > Propionibacteriales > Actinopolymorphaceae > Thermasporomyces. The sequence continues at coordinate 67 of DATCKU010000012.1, forward strand.
CCTCGAGGAGCGCGACCGGATCGCTCGCGAGCTCAACGACATCGTGCTCCAACGGCTCTTCGCGGCCGAGCTTCGCCTCGACGCGCTCCGCTCGCTCTGCAGCCAGCAGGTCCAGGAGCGGCTGGCCCAGATCATCGAACATCTCGACCAAACCAACCATCAGGTTCGCGCAGCGATCTTCGAGCACCAGTCTGGCCGTCCTCCCCAACCTCCGGCCTGAGGGGCGGACTCGCTCAGTCGTGGCCGTTCGGCGACTCCCCTGACCGGCCGGGCGCCTGGTCATCACCGTCCCTAGCCGCGGCAAGCAACCGGTCCCCGATGGTCCGCGCCGCGGCCTTCACCTCCGGGGAGCCGATGATCCGAAACGAGGCCGGGATGGCGGCGAGCTGCTCGGCGTACCACTCCGGGTTGCTCGTACTGCCGACCAGCCGCGTGGTCTGGGCATCCAGCGGTTCGAGCCTGCCGATGGAGCGTGGGACGTAGGGCGCCACGGCGTCGAACGGCGCGTCGATCTCCACCTCCACGTCGTATTCCCAGCCGACAGCGAGATGAGCCTCGAGGGCGGCCACGGGATCGAGGTCCGCCGGCGGGGTGAACTCGTGGTCGAGGATGGTGACGGCACGGATCCGGTCGATCCGGTAGACCCGCTGCGCCTGGGCGGTGTGGGACCAGCCCAGGAGGTACCAGCGGCCGTGCCGGACCACGACCGCCCACGGGTCGAGCTCGATGACCCATTCCGACCCCGCCTCGGTGCGGTAGTCGATCTGAACCCGTCGCCCCATGGAACGGGCCTGTACGAGCTGGGTGGTGATCTCCGGATCCGGACGGATGGCGGCACGGTCAGGCGCAGCCGCGGTGGCTCGGCGGACGGCCTCGGCCTGCGCCGCCACCGGCTCGGGCAGCGCTCGCACGATCTTGCCGAGCGCGCTTCCCACGAGCGTGGTGGCGTCGGCGGCAGCGTGATGGCCGTCGAGCACCGCCATGACCAGGCCGAGCGCCTCGGCCGCCGTGAACATGAGAGGCGGAAGCCGCACACCGCGGCCGACGCGGTAGCCGCCGTACGGTCCGCGGACCGATTCGATCGGGATCTCAGCTTCTCGGAGCATGCCGACGTAGCGCCGGGCTGCCCGCTCGGAGACACCGAGCTTGTCGGCCAGCCGCTGCGCGGTGATCCCCGGGCTGGCCTGGATCAGCTCCAGGGCCAACAGGGCTCGCGCCGTGGGGCTCGTGTCGTACGCCATCGAAGGTTCCCGATCCGCAAGACGTGGCATCCGAAGTGGACGGTAGCCCGCCGCCCCGCTGGCTCGGCGAGAAGTCCTCCACCATGGCTGGATTCTCCAGCCGTGGACCGAGGCTGGGGAACCCCTGACACTGAGCCCCTGTCCGCTCGGGGCAACGAAGGAGGTGGTGCCTCATGCGTGAATCGATGATCGCGGTGCCACCTCGCTGCAACCTCTAACGCCGTAGTCTTCATCGCCCGCCCCGTGCGGCGCGGGGTTCACCGCATTCCACATCGACTTGCGGAGGATCCCTCGTCGTGCGTACCCGGGTTTGCAAACCCATCCCAGAAACTCGCCACGTCGTCCGGCGGGTGATCGCGGAGCTCCACCCGTACCGACTGCGCCTTGCTGGCTACGTTCTGCTCCTCGCCGGAGCATCCTTGTCGGGGGTCGGCGTTCCCCTTGCCACGCGCTATCTCGTCGACCATGGATTGGCGACGCAGGACGTCGGTGACGTTCTCGTGTCAGCTGTCGCAATCCTGGTGCTCGGCGTTGCCAGCACCGCAGCGACCTCGTCGGCCAGGCATTCGGCCACATCATCGGCGCCGACCTGATCTTCGATCTCCGGTGCCGCCTTTACCGCCACATCCAGACCTTGCCGCTGGCCTTCTTCACACGGTCGCAGTCCGGCGCGGTCGTGAACCGCATCCACAACGATGTCAGGGAAGCGCAAAGCCTCGTGTCAGCTGCGCTTGGCTCTGTCGCGCTCAACACGTTGTCGTTCACGGCTGCGATCGTCACCATGGCCGCCTTGAGCCCGCTTCTCACGTTGCTGGTCTTGGCGACCGCCCCCGTTCTGCTGGTGCCGTTCCGACGATTCTCGGGCCGGATTGCCGCGGTCGCACGACAGCTGAACGGTGCCAACAGCCGGATGAGCACCTTCCTGACCGAGCTGTTGAACGTCGGCGGAGCCATGTTGCGGCTGCTCTTCGGCGACCAGCAGCGGGACATCCGCGAGTTCGAGGACGCCGCCGGTGCTCTGCGGGATGCCGTACGCGCTCGTAACGTCACCTTCGCCAAAAGTGCGTGGCTCCCCGGCACGTTGGGCGTCGCAGGCTACACCGTGGTCTATCTCGTCGGCGGGATCGGCGCAGCGCAAGGAACGTTGTCGGTGGGCACGGTGGTCGCGCCGGCCGGGCTCGTCAAGCTCGCCTACGACCCGCTCATCGCGTTCTCCACCCAAGGCCTGAACGTCTCCGACGGCCTCGTGGCCTTCGAGCGTGTCTATGAGGTGCTGGACTTCCCCTCGAGCCTCGAGGATCCGGTACAGCCGGTTCGTATCCGCCGACCGATCGAAACCCTCGAGTTCCGCGATGTCTGGTTCCGTCATCCGGACGCGGCCGAGTCGACGTTGCCGTCGCTCGTCGCCCACGACGACGCCACGACGCAGCCGGACCGACGCTGGGCGTTGCAGGGCGTCTCCTGGACCGCTCGCCGGGGATCCACGACCGCGATCGTCGGCCCGACCGGCGCCGGGAAGTCGACGCTCATCGCCCTGATCGCGCGGCTCTACGATCCGACCCGTGGGTCGATCATGTCAACGGAGTCGATCTGCGAGACATGAGCCGCGACGACGTACGCGCCACCGTCGGTGTCGTCACACAGGACACGTACGTCTTCAACGACACGCTGGCCGACAACCTGCGGCTCGCGAAACCGAGCGCCTCGGTCGACGAGCTCCTCGAGGCGTGTCGTGCCGCTTGTCTGGAGGAGCTCCTGGCGCGGATGCCGGACGAGCCCGGACACGGTCCTGGGCGATCGAGGGTTCCGGGTCTCCGGCGGGGAACGGCAACGCATCGCACTTGCGAGGGTCTTCCTGCAAGATCCGGACGTCGTCGTGCTCGACGAGGCCACCGCACACCTGGACACCCTCACCGAGCACGCTGTTCGCACGGCTCGCGACGAACGGTTGTCCGACCGGACGCTGATCGTGGTGGCGCACCGGCTGAGCACGGTCACGACGGCCGATCGGATCCTCGTGCTGGACGACGGACAGATCGTCGAGCAAGGGACTCACGAGGAGCTCATGCGTCACGGCACGCTGGATCGGCAGTTTCACACGGTGGGACTCGACTCCGGCGGTTAAGGGCTGGTTGTCACGCGTGCTCGTACACCTCGAGAACGCTGACGCCGACCCGGCTCTTGAACCCGGTGACCCCGGTGAGCCGTAGGTAGCGCGCCGGTGTTCCGACAGGTGCCGCGACCGCAATCCACTGTGGTCGCCGGGTGCGTTCGAGCCGACCGGACCCGGCTCCTACGAAGTGCAGACCGTCCTGTGACACGTCGACCACGTACCGGTCGATACCGGCAGCGTGTCCCGGCTCCTCGTACACCCGACCGATGAGCTGCCCGACGTAGCGTAAGCCGGCAATCACACGCGGCCTGCCGAGGTCGACGGTGAGCGACTGCGGTGGCGCTCCTGACTCGTCGAACGCCGAATGCCAGAACGTGTGCGGGTTGTGGTCGAGAACCCTGGACGCTTCGAATCCCGGCTGCTCGGTGGAAGCGGTCACGTGTAGCTCGCGGGGATCCACCATGACGCCCGCTGGTGGCGCACTTGGCGGCTCGGGCGAGTCGAGCTCCCTTGCTGGCCGGCCGAACGGTGCGCCTCCGCCGTCGTCCACTTCCAGGTCGGCGACCAGGGCGCCATGGTCGGAGTAGAAGGGAAAGTCGTCCGCGATCTCGGATTCGGCATGGCGATCGAGGCGTTCGGTTTGCGTATGGGCACCGACCGCCCGCACGCCGTCCCCGCGGAACCACACGTAGTCGATGCGCGCGGGCGCATAGCCGAAGCCCCAGTAGGGCGACCAGGTGCGTCCGGGATGTGACGCGGCGTCGGGATAGACGGAGCGGTAGGCGTCGGTGAATCCCGCCTCGGCGAAGGCTTTCGTGACCGGCCAGTCGACGACCAGGCCCGCATGGCCATAGGCAGTGGCGAACCTGGGCGACCAGTCGTACGCCGACAGCGTGTTGAGGTCACCGCCGACGATCACGGGTTCGTTCGGGTCCGGCACGAGGGCTGGAATCACCTCGTCCAAGATGGTGCGTGCCTTCGCGTAGCGGCGTGCACGGTCCGACGCGGCAAGCTGGGCTGGCGTGGAGGAGGCGGGGCGACCAAACGCACGGTCGAGCGCGGTCGCGTCGGTCGGGAACCACGCACGCTCGGCGACGTCGAGCCAGATCGAGAAGAGGTTGACCCCTCGGCCGGACGGGAGCCGGATCCGAGCGCCACCGAAGTGGAACGACGTCACCGTTCCTTGCTGCACCCGCGGGTAGACCTCGGTCACGGGATATCGCGTGAAGAGCCACAGGTTGTCACGATCGGCTTCCTGCCCGGGCTCTCGGGTGATCTGGATGCCGCGATAACGCCTTGGCTCCGCGCGTCCTGCGTTGAGACCGGCCTCGATCGCGGCACCGGATCCGTACGTCTCCACCATGAAGACGACGTCCGGGTCCTCGACCCGGAGGAAGTCGATGAGCTGGCGGAGGTTCTGCGCTCCTCCGCAATACGTGCCGCCGAGGAAGACGTTGAACGCCATTGCCCGTAACGGTGTCGAGGTCCCGTCGTACGAGACGTCGGCGCCCCGCGACGTAACTGTCATCTGACCACCTATCGGTACGCCCCGGTGGAGAGCATGGCGACGTCAACACCGTCCGGCGCGACTCGGCCACGAAGGATAGACGACCAGTGCACGCCGCCCGTTGCACGTGCGCAGACCGGGCCCGCCACGCCGAGTTCCCGGTGACCGAAACCGGACATGACGTCGGCGTGTCACAGCAGACACGTTCGGGAGGCCGTCACCTGAACTCCGGTCCTCGGTTCATGCGTACGTCCAGACATAAGAGGTCACCGGCCCGACCGGTTGAATGGTCCCCACGGTCCGGTCGTGGCCGTATGACAAACTCGGGACGTCTCGGGATAGGGGGAGTCAATGGTGGACGTCGGATTCCGAGAGAGCGACAAGCTGGCGGACGAGTCGGGCCGGGAACCGTCCGCAGCTCCCGAGCTGTCTACTTCCACGACTCCACCCCGACCAAGCCCGTCGCGCGCGCTCGCATCCGGATATCTCGGCGCGATCCAGATCGCGGAGGTGGTCGCGCCTACCGGGACGAGCTGGCGAATCCCCGAGTCGCCGAACCGTTCGACACCGCGGGCCTATCTCATCGATGTCATTGCTCGCGGCCAGGTGACCGCGGTTCGGGACAAGCAGGAGGCGCAGCTCACCGCCGGAGATCTGACGTTCATCGATCCGTCGGTCCCGATTCGCTACTCCCACACGGAGGTGCAGCTCGTCTCCTTGCGGATTCCACGCGAGCTCCTCGGCATCGAGGCCGCCGACGCGCGGCGCGTAGCCGGGAAGCGGATCCCCGGGGATCGTGGCGTCGGCGCCGTCGTCTCGTCGTTCGTCCGCACGCTTCCGCGCTACCTCGACGACTACCGGCCGGCGGAAGCGGCTCGTCTGGGCACCACGTTGGTCGACCTGCTCAAGACGCTCGTGGAGCGGTTCGCCGAAGCGGACGTGGCGGAAGAGCCAGCCAACCGGCAGGAGGAACTGCTCGCCAGGATCCATGCCTTCATCGAGCACCGGCTGGCGGATCCCAAGCTCACACCGGGCTTCATCGCAGGCTCGCACTACATCTCGTTGCGGTATCTCCACAAGCTCTTCGAGTCCCAGAACGTCACGGTCGCAGGCTGGATCCGGCAGCGTCGACTCGAGCGCTGCCGTCGCGACCTGCTTGATCCGGCGCTGCAGTCGAAGTCGGTGAGTGCGATCGCGGCGCAGTGGGGTTTTGGGAGCGCCGTGCATTTCAGCCGAGCGTTCCGTGCAGCCTACGGCGTTCCGCCCAGTGAGTACCGGCAGCGGTTCGCTGAGAGCCGCAATGGCGCGGAGAAGACGGAGAGTGCCGAGACCGAGGACGCCCCGGCACACGGTGCCGAGGAAAACGGCGCTGCGCACTGAGGCACCATGGAAAGCATGGCTGTCCAACTCAACCACACGATCGTCCACGCCAAGGACAAGTACGAATCGGCCCGCTTTTTCGCAGAGATCCTCGGTCTCGACCCGCCGACGACGTTTGGTCCATTCGCGGTGGTGCAGACTGCCAACGGCGTCTCGCTGGACTTCGCCGACGACCACGGACCCGTGCGCCCGCAGCACTACGCGTTCCTGGTCAGCGAGTCGGAGTGGGACGAGATCTTCGAGCGAATACGAGAGCGAGGGCTGACCTACTGGGCCGACCCGGGACGGAAACGTCCGGGCGAGTTCAACACCAACGACGGTGGTCGCGG
>DATCKU010000013.1:0-22042 GCA_036564245.1 Actinopolymorphaceae bacterium
CTACCGGTACTTCGCCGACCAGGAGGACCTCTTCGACGGCGTCGCGGAAACGCTCTTCGCGGAAGTCGACGTCGACACCTTGCCGTGGAACGAGCCGTGGCGTGTCCTGCTCGAGCAGTACGCTCATCGCCTGCGGGACACGCTGCTCGCACACCCGCACGCGGTCACCATCTTCGCCACACGCCCGCTTCGCTCCCGCGCATCCATCGACGCCGGCAACCGCATGGTCGAGCTCATGACCAACGCTGGCTTCACCCCTGGCGTCGCCCTGCAGGTCCTGCGATGCGTACGGGAGTTCGTCGTCGGCCACGCTCTCACTCTCGCTGTCCGCCACCTCGGAGGCGAACGGCGCAGCAGGAAACCGGCCCCCGACTCACCGGAGTACAACCTTCTCGCCAAGGGCGCTGACGAGGCGGGCTCTGAGGACCATTTCAGCCTCGGCCTCACCGCGATGCTCGACAGCTTCGCTCAGCTCGCTGGCCGCTGAGCCACATCCTGCGAGAACACGCTGCTCGCGAGCTCGTCACAGCGACAGCGATGCGGTGTGGGGAAGGGCGGTGGGTCATCGCGTCGGCTCCAGGGTTGCGTGGTACGCCAGCGGCGTACGAGGGCAGTACGTGTCAGGCTGGCGAGCGCTAGGCTGCGCCGCCGTTGACGAAGATGGTTTGGCCGTTGACCCAGCGGCCTGGTCCGGCAAGGAACGCCACGGCCTCGGCGATGTCGTCGGGTGTGCCAAGGCGTCCGAATGGGTTGTTGTTTGCGATCTGCTCGATCAGCTCTTGGCTTTTTCCTTCCAGGAACAGTGGGGTGGCGGTGGGACCGGGCGCGATGGCGTTGACCGTGATGTCGCGGCCACGCAGTTCGCGGGCAAGGATCAGCGTGATCGCCTCGACCGCGCCTTTGGATGCCGCGTAGGCGCCGTAGGTCGGTGGCTGGAGGCGGGTGACCGAGGTGGAGAAGTTGATGATCGCTCCGCCGGCTCGCAACCGTTGGGCGGCGAGCTTGTCGACGACGAAGGTGCCGCGCACGTTGACGCGCTGCACCTGGTCGAAGACGTTCAGGTCGAGTTGGGCGATCGGCGCAAGCGGCATGATCCCGGCTGTATGCACCAGGACGTCGACACCGCCGAACTCGCGCTCGGCCACGTCGAACAGCGCAGTGGCCGCCGCTTCGTCGGCGATGTCGCCGCTTGCGGCTATCGCGCGTCCTCCTGATTCGGTGATGGATCTCACGACCTCGGCGGCCTTGGCCTCGTTGCGGTTGTAGTGGACGACGACCGCGAATCCGTCGGCGGCCAGGCGCAGCGCGCTGGCCCGGCCGATGCCGCCGGAGCCGCCGGTCACGATCGCGACCCGGTTGGTGGTGCTCGTCATGGCGTTTCCTCTCCGTAGGATATGAACAAGGTGTACATTAATGTGCCGGGCAAGAAATGTACAGCTCGTTCATATAAGAATTGAGTGAGGTCGATGACGGACGTACCCACGACCCGCCGGCGAGGCCGTGGTCGCAGGCCGGCGGCCGAGGTTCGCGCGAGCGTGCTCGCTGCCGCAGGTCGACTGCTGTTGCGAGAGGGGTTGCGTGCGGTGACGTTCGACCGCGTCGCCAAGGAGGCGGGGTCGAGCAAGGTCACGTTGTACAAGTGGTGGCCGTCGCCGGGCGCGCTGGCCGCCGAGGCGTACTTCGCCCAGAGCGAGCCGATCCTCGAGTTCCCGAACACGGGAGACATTCGGGCAGACCTCATCGCGCAGCTGGCCGCGTTCGTGCGCTGGTTGACTCGCGATGGTGCGGCCACGCCTGTGTCCGAACTGATCGGTGCAGCCCAAATGGATGCGGACCTGGCCCGCGCGTGGGCGGAACACTATGCGCGGCCGCGGCGGGAGCTTGCCCGGGAACGGCTGAAGGTCGCCCAGGCGCAGGGGCAGTTGCGTCCGGACGCCGACCTGGACGTGATCGTCGACCAGCTCTGGGGTGCGTGCTATCACCGCCTGCTCGTGCTCAAGGTGCCCTTTGACGAGAACCTTGTCCCTCGGCTGGTCGACCACGCTCTCCGCGGCGCTGCAGCTGAGCAGTGACGATCTCTAGCCGCGAGCGGGTGCCGACCTAGGGAGCTCGCCGGCCCGTCGGGCAGGAAAGTTTGGCGGCTTGTCGGACCTGTGACACGTGTCGGCACGTAGTGCACCCCCGGCAGGCGTAGTGCACATGGTCATTTGGAATACCAACACCAACGTTGCAGTTGGGCAACTCCCGGGGTAGGGTTGCCAACATCAGTGTTGGAGATTTGCTCCGTGCCTGACCACTGGCAGGCAGCCGACAACTCGCGCCTCGAGGAGTTTCGCCATGACCAGCAAGACCATCTTGATCACCGGAGGAACCAGCGGTATCGGCGCCCAGACGGCACGCACGCTGCTCGACCGGGGACATCGGGCGGCTGTCACCGGCCGCGACGAGCGAAAGCTCAAGACCGTCGTCGACGAGATCGCGCAACCCGACCGCCTGCTCGGGATCGTTGCGGATGCGGCGGACTGGGAAGCCACCAGATCCGCGGTGACCCGTACCGTCGACCGGTTCGGGGAGCTTCACGCCGCGATCGCCAATGCGGGCTTCGCGTCGGCTGACTATCAGCAGTTCGGTCCGGCTGTCTTCGCCGACGAGGGGAATCCGGAGCTCTGGGCACCGATAATCCTCACCAACGTCCTGGGGCCGGCGCTGCTCGCGCGTGCGGCCTTGCCCTACTTGGAGGCGACGCGCGGCAGGCTCGTTCTGATCGGAAGCGTCATCGGAACGAAGAACAGTCCAGGAAATCTGTACTCCGCTACCAAATGGGCAGTGGTCGGACTTGCGGAGAACTTGCGGATGCACACGACGACCCGAGGCGTCGGTGTGACCCTTGTGAACCCCGGGATGGTCGACACGCCTTTCTGGCAAGGAAAGACCCCGCCAGTAGCGTTGGGAGCGACACCCATTGCGGAGGCGATTGCGTTTGCGATCGATCAGCCGGACGGTGTCGACCTCAACACTCTGACGATTCGTCCGATCGGCCAACCCGTCTGATTCGCAGCCCTTCTTGAATCTTGGAGGAAACCATGCGCGTGTTCTTGACTGGAGCCACTGGCTTCATCGGCTCCCGGATCCTGTCCGAACTGATCGACGCCGGTCATGACGTGCTAGGGCTGGCTCGTTCGGATGCCGCCGCTCGCCGGCTCGAAGCGGCCGGCGCCGAGGTGGTCCGCGGCACACTCGAGGATCCGGACAGCCTCGCCAGAGGTGCGGCCGGAGCGGATGCGGTGATCCATACGGCTTTCAATCACGATTTCTCGCGTTACGCCGAGAACAGCGAGATGGATCGGCAGGCGATCCAGGCGATGGGCGCCGCCCTTGCTGGCTCCGATCGTCCCTTCATCGTCACGTCGATCATTGGGATGGGCATCACCAAGCCTGGTGTAGCGGCGACCGAAGATGCGGTCGACTGGAACCACGCCAATCCGCGGGCCGCATCTGAACGAGCCGCTGCCGAGGTGGCGCAACAGGGTGTTGCGGTCGCGGTGGTTCGCCTGCCGCAGGTACACGACACGACGAGGCAGGGCCTCATCACGTGGATGATCGACCTCGCGCGTGAGAAGGGGGTTTCGGCCTACGTCGAGGAGGGCGCGAACCGTTGGTCGGCGGCGCATGTGAGTGACGTCGCTCGCCTTTACCGCTTGGCGCTCGAGCAGCACGAGCCCGGCGTGCGCTACCACGCGGTCGCCGAGGAAGGTGTGCCGATGCGGGAAATCGCCGAGGCCATCGGTGCGGGGCTCGGCGTGCCGGTCGTGTCGTTGTCCCACGACGAGGCCGCAGATCATCTCGGCTGGCTGTCGATGTTCGTCGGCCGCGACATGCGAGCGTCGAGCACGTGGACGCGTGAGCGACTCGGTTGGCAGCCTGTGGGTCCCAGCCTGATCGCCGACCTGAGGGCAGGCGAGTACCGCCCTGCGTCTGCGGCCTAGCAGCGCCCGACGAAAACGTTGGCGTTGGTTAAGGTTCGTCCATGGGTTGGGACGTCGAGGGTACGAAGAAGCGCATCTACCAGGCGGCGTTGGCTGAGTTCGCCGCACATGGGCCAGCTGCCACGACCATCGATCGGATCGCAAGGCGTGCCAGGATCAACCGCGAGCGGATCTACAACTACTTCGGCGACAAGGCCAAGCTGTTCTCCATTGTGATCAGTCGCGAGGTGGAAGCGATTGCTGCCGCCGTCCCGCTGACCATCACCGGCGTGGCCGATGTCGGGGAGTTCGTGGGCCGTACCTTCGACTACCAGCGCGCACATCCCGACCTGGCTCGTCTGGTGCTCTGGGAAGGGTTGCTGGACACCGGCGCCGTTGTCGACGAGGCGAGCCGCAGCAGGCTTTACGCCGACAAGGCTGCAGCCATCGCAGCGGCACAGAAGGCGGGAATCATCGATGACAGCATCGCGCCCGGGCACCTGGTCTTCCTGCTCATCGCGCTCTCGAGTTACTGGTCTGCAGCGCCGCAGATCGCACGCATGCTGTCCGGGAGTGACGTCGACGACGAGGCTGAGGTGGCCGCACGTCGTGCGGCCGCCGTCCAGGCCGCGCAGCGCATCGTGACGCCACGCTCGACTGCCGCCGGCTGAGAGCCGTAGCACCGCAGGTCTGCGCCCTTCGCTTGGTTGTGTTGCGAAAGCCGCTATCAGGACTCGGTTTCCGCTGTCCACCCTGCCAACGCTGCGACGGATGTGGCGGGCAGGTCATTGACGTTGAGGCGGCGGTTGCCGGCGGCCACCGCATGGTGTCATGGTCAGAGCGTGGCAGATGATCAGACGGTGCGGTGGCAGGCACAGCCGGCGCCTGCATCCGCGCTTGGAGTCGGCTGCCTCATGGTGGGCGTCCTCCTGGCAGCCGCGCTGTGGAAGTTCTTCTCGGTTCCGATGGTGCCGCACGGGCTCGGCATCACGGGCGGGTTGTTCGTCCTGGGCTGGTTGCTCGGCACGGTCAGTGCCGTGTACGACGTGACCGAGGTCGAGTTCACCCCGCAGAACGTACGCCTGAGGAGCGGCGCTCGCACACGTACGGTGAACGTCGCCGACCTGAGGGGAGTGCAGATCACGCACTCTGGCGACACCGACTCGGGCTACCGGTCGACTTCGTTACAGCTGACATGGCATGACGAACGTCAAAAGCTCGACGGCGTGCACGATCCGACTCTGGCATCCTCTCTGACCCGCCTCCTACCACGTCACGTCACAGTCGAGGAGGAGTGGCAGGAGCTCGAGTAACCGTCTGGCGGAGCCTCGAACCGCAGGTTTCGTGCCAGATCCGTATGCCGACTGCTGAGCACGAGGGCCTGGTTATATGGTGGATTCCGTTCTGCCATTGAGGTTCGACGCCCTGCTGCATCCGCCACAGTCTGAAAAGTGCTTGCGCAGCTGCGGGTCGAGTGGGGAGAATGCCGAGCACCTCGGATGTGGAGTGTGGCATCACCGATTGGTGAGGACGAAGGTATCAACGCGTTAGACAGGTTGTGCCGGCCCGATCGCTATCCTCGGTCGGCTGCGTACGACGCGGCGTGGCTGCTGCAGCTCGACATGGGTCCACACCCGCTGTGGCAGCTCGAGGATCTCCTAGCCGATATAGCCTTGCCGGCTGACGCCCACGTGCTCGATCTCGGCGCGGGCAAAGGTGCGACGTCGGTCTACCTTGCCCGTGAGTACGGAGTGACTGTCACGTCGCTTGATCTGTGGGTGCCTGCCAAGGAACGCGAGCACGTGTGCGCTGCCGAGGGCGTTGCAGAGCGCGTCACTGCCATCGAGGGCGACGTGCGAACTGTCGACCTTGGCAACGACGTGTTCGATGCGATCGTGTCCGTCGATGCCTTCGAGTACTTCGGGACCGACGTGCATCTGCTGCCGACGCTGCTCCCAGCGCTCAAATCGGGCGGCTGGCTCGCCATGTCGACACCGGCATTGCGTGAGGATCCCTACGCCGTGGGAATTCCACCGCACGTGGAACGCGTGCTGGGGTGGGAGGCCGCTGCCTGGCACACACCCGACTGGTGGGCACGGCACTGGGAACTGTCAGGAATGCTCACTGACGTGCGAGCGCGTTGGCAGGACGGCGGTCGCGACAGCTGGCTGCTCTGGGAGCAAGCGCGTCGCGAGCTCACCAACGAGGCCGGACCGAGTGCGGTTCTGGAGATGCTCCGAGCTGACACCGACGAACAGATCGGCTTCGCCTTGGTCTCCGCGCGAAAGCGGTAACTGTCGCAAGCCATGCGGCACGCGGTCGGAACGTCATGGACTGAAGGCATGTCGGCCAGGCGCTCGAAGACAAGTACAAGGAGTGAACGGGCGTCCACATGCGGTCAGATCACGACTACAGATCTAGTGTGCGCAAACCGATCTTTCCTACGCTGCTAGCACCACAAGCGCCCCGGCTCGCTTGATTCGAGTTCGTTTGCTGTACCTGGCATTTCCTTGCCGGTGGCGCGTTCATTGCTCGGCGAGGATGCCGCCACCGCCCACGGGGGCTGGCGGCGGAAGGTAGTGGACGATGTTTCGTGAGCTGATCCGAAGACGCATCATCGCAGTGTTGGTCGGTTGCATCAGCTTGGCTGCCGCGTCCTTGTTCGCCGTGGTCCCTGCGAACGCCCAGGCACGCTCGGCAGTTTCTGCCAAGCCAAGCATCGCACAGTTGGAAGCGCTCCAAAGCAATCTCGATCAGTACGCAGGTACGGAGGCGACAGTCGGACTCTCGTGGGGTGTGGATCCTGCGACCCGCACTGTCGTCATCAGCGTTCCGAAGGACGACAACGATGCCGCTACCAGGGCGTTCCTTCGGCGCGCCCGGCAGATGAACGACAACATCCGAATCGAGCGGGTGGCTCGTGCACCACGGCTGTTCCTCGGTCCTGGTGACGCCATCTACACAGGTGGTGGACGTTGCTCGGCCGCGCTCATCGCGACTGATGGCGTGTCCAACTACGTCGTGACTGCTGGACACTGCACGAACATCGGGACGAGCTGGACGACGGGCAGCGGAGCGACGATCGGTACGACGTACCTTTCGAGCTTCCCCGGCAACGACTACGGGTTCATCCGGGTCACCAACCCGTCGCTGCCGTTGACGAACGGCTCCATCACCACCATCGGCAACCCGCCGGCGAACTCGTCGGTCCAGAAGGTCGGTTCGACCACTGGTCTGACGTCGGGCACCCTGATCGGCTACGGCCGTACGGTGAACTACGCCGAGGGCACGGTGTTCGACCTGATCGAGACGAACGTCTGTGTCCAACCGGGTGACAGCGGTGGTCTGCTCTTCCAGGGCAACATGGGCATTGGGATCACGTCTGGTGGCACGGTCGGAGGCTGTGGTCCTGGCTTCCAGTCGTTCTTCCAGCCGTTGTCCGAGCTCTTCGGGAGCGCTGCATCTAGTGCCCAGAAGGCTGGTCCGCAGCTGCACCTTGTGAAGTGAGCTGAGACTCACGGCGGTGTGGGTATCCGTGGCCCGCCACGTGTCACGGATACCCACACCTTTGTCACGGGGACCGAAGCAGCGGCTTGAGCTCAGCCGCTATCCACTCTGGCAACGCCTTGGCTGCCGGCACTCGGCCGGCAAAGTGCAGGAACGAATGGGTCATTCCGTCGAACCGGCGTAGGCGGACCGGTACACCCGCCTCGGCGAGGCGAGCGGCGAACCGCTCACCATCCTCGCGCAGCAGGTCGAACTCTGCGGTCGCGACGATGGCAGGCGGAAGGCCGGAGAGGTTCGCGGCGCGCATCGGGGCGGCGTAAGGATGGTCGGCCGCATACGGCGATGGAAGGTACTGAGACCACAGATAGCGCATGTCGTCTCGTTGTCTGCGCTCGTTGTCGTCGAGCGGCCGACCGTCGGCGCGCCGGATGAAACTCGGCGCCGCGTAAGCGGGATCGGTGGGAGGGTGGATGAGTACCTGTGCCACGATCCGTGGGCCGAGGTTCAGGTCGCGCACCATCAACGCGGCCGCGGCCGCGAGGTTCCCACCCGAGCTGTCGCCACCGATGGCGATGCGTTGGGGATCGAGGTCGAGCTCGACAGCATGGCGAGCGATGTAACGAAGAGCGGAAACGACGTCGTGCAAAGGCCCCGGGAACCGGGTCTCGGGCGCCAGCCGGTAGTCCACGCTGGCGACGACAGCGCGCGTCCTGTGCGCCAGATCCTTCAACGGCGTATCCCACGTGTCGAGGTCACCTCGGATCCAGCCGCCCGCGTGCGCCCAGACCAGGACGGGAGCCGGTGACGGCGCATCGAATGGACGGTACAGGCGTACGGTCACCGGTCCGGCCTCGCCCGGTGCGGACACGTCGCGGACTTCGGCTACCTGCACCGGATCGCCTTGCCACGCGACGACACCACGGGTCAGGGCACGGGCTTCCTCCAACGACATGGACTCCAGCGGCGGAGCGTCGCCACCCTCGGCAAGCAATGCTTGCAGGTCGGGATCGAGCGGCATCAGGCGACGACCTCCGATTCGGACGCTGGTTTCGTCAACCCGTCCAGTGGAACCCCGAGATGAAGAGCCGCGTGCCAGTACGCCTGCTGGCCTGGAACGGTCATGACGTATTGTGCGAGCCCGCCGATGCTCGTCACTTCTCGCTTGACCGTCAACGTCGGATCGACCCATGCGTACTCGTCGTAGCACGACAGTTCCGCGAGCAGGGCGTCGCGGCTTGCCTGGAACCTGTGCAGGAGAAGGTCGCTCGGCAGGAGGCGGCCGGCCGCTACACCTGCACGGTTGAGCACCTGCCCGACCTCAGGGGTTTCCCAGCGCGGCTCGACACTCCAATGGGCGCGGCCTCGTCGCGCTTCGGCGAGCACCGCAAGGTTGATCTCGTCCCACATCTGGACGTGCGCGAGGAGGTCGTGCAGGGACTCGCAGAAGTCTCCAAGTGGCCCACTACGCACGCGATACGGCGCACGGAGTTCGTCGGTCGTCTTTCCACGTACGACGTCGAGCAGAAGGTCTCGGTCGGCGGCCGCGCGGCGTCGCGCCTCGGCAACCGGAAGCGGCATCGTGCCATCTGTCGCCATGGACGCGAGCCTAAGTTGGCGGGACGGCAGGGGAGCGACGTCTGCTCATATCCGGCAGACGTCGCTAGCGGCGCAGGATCTCCAGCAGGTCGGTTCCGAGCGTCTCGATCGCGGATGCGTTCAGCGAGTACCGGACGAAGCGGCCTACCCGGTCGGACGTCACCAGACCGGCGGCCCGCAGGGCCGAAAGGTGCTTGGTCACGGTGCTCTCGGAGAATCGCCACAACCGCGCGATCTCGTGTGCTGACCGTGGTTCGACGGCGATCGCTCGGCATATCTCCAGCCGCGCAGGATGCGCCAACACGGTCAACGCGCGCTGGACGACGCGGCTGTGGGCGCTTCGGCTGACCATCGGCACCGGGTAGTGGACGACGACTGGTCGGCCGGGTTCGTCGGCGACATAGATGTGTGGCTCGGCAAAGGTACTCGGTACCAGCACGAGCCCACGCCCCGCGACGTCAAGACGCTTGCTCTGCATCTTGTCGACGCGGATTGCCCGAGTCTTCTCGTCGACGGTGATTGCAGGCGAGAGCCCGCGCAGTGCTCGGAAAGGACCGCGTCTGCCAAGGCGCGACCGCAACGCGAGCTCGCGATCCAGCAGTGGCCTTGCCGCGTCCCACTCCTCGCGAAAGAACAGCGACCAACACGTGGTCAAGAGCGTGACCAGGCTGGCCTGCGCCGCCGGCGCATCTTGCAGGATGAGGGAGACGACGTCCGCGGATGCGGCGCCTCGAGCTCGGGCGAGTGCGACGACTCTGTTCCGCACCCGCGGATCATGGACGTTGTCCGGCTTGCCGCGAAGCCGGGCGAGCGGTCGTACCGCCATCGCGGCGAAGTCGTCGGCTGGCAGCTCTGCCAGACGCCGCAGCTGCTCGTCCCAACGGGCTGGTGGCACCGCCGTCGGATCGACCATGAACGTTGATCGAATGGCTCTGACCGCGAACGACCACGCATGCAGGTCCCTGGCCACCTCGTCGGGCAGCGCGGCGCGGACGTTCGCGACCCATTGCGCTCGCCCTGGATGATGATCTGCTCCGCCGAGGACGTGCCAGGCCCAGCCGAACTCGACGAGTGGTGACACGGCGAACCGGACCACGCGGGACGCATCGGAGGGCAGGTGGATCGTGATGGTCACAGGCGACCATTGTCCTTGGCCACATGCCGCTGACGCCCGGTGAGACGGCCCGAGCCGGCGTCCACCTGCTCGTCGGATGTGCTCGCTAATCTGGCGCTCGCGGCTTGAACCGAGCTGTGCTCCCACCCGTGCGGTGTGTGAAGACGAGATACCGCGACAACCGCGGAGAAGGTGCGGTGCTCACCATGTCGACTCGATCCAAAGGCAACGAAATCGACTCCGCTACGCAGGCACGTGGCGGCCCACTGAACGCCCTGCTGTGGGTAGCGCAGGTCGGGGTGGCCGCGTACCTCGGGATCTGGCATGCGGTGCCCAAGCTGATCGGTTCGGGAAGCCAGCCGGAGATGTTCGACGCGATCGGCTTGGGGCAGTGGTTCCGATACTTCGTGGGGGTACTGGAGCTGGCTGGCTCGATCGGACTGCTGATCCCGCCTCTTGCCGGTCTGGCCGCCCTGGGTCTCGCAGGCGTGATGGTGGGTGCGACCTTCACGAACCTGTTCGTGATTCCTGGCGGCTACTGGGCAGGTGTCACGGCCGGCCTGTGTGCCGTCTGCTGCTTCATCGCCTGGGGCCGCTGGCCGCAGACCAGATCCTTGATCAAAGGGTTGACCGCCAAGACCACGTCGTCTCGCCGGCGATCCGTCACGACCTGAGGCAACGTCCGGGTGCGTACAGAGGGCTACTGTCCGGCGTGATCATGGCTCGGCACGACTCGGCCGGCCGGAAGTCGACCGTGTGCGGCGCCAGTACTGGCGATCTTTCTGGTCGCGCACGACGATGCCGAGCCTGACGAGCTCACGGCGCAGGTCGGCAGCGTCAGCTCGATCGCGCTTCTCCAGTGCACGGGCCCGGGCCTTGAGCAGCGCGTTGATGCTCGCCGGCAGGTCGGGGGAGTCCTCCACCCAGCGGCGGTAGTGGTCCCGGTAGGGGTCGCCATCTGGTCGCCACGGGTAGCCGTACGTGCGGAACACCGCCGCGAGCCGCGCGACCTTGGGAAGGCTGCCGCCCCGGCGTACGAGTTCTTCGGTGTTCGGGCCCAGCACGACCAGGTCCTTCTGGTCGACAAAGACAGCGTGCACCGACGCCCGTGGCACTGTCTGGGAGGAGTCCCCGCGGGCCACGGTGATCTCGTCACGGTCCACTGTGACGATCACGTACTCGCTCTCGGCCACGAACGCGAGCACCAGCCCGGCAAGTGCCCCGACAGCCACGGCGACGACAGCGGTGAGCGGCCGGTCGGCGACCGAGGCGAGAAGTCGGAACGGTCCCTGGAACGGCGCCCAGGGCAGCGAAGCCACCCAGTCGGCCACCAGGGTGGCCAGCCAGCCGGCGACCGCCCCGGCCACCGGAAAGCCGCTCCAGACGATCGCGCGCTCACCGGGATGCGGGCCGACGACTGTCTGGCCGTTCCGATTCATCGTGTCCAGGCTCCTTCCGTACGACCGCCCGGGCGACGCTGAGCAACACAATCGCCCCGGCCACCAACAGGCCCTGACCGGTCAGGTTGAGCGTGTCGGCCGTCCCTTTGAGGACGAGCAGAACGAATCCCAGCCAGGCGTACGTCAGCAGCGCGCCCCCGGCGAGCGCTAGCCGGTGGGCGGCACCCCAGCCTGAGCGCCGGGACCACCGAGCCACGACGACGGCGGCGACGCCAACGAGCACGACGCCGACCCCGACGTCCCACCAGCTCTCACCACGGGCGCTGTACAGGCTCGAGACGACGAACGCGCTCGCGCCGACCAGCCAGGGCTTCGGCGCCCGCCGATCGACGGTGGGTCTGGGTGACCTGCCGACGAGGAACGCCACGACGATCAGGCCAGCGGCCACGATGCCGGCTCCCAGCATCTGCGGGATCGATGGCAGGAACCCCTCGGTGGTTCGGGCCCAGTTGAAGACAAGAGCCCCGCCGAGCAGGTAAGCCATGGCGGTGACAGCAAGACCGATCGTGCCTAGCCACGGGGTGGTACGCCGCGCCGGCACCAACGTCTCCACGACGGCAATCGGCACACTGATGCTCCACACCGCGTGGCCGACGGGATACGACAAGGCGTTGGCGGCGCTCAGGCCGAGCGCAGGGACGTACGACGGGCTGTTCAGCGCGTCCAGGCCCTCGAACGACGGATTGAACAGGGAATGGTCGAGCAGGCCGGGTTCGATGACGCCGTACGCCAAGGCGAGTAAGAACATCGTGGGCCACCCACGCCCGAGACGTCGCGTCACCTCCCGAACCAGAAGCGCCCCGCCTCCATACATCAACGCGAGAATCGGCAGCGCGAAGATCTCCGAGATGGGCACGTTTCCGAGCAGATACTCCCCGACCAGCGGGGCAAGGAGGAACAAGCCCACGGCCGGCGCGAGGGCGGATCGTGCGCGAGTGCCGGTCGTCGGCACACCTGCCTCGTCGGCGGCGGCCGAGGGACGGCCAGCCCGGCTGGCCGCGACCACCAGTGTCAGGCCGAGAACGGCCAGCATGAAGCTCGCGTAGCCCCGGTAGCCGGCCAGGAAGGACAGGTGGGCGACGAGGAACAGGGTGCCGAACGGACCGCCCAGCATGTGATTGGCGATGGCGCCGATGCCTTGCAGGATCAGCAGGCCGCCCACGAGCCCGACGAGCACGCGCATGGCCCTCGAGGCTAAGGGCAATGGTCGGGTGGGCGGATCAGCCGCGAGGATCTCCTGCGTCGACCGAAGTCGCCTGGCGGCCGTGCCGGGTCATCCGAAGGTATCGACCTCGCGCGACCTCGGTAGGTGTTCCCTCTCCGAGCGGACGCTTGCGTGCGGTCCGCCGGTAGGATCCCCGGGCGATGGACCCCGAGGCCGCGCGACCGGCGAGGCGCACACTGCGCGACTGGATTGCGGACATCGTCCTCTTCGTGTCCGCGGCGTGCTATGGGATCCTCACGTCGCAGGCCCGTCTCACGTCCGCGACCCTGCCTGACCCGGCGTGGTTGTTCGACCTCGACCAGATAGTCGGGGGCCTGGGCTGCATCGCGCTGTGGCTCCGCCGCCGATGGCCGGTTCACCTGGCGGTGGTATTGGTCGCTTTGTCCACATTCTCCGAACTCGTCGCCGGTGCGATGCTGGTCTCCCTGCTCACGGTGGCGATCCACCGGCGCCCCCGCACGACGGGAGCGATCTTCGCGCTGAGCCTGGTCGCTGCCGCCGGATACGCGATCATCCGACCGGAGCCTGACACGCCTCGCCTGCTCCTCTTCCTGCTCGGTGTCGCCGTCCAAGGCGCCGTCGTCGGATGGGGTCTTTACATCCGGTCCCGCCGGCAGTTGGTGGACAAGGCGAGGGCCGAGGCCAGGCTGCGGGCCGAGCAGGTGCAGCACGAGATCCGGGAGCAGATCGCCCGGGAGATGCACGACGTGCTCGGACACCGGCTGTCGCTGTTGAGCGTCCACGCGGGCGCCCTGGAGTACCGACCCGATGCTCCCCGTGAGGAGATCGCGCAGGCGGCCAAGGTCATCCGGGAGAACGCGCATCAGGCGCTGCAGGACCTGCGTGAGGTGATCGGGGTGCTGCGGGCTCCGGTGGGGGAGCTTCCCCAGCCGACCCTGAGCGACCTGTCCGAGCTGATCGCCGAGTCGGTACGTGGCGGGATGCGGGTCAGCCTGCGTACCGACCTACCGAGCGGCACGAGTGCCGGGAACCGGACGAGCAACCAGAGTGGCCGAGACACCACCATCGCTGCCGCCGTTCCGGACGGTGTCGGTCGGACTGCGTACCGGATCGTCCAGGAAGGGTTGACGAACGTCCGCAAGCATGCCCCCGGCGCCGAGGTGAATGTCGCGGTCGCCGGTGGTCCCGGTCGTGGGCTCACGGTGGAGGTACGCAACGGGGCGCCGCAGGCGAGCCCCAAGGTCGTCCGCCCGAAGGGCCAGGGCCAGGGCTTGGTGGGTCTGGCCGAGCGCGCGGCGCTCGCGGGTGGACGGCTCGAGCACGGACCCACCGCCTCCGGCGGGTTTCGCCTGGCGGCCTGGTTACCCTGGCCGGCATGACCGCACCGGCTGACGCATCCGAGCCGAACGCTCCGCCGGGGTCGTCCGAGATCCGGGTGGTCATCGTCGACGACGATCCGTTGCTGCGTGCCGGATTGCGAATGATGCTGGGCGGTGCGCCGGACCTCCGGGTGGTCGCCGAAGCAGGGGACGGCGCGGATGCGCTGGCCGTGACTGCTCAGCAGGCCTCGGATGTGGTCCTCATGGACATCCGGATGCCCGGCATGGACGGGCTGGCGGCCACGGAGGCCTTGCGGGCCCGCGCTGGGGCGCCGGAGGTCATCATCTTGACGACGTTCGATGCGGACGCTCATGTCGTACGAGCGCTGCGTGCCGGTGCTGCAGGATTCGTCCTGAAGGACACCCCGCCGGACGAGATCGTTCGAGCCATACGGCAGGTCGCACGAGGCAATCCGGTGCTGTCTCCTACCGTGCTGCGTCGCCTCATGGCCCGCGTGGCGGAGTCGGACGAGGACCAGCGCAAAGAGCAGGCGAGAAAGCGTCTGGCGCTGCTCAGCGACCGGGAGCACACGATCGCGTGCGCGGTCGCTCAGGGCAAGTCCAACGCGGAGATCGGCGCCACCCTCCACCTCAGCGTGCCGACCGTGAAGACACACATCTCGCGCATCCTCGACAAGCTGCACCTGAACAACCGGGTCCAGATCGCACTGCTCGTCCACGACGCCGGTGCGCTGGACGACCCGCACATCTGAACCCGCGCCACTCACAGCTCGGCGAAGATTAGCCGCGCGAGCTCCTCCGCGACTGCCCGCCGTACGCCTTCGAGCTTTCGCTCGCCTGGTCCTGCAAGCCTTCCGCGGAAGATCAGCAGGAATCCCTGGCCGTGGCTAGACATGTGTATGACTCACACATATGATTGCGGGCATGCACCTTCACACCAAGTTCGAGATCAAGGCGTGGGACGAGAAGCCCTACCGTGAGCTGGAGGGTGGCGCGAAGTTCTCGCGTGCCGACGTGACCTTGCGGGCGGCCAGCGGTGAGCTCGATGCCGAGGCCAGCATGGAGTCGCTGCTCTACTACCTCCCGGACGGCACCAGCAGCTTCGTCGCGTTGCTGCACATCGTGGGCCGGCTCAACGACCGTCAGGGCAGTCTCGTGCTACGTGGTCATGGGACGTACGACGGCGAAACCGCGCGCATGGAGCTGGAGACAGTTCCTGGAGCCGCTACGGGTGAGCTGGAGGGCCTGGTCGGTAAGGCGGTGAGTGTGTCGACGCACAGCGACTATCCGTACATGCCGCTCACGCTCGATTATGAGATTTCGTGAGTGATCTGAGACGTCAAGCCAACGTGCTGGGGGCGTTGGCGCTGGTCATCTCCGACCGCGTCGACGATGCGGTCACGGAACGAAGTGGTGTGTCGAGCACGGCCGCTGTCGCGTTGTCGGCTCTTTATCACTTCCTCGACCGACCCACGATCGATCTGTTGCGTCAGGTGCTCGGGCTCACGTCGTCCGGTGCGGTGCGGCTGGTCGATCGGCTCGTCGAGGCCGGCTATGTCGAACGCAGGCCCGGTGAAGACCGACGCTCCACTGCGGTGACATTGACCCGCAAGGGACGCCGGGTCGCCGAACGCGTCGCGCAAGCACGGGAGTCGGTGCTTGGTACGGCGTTGAGCCAGCTGTCTCCCGAGGAGCGAGACTGCCTGGACGCGTTGATGGCCAAGTTGGTCGCGGGCTTCGTGCGAGGGCCCGGGGCGACACGGTGGATCTGTCGACTGTGCGACACCGACGCCTGCGGTCGAGACCATGGGAGCTGTCCGGTCGCCAACGCTGCCGCGCGACGGCATCGTCCGGACGACGACGCCGCCGAACCGATAAGGTGACGCACGTGACGGCGCGCGACCGATGGGCGGAATGGATTCTCGAACGACGCTTTGCCGATGGGGATCGCCGCCCCACACTGGAGTACCTCGCTGGGGTCAGGGACAAGGTGCTCGAGAAGGCCGAACCCGTCGAGAAGGCGGTTGTCCTGGACGTCGGCTGCGGCGACGGCCTGATCGGGTTCGGTGCCATCGACCGCGGTGCCGAAGAGGTCGTCTTCTCCGACATCTCGCACGATCTGCTCGACACCTGCAAGCAAGGCGCGAGAGACCTGGGTGTCACCGACCGTTGTCGGTTCGTCCGGGCATCGGCGGACGACCTCACGCCGATCGCCGACGAGTCGGTCGATGTCGTCACCACGCGATCGGTCCTCATCTACGTGCATGACAAGGCTCGGGCGTTCCGTGAGTTCCACCGGGTTCTCCGTCCGCAAGGGCGGGTATCGCTGTTCGAACCGATCAACCGGTGGAACTCACCCTGGCCACCGGGTTGGCTCTGGGGGTACGACTTGTCGGCTGTCGCCCATCTGGCGGAGCGGGTACGGATGGCCTACCAGGCGTACTTGCCCCCCGACACCGATCCGATGCTCGACTTCGATGAACGCGACCTCGTCGACATGGCCGAGGCTGCGGGTCTCGCGCCGGTCCGCCTCGAGCTCCTGGTGGACGCCGGATCGCCACGCCCGCGGGCCTTGGAGTCGTTCCTGCGGACGGTGCCGAACCCCAAGGTGCCGAGCTTCGGTGAGGTGATCGCGGACGTGCTGGCGCCGGACGAGCGTGAGGAACTCTGTCGCCACTTGCGACCCTTGGTCGAGCAGGGGCGCGGCAGTATCCGGTCGGCGACCGCTTATCTGTCAGCGACGAAGCCGTAGTTCGCGGCGGTGCTCAGCCGTCAGCGCGCTCCTGCCGGCCCGCGAGCATTGTGGACAACTCGCCTGGCAGGAGCCCTGTCGTTCGGCTCTGGCTGGTGGTGGCTCGCCAACTCCTCGATGTTCGGCGTGTCGGTGATGCCGCCGTACAGACTGGTCTCGGCGGGCGGTGAGTGCACTCGGTCGGGCGCCAGCCCAGGCCGCCGAGACTGGGTTCCCGAGCAGGAGAGCCGGTGCCACCATGCCGGCGAGCATAGGGCGTCGACCCGGCATTGAGCAGACCATTTCAGCATCGACGGGGGCCAGCGATTGGCCTGTGGAAAAGCGCGAACCAGTGCTGCAGTAGCTTCAATGCCTTGGGCTCGACTTCCCTGATTGGTCTACTTGCATGTCTTGACGTGGCGTCTTCTCCGCCTACACTCTCCGGTTGACAACAGACCAATTTCGGATATCGGACGAGGCAGTCCGCCGGCTCACGTGCAGCAGCCGAGATTCAGGGGATCCCAGCGGCTGGTCGCCGGCGTGCGTCCGGATCTCCGATGACGTGGTGTGACCTGATTGGGGGTCCGTCGATGTGGTCCCGCGTTCGCCTTCGTCGATGGCTTGCCTTGACCGGCTGTGCCACCATGCTGGCCGCACTTGTCAGCGCGTTCGCGTCGACACCGAGCCAGGCAGACCCGGTGGGCAAGCCCTTCACTCTCGTGATGATTCCCGACACCCAGCTCGCGGTTCAGAACAAGCCCGAGCTGTTCTACGCCCAGACTGAGTGGATCCTTCAGGAGCGCAAACGCGCGAACATTCCGTTCGTCGTACACGTCGGAGACGTCGTCGAGTGGCCCTCGCGGACCTCAGACTGGGAGCGGGCCAAGATGGCCATGCAACCCCTCGACGGGAAGGTGCCGTACCAGCTCGCGATCGGCAACCATGACTTCGACGCCTGGGCCTGTGAGCCACCGGCGACCTGCAACCCGTGGGAGTACATCGAGAAGGATCGCAGCACGACGTACTTCAACACGTACTTCCCCCTCCGCCTCTTCGAGCGGTGGCGGACGTTCGGCGGCAACCACCCCAGGGAACAAAGCGACAACACCTACTTCGAATTCCGAGCTGGTGGGATCGACTGGCTGGTCATCACCGTCGCGTTCAACCCCACCGACGCGGAGCTTGCCTGGGCCGAGGGCGTCATCGCCAAGCACCGCAACCAGCTCGTCATCGTCAACACGCACGAGTACCAGAACGGTGATGTACGCACACCGGTCGGTGACCGGATCTGGAACGTGCTGAAGAAGTACCCGAACGTCCGGTTCGTGCTCTCCGGCCATTACGTCAACCAGGGAATGCGAATAGAGGTCGGCGACCATGGGAATCCCGTCTACGCGATCCAGGCCGACTACCAGACCTACAGCATCCCGGACGTCACCGAGAACGGCTATCTGCGGGTCATGAAGGTCGACCCGGCTGCGCGGACGATGAGTGTCACGACCTACTCGCCGTACTGCGACAAGACGGGTGAATGTCCGGCCTACAAGACCGACGCGAGGAACCAGTTCACCATCACCGACCTCGACCTTCGGAAGTGGGTGCGCTGACCCGCCCCTAAGCCGCGGTTGCGCACATGTCGCGGTACTGCGTAGGCGTCATGCCTTCCAAGCGGCGGAACACGCGGCTGAAGTACGCAGGGTCGGTGAACCCGACGCGACGACCGATCTCGGCGATCCCGAGATCGGTCGTCTGCAACAGGTGCCTCGCGCGGCGCATCCGGTAGCGCTGCAGGTACTGGAACGGCGACAGGCCGACCGCGCCCCGAAAGATGTGGCTGAGGTGAGTCGGACTCAGCCCAGCCACCGAGGCGAGTTCGGCGAGGGTGAGAGGTCGGTCGTAGTGGTCAGCGATGTGGGCGAGCACAGGCTCCAAACGGGTATGCGCGGGTAGTGCCGCACGTATGGAGCCAAGGCTGCGGTTCGCGGTGTTCACAGACCACAGCAGGCCGACCAACCGAGTAATCGCGGCGTTCGCCAGCAGGACGTGCTCTGGCGCCGGGTCGCCCACCTCGCGGCACATGTCCGCTGCGGCCGCCCTCAGCTCGGGCAAGATCGAGGGCTTGGGTCGAAGCAGTGAGGGCAGCGCGGCAAGCGCACCCGGCGCATGCGCTCCGAGAATCCGAACCTCGAAATGCAACACGTAGCACTGCAGCGGTGAGCGGGGATCGTGGTGCGCCCAGTGCGGCACGGCCGGCGGAACCAGGACGACGACACCGCCCTCCAGCAGATGCTGGGTGCGCGCCACCGTGAGCTCGCCGGATCCGGCCTCGACGAGCCAGATTTGATGGTTGGGGCGTACGCGCGGGGCGAGTCGCCATTCGGGCTCGCAGTGGTGCAGGTTCGCACGCAAGGCGACCAGAGCGACATCGGGCCAGAAGTCGCTGTCCTGGGCAGCCGGGTTCGGCGCGTGGCCGGCAGTCGGATCCGACATGTCTCGTGAGCTTCCGTGTCGTTCTCCTGTCTGGTGTGATCGGCCCAGTCCCGGTGCAACGATCAAGCGCGGAACGGTCACGATCGAGTGGCGCAAGAAAGTCCAAGTACTCAGCAAACCAGTACCTTCCGGACGTGGAAACGCCATGCCTAATGTGGCCGCACGGTTGACCGCCGCTAGTCAGCCAAAGGAGTTCCGTCATGGCTCACGTGGTGATCGGCTGCGAACCTGGGGCGTCACCGCGGGTGCGGTTCGGCGTTGGGCTGCTGAAGCAGGCGTTGGTCGCTTGTGGGCTGCAGGTAGACGTGACCGATGATGCGGCTGCCGTCTCGTGGCGGACACATCGACCGGGTGGCCAGTCGGCGACCCCCGCAGTGCGGGTCTTCGTTGGTCCTCGGCGCTCGGCGCCCGTTGCCGACCTCGAGAACGAGGAGACGTTGCTCTACCACTCGGGTGCTCCGGGCGAGGATGGGTACTACCTGGCTTCCCTTCCCGGTCGCCTTGTCGTCGTGACGGGCGGCAACGACAACGGAGTGCTCTACGGTTGCCAGGAGCTCGCGCGGATCGTCCGCGAGAAGGGCGAGATTCCCCGCGATCTGGCGCAGGGTGAGACGCCGGATTTCGTCATTCGCGGCCCTGCGGTCGGTTTGCAGAAGACGCGGATCGAGCCTCCCCGCCAGACGTACGAGTATCCGATCACGCCCGAGCGGTTCCCGTGGTTCTACGACCGCGATGCGTGGGTGCAGTTCCTGGACCTGCTTCTGGATCAGCGCGCGAACGTCGTCTACCTGTGGAGCGGGCATCCGTTCTCGTCGTTCGTACGTCTCGACGAGTATCCGGAAGCCCTCGAGGTCTCCGAAGCGGAGCTCGCCCTGAATCGTGAGCAGCTGCAGTGGCTCGTGGCGGAGGCCGATCGGCGTGGAATCCGACTGGTGATCAAGTTCTACAACATCCACATTCCGCTGCCCTTCGCCCAGCACCATGGACTGCCGCTGCTGCAGACCCGGCCCAGTCCGCTGGTGAGTGCGTACACGAGAGCGGCGATCGCGGCGTTCGTCCGTACGTATCCGGACGTCGGGTTGATGGTCTGCCTGGGCGAGACGCTCCACGGAGATCTTTACGGAGCAGAGTGGTTCACGCAGACCATTCTCGCGGGCGTGAACGACGGGGTGGCGCAAGCAGGTGTCGCCGAACCACCGCCCCTCATCCTTCGGGCACACGCCGTCGACCCGGTGCCGATCCTGGACCGCGCTCGCACGTTGTACCCGCGGTTGTGGACCATGGGCAAGTACAACGGTGAGTCGCTCACCACGTGGACTCCTCGCGGCCGCTGGCAGGCGAAGCACCAGACGCTGAGCTCGCTGACCGACGTCCACATCGTCAACGTCCACATCCTGGCGAACCTCGAGCCTTTCCGGTTCGGTGCGGTCTCGTTCATCCAGCGTTGCGTTGCGGCGATGCGGCATCGTCTCGGAGCCCGTGGCCTGCACCTGTATCCGTTGTTCTACTGGGACTGGCCTTACGCGCCGGATCGTGCGGAGCCTCGCCTGCGTCAGCTGGACCGTGACTGGATCTGGTTTGCGGCTTGGCATCGGTACGCGTGGAAGGCTGACCGCGACGCTCGCGCTGAGCGCCGCTACTGGATCGACCAGCTCGCACTCCGACTGGGAAGCGACGAAGCCGCGTCCGCAGCCCTGGATGCGTTGGAGGCGATAGGACACATCGCGCCGCTCGCGATCCGACGAGTCGGGATCACGGAGGGGAATCGGCAGACGTTCAGCCTTGGCATGACGATGAGCCAGCTGATCAATGCTCAGCGATACCGTCCGTGGGACGATTTGTGGGAATCCCATGCACCCCAGGGGGAGCGAATCGAGCAGTACGCCGAACGGGAAGTACACGGCGAGGAGCATGTGGGGGAGACGCCGCTCGACGTGGCCGAGGACATCGAGCACTACGCCGACGTGGCGGTGTGTGCGATCGACGGGCCGGCCGCAGGTCCTGTCAAGGAGTCGAACGAGTACGCCGCAATCCGCAACGACGTCCACGCCGTGGCTGAGCTCGCGCGGTTCTACGCGCACAGGATCCGGGCAGCCGTGACCGTCTGCCTGTATCGCGAGGCGCAGGCGGGCTCTCCGCACCGGGACATCGATCGGCTGTGGTCGGCGGTACGGGAGGTCGAGGCGAGCGTCGAGCACTACAAGCGCCTGGTCACGTTGACGGACAAGGCCTACCGCTACGCCAACAGCATGCAGACCGGAGCGCGCAAAGTGCCCTTCCCCGACGGGGCGACGTACAGCCACTGGCGCGACTGTCTGCCGTTGTACGAGGAGGAGCTCGCCACCTTCCGACGCAACGTCGCAGCCCTCGCCCGCGGGACCGTCGCCGTGGACGAGGGCGAGGTCACCCCACCACCGGAGCGCTATCGACCGGTGCCTTTCACCGTGCGGTCTTCGCACGCTGAGGCCTTCACGCTCACTGCACATGCCTCGGTCTTCGCCGCCACGCAGGCAAACATCCGCCGAGTCGCCGAGGAGCTCGACGGCTTGACGGGCATTCGCGTGAGGCGCGACGAGGCCATCAAACACGGCGTCAGCCTGGAGATCGAGCTTTCCGCGCCCGCCTACCTGCTCGTGGGATACTTCCAGTCGCG
>DATCKU010000014.1:0-35110 GCA_036564245.1 Actinopolymorphaceae bacterium
GGATTTCTACTTCTTGTCATCGCGGCGATTGTCGCACTCGTCGGAATACTCACCAATCTCGGTACGCCGTCGGAATTGACGACGGGCTTCAACATCTTCGGCATCCCGTTCTCAGGACGCACGGGTGAGTTGTTCCTCTTCGGGGTCGTCGTTGGCGCGGTCGGCATGCTCGGCCTGGGCATGCTCCTCCGCGGACTTGGCAGGCGTCGAGCAGAGCGGCGCGAAGCGAAGGAGCTCAAGAAGCGTCATACCAAGCTGAGCGAAGAGCTGGAACGGGAACGCGCGGCACGTGCTGAGGGTGCTGGCACGGGCACAGAGCGAACCCAGACAGGCGAGTACGCCGAATCGGAGTCCACGGCACGTCCACCGAAACAGCGTTCGGCAGAGCAACCGACGAGCTTCAAGGACCGGCTCGGACTGGGCCGTCGCCGTCAGTAAGTGGCCGTGTCGGCTTCCCCGACGCGGTCGCTCACGCACGTACGGGTGCGAGCCACATCCCGAGCAGAAACGGTTCCTGTCCGTTCAGGTGGGGACAGCGACGCCAGCATCGTCCGGATGCGTGGAACGTCGTCACGTGAGCGACTGGACGATCTCACGTGGACGAGCGGACGACGAGTCGGGTGGGGAGAACCCGCGACGACACGGTTTCGCCACGGATGACTGCGAGGAGGACCTCCACCATCTCGCGCGCGACTTGAGCGAGCGGTTGGCGGACTGTCGTGAGTGGTGGGTCGGCCGTGGCTGCGACGCTGGAGTCGTCGAAGCCTCCGACGGCGACGTCGTGAGGAACGGCGCGGCCGGCACGTCGGAGTACGGTGAGTGCCCCGGCCGCCAACGAGTCGGAGGCGGCGAAAATCGCGTCGATGTCGCTCGACCGGTTGAGCAGCTCCGCCATGGCGGCGACGCCAGCGTCATAGCCGAAGTCGGCCGCCTCGACGATCAAGCGCTTCCGAGCTCGCCGGCCCAGAATGTCGCGGTACCCGAGCAGGCGGTCCACGCCACCCGGCGTGTCCTGCGGCCCCGCGATGGTGGCGATCGTGCGATGGCCTGACTCGACGAGGTGGCGCACCATCTGACGTGCGCCCTCCCGGTCGTTGGCCGACACGTACGGGATGCCGAGACTCTCGTCGAGTGCTCTGCCGCAGGACACGACTGGCACCCCGGTCTGGTCGATGGCCGGAAGGATCGGATCGCCGCCATGTGTCGAGACCAGGAGCACACCGTCGACGTGCCCTCCGCGTACGTATCGGAGCACACGGTCGCGTTCGGCTTCGGTGGCCGAGATCATGAGGATCAGGCTGAAGTCGTGCTCGGCGAGTGCGTGTGTGCACGCCGGGAGCAGCACGCTGAAGTTGGGATCGGAGAAGAGCCGCTCGCCGGGCTCGGAGAGCACGAAGACCACGGTGTTGCTCCGCCTGGTCGCAAGGCTGCGGGCGGCCGCGTTGACCGTGTACCCGGTGTCGCGGACGGCCTGTTGCACGGCAGCCAGAGAGCTCGCACTCACGTGGCGGCCTCCGTTGAGTGCCCGCGAGACCGTGCCGCGCGAGACCCCGGCCATCCGGGCGATGTCCTCGATGGTCGGCCGACGGTCGCCTATGGCTCGGGTCACGGTGCTCCTCGAGGTGTTCCTCGACGCTGGGTTCGGCGTGGGAGCGATTCCAAAACAACTGGTCCCACGTCTGGGGGAGCTACTTTCTCACAGACCTCCCTCTGCTGGCCAGTTTGGCCCTCTACCTGCGAAGCGCTTCAACCACGCCGCAGCCGGCAAGTACTGTGAGCGCTCACAGCACAGAGGGCTCACGGCAGAGGATGGTGATGCTCCATGCCCGCCCAGCGCCAGTGCCTCCCGCGCTACTCGCGCCGGTCGGTGACGGCCGCATTCGCCGCCGCCCCGTTGCTCAGCGCGCTCTCTCCGCAAGCGGCGTACGCAGGCGGAGCCAGCAGGACCCGGGCCCTCCGCGTGCGGGGTGCCGACATCTCGTTCACGCTCCAAGAAGAGGCGATCGGCAACCAGGTCAGGGACTTCCATGGCGTCGTACGTCCGATCGAGCGCATCCTCGCCCGCCACGGCGCGACACACGTGCGGCTGCGGGTGTGGACCGCTCCACCGCCGGGCTACAGCGACCTGACGTCGGCACTACGCCTCGGACGGCGCGCCAAGCAGGCAGGACTGAAGATCCTGCTGAATCTGCATTACTCCGACTTCTGGGCCGACCCAGGCAAGCAACCGACGCCGGCCGCCTGGCAGGGCCAGGACCTGCCCACGCTGGCAGAGACCGTGCGCCAGTACACCCGTGACGTGGTGGCCGCGTTCGCCGCACAGCACACCCCGGTCGACTGGATCCAGATCGGGAACGAGATCACCTCCGGGATGCTGCATCCCATCGGCGAGCTTTACCCAACCGATGGCCGTCCCGAGCAATGGCCCGCGTTCACCACGTTGCTGAAGGCCGGAGCGCGTGGTGCGTGGGAAGGAGCTCCGCGATGGCGGAAGCCGAAGATCATGCTGCACATCGATCGCGGCGGTGACAACGAGGGGGCTCGATGGTTCTTCGACCACATGATCGAGTACGCCGTGCCCTTCGACCTGATCGGACTGTCGTACTACCCGATCTGGCATGGGTCCCTCGCCGACCTGAAGGCCAACCTCGACGACTTGGCTCCCCGCTACGACAAGGACATCGTCGTGGTCGAGACGGCATATCCGTGGACCTCGGAAAACGGTGACGACCTCGCCAACTTCTATCCCGGGCCGGAGCCGCTTCCGGACGAGGACCGCTACCCGGCGACGCCTGATGGCCAGGCTGCGTTCTTCGAAGCGCTCCGCGAGATCCTGCTGGAGGTCCCGAACGGGCGAGGCGTGGGATTCTTCGACTGGGAGCCTGGCTGGCTGCCCGGTGTGGGCTGGGAGCCGGGAGCAGGAACGCCCAACGACAACCTCACGATGTTCGACTTCGAGGGTCGGGCGCTGCCGTCGCTACGCGCGTTTCGCCCGCCGCGCCGTCGTCCCATGACGTCACGCGGATTGGGGCCGGACAGCGGCCACACGAGGTGACACTCGTCGCCCCCAAGCGGGGAGGGCTTCGGTTGCCTCGGCACATGGCCGATGCGGCTGGCCTGCGGCGGCCGATTTGTTGACGCTGGGTCGGCTCGCTCCCTAGCTTCGTACGAAGGTGGCAGGCACCCCATCACACAAGAGGGCTTCTTCATGGATCCTTCGTGTCTTCGCTATCGCCTGACTGACGAGGAGCGACGCACCTTCGAAGAACGCGGCATGCTTCAAATCGAGGATGCGCTCTCCGCGGACCAGGTGGCTCAGCTGACTGAGATTGCCGACCGCCTCTTCGCACGGCATCTGGAGGCGGGGAACCCCGCGGATCAGGCGATGTTCCTCCCCAACTTCCTGCCGGAAGACCCGGCGTTCGTCGAGCTCGTCGACTATCCGCGGATCCTGCCAAAGGTGTGGGGGATCCTTGGCTGGAACATCTACCTCTACCACGCGCATCTCATCGTCACGCCGCCTTCGGGGCGACAGCGCGACGACCGCACGTTCGGCTGGCATCAGGACTCCGGTCGGGTCAATCGCGACATCGACACACACCCGCGACCTCGGCTGTCGATCAAGGTGGCCTACTTCCTCTCCGACACAAGCGTGGAAGGTCGGGGCAACTTCTGGGTGGTCCCCGGCAGTCACCTCAAGGACGACCTGGAGCTTCCGGCTGGTGGCACGGGACAGCCGGAAGGCGCGACACCGGTGCTGGCCAAGCCGGGTACGGCGGTGTTGTTCGACCGGCGACTCTGGCACGCCGCGAGCCCGAACTGGTCCGACGTCACCCGCAAGGTGTTGTTCTACGGCTACGGATTCCGCTGGATCCGGACCAAGGACGACATGACCGTGCAGGACTTCTGGGCGAGCAGCGATCCGATCCGCCGCCAGCTGCTCGGCTATGGGGTGAACGCCAACGGTCACTATTCACCGACCGACGAGGACGTACCGTTGCGCACCTGGCTCCAGACCCACAGTCCTCACGAAGAATGACCACGTAACGTGGCCCATTCGCCCGTTGCCGCGGCATGCAGGCCGCGGCATGGTAGACACCTCGCCTCCTCGTGCGGTACGTCGCACGGCATCTGGTACTCGGACTCGTATCCTGCGGAACGACCCGAGGTCGGCCAGGTCGTCGCCACGGTGCCGTTCAACGCCATCGGAGTGGAACGTCCGAGATTCCGGGATACCTGACCATGCGACGGGTAGACTGCACACGGTTTCGCGAGAGAGGCGACGAGTTGGTGACCGCATGTCAGGCAGGAGATCGCAGCGGCCGCGGGGGTAGCTAACCGTCACCCAGCAGAACGTGCGGGCCATGTGCTCGATCGACTGATCTCGTCGGAGGGGGCCAACGTGATCGGTGTCGCTTCGGCCAGCGACGGCCTAGACCACGCCGGACCGACCCGCCGCCGTGTCATGATCGTATCGGCGAAGATCGGTGGAGGACACGATGCCACGGGTCGGGCCTTGCAGGAAGCGATCGAGCGGCGCTGGCCGGGCAGTACGATCCGGTGGGTAGACACCCTTGATCGCATGGGACCGGGTGTCGGTCCCGGTTTTCGCTGGATCTATTCCGCGAGCGTGGAGCACGCGCCGTGGCTCTACGACTTCTTCTACGGCGTCACCTGGCGGTGGGGCTGGCTCGCGCGCGCCTCGAAGCGAGTGACCGGTAGCTGGGCCGGTCGGCGACTGGCGGACGAGATCTCGGCCTTCGCACCGGATATGGTGCTCAGCACCTATCCGCTCGGCAGTGCCGGTCTTGCGTGGCTCCGCCGGCACCGTGGTCTCGCTGTGCCGACGGCCGCCTGGGTCAGCGACTTCTCGCCCCATCCGTTCTGGGTCTACGCGGACGTGGACACCACACTCGTCGTGCACGAGGCGGCGGTCGTGGCGGCGCGGCTCGCCGAGCCCGAGGCCAGGCTCGCGGTTTCTGCCCTGCCGGTCGTCGAGGCGTTCCGTCCCGGGGACAAGCAAGCGGCGCGAGCGCGCCTCGGGCTCCGAGCGGACGCCCTCGTCGTGCTCGTCTCGTGCGGCACGTTCGGCTTCGGTCTACGGGACTCGGTCGTCCACACGATCCTCGGAGTCGATCAGCGAATCCAGCTTGTCGCAGTCTGCGGACACAACCAGCGAGCCGCTGAGCGGCTCCGCGCGCTCGGATACCCGAGCGACCGGCTCGTCGTGCTGGGCTGGGTCGAGGACATGCCCCTGCTCAACCAGGCGGCCGATGTGGTCGTCACCAACGCGGGAGGGGCCACGGCCCTGGAGGCGATGGCCATGCAGCACCGGGTCCTCATGGTCGAGCCGATCCCCGCCCACGGCGTGGCGAACGCCAGCCTGATGACGGTCGCCGGGCTCGCCGAGCTGTGCGCATCGGAGGAGCAGCTCGCCGACCGGATCCGTGCGGTCATGCGCTCGGTCCCCGCACCGCCTGCCGCGCAGACCCGCGATCACGCGAGCCGCTCGGACGAGCTGGCCGACGACCTGGCGGAGATCGCGGAGAAGCCGCTCACGACCGAACCCACGCGGCCATGGCCGATGCGCCCGGCCGACGCCTTCTTCGCGCACGTGGAGGAGACCGGCACGCCACAGCAGATCGGCGTGCTCATCGAGTTGGGTCGCACCGAGAGCGGCGGTCGGATCAGCCTTGCCGATCTCCGCAGGACGGTGAGCAGCCGGCTCCCCAGCGTGCCGCCGTTGCGCTGGCAGCCGATGCGGCGCGGCAAGCGGCTGGGCTGGCGGCTCTGGCGGGACGTCGATGTCAGCGCCCACATCAGCGAGCAGTGGGTGGGCGGTGCCTGCGAAGAGGCCTCTGACGGGGCCTGGAGCGGCTCTGAGGATGACGGTGCGGAGCCGGTCGACCCGATGCGGGGGGTCAGCGAGCCAGGGCTGGAGAAGCTGCTCGACGAGTTCTGGGCCGCCCCGCTGCCCAGCGATCGTCCGGCGTGGACCATGCTGCTCGTGCATCTGCCGCAGCGCAGCCTGCTGGCGGTCAAGGTTCACCACTGTCTCGGGGACGGGCTCTCAGCTCTCGGCATCCTGCGCGAGCTGGTCGACGAGGATCAGGGTGTGTCGGACCCGGCCCCAGCGTCGCCACCTGCTGCATCGAGGCAGACCGAGCCGGGCCCGGGATCCGGGCTCGCCACTCAGGTCACACAGGCGTTTCGCGGGCTGTGGCATCTCGCGAGGCATGGGCCGGCTCCGCGGCATCCGATGACCCGACGAACGAGCGCGTCCCGAGGGTCGCACGCCGATGGCCCGCCGGCTGTCGTCTTCGTGCCGCTGCCGGCGGCCGAGCTGCGCCAGGCCGCCCGCCAGCGTTCGGCACGAACCTTCGAGATCGTTCTTGCCATCGTCGCCGAGACCCTCGACCGGCTGCTGCGTCCCGCCGGCCTGCTGGCCCCCGGAGCGCCACTGCGCGCGTTCGTCCCGCTTCGAGCCGGACCACGCCTGGGAGAACGGATCTCGGGCAACTGGACCACCGCGGTGCCGGTCGACCTTCCGATGGGGCCAATGTCCCCGAAGCGTCGATTGGCCGCGATCCGGGAGAAGGTGCACGGCGGTGTGGCGCGGGGCGAGCCTCTGGCGGCCAGCCTCGTGATGCGCACCGTCGGCCGGCTACCCGCCAGCGCCCACGCGTGGTTTGCCAGGCACGCCTACACCGACCGGTTCCTCAACCTCGTGGTGTCGTACATTCCAGGTCCACGCGGTAGGTATCGGTTGGCAGGAGCGCCGGTGCACGGGCTGTATCCGATCGCGCCTCTCACCCGAGGCGTGCCACTCTCGGTCGGTGTGGTGGCGACCGACCGGGTGGCGGGCGTCGGCATGCTCGTCGACCCGGTACTCGGTCTCGACCGCGCAATGATCGCCACGACGCTGCACGAGGCGTTCCGGGTGATGGTGGAGGACTGATCGCGGTGTCGCAGACGACCGTCGCGCTCGCCGTACCGTTGGCGCTCGCCGCGGCGGCGTCCTTCGGTGGGGCCGCTGCCTTGCAGCAGCGAGCCGCAAGACGGGCGCCTGAGGCGCCGCTCGCGAGCGTCCGGCTGCTTCGTGACCAGCTGCGGCAGGAGGGGTTCGTCGCCAGCCTCTGGCTCGCCGGTCTGGGCTTCATCCTGCAGGCCCTGGCGCTGGCGTTCGGGCCGTTGACGCTGGTCCAGCCCTTGCTCATCACCGGCACGCTGTTCTACATCGGGTTCACGTGCCGGATGTATCGGCGGCCTCCCGATCTCGGGCTCGTGCTCGCTGCACTCCTCGCGCTCGGAGGGCTGAGCGCCTTCATCCTCATCGCCCGGCCCACGTCAGGTGGTGCAAACTTCGACACGGACGGCGCCTTGCCGCTCGCGCTCGGACTCGTCGCGGTTGTCGGCATCTGTCTGGTCCTGGCGACGCGGCTCACCGGTGACTCACGGGTTCTCCCGCTCGCCGTCGCGACGGCAGTCTGCTACGGCGTGGCGGCAGGGCTGCTGCGCAGCCTCGCGGCAGACTTCACGGGTGATCTGTCGGCGCTGACCGAGCGGTGGCAGCTCTACGCGCTCGCGATCGTCGGCGTCACGGGTTTCATGCTCAACCAGCACGCGTACCAGAAGGGACTGCTGGGCACGCTCGCGGTCACGACGATCACGGTGGGGGATCCGGCTGTCTCCATCGGCGTCGGTATCGCCTGGCTGGGCGAGTCGATCCGCGGCGGCCCGGGTGCGACTGCCGGCGAGGTGCTCTCGCTTCTCGCGGTCGCGGCGGGAATCCTGCTGGTCTCCACGCGGTCGCAACAGATCGAGCATCGCCTGCGACGTGACGAGCAGTACGCCGAGGCACGCTGGGACAGCCCGTGAGCGGGCGCAGGAACTGAGTCCGCCCTCCCGGGCAGATGTACGCCTCAGCCACGTGCGTGACGGCACGCCTGCCTCGCGTGCGACGTGAGCTGGTGCCTTGCGTGCCACCCATGCGGGATTGGACACTGAAGCCGTAGTGGCATTTTCGACTTCCGGCGCCCGGGGCGGGAGGTGTGCATGGCTTCACCGCTTCCTGTGACCGTCGTCGTCTCGATGGACGACGTGCTTCGGGGCAGCGTTGCGTCGGCCGTGCTGTGTGACATCCCGCGCTCTGTCGTCGTTCAACATGATCTGCATGGCTCGGCTGACGCCGGGCTACGGCGCGTGGTCTACGACCTGTCGGGCATCGTGGAGGATGCCGCCGTGCCGCTGGAGCACGCCTGTCTCAGCTGCGCGTTGCGCGAGGATGTGGTCCCCACGGTGGTCCGCCTGGCGACGACTGGTCGCTGGGAGCGTGTCGTGCTCGCGCTCCCCGTCACCGCGGAGCCTGACGTGGTGCTCTCGGCGCTGCGAGCGGCGGTCGTGGACGGGCGGCCCGTGGCGTCCGTGGTGCGCCCTGCCGGTGTGCTGGCGACCGTCGACCTCGCGACCGTGATCGACGATCTCTTCGGTGATGATCTTCTGATCGAACGCGGCCTCGCGATGACGGCCGACGATCGGCGTGCGGTCGGGGAGGTGATCGCACACCAGATCGAGTGCGCGGACGTCGTCGCGACCGTGGGCGGTGGGGCACACGCCACGCGGGAGATCACGCTGGTTCGGCATCTCACGCCGGCGGCCTGCCAGCTCGGCGAACTGCACGAGCTCGACATCGCCGCGGCGCTGGCGAAGGCGCACGGGATGCACGGCCCTCACCGCGGCGACTACCGTCAGGCCCAGCTGCCCGACCCAGGCGAAGACAACGGCGTCTGGACCCTTGACCTCACCTCGTGGCGGCCGGTCCACCCGGCTCGCCTGCACGAGCAGATCGCCGATCTCGCCGGTGGGCGGCAACGCAGCCGAGGGTGGTTCTGGTTGCCCACGCGGCCCCGCAGCGTCTGCGGCTGGGACAGTGCAGGTGGTCAGCTCAGCATCGGCACGGTCGGGCGTTGGTCGGCCGGCAAGCCGCAGACGCGCATCGTGTTCACGGGGATCGACGACGGCCGCGACCGGCTGCGCCGGACCTTCGAGGGCCTGCTCATGACCGACTCGGAACTCGCCCGCGGGCTCGATCACTGGGTCCAGCGAGACGACGGCTTCTCGCCGTGGTTGGGCGAGATCGACCGAGCCGCCTGACCGGGTGCCGTCACGCTGGAGCGGCCAGCGTGAGAGCGAAATCGTTGCGTGGGTCCGTCCACCACGCCTGCACCGAGAAGCCAGCCTCCGCGAGCTCCCTCGCAACGGACTCGGGACGGAACTTCGCCGACACCTCGGTCCGCAGCTGCTCGCCGGTGTGGAAGGTCACGGTGAGACCCAAGGCGTCGATCCGCACCTGCTGCTGGCACGTGGAGCGGAGCCGCATCTCGACCCACTCCTGGTGCAGGTTCCACATCGCGACGTGCTCGAAGGCGGAGGGAACGAAGTCGGCACCGAGCCGGCGGTTCAGCACGTAGAGGACGTTTCGGTTGAACTCCGCCGTGATCCCGGCAGCATCGTCGTACGCTTCGAGCAGACGAGCAGGGCTCTTCACCAGGTCGGTGCCCAGCAGGAGACGATCGCCGTCTCGCATTCCAGCGCGGAGTGCGGCAAGGAACTGAGCGCGTTGGTGCGGCTCGAGGTTGCCGATCGTGCTGCCGAGGAAGGCGATCAGTCGGGAGCCGATCTGCGGCAACAGATGCAGGTGGCGCTCGTAGTCGGCGACGATGCCGTGCATGAAAAGCTCGGGGTAGTCCTTGCCGAGCCGACGCATCGCTGCGGTGAGAGCTGATTCACTGACGTCGACAGGAATGTAATGGCGCAGCCGGCCGGTCGCTCGTAGCGCGTCGAGCAGCAGGCGAGTCTTCGTCGAGGATCCCGAACCGAGCTCGAGCAGTGTGTCGGTGCCTGCCATGCCGACAATTTCGTCGGCGTAGCGGACCAGGATCGCTTCCTCTGCGCGGGTCAGGTAATACTCGGGAAGCTTGGTGATCTCCTCGAAGAGTTCACTGCCCCGCGCGTCGTAG
Organism: Actinopolymorphaceae bacterium; assembly: GCA_036564245.1. Lineage (GTDB taxonomy): Bacteria > Actinomycetota > Actinomycetes > Propionibacteriales > Actinopolymorphaceae > Thermasporomyces. Next base: position 10,020 of record DATCKU010000014.1, read on the forward strand.
AAGTACTTCGGCGGCAGGACTTTCGGCTGCTGACACAGGCCGTACTCGACATCGTGTGCCAGATTCTTCACCAAGTCGTGGTCGGTCACGTAGCAGCTGACCTGATGGGCGGTGGGGGTCGGACTCACAAGAAACCTCCATGATCATGGAAGGGGTGTCACGCGTACGCCGTTCTGATCCGCCTCGACCAGACTGTTCGCCGGAACGGTTTGCCACGTGGAACCATCGTCGGTCGGTTCGGATGCGATGACTACCGATTCTGCGGATTCACGAACAAACAGCGAGTCTCCACATCGTGTGGCCGCCAACCGTTTGCCGTCACTGGCAAGGAGGTTGAGGCGTCCGCCGCCGACCGCGTCGATGTCGTGCAGGACCTGGACCAGGCCATCGCCAAGGCTCGCACCGGCAGACCATCGAGACACTGCGAGGCCGAAGAGCAGCGCAGAGTCCACGGCGGCAAGGGTGTCCGGCACGCGTGCGCAGCGGTGACCGAGTGTCTTCCAGGCAAGGTGACATTCGTGAAGTACGCCGTTGTGGGAGAACAGCCACCGGTCGTGGGTGAACGGTGCGACACCGGACTCGTCGCTCGGGAAACCTGGCGTCGCCGACCGGACGGCACCCATCACGCACCCGGAGCAGATGGTCGGAGCCAGACTGGCGAAGGACTGGTCACTCCATATCGGTACCGAACGCCGGTAGCGGACGGGGTTGGTCCGACCGGCGACGTACCATCCCGCGCCGAACCCGTCGACGTTGACCCGGCCATGCTGCTGGAATCGTGGTTCGTACGCCTGTCTCACCAGGGAGTACGACGGGGCAAGGAGCAGGTCGTGCAACGACCGGGCAGGGCCGAGGTACCCCAGGTGACGGCACATCGCATGGTCCTCTCATGTCGGGGCGACGTCCACTCGCACGCGGGGGAGGAAGGCGCGAGGAAGGACCGTCATCGTGGTCAGGCGTCGCGGGCGCAGCGAAAGCCGCAGAAGATCTGCCGGCGGATTGGAAAGTCCCAGTTCCGGAAGGTCGTACGACACGCCGTCGGGTCGGTCGCCCAGGAGCCACCGCGCAGGACCTTGTATTCGGTGCCGAAGAAGACCTCCGAGTACTCCCGGTAAGGGAAGCTGCGAAAGCCCGCGTACCCGTCGAAGTCCGTGGCCGTCCACTCCCAGACGTCACCCAGCATCTGCCGGGCACCCACGGGGGACGTGCCCGCCGGGAACGACCCGACGTGCGTCGGTTGGTAGCGCACCTGGCCCAGGTTGGCGTGGTGGAGTGTCGGAGGCTCGTCCCCCCACGGGTAGCGGTACTTGCGCCCGGTCCGCGGATCCCAGGAGGCCGCCTTCTCCCATTCGGCCTCCGTGGGCAGCCGCTTGCCGGCCCAGCGGGCATATGCGTCTGCTTCGTACCAACACACGTGCTGTACCGGTTGATCCGGAGGCAGCGGTTCGAGGCGGCCGAATCGCCTACGCAGCCAGCTGGAGCCCTCGCGTCGCCAGAAGGCCGGTGCCCGTTTGCCAGAGCGGCACCGCCACTCCCATCCGGCCGCCGTCCACCAGCGAGGATTGTCGTACCCGCCGTCGGCGATGAACGCGGCGTACTCGCCGTTGCAGACCGGCGTCGTGTCGATCCAATAGGGCGCCAGCTCGACGACGTGTGCGGGCCGCTCGTTGTCGTACGCCCACGGGTCGCTCGACGTCCCCATCTCGAACGGCCCTCCCGGCACGAAGACCTCGGGAGGCAGTGCGGCGCGAGGTTCCGGAGCCGGCGCCTCGTGGTCTGGCAGGACCGGAGCCCCACGACGTAACTGGTGGGTCGCGAGCATGGTCTCGTCGTGCTGGTGCTCGTGCTGAATGACCATCCGATAGACGAAACCGTCCGCGAGCAAGGGGTTGTCCGGTCGATCGAGCCGGATCGCCTTGCTGTCGAGGCTGTCGAGCACTTTTCGGCGGACCAGTGTGATGTACTCGTTGGCTTCCACCGGATCGAGCAGCGGGAGCTTCGGTCGCTCGGCGCGAGGGTGCTCGAAGGCGTCGTAGAGCGAGTCGATCTCGGGTCGCATCGGATCGATACCGGCAGCCGCCCTGAGCAGCCAGAGCTCTTCATAGTTGCCGACGTGGGCGAGGTCCCAGACCAACGGCGACATGAGCGGCGAGTGCTGGCGGGTGAGCTCGGCATCGTCCAGCACGTCGGTGGTCAACCCGAAGCTGCGTCGACGTACCCGCTCCAGCTCGGCAGCGAGCTGCTCCTTCGAGGTCTGCATGGTGTCACTCCTCCTGGTCGTCTGCAGGGCAACGACGGCGCAGGACATAGCGGTCGGCGTAGGACTCCACGAGCCTCCTCAGGTCGTCGTCGGCGCCATCCCGGCTCATGGTGGCGAGGGCGAGCTCGAAACACGCGCTGGCGGCTGCTGCCAGCTCTCGATCCTCGAGTCCATACCGTGCGGCTTCCCACCACATCTCGCGCACCGGTTCGGTGGTCGCGAGGACCCGGTCGGCGTCGGCGTCGACGAGCGCTGCCACGACCGCGAGTGGGACTGGCCAGTACGCCGCGGGCTGCGCGTCCACATAGCGCACCTCGAGCCAGCCGCGCGGCCGAACCGGCGGAAACAAGGTCGTGAGGTGGTAGTCGAGGTCGGCGTATGTCGGTCTTCCGAGATGGCCTGCACCATCGATCCACTGCCGGAACGTCATGCCAGGGTCGGCGATCCAGGTCGGGTCCCGTCGGCACGCCATGACGCGAGCGTCGAGCGCATAGTCCGCCCACGCCACAAGGGGATCCTCACCCTGCGGTTGACGTGTCCGGCACGGGTCGAGTCCAAGCCACGCGGCCTGGCGCGTGGACTTCCAGCCGGTCGTACGCCTGTCGTACACCGGCGAGTTGGCGAACGCCGCGACAAGTGGTGGCCCGACGGCGTGCAGGAGCCGCCACCGACGCGCGATGTCGGTGGCATCGGCGCCAGCGTCAAGGTTGATCTGCACGCTCGCCGTGCTGCACATCATCAGGCGGCCCGCCTGGTCTGGAAGGTCCGGCGCGATGCGGGCCGTCGAAGTGCCCGACACAGCGGGGCAGGCGTCGAAGTACACCTGCATCGTGTCGTACCGCGAATTGGCCACCTGACGTGTCGCCGGTCGGTACGGATCGATGCCGGACCACACCAGATCGAGATCGGCTGCGGCAAGGAGACGTTGCAGATGATCGACGTCGGCTCGGGTGGCCTTCCAACATGCTGTGGAGCCGGATGCCGGGGGCGAGCTCAGCTCCAGTTGACCGCCTGGCTCGAACGACACGCGGCTTCCACCAGGGAGCGGTTCGATCGGATCGAGGGCCGCGCGGATCCTGGTGGGCGGGACTGGTACGTGTGGTGCGTCCGGTGAGATGACGAGCCATTCGAGTTCGGACCCGACATACATCGGGGGTCCGGTCTTGAAGCAGATTCCTGCAACGTACGAACGGACGTCCTCACTCGACGTGATCTGGACGTGCTCCAGCTCGGCAGCGGCATCGTGACTCGGGTTCGTGGTCATTGCCGAACCTCCCGGTCCGCCAGGGCTGGGTGCACGCCATTGGACCCAGCTCGTGGACCCGGCGGGTGGACGCGGTGAGCACGTCCACCCAACCGAGCCCAGCGTGCCCGTTCGGTGCCGCGCCGACCAGGCGATTCGTCAGGTTGCCCGAAACGTCCGGATCTGCCAGCGCATCCTGGCGATCCAGCGGGACGTGACGTGGGCTACCGGGCGACGAATGCGTACAGGTTTCCGTCCCAGGCGCCGGCTACCAGGACGTTGCCGGATACGGCCGGACCCGAGGCGACCCAGGTTCCGATCTCGTAGCTCCATTGCTCCGCACCCGTGGCGCGGTCGAGTGCGTAGAGCCGGCCTCCGTTCGACCCGACGAACACGGTGTCTCCACTGACCGCTGGTGGCGACAGTACACCGCCGAGGTACGGCTTGCCAGGCAGCCGCACGCTCCAGACCACCTCACCGGTCTCGACATCCAACGCCGTGACCCGACCGTCGGGGAAGCCCATGTAGAGCGTCCCGTCGACCACTGCGGGTGCAGAAGGCGTGGCGTTCACCGGGATGTACGACGGGTCAGGGCTTCGGTAGGTCCACAGGTCGGTGCCGGTCGCGGCGTCACGCGCGATGACACCGTTGTTGGACCCGATGAAGACCTTGCCGTCGACAGCGGTCGGTGCGGCGTCCTGCCATCCGCCCAGGCGCGCGGTCGCCGTCCACAACTGCTCTCCGGTCGCCGCGTCATAGGCGATCACCCGGTCGGCGGTCTCGTTCCCGACGAAGACCTTCCCGTCGACGACAGCCGGCGTACCGTCGCTCATCGTCGCGCCCGTCATGGGCGACTCCCAGATCGGCTCTCCGGTCTTGGTGTCGAGGGCGGCCAGCAACCCGCGGCTCGCCTTGCCGAAGCGGGTCTGGTACGGCCAGTAGACCACGCCGTCCGCCACCGCGGGGGAGTAGTAGGAGTACGACCGTTGGTTCGTCGGCGGGTCGACCGGCTCCGGGGTGCGCTTCCACCGCAGCGCACCGGTCTTCGCGTCGAAGGCGAAGAGCGAGCCATGAATGGTCGGGACGAAGACCAGACCGTCAGCGACGGCAGGCGTACCGTGCACGGACGCATCCGTGCGTGCCCACCACAGACGCTTCCCGGTCTCGAGGTCGACGGCGTGGACGCCGTTCACCTTGAGGTCGTTCTCGTCACGAGTTCCGACGTAGGCCACGCCGTCGGCGATGACCGGCGAGCCGGTGAGGATCGTGCCGGGTGTCCGGTAGATCCAGGCCAGCTCGAGGTCCGGTGAGAGCTTGTCTGCCGCGATTCCGCTGTGTGCGGCGTCGCCGTGGTACTGCTCCCAGTCGTCGCCGGCGACGATGCGAGGCGGAGCGGCGTCAGTCACCGTGAAGGTGCCCGAGGTGCTCCATCGGGCTCCACCGTCGGCTACCACCTCGACCCTCAGGGTGTGGCGGCCCGTCGAGCGCGCCTTCCCCTCCGGGTAGCTCGCGTACCAGGAGAAGTCGCCTGAGCGCCGCATCTTGACCCAGCCGGCGTCGTCGATCCGGAAGCGCGCTTCCCGGACCTCGTCGGTCGTGTGGTACGCGTTGACCTGGACTTCCTTCAACGCGTGCCGCGAGACCTCGCTGCCGGGCGCCGGGTTGGTGATGGTGAGCGCACGCTCCACGCCGTACATGCGGAACGGGTTGTCCGAGCCGTCGCCCCGCATGTGCACGTAGCGGAAGCCGCGCGGGCTGTGGTCGATGGTGTACGAGCTCGAGTTCGTCTGTACGTGGCGCGCACCCTTGACCCAGTTGTTGTCGGCCTGGTTGGAGTGCTCGTGACCGACCAGCACGAGTTCGGTGTCGTACTGCTCGAACAGCTCTTCGTACGCGTCGTAGTCTGACGGCGAACCGAACGGCACGTTCATGGGCATGTGCATCAGCACCACGATGCGCTTGCCCTTCGCATGCAGCGCGAGGTCGTTCATCACCCACGCGTACTGCTCCTCGAACGGTGCCGCGCCGTTGTTCTCCAGTACGACGAAGTGGCGGTTGCCGTAGTCGAACGAGTACCACTCCGGGCCGACGTAACGGCGGTAGTTGTCGATCCGCGACGCGTAGGTCGGCTCTCCACCGTTGAAGTACTCATGGTTGCCGACCGCGGGCCACACGGGAAGCTTCGACGCCGCGGTCGCGTTGCGGTAGTAGGTGAACTCCTCGTCGGTCGCGAGGTTCGTGAGGTCGCCGCTCACCTGGACGAAGGCGAGGTCCTGGGCGGTCTCGTTGATCTGCTCGAGCTGTGCCGCGAGATCCGGGTTGACGTGGACGTCTGCCACGTTCGCGAACGTGAAGTCGTTGCGTCGCGACTTGGGGTCCGACCGCAGCGGGAAGTCCACCTGCACCGATGCTCCGTCGTCCAGCTCACCGAGGATCCGGTAGAACTGCGGAGTCGAGTACTCGTCGACGGGTACGGCGTACCCCGCGGGCTTGGTGAGATAGACGATGTCGGTGATGCGGCGCTCGACATCCAGGTCCAGGCTGTAGCGGCCCTCGTCGTCGGTCTGCACGATGGTGACGCCGTCGGACACGCTCACGTTCGGGATGCCGGGCTCGCCAGCATCACGAGTGCCGTCACGGTCCTTGTCGAGATAGACCACCCCGCTCACCTCGGCGGCCGCGGGGTTCACCACCTCCGCCACCACAGGTGCCAGCGGTTGCACCAGGACTAGCCCGGCGAGGGTTCCGGTGAGAACGCGAAGTGCGGTAACTGGTCGCATCGTCATGCCCCTATCAGGCGTTGGACATACCACGTCATGGCAACGATCGCGGCCATGGCCGTCACGACGGTGTGCGCGGCACCAGACCAGGAGAAACGCCGGATGAACAACAGGATCGGGAAGATCGAGCCGATGAGCATGAGCTGACCGAGCTCGATCCCACAATTGAAGCCTGCGAGGGCGCCAAGGGTCGCCAGGTCGAACTCGCCGGTAAGGCTTATCGAGTTGGCGAATCCCAGACCATGCAGCAGCCCGAAGGCGAAGACCACACCGAGCCGATGTCGCGTCTCGCTGGTCAGGATGTTCTCGACGGCGACATATCCGATGGAGAGCGCGATGAGCGGCTCGACGATCTGGCCGGGGATCTCGACCCATCCCAAGGCCCCGAGCGCGAGGGTGAGACTGTGCGCCGCGGTGAAGCTTGTCGCCACCTTCACGACCCCGGGGATCGTCGTGGCTCCGAGCAGCAGCACGACGAGGAACAGGACGTGGTCCAGCCCTCGGAGGATGTGGTCGACTCCGAAGCCGACGAAGCCCGCTGCCACGTGCAGCGGACTGCTGCCTCCGCCGGTCTGGAACTCGCGATGCGCCTGGTCGAAGACGAACGCACCGCGGGAGGAGCCGAGCTGGTACTCGACGACGTTCGTGTGGTTGTCGACGATGGCCTCGTCTTCGGTGAAGACAATGTACTGGATCCGATACCGGCCACTCGGCTCGCCCGAACACGTGTAGCGCAGGTCGCTGCGGATGTAGGTCGTGCTCTGTCGGTGCTCCACCGTGGCGTCGTGGAGCACACCTTCGCACTGGACGCCGTCCAACGAGACGACGATCCGGCTCGTGAGATAGCGCGTCAGCTTGTCACGACCGCTGGCAAGCTGACGCTGCCTGGCCTCGTCGTTGGCGGGTGGAAGACCGATTCCGGCAGCGGCTGCAAGGTAGCGGTACTCGATAGAGGTGAGGAACTGAACCGTCGAGCCCTGTTGCCGCACGACGGACGTGGCCTCGCTCGCACGCACGTGGGCGTATGCGGGGCGAGCGAGCGCAGAGGCCAGTGTCAAGGCGAATGTCAACCAGGCCACCAAGACGACCAGCGTCGCGAGCGTCGCGACACCGGCGAAGCGCACACGGCCTCTGCCGTCTCCGGTGGACATGCCACCGCAGAATAGGCGATCTTGGTCTGGTTAGGAGCAAAAGGAACGGGAAACGGTCAGCCAAATTTCACCGACGTGTCGTAACCCGTCGGCTTGCGGTGGGCCGCTGTCGTCCTCGACCAGCCGCCGCCCGACGCGCCGTTGCCTGCGACCTGCCGGTCGGCGTCGCCGATTCCTGGACGGCTTTGAGCCGCCGGTCGAGTAGGTAGCTTCCGGCGGCCACGACGGCCGCCACTGGCCACTCCACGATCCCCAGCACGGTGACGGTCGCAAGCCCGCCGTACCACAGCATCTGACCGACACGGTGGTCGCCAGAGGGCTGAGGTAGTCGTGGCAGGCGCATGGGAGGCGTCGGCATGTCCGACAGTCGGGGCAGTTTCGGCTGGGGGAGCCTGGGCATCTGCGGCATGCGTGGCAGCGACATGCGTGGAACCGGTACCCGGATTCTGCGCCCTTTGACGAGCGGGACGGGAAACTCCATCGCAGCGGTTCGACGGCTCGCCGACTTCCTTGTGGCGGTAGTCCGCCTCGTCGCGGCTTTCCGGGTTGTCGCACTGCGTCCGGCCTGCGCACGCTTCCCGGCACGTTGCCGTGCGGTGCGACCAGGACCGGGGCGCTCAGCAGTCGTACGTCTGGCTGCCTGTCTCGAGGTGCGCCCGGTTCGGCGCTGTCCCGCCTGCCGTGTCTGCGTGCCACGCTCGGCCATCGCACTCCACCCCCTCGCGTCCCGAGTCTGCTCAGCGAGGGCCGGGAGCAAGTAGAGCCAAAGGTCCTAAGGGTCTGATCTCGATGTCGGTTTCACCGTCAGGTCGACGATGGTTTACCGCCAGTCCTCCCGAGCGCTGTCGTCCATCCGTACCGTGCCGTACCGAACGCGGGAACGGTCGTGCGAGGCACGACCGGCGTGAGAGGCCGACTGTCGGGAGGAGGACGCTGTGCAGACGCTGCTCTGTGCGATCGCGACCGCGGCGGTCGCCGCGCTCGTCGATCTGCTGGTCAAGGAGCTCGTCGGAACGCTTCGCGGGCGGCGCTCCCCAGCCTGAGGAGATTGCGGACGCGGTCCGCAGAGGTCGTAAGCTCACGCCATGCAAGAGCGGCTTCTTGGGCGGACCTTACGCAAGGTCGGCGTTGTCGGGTTGGGTACGTGGCAGCTCGGTGGTGACTGGGGCGAGGTCAGCACCGGTGATGCACTCGCCACCCTTGCCGCGGCAGCCGATGCCGGTGTCACGTTCCTCGACACCGCCGATGTCTACGGTGACGGCAGGAGCGAGCGCATCATCGGGCAGTTCCTGGCCAGCGCCAGGTCCGAAGGGCGGCCGAGGATTATGGTCGCGACCAAGATGGGCCGTCGGATGGCGCAGGATCCGGCCAACTACACGCTCGCCAACTTCCGTGCCTGGACCGACAGATCGCGGGAGAACCTCGGCGTCGACACGCTCGACCTGATCCAGCTGCACTGCCCGCCCACCGAGGTAATCGTGTCCGACCAGACGTACGACGACCTCGACACCCTCGTGGCGGAAGGCAGGGTCTCGGCCTACGGCGTCAGTGTCGAGACGTGTGCTCAGGCGCTGGCGGCGATCGAGCGGCCCGGGGTCGCGACCATCCAGATCATCCTGAACCCCTTCCGCCTCAAGCCGTTGGAGGAGGTGCTTCCGGCGGCCCGTGAGGCCGGCGTCGGCATCATCGCGAGAGTGCCGCTGGCGAGCGGTCTGTTGGCAGGGAAGTACGACCGCTCGACGCGGTTTCCCGAGAACGATCATCGTACCTACAACCGCGAGGGCGCAGCGTTCGACGTCGGGGAGACGTTCTCGGGCGTCGACTTCGAGACAGGGCTCGCCGCTGTCGCGCGGCTGCATCCGCTGGTGCCGCCCCAGGTGACGATGGCGGAGTTCGCGCTGCGCTGGATCCTCGACCAGCTCGGTGTCAGTGTCGTGATCCCTGGGGCCAGGAATCCGGCACAGGTCCGGTCGAACGTTCGTGTCGCCGAGCTCCCACCGCTGCCGACGGCGACCCATGACGCGGTGAGGGCCATCTACGACGAGCTGATCCGCCCGTCGGTGCACCATCGTTGGTGACATCGGTCGACGCCCGACCAGCGTGGTCTGACCGGAGCACCGGGGCGCTGTGCGGCGACTTGATCAGCCTGAGGTCAAGGGATCCTCGCGTGGATGCACCAGGGCGGTTGCGCCATCGATCGCGAACACCTCGACGGTGGCGCCCTCGGGTATGACCAGGGACGAGTCGTAGGGTCGCGCGGTCCACTCCTCGCCACCGATCCGGATCCGCCCGCCGTGACGGGTGATCTGGTGCAGCACCAGTGCTTCCTTGCCGATGAGTGCCGCGGTGCCGGAACGGATCGACGGCGCGCGACGCAGCACCTGGAGGCCGATCGGACGGACGAAGACCACCAGTGCGATTCCGGTCGCACTGAACGCCAGCAGCTGAAGCGGAAGCCTGCCCCCGACGAACGCCACGAGCGTCGTGATCAGCCCGGCTCCCGCCGCAGCCGCGAGATACAGGCTCAGGCTACGTAGCTCGGCGATACCGAGGAGTAGCGCGATGATCAGCCAGACGATCCACGCTTCCATGGCTGTTACCTGCTATCTAGCTGGTGCCAGATGTCCCGTCTGTCGATCCCGTGCCGCCATCGACTGTTCGACCGCGCCCGCCTGGGTTGGCGGGCTCAGCTACGACCGTAGTCGCATCGACTCGGCGAAGACCCGTGATTGGGCCTGACCAGACCTCGCGAAGCTCGTCCAACCGCCCGGATCGGTCACAGGATTGGCGCGGCAAAGGAGACAGAACGAGCTGGACGGTAGGGCTTGGGTCAGACAGCTCGCCGACACTGGTCATCGCATGTATGGCACCAAAGCTGGTCTAACTGGTACTGTCCCGTGCACCATCGGGTCGCCCGCACGCTGCGGGAGCTGTAGGTAGGAGCAGGCCATGCATGGCACCGAAGACACCGAGGCTTACGGAAGCGAGCGCTGGTCGAGGTTCGTCTCCCGGCGAAGCTTCCTCAAGGGGATAGGTGGCACGGCCGCGGCGGTGAGTGGCGGTGCGCTGCTCGCCGCGTGCAACAGCAGCGACGGTGGCGCCGGGGGCACTGACGTCACGCTGTCCGTCAGTACCGGCGGGCCGTACGGACCCATGCCGTCGCAGAAGGACCAGAAGGCTGCGCCAGGCGTCTATGCGTACGCACAAGCACTCCAGGAGTGGTTCGACAAGCACCCGGGGGTGAAGTTCAAGACCGTCAACGTCGACGTCTGGAACCAGGAGGCGATCACCGCGGCGCTCTCAGGGGGCACGGCGCCGGCGGCGTTCATCAGCAACGTGATCGGAGGCTGGGATTACGCGGCGATCCGGTCCGCCTTCCTCCAGGGGCTCGCGGCGGATGTCACCGACCTGGTGGCCGAGAGCAAGATGATCGACAAGCTGGAGGACTATGCCAAGCCCATCTGGGAGAACGTCTGGTCGGTGGAGGGGCGCTACTACGCCGCACCGAACGCCTACAACGTGGGCCCGGGCATCCACTACCGTCGGGACCTGATCCAGGAGCTCGGCCTGCCGGAGCCGCAACCGGGTTGGACCTGGTCGGACGTCCGCGAGCTCGCGAAGGCCCTGACCAAGGGCAAGCGCAAAGGCATCGCCATGCAAGGTCTGGGCTTCTCCAGCAGCGTCAACGCCGAAGGCTTCGAGTTCCTCTCCACGATCCCGGCGCCTGAGACCTCATGGAACTGGCGCAGAGACTACATGCGGAACGTCGACCACTGGGTCCAGATCATCGGTGACGTCCGCGCGATGAAGTTCGAGGACCAGTCCCTGTTGTCGGACATCACCTTCCACGACGGGGAGATCTGGAACGCCTTCATTCGTGAGCAGGCCTGCATGCACACGAACACCGTGGTGTTCTACACGTCCGAGCCCAGCGCCGGCACGACCCACGTCACGCTCGCCGACAAGCTCGGCAAGCCGCTGGAAGAGGTCGTGGGCTGGGTTCCCTTCCCTGTCGGCCGCAACGGCTACGCGAGCTCCGGGTTCACCCAGCCGCAGATCGACTCGGTGTCGTTCAGTCCGGACCTCGACGAGGAGGAGCTCGCTCTGATCTTCGACCTGCACCTGTACATGATCGGTGACGGGTTCGTCAAACAGAAGAACATCGTCTACGACAAGACCAAGGATCTGCGGGAGATCTACAACTTCGACAAGATCACCCCAGTGCTCAAGGGAACGCTCGACGGGATGCCGGGCTCGCCTGACGAGGCGTGGGGCAAGCAGTTCATGGACACGGTACGCGCGGTGACGCAGTATCCGCTGATCCCGCAGACTGCATGGTTCTTCCCGCCGGAGGAGCAGGTCGGTCCGACGACGAATGCGATCGACGACGCCTTCTCGAAGTGGTGGTTCGAACCTGGCGAGGTCGACATCGCTGCCGACCTGGAGCGTGCTCAGAACGTGCTGAACACCCAGGCGGAGAGCTTCACGTCGAGCGTCCCCGACGAGGAGTTCGTCTCCGCCGCCAACAAGTACTACGCCGCGCACGAGAAGTTCTGGCAGCAGCACTCGCCGGAGTTCTACGAGAACGTCTTCCGTCCGTTCTACGAGGAGGCCATCAAACCCGCTCTCAGCGGCTGAGAACAGCCGCCACCTATCGGAGGTGCGCAGCCCATTCGGAGGTGCACTACGTGTCGACACGTGTTGCAGGTCCGGCAGGCGTAGTGCACATGGTCATTTGGGTCAGTGGAGGCGGACGCGAGGGTCGAGGAAGGCGTATGCCACGTCGACCAGGATGTTCGCTGCGATGACGGCGGTCGACGCGAAGAGGACGATGCCAGCGATCACCGGCAAGTCCTGTTGCACGATGGCGTCGATCGCCGTCTTGCCGAGCCCGTCGATGCTGAAGACAGTCTCGGTCACCACAACGCCGCCGATCAGTTGACCGACATCGATGCCAAGCTGTGTGGTGACCGGGTTGAGCGCGTTCCGCAGCGCGTGACGGTAGACGACGTGCCGCTTCCGAAGCCCTTTGGAGCGTGCGGTCCTGATGTAGTCCTGTCCCATGACGTCGAGCATCGCCGCACGTGTGAGGCGGGTGTACGGCGCGGCCAGCACCAGTGCGAGGGTGAGCCACGGCAGCAACAAGTGACGCAGCCAGTTCGCGGGATCCTCGGTCAGCGGAACGTAACTCCCGGCGGGGAAGATCGGGATGCCTGCGACGCTCAGACGATAGGAGAGGAAGAACAGAAGGAGCAGGCCGAGCAGGAACGTTGGCATCGAGTAGAACACAAGTGCCAGGCCCGTCAGCAAGCGATCAGTCACCGTACGGTGCCGCGCCGCCGAGACGACACCGGAGACGACACCGATCAGCAGCCAGAGGATGGATGCGCCCACCACGAGCGACAGCGTGGCCGGCAGTGCCTCCAGGACGATCGTCCCGACTGGCACCTGGTGGTAGTAGTCGTATCCGAGGTCGCCGTGCAGCGCATGCCAGACGAAGCTCAGGTACTGCTGCCAGATCGGACGGTCGAGTCCCAAGCGCTTCTCGACCAGCGCGACGGTTTCAGGCGTGGCCTGCCTGCCGGCGAGTGCACGCGCGACATCGGGGGGTGCCACGTAGAAGATGGCGAAGACCGCCGTCGTGGCCGCAGCCAGAACGACGACGCCGAGTCCGACGCGCCGCACGACGAACGACAGCATCATCGGTCGGCCCCCGCGACGGCGTCCCGAATGCCATCTCCTAGGAGGTTGAACGCCAACGTCGTGACGAGAAGCGCCGCTCCTGGGAAGACGACGTACCACCACGCGACCTGGTAGTAGTGGACGGCCTCGTTGAGCATCGCGCCCCAGGTTGGCGTCGGAGGAGGCGCTCCCAGTCCGAGGAACGACAGTGTCGCCTCGGCGACGATGACCGTCGGGATGAGCAAGGTCGTGTAGACCAGGACCGGTCCTGCGATGTTGGGGAGCACGGCGACCCGCAGGATTCTCCAGCTACTCGCGCCAAGCGCACGCGCCGCCTCGACGTACTCGCGTTCCCGGATCGACAACACGAGGCCACGCACGATACGCGCGACTGAAGCCCAGCTGAACGCCCCGATCACGACGATGACGATGGCCAACCCCGGTCCAGTGACCGACACGAGGGCGATGGCGAAGAGCAGGAACGGCAACGAGAGCACGAGGTCGACGAGCCTCGCGACAACCGTGTCGACAGCTCCGCCGAAGTAGCCGGCGACCAACCCGGCGACCAACCCGATCGCCACCGCCATGCCGGTGGCGGCGACTCCCACGAGGAGGGAGGTCCGTGCTCCATAAGCGATCCGGACCAACACGTCGCGTCCGAGATCGTCTGTCCCCAGCCAGAACTCGCGACTGGGGGGTCGCGGAAGACCGTCAGCTGTGAGGCCGGTCGTGCGGTACTGCGTATCGACGCCGTGTCGCGTGACCTGGGCGACGAGCGGCGCACAGACGGCCAGTCCGACGATCGCGAGGATCACGACAGCTGCGCCGACCGCAACCCAGTCGCGGCGTAGCTGCTTCCACACCATGCGCCACGGCCCACTGGGCTCCACGCATTCGCGCACCGCATCAGCCACCGTGCTTGCCGGGCTCTAGCCACACATTCGTCGGATCGAAGTTCTGCAGTGCCGGGATGAACACCGCATTCCTCACGTGCGGTGCGTGGTAGTTGGGCTGCCGTGGATTGGTGATCGGATAGAAGGCCGCGTCCCGCATCACCTGTCGATCGACTTGCGTCCACAGCTGTGCCGCCTGCTCCTTGGTGGGAGCGGCCATGGCCTGCCGGATCAACCGGTTCGTGACCGGGCTGTTGTAGAAGCCGAAGTTGCTTCCGGCGGGAGGGAACGACTTCTTGCCGGAGAAGAGCGGTCCGAAAAAGGACGCGGCGGCGTCACCGTGCCAGTCGGGCGCCCAGCCGGCGAGGGCGATGTCCCAAACACCGCGGCGGGCGACGGAAGGCACCTGGAGGTACTTCGTGAAGAAGTCCGCGTTCGGAACCGCGACACCTTCCAACCGGATTCCGACTTCCCGGAGGTTCTGCTGCAACGTCGTGAACACCTTCCGCCCGGCTTCGGAGTCGCTGCGATAGAGGAACTTCAGGGTCATACCGCGTGGCAGCTTCGCCTGGGTCAGCAGCCTTCTCGTCTTCCCCGGGTTGTACGGGTAGATGTCGAAGTTCCGGCTGCCCATGACCGTGGAGGGAAGGACGTGCGTGAGTGGCTCGTTGAGTTTCGGTCCGCCCAGAGCCTGGATGAGGTCACGTCGTCGGATCGCGTGCGCGATCGCACGCCGTACCGGCAGCTTGGCCATGGCCCGACGATTGTTGGGCGAGACGATGTTGAAGACGAGAAACGGGTTCGATGACGAGGTGGCTCCCAGGTGAAGGTTGGGATCTCTCTGTGACAGCAGCGCCGCCACGGTGGAGGACGGTGGGAAGTTGTCCCATTCCATGTCAGCCGACTCGGTTCCGGCTTGCAGCTGGAGCTGTGTCGACTCCTGGCTCACCGTCTGATCGACCACGATCTTGTCGACGTACGCCTTCCGGATGGGATCGGTGGACCGGTCCCACACGGGATTCCGCACGAAGACGATCTCCTTGGTAGGTCGGTAGGACTCGATCTGGTATGGCCCGTTCGAGATCGTGTTCCTGGCAAGCTCCAGGCTCCCGGGGACGTATCGCAGATACTCGACCGGAGCAGGGGAGAAGGCGGGAAGCGTCAGCATCTCGACGAAGTACGTCGCCGGGTGGGTGAGGCGGAACACGACGGTGCGTTCGCCACGTGCGGTCGCTCCCGCAATCTCGTGACGGTTGATGTAGCGGGCGATGGCCGAGGCGGTCTGTGGCACCCGCGCGAAGCCATCGCAGAACTTTGCGTAGCCGACGATCAGGTCCCGAAAGTCAGGCATCCCTCCGAACGGCTGGGCCGGGTTGCACGTCCGCTTGAGACCCCTCACCACGTCGGCGGCAGTGACCGGCCGAGGCGGGTTTGTATTCCACCGGACTCCCTGACGCAGGGTGATCGTGTAGGTCAGCCCGTCGGCGCTGATCCCACCGTTGGACCTCGTGGGGATCTGGGTCGCGAGATCAGGCGCGGGCATCGTGGTCTTGCCGGGACGAGCCGGGTAGGCGAACAACTGCCGACTCCACATCCGGAGCCCGAGATAGCCGGCCGTGTAATAGCTGACGTTCGGGTCCATGTAGTCGACGTCACCCGAGCCGAGCATGTTCAACGTCCCACCAGTGAGCGGTGCACCAGGCCGTGCAGTGTTCCGCGCAGGCGTCGTCTCGGTCACGCAGGCCGACAACACCATCATGAGGCACAGCACTGGCACCACGAGGATCGCCCGGGGACGCAGCAAACCTCCTTGCTTGCAAAGCATGAACATCGGGTGCTCGCTTTCGGCCATTCGTCCCGTCGGCGTTGAACCGCCGATCGAACTCATACCCAGACGGCTCGAAGAGACATCTCACGATTCCTGGGAGTGGGCCGCATTACGTGCGAACACGAAGCGATCGTTCTGCTGGATTTGCCGAGCCGGCTCTAACTAGGCTCGAGAGGCACCTGCCAGATGAGAACGGTGCCGCCTTGCGGACGGGGTTCGATCCGGAAGAACCCGCCGAGCCTCGTGGCGCGTTCGTTCATGTTGGTGAGACCGCTTCGACGCGGAGGGTTTGCAGGCACGCCAATGCCGTTGTCGGTCAACCGGAGCTGGAACGCGCGATGGAGGACGTCGGCGCGGATGAGGACGTCTGCCTGGCTCGCGTGGGCGTGACGGACGACGTTCGTGAGGGCTTCTCGCAGCGTCGCCAGCACCTCCGGGCGCATCTCGTCAGGGACGGCCGAGTCCAGGGGGCCCTCGAGAGCCACCCGTGGCTCGAAGCCCAGCGACGTCGCGGCGTCCTGCGCGATCTCGAGTACCTGGCTGCGCAGGCTGCGACGGTCGCCGGTGCGTTCCTGCAGCGAGAAGATCGTGCGCCGGATCTCCTGGATTGTGGTGTCCAGATCTCGGACGTAGCCGTTTACTCGATCGGCCAGGTCGACCCGGGTCACTTGTCGAGAGATCCCCTGGAGCCCGAGTCCGACCGCGAACAGCCGTTGGATCACGTGGTCATGCAGGTCCCGCGCGATCCGGTCGCGATCCTCGAACACCGCCAAACGTCCCCGGTCCTCCTGTGCGCGGGCAAACTCCAGCGCGAGGGCCACGTGCCCGGCAAATGTGGTGACCATGTGCATATCGGAGGGATCGAAGGCGGCCTGGACATCCGGCCGGGTGACGATCAGCACGCCGAGCATGTGCGGGCCGGATGCCAGTGGGACGAGCAGCATGGAGCCGCCCTTGAGCTGTGCGGTCTCGGCGTTGTCGTTCCAGCCGAATGCCGTGACGTCGCAGTCGAAGACGTACGGGCGGCTGGTACGCATCACGTCGCCGATCGGAGTGCCTGCAGTCTGGACACGTTCATTGCGCAGCCGCTCGGCGTCCGGACCGGCGACGGCCTCGAGGACCAGGTCGCCACCCGGCTCGTCGACCAGGGCGAGCATGGCGAGCTCGGCACCAGCGACAGCTCGAGCGCGCTCGGCGATCAGGTCGAGGGTCTCGCTGGGAGATGCGCCGCTCAGCAGTTGCGTGGTGATCTCGGTGGAAGCCTGCAGCCAACTCTCACGCCTGCGCGACACGTCGTAGAGCCGAGCGTTCTCGATCGCGATCCCGGCCGCCGCAGCCAAGGCGACGACCACCTCTTCGTCCTCGTCGGTGAAGTCACCGCCACCCTGCTTCTCGGTCAGGTAAAGGTTGCCGAAGGCCTCACCCCGCACGAGAACGGGCACACCGAGGAAGGAGCGCATGGGCGGGTGATTGGCTGGGAAGCCCGACGATGCCGGATGCTGTGAGATGTCTCTGAGTCGGAGGGGACGCGGCTCATTGATCAGGAGGCCCAGAATTCCTTTCCCGGTGGGAAGCTGACCGATGTGCTTGCGCTGCCCCTCGGAGACGCCGTATGTGATGAACTCGACCAGCGTTCTGTCCGGCCCGATGACACCGACTGCTCCATACCGGGCTCCGACCAGCTCACAGGAGCAGCGCACGATCCTTTGGAGGACTTCAGGCAGCGCGAGGTTGCTTGCCACGGACACGACAGCGTCGAGGAGCCGGTGCACCCGGCGTTCGTTCTCGACGAGTTGGTCCGCCCGGTCGACGAGCTCACGCAGCAACGTTTCGAGCCGGAGTCGACTGAGATCAGGTAGGACCATGTCCCGAACACTCCGGCCCTCGGATTCGGGGCTCGTCGAGGCGTCAGTGACCATGGCAGCCTCCTGAAGTCCGAACAACCATCAGGCTAGACCACGGCGTACCCACTTGACGGGTGATGCTCCCTCCAGGTGGGTGAGCCGTCATGCAGCCTTTTGCGCTCCGTTTGAGCGAGCGCCGGGCGCGACACGGGATACTTGTGTGACCTATCGGGACTAAACGTTTTTGCGACTCGAAATCGGTATTCGTTACACATCTAGCTTTCTGGGAAGTCGTGGCTGATGGACGGCCCCGCACACATGCGTGTCGGATCTCGTGCCTCGCCTGGGCCTTCCGCCACGTTCTCGTCGACAGACGTCTTTGCTGGACGCTGCGCAGTCGTGGTTCGACCACTGCACCACAGAATCCGCTCGAGGGCAAAGGTAGCGAGTGAGCCACTTTCACCAAGGTGGCCAGCAGTCCTACGCCGGGACGGACCATCGGCAGTTCTGGAGTGACTTCCGGCAGGCGCATTGACCACCTCGCTCTCACGACAGTAGTCGGTACGAACGAGCGTCGTATCCGGCAACTATCACGACAAACCTGATGCGGACCTGCTGCCCTGCCGAGGAGCTGACAATGGCACTTTTCAACCATACAGGCGTTCCGATCACACCTCGGATACCTCAGCAACGTACGGCAACCCGCGAGTTCTCCACCCTGGAACGGATCTCACCAGCTCTTCGGCGCATCCCGGTCGGACTTGCCTTGATCGGAGCGGCGTGGTTCATGGCGGTGTCGTCGGCGAGTGACGACCGGATCACCGCACCGTGGTATGCAGTTCTTTCGGCGTTCGGTGTCGGGGTACTTGCGGTTGTCGGTCTTCTGTTGTGCCTGCCCGAGCGGCGTTCGTCGGGTCGCACGCTGCGTGATCGTCGTTGATCGCACGACGATTGGCGGGTGTGTCATATGTGCGTCGTCGTGAGGTCGGGGGCGGTTCAGTCGGGAGCGATGGGGTCCGGACCGTCGGCGGGCTCGGTCTGCGGCGGAGATGGACCGATGCGCCTGCCACGAATCACCTCGATTCGGATCCGGACGAGGTGGTTGTCCTCGTCGGCCCTCCAGCCGCGCAACGGCAGCCGGATGAGACGATCCCGATCCTCCTGGTCGGTGACGATCTCTGCGTGACCGATCAGTGTGACGCTCCAACCTCGATGCTGGCCAGGGTCGATCTCGTCGACCTCGAACGCGACGACGGAGTTCCGAGCAGCAGACGCGAGCTTCGAACCCGCACCGGTTCGAAAGATCACCGAGTCACCATCCAGTAGGAAGTTGACCGGCTGGACGGCGGGAAGCGCCTGGTCGGTGAAGATCACCCGACCGATCGGCGCTTTGCTCACCAGTCTGAGACACTCGGCTGGCTCGATGGTGAGCCCAAGCCCTGAGCTTTCCAACATGAAGCTCCACTTCTCCAGTTTCTCCAGACTCGAACGAACGAGGGTGATCTCGCCCTCAAGCACGGCTCAGGGTGAAGCGGCCCTTCTAGGCACCGAATCGTCCTTTGCGGCTATGGTTCGTGCGTCCACTTCGCTTCGAGTAGGCGGAGATTCCGGTACCGACGACGAGCCGCCCAGACTCGAGGCATCCCTACCTTCGTGGGCCTCTGGCCAAGGTGGAACGGCGCAGATGGCCTGACCCAATGGGACCTTGGTCCCTATTCGTGAAAGCTCTCTCACGAAAGCCTGACAGGCGCCGACTTTGGTGCGACCGCGGAGGAGATCGATGGGTGTACGTGATCGAGTCCCCTCTGGTGGGATCGTCGTGGGAGTCCGTGACGGCGGGTCGGCTCATGGTGCCGTGATCTGGGCGGCGTTGCAGGCGCGGGCACGCGGGCTTCCTCTCATCGTGTGTCATGCGTACGAGCCAGGCACCCAGGTCGGACCTGAATTGGAATGTGCCGCACATAATCGTGCCTGGCGTACGGCGAGGGATGCCGTACGACTTGCCGAAACCGAGGCGCCAGGCGTCGTGGCGTTCCCGTCAATCGTGCGCGGTTCGCCCGCTCGAGCGTTGACCAGCGTGGTAGCGGATCCGGCCCTCATCGTGGTCGGTTTTCGCTCACGGGGTCGCACAGCCGCGGAGCTTGTGACGAGGATCTGGTACTTCGAGCCCCAAGGACCCATTTGCCCCGTCGTCGTGGTTCCCTCGCAACGTAAAGCGCTTCGTCGTCTTTGCGCCGCTCGGCGCCGGCGTATCGGGTGGGCCCGCCGATCGGCTCCGAGGCCGCCGTTCTTGCCGGAGCAGAGGGGCGAGCGGAAAGAACATGCTGCTCTTGCGGCCGACAACGGCGCAGGCTCGCGCGTCGTAGTCGCCACGGCGACCGGCCTGGCAGATGGTGAGGTTCTGCGTTTCGCGACGTCCGAGGCGAGACTGTGGGGGAGTCGTGTCCTGCCACTGCCGACGGCACCGGGCACCGACAAATTGCCCGCGTTGTGTAAAGACGCGTGCTTGCTTGTCATCGGTAAGCCTGTGTCTCCTCACCGTAGCGAGACGGTCGCTGCACAAGCTGTGCGCACAGCAGACGGGAATTCCTCGACGTACGATAGTGAATGCACCGCACGTGCGTATCGCACGGGAGATCGGATTGGAAGTTCGTCGCCGACGACAACCCTGGAAGCAGTTCTGGGGTACGGTGCGATTCGACGCCTCGACGTTCCCCTGGCGGTTGTCCCCGAGCTGCAGGAGCACAAGGCGAGCAGAGCCGGGCCGGCCCCGACAGGCGGGCAGCCACGCGAGGATCTGTCGGTCGCATTGAGCCGGTGGTGATCGCTCCCTGGGCCGATGCGATCGGTACGAAGGACGGAAGAGAGGTGCCCGATGGCCATCAAGGTCTTCCTCTTGGACGACCATGAGGTGGTCCGGGTGGGTCTGCGACAGCTCCTCGAGGAGGAGCCGGACATCGAGGTGGTCGGCGAAGCGTCGACTGCGTCGCAGGCACGCGCCAGGGTCCCCGCGCTCCGGCCCGACGTCGCGGTGCTCGACGTACGACTGCCCGACGGTGATGGTGTGACAGTGTGCCGGGACATCCGGTCGTCGATGGACCCACCCCCGGCCTGCCTCATGCTGACGTCGTTCTCCGACGACGAGGCTCTGTTCGACGCGATCATGGCGGGTGCGGCCGGGTATCTGCTCAAGCAGGTGAGCAGCAACGACCTCGTTGGTGCCGTGCGGCGCCTCGCATCTGGCGAGTCGATGGTCGACCCGGCGCTCACGGCTGCTGTGCTCGAACGACTGCGGCGCGGACCGGAGCAGGAAGACCCTCGGTACGCGTCATTGACGGAGCAAGAACGCCGCATCCTGGACTTGATCGCAGCCGGTATGACCAACCGGCAGATTGCCCAGTCGATGTTCCTTGCCGAGAAGACGGTAAAGAACTACGTCTCCGGCATGCTTCGCAAGCTCGGGATGGAACGGCGGACTGAAGCGGCGGTCTTCGCGGTCGAGCGCGCACGCCGGGAGCGGGCAGCGGGCGCGTCTGACTGAGGACGCGTCATCACGTCATGCGCGGCTGACAGCCGCCAGCACGGCAACCATCCTCGAGCATCCGGTGAGTTCTTACCCGCGCTCAGGATCCTGGCGGACGCCTGAGCAGGCCCGGCCACCGCCGCCGTCTGCATGACGCCGTTCGGGACCATTGGCTGTGGATTCAGGACCATTGGCTGGGGTACGGGGACCATCGCCCAGGGTGAGTCTCAAGTCCTGCAGCGGATCCTAAATGTCGTTCACCAGGTGTCTGTGGACGCAGGCGCCGCCGTCCGGTCCCACACAACCGTGCCTGGAGGAGGAACGCATGGTGCAGCTGGCTGGACTACGCCGCAAGCACGCGGAGTTCATGAGCTCGCTCGATGGCTTGCGGCGCACGGCGGACGACATGGAAGCCGGCTCCTCGCTGGATCTTTGGGATCGTCTCACAGGGAGCGTCAGCTTCCTGACCCAGGATCTTCTGCCGTTCACCTATGTCGAGGACGAGATCCTGTATCCGGCGCTGGTGGCGGCGGCTGAGACCTCGACTCCGATCGACATCCTGCGTGCTCATCAGCTCACCCTTGCCCAGCTCACCGACGAGCTCGACGCGGTTCGCCGCGCGTTGCCGATGGGGTGCGACAAGAGCACGTGGGCCAAGCTCAGAAGGATCCTGTACAGCCTTTACGCCATTGGCCGGCTCCACTTCACGGTTGAAGACGACGTTGTGCTTCCTCTGCTCGAATCAGACCTCGATGACCACGAGGCTGAGCAGATCGAAGCCGCAATTCGGGCGGTTGCACATAATTCGGTGCTCTCGCTGGCATATGGATAGCCGGAAAGCCTGGCTCGCCACCAGCCGGCTGTGCCGGGGTCGTTCGACCCAGCGGCAAAAAGCCGCGCGGCCCTGTGTGTCCTCGTAGCGAGCAAAGAACCTCGATACATGCCTCGGCACGTCCTGACGACTCGTGAGCAGAGAATCGTGACAGAGGCTGCGTCGCGTACACCAGGCCTTGAAGCCCAGCATCCGTGGCGTCTCGTCTTCGTTGGCGACCGCCTCGAGGTGCGTTCCGACAGCTCGATCATGGGGCCGCTGAGCGTCGACCCCCAGCGTCGGGTGCGGGCGATCTCCTGCGGATCGGCGACGTACGCGGCCTGCCTCGCGATTCGTGCGACCGGTCATGAGGCGTGGATACAGGTGCAGCCTTCGCCGTACGACGCGGAGTTGGCGGCAGTCGTCCACGTCGGTGTCGAAAGGCAGGCGGCGCTCAGCGATCTCGAGCTGTACCAGGTGAATCACCTGCGGTCGCTCGATCCCGGACCGTTTCGAGATTGGCGGCTGCCCTTCTCGTTGATCATCCGCCTGGAGGAGGCGGCCGAAGTCGAAGGCGGACAGTTTCGCGTGCTCACGTCGAGCGAGCTGGAGCGGATCTGGGAAGACCGGGCAGAACGCGAGGAAGTTCCGAAGCGCGCCGGCGAGGTCGGCGCGTCCATTCCGCGGCAGGTCCGCAGGCGGCCCACCACGGGTGATCTCACCGAGACGAGGATCTGGCTGCCGACGTTGGCGATTCTGTCGACACCTGGTAACTCGCCGAAGGATTGGGTACGAGCTGGCATGGCGGTCGAACGAGTCTGCCTCACCGCATTGCGATACGGGGTCTTTGGAGTGATTGACGCAGAAGCTGCGGCGAATCTGAGGCAGCGCTGGCCAGCTGGTTCGCTGATGACCATCGACCACCCGCAGATGCTGCTTCGCCTCGGCTATCCGCGTCATCAGGTGATGCAGGACCGCGGGGGGATCAGCCGTTCCGACCTGGCCCATCACGGCGAGAGCGACGGCATGTCAGTCACGGGAAGGAGTGCCCAGTGACCGCGGACCGGGATCCGGGCCGGCCTGTGGTTGTCGAGGTGTCCGCGAGCCTTGCCGATCCGCTGGGCCGGGACACGCAGCTCGACCTCACGACGCAGTTCGCGGTGCGTGAAGCGTTGCTGAGGCAGGTCCCTCTCTGGTTGGTGAACGCCTACCAGGTTTCGGGTGCCGGCCCCGTCGCGCACGACGGTCGAGTGACTTCTGCCACAACGACCGCACACCGGGCGGCCCGATCGCTCGAACACATGGCGGCTCGAATTGCACGACAGTTCCCCGACCTCGAGCTGGCGATGTTCGCCAACCGGGGCTCACCGGCTGCCGTACTTGCCGACATCGGCACGGAAGCCGGGCAGGTGGTGGTCGGCGGCCGGGGTGCCGGGACACTCGCGGAGGCACTGCTTCGGCTCTGGGCGAGGGACCCGAAAGGGTCGGCGTCCGCGAACGCCGTGGTCGTTGTCCCGCCACAGGTCGCCTCTCTCATGCATGACGCACCTGTCGTCGTGGCGATGGGGCGGCGGGAGCCCTCGACGCACCTGTTGGAGTTCGCGTTCAGAGAGGCGTGGCTTCGCCAGGTTCCGCTCCGTTTCGTGCACTGCAGCCGTACCCGCCACGATCTCCCAGGCGGCCGTCGCAGCTCCCGGGACCGGTGGTCGCGTTTGGTCGAAGCGCTCGAGCCGTACCGTCATGCGTACCCGAGCCACACGATGAGCGCGGAGGTCGTCGACGGCGATCCGGCCGAGGTGTTGTGCAAGGAGTCCGTGACGGCCGGCCTGCTCGTCATCGAACCCCGGGGGAGCGTCTCGGCGCGATCGAACGGACCGACGAACCGGGTTGCGTGGGTGTCGGGTGGCCGGCCGATGCGCCCGCTCGGCCCGGTGGCACGCGACGTCTTGCGGCGCGCGGCGGGAATGGTGGCCTTGGTCTGGGGTCCGCCATGGCCGCTGGCGTCTCCTCGCGGTCGTGTGCCGGACCCACCTGCGAATCTGGCGAAGGACCCACGACGATGGGACGCTCGTCCCTGAAGCCCGAGCGCGATGTCGTGATCTCCTGGCTTAGCGAGCGGGGGATGGGCAGGTGGACCGTTTGCGGTGGTCAACCGGAGCCGCGCCGGTGCGGGCAGTCACCACAGGGATTGGGGCCGTCCCGGTGCGGCGAGGCGATAGGGCATTTCCGATAAGGTGCGCCGACCTCAGGGGGCGGTCGGTGCGGGGCAGGTGCGGTTGGGGGCCGCACCTGCCCCTCGATCTTGTAGAACCTGCCAGGCTCTGCGACCAGGAGGTGCAGCCATGGCGACGAAGCACTGGAGCGTCGACATCGCCATCGACGAGTACGAAAACCGCACGCGAGCCGAGGCTCGCCTCGTGACCCCGGAGAAGGCAGGCCTGTCGGCCACAGGACTGGCTCGACGCAATCCCGCCGACGTCAACGTGCCCGAGATCGGCGACGAGCTCGCGGCGGCACGTGCGCTGTCAGAGCTTGCACACCGTCTGTTGCACGAAGCGGCCGAAGACATCGAGGCCGTCACGCAGCGGCCGGCCCATTTGGACTACTAGGACGCGTGACCGACGTTCGTCACCTCGTGCTCGGCCCGATCGCCGAGGGCGGTGTCGTTCCCGGTTCATGGTTCGATCAGGCCGACTCGGATCGCATACCGGGTGAGCTCGAGGCGGTCGCGCAAGCCGAGCTTGTGAAGCAGGTTGGCGCGGTGCCGCTCCACCGTCTTGACGCTGATGACGAGCATCTCGGCGATCTCTTTGGTGCTGTGTCCCTCGGCGACGAGTTTGAGGATCTGTTCTTCGCGTTCGGTGATCGCCCGGCCTGACGCTTTACCCGTGTCGCGGGCGTGGTCGAGGTGATGTCGGATCAGGGTCTTGATGGCACCGGGGTAGAGGAACGGTTCGCCCCGAAGTGCCGCACGACATGCCTGCACAAGATCGCGGTCGACGACGGACTTGAGGACGTAGCCGGAGGCGCCGGCCTTGAGCGCGTCGAACAGGTACTGCTCGTTGTCGTGCATCGT
>DATCKU010000015.1:0-2515 GCA_036564245.1 Actinopolymorphaceae bacterium
TCGCGGTAGATCAGCACGTCCTCCCAGGGGATGAAGGCCTCGTCGAGCACGAGGAAGGCGTCGTTCTCGTCGAAGCGACTGGAGAGCGGGTTGTCGAACGGGCTCTCAGCGTTCAGCTCGTAGGAGGCGCGGGAGATGAGATACTGGCGCGGGTTGTCCATGCGGACGAAGAAGACCAGCGCCACATCCTCGTCGCGCCCTTCCTGGAGACGGGCGGCGCTGCCGCTGTTGACCCCGACGAAGGTGCCGTGGGTCAACGCCGAGGCGGTGGCCACTTGCTTGGCCCCGCTGACGATGATGCCGCCGTCGGTCTCCTTGACCACATGGATGTAGACGTCCCGCACCTCGCTCGGCGGCCGGTTACGGTCGATCGGGGGATCGACGATGACGTGGTTCATGAACAGGACGCGCGACGCGTACTCGCGGTACCAGCGGCGGGCCGTCTCCGCGAAGGGAGCGTAGTAGTCGGGATCGGCCCCGAGCGTGGCCATGAAGGCGGCCTTGTACTCCGGCGTGCGCCCCATCCAACCGAAGCTCATCCGCTGCCAAACCGCGATCGCCTCGGCTGCCTCCTTGAGGTCCTGGGGCGAGTAGGCAGGCGCGAAGAACTTGTGCGTCAGAATCCCGTGGCGATCGACCTTGGTTAGGGTGTCGCGGGTCTCCGGTGCGTGGAGTGCGTCGTAGAGCCGAGCGACCGAGCGTGCGGCATTGCGGAACGCCGGGTGCGTGGTAACATCCTTGACCCACTCCCCGCGGAAGAACACCTTTCGGCCGTCGCGCAGGCTCTCCAGATACTCCTCACCCGTCATCGGGCGAGCCGGTGACTGGACCGTCTGGGTCATCGGTCATCTCCTCGCGATCTGTCCCGACTCCTCAAACTCAGTACATCTCTCTGCCGCCAACGTAGCGCTCCGACGCATCGTTGTCAATCGTGGTGTTCAGGTATACTGAACCTGCTGCGCCTGCTCGTGAAGGGAGGACAAAACCGGGGGCGGTGGTTCGTGCATTCTGAACGGCGTCCTTGTTCGTTTGGCAACGTGCTGGTATCGTCAGGGCATGGAGGGCGCGATGCTCCAGACGGTGCAGAAGGCAGCGCAGGTACTCCGCCTCTTTACCCCGCGGCAGCCGGAGTGGGGCGTGACCGAGGTCGCAGCAGCGCTGGCTATTCCGAAGTCCGGCGCGCACGCATTGCTCCGCACGCTGGCAGCCGAGGGGTTGCTGCAGCGGACGCCGAACGGGCGCTACCGGCTCGGTTGGTCGCTGTTCGAGCTCTCCCAGACGCTGCTCGATTCGAGCGCACTCCTGCGTGCGGCGCGGCCGGTCATGGAGCGTCTGGTGGCCGGCTGGGGCGAAACGACGCATCTCGCGGTGCTGGTCGACGGGCAAGTCCTGTACGTCGAGAAGCTGCAAGGTGATCGCGCGCTGGAGATCGTGCTCTCCGGTGTGGGGAAGCGCCTGCCGGCGCACTGTTCCGGTGTCGGCAAGGTGTTGCTCGCCCACCAGCCGTGGGAGACGGTTCTCCAGATCGTCCAGCGGACGGGATTGGTGAGCTTCACGCCGAACACGATCCGGACTGTCGAGCAGTTGCGCGAGGAGCTCGAGCGTGTGCGCCAGCAGGGTTTCGCCTACGACCAGGAAGAGGTGATGGTGGGGCTCTGCTGTGCCGCGGCGCCGATCTACGACGAGAGCGGGCAGGTGATCGCGGCGATGAGCCTCTCGGTGCCGGCGTATCGCTTCTATCCCAACCGGCAGCGGCTCACCACCGCGATCGTCGATGCCGCGCGACGGGTCTCGGAAGAACTCGGGTATTACCAGGAGGCATGGCCATGGGAGAACGGCAAGCAGTCAAGGTCGCGATCCTCGGAACTGGCAACATCGGCACCGACTTGATGTACAAGTTGCTCCGCAATCCGGGGCACATGGAACTGGCGATGTTCGCCGGAATCGACCCGCAGTCGGAGGGGATTGCCCGCGCGAAAAAGCTTGGCGTGCCGACGAGTTACGAGGGGATCAAGGCGATCCTCGACGACCCGGAGATCAAGATCGTCTTCGATGCCACCAGCGCGAAGGCGCACGTCCGGCACGCCAAGATGCTCCGCGAGGCCGGCAAGATCGCCATCGACCTCACGCCGGCCGCGCGCGGGCCGTACGTCGTGCCGCCGGTGAACCTCGGTGCCCATCTCGACAAGGAAAACGTCAACCTGATCACCTGCGGTGGGCAGGCGACGATTCCGCTCGTCTATGCGGTGCGTCGCGTCGTTCCGGTCCGCTACGCCGAGATCGTCTCGACCGTCGCCAGCAAGTCGGCGGGGCCCGGCACGCGGCAGAACATCGACGAGTTCACGTTCACGACGGCGCACGGGCTGGAGGCGATCGGCGGTGCCGAGCAGGGGAAGGCGATCATCATCCTGAATCCGGCCGAACCGCCGATCATCATGCGCAACACCGTCTACGTCATCCCGGCCACCGAGGAGTTCGATCAGGCGGCGATCGTCGCCTCCGTCGACCAGATGGT
>DATCKU010000016.1:0-97337 GCA_036564245.1 Actinopolymorphaceae bacterium
ACGCAGGCGATGATGTCGGCACCGCTCATGATGCCGGTGTCGACGAACACCTCCGTACGATCGCCAACCGCATCGACCACCTTGGGCAGCAACTCCAACGGCACCGGCGCCCGATCCAACTGCCGGCCACCGTGGTTGGACACCACCACGCCGTCGGCACCCAGGTCGACCACCCGACGCGCGTCGTCGACGTTCTGAATTCCTTTCACCACAAGGGATCCCGACCACTGCTCGCGCAACCACGCGAGGTCGTCGAAGGTCACTGTCGGGTCGAAGATGGCGTTGATGAGCTCGCCCACCGTGCCCGGCCAGTCCGACAACGACGCGAACGTCAGCGGCTTGGTCGTCAACAGGTTGAACCACCACGCCGGATGCACGGCCATGTCGACAAGGGTTTTCGGCGTGAGCGTGGGCGGGATCGTCATGCCGTTACGGGTGTCTCGTAGCCGCGCACCCGCAACAGGGACGTCCACGGTGAGCACCAGCGTCGTATAACCCGCTTCGCGCGCACGGTCGACGAGGTCTTTGCCCGCAGCCCGGTCGGTCCAGATATAGAGCTGGAACCACTTGTCGGCGTTGGGTGCCGCCTCGGCAACCTCCTCGATCGACGTGGTGCCCACGGTGGAAAGTGCGTACGGGATGCCGATCCGCTCGGCGACCCGTGCCACCGCGCACTCCCCTTCGTGCTGCATCATCCGGGTGAACCCAGTGGGAGCGAACGCGAACGGGTACGCCGACGGACGACCCAAAACCGTCGTCGTCGTGTCCACCGTCGACACGTCGCGCAGGACGTTCGGGTTGAACTGCAGCCGCCGGAAGTACGCCCTCGCGCGTTCCAGGCTGATCTCAGCCTCGGCGGCACCGTCGGTGTAGTCGAACGCCGCGCGAGGAGTACGACGGCGGGCGATCTTCCGCAGGTCCTCGATCGTGAGCGCCCGGCTGAGTCGGCGCTTCGTGGGGTTGAGCTCGATCCGGCGGGTACGCAGCAGCGGCCGCAGCTCCGACCACCTCGGAAGCCGGCGTCGCACAACTGGCCGTTCGGTCATCAGGCGGTCGTTCTCCTCTGCCAGTGGCTCGTGTCTTCGATCGTGACTTGACCAGAGCTATCCTGCGCCCCGGTCAGGGCCGAGGGGATTTTCCCACGGATCACCGGCTTTGACAGCCTTCGAGACCGTTCCAGGACGGGCACTTCAGGCCGTCATGCTCCTGATCGTATTCCTGTCCAGAGACCAGCAGATGCCGTCCGCGGACGTACTGACCTGATCCGCCAAGCAAGACAGCGACTCCGGCGTTGCCCCTGCCCAGTTGGTCAGCAGACGTGGTTCTCCGAAGCCCCCGTAAATGAATGTGTCCGAATGGCGTACGAAAATCGTCCGCATGTTGAGAGATCACCTAGAGCAGATCGTTTTCTCAACATATGGAAGATCGATTAGGCCATCGAGAGCACGCGGTCATTCGGGGGTGGAACACGTTCCCGCACGTGTCGCACCCCCGAATGACCTGGTGGTTTAGCGAGCAGCACTTACGTCCGTACGTACGAACGCAACAAACGACGCGCTTCGCGAGCCGACTCGTACCCAACCACCGCATACATGCCACTGACAGAGGCGAGTGCCCCACTGAACGTGGTCATTGTCAGCAGTGGCCCACTGAACGTGGTCATTGTCAGCGTCAGCGGGAAGCGGGGGTCAGGCGCAGCGTACGGATCTGGAACGGCCGGAAGGCGAGCTCCACACCGTCGCCGTCGCGCTGGACGCCGCCGGAATCCTCCACCGGCCGCTCGAGCAGGTCGGTCTCCTGCGCCGCCGCCAGCTCGAACGACGGACGAAGCCGCGCCGTCGCCCGACCGCCGCGCGACTCGTACAGCCGCACCACCACGTCGCCGGACTCGTCGTCGGCGAGCTTCACCGCCTCGACCACCACGGCCGAGTTGTCGACCGCGACCAGCGGCTCCACACCGGATCCGCCGGACACCACCCGCTCCGGCAGGTTGATCCGGTAGCCCTCCTCGATCGCCTCCGCGATGCTCGCGCCCGGCACCAGGGCGTACGACAGGTGGTGCACCCCCTGGTCGGTCACCGGGTCCGGCACCCGCGGCGCACGCAGCAGCGACAACCGGACGGTCGTGGTCGTACCCCCATCGGGTCGGACGTCGCGCGTGACGTCGTGCCCGTACGTGGAGTTGTTGACCACCGCGTGACCGTAGCCCGGCTCCCCCACGTGGATCCACCGGTGCGCGCAGATCTCGAACTTCGCGTTCTCCCACGACGTGTTGGTGTGCGTCGGGCGGAACACGTGACCGAACTGGGTCTCCGACGCCGACTGGTCGGCCCGCACGTCGAGCGGGAACGCCGCCTTGAGGAACTTCTCCTTCTCGTGCCAGTCGATCTCGTTGTCGATCAGCACCCGCCGCTCACCGGCCCGGAGCCGGATCGTCTGGACGATCCGCGAAGCGCTGAACGCCCGCGTGACCCTGACCGCGGCCTCCTCCGGCGTCGCGCTGGTCACCTCGACCGACTCGACGTCGGTGAGGTCGGTGACCTTGTTGCGGTAGAAGGGGTCGACGTCCCAGGCGTCCCACAGGTTCGGCGTGTCGACGTGCAGCTGCAGCAGGTTGCCAGCCGCACCTGGCGCGATGGCCTCGCGCTGCCCCTCGATGTCGTAGACCGAGGTCAGCAGCCCGCGCCCATCGATCGTCACACGCACCAGGCCGTTGTCCAGCACGATGCCGTCGGCGGCCCCTTCGTCCACGGTGACGGTACGCCGGGAGTCCTCGCCAGACGCGGCCGTGGACTCGGACCGCACCGCCGCACCGAGCGCCGGTACGCCAGCCCGGGCATGTGGTGCGGCATTGAAGACGACCTGCTGGTCGCCCTCACCGACCAAGGCCCGCTGCGCCCGCTCGATGATCTGCTCGAGCTCGACCGCCAGTCGGGCGTACGTCTCCTCGGCCTCGCGGTGGACCCACCGGATCGAGCTGCCCGGCAGGATGTCGTGGAACTGGTTCAGCAGGACGGCCTTCCAGATCCGATCCAGGTCGGCGTACGGGTACTCGAGCTTGCCCGCCACGGCCGCCGTGGCGCACCACAGCTCGGCCTCGCGCAACAGATGCTCGCTACGCCGGTTGCCCTGCTTGGTCCTGGCCTGCGACGTGTAGGTCGCGCGGTGCAGCTCGAGGTAGAGCTCACCCACCCAGACCGGCGCGTCGGGGTACTCCGCGTGGGCCTGCTCAAAGAACCGCTCCGGATGCTCGATGCGTACGACCGGCGACGACTCGAGGTCTGCCAACCGCGCGGCGCGGCCCAGCATCTCGCGGGTCGGCCCGCCACCACCGTCGCCGTGCCCGAACGGCAGCAACGAGCACGTGCCCCGACCCTTGTCCTGGAAGTTGCGCTGGGCGTGGGCGAGCTCCTGGCCGGTGAGCCGGCCGTTGTAGGTGTCGGCCGGCGGGAAGTGCGTGAACACCCGAGTGCCGTCGATGCCCTCCCACCAGAACGTGTGGTGGGGGAACTTGTTGGTCTGGTTCCACGAGATCTTCTGGGTGAGGAACCAGTCGTGCCCGGACAGCTTGACCAGCTGGGGCAAGGCGGCGGAGTACCCGAACGAGTCCGGCAGCCAGACGACCTTGGTCTCGATGCCGTACTCCTCGAGGAAGAACCGCTTGCCATGCACGAACTGGCGGGCCATCGCCTCGCCGCCGGGCATGTTCGTGTCGGACTCGACCCACATGCCGCCGATGGGGATCACGTGGCCGGACTGCACAGCCGCCTTGAGCCGCTCCCACACCTTGGGGTGGTGGTCACGCATCCATGCGTGCTGCTGCGCCTGCGAGAACGCGAACTTGAAGTCGGGATGGTCGGCGGCCAGCGTGGCGACGTTGCAGACCGTACGGGCGACCTTGCGAACCGTCTCCCGCAGCGGCCACAGCCAGGCGGAGTCGATGTGCGCGTGGCCGACGGCGTAGATCCGGTGGGCACTGGCGTATGCCGGCTTGGCGAGGACGGGAGCCAGCTGCTCGCGTGCCAGGGCCGCGCTGCCCGGGATGTCGTCGTAGTCGAGGGCGTCGAGCGCCCGCTCCAGAGCGCGCAGGATCTCGTGCCGGCGCGGCAGGTCGGTCGGCAACTCGGCCCGCAGCTCGTTGAGGACTGCGATGTCGAGCAGCAGGTTCCAGACATCGGTGTGGAGCACGGCAAGCTCGGCCCGCTTGAGGGTGTAGAGCGGCTCGTTGCCCGCCGTCTCCTTGTCGCCGTACTTCGTCGGAGCGAAGTCCGGCCAGGCGATCACGGTCGGGTTGGCGGCGGCCTCGACGTAGACCTGGAAGTCGGCTTCGCCGGCCGCCTCACGCTCGCTCAGGGGAAGGTAGGTGTTGTCCGGGTTGAGCGCCTTGATCGGGTCACCGTTCGGTGTGTACGCAAGTCCCTCGGCCTGAAAACCCGCCCAGTCGCCGGCGAATCCGAGGTCGACCACAGCTTCGACGGAGACGTTGGGCTGGCCTGAACTCGCCCATTCCTTGGGCACCCGGCCGGTCAGCCGGAACCACGACGTCCCCCACGGCGGACCCCAACTGTCGCCGACGGCTGCAGGCTTGAAGTCGGCGGTCACAGCCTCGGCGAACGGAACCGGCTCGCCCGGTGCGTGCCACACCTCGATGTCCAACGGAACCGTCGCTCCGTAGAGCGCAGGCCGGATCCGTTGCCGTACGGCTCGTTCGAGTCGCTGCTCGATCAGCCGGCTGTCATCATGCATGAATTGCCCTCCGCTAGTGGTGCGGACCGATCTTCGGCGTACGGCGTCTGGAGCGATGACGCTGTCGCGCGCAGGGCCGTTACCCAGACCCTTGCGTGCCCGACGCTAGTCCACGGATGTCTAGAGGGCATCAGCGGTGGACGTCACCGGCCAAGCGTGCTCTCTCGCGGCACCAGCGTGTACGCAGCGTAGATCTCCTGCGGCCCGGAAGCCTCGGCCTGGCCGGCGCGCCCTCGCGCCATTTGCCGGTTGAGCAGATCGATGGCAAGCCGGGCGATCTCGGGCTTGTCGGGAGAGATCGTCGAGAGGGTGGGAACGGAGTAGCGCCCCTCCTCGATGTCGTCGAAGCCGATGACCGCCACGTCCTCCGGCACGCGCATGCCTTGCTCGGCCAAGGTACGCATGGCACCCAGTGCGAGCAGGTCGTTGAAGCAGAAGACCGCGTCAGGTGGAGGCGAGATCCGCAGCAGCCAGCTCATGGCCGCGGCTCCGTCGCGGCGGTGGTAGCGCAAGGTGGTCGCGACCAGCTGTTCGTCGTACGGGATGCCGGCTGCCTCCAGCGCCTCGCGGTAGCCGCGCAACCGCAACCGGGCGGTCTCCCCTGCCGGCACTCGCTGCGCCCCGATCGCCGCGATCCGTCGGCGCCCGATGTCGATGAGGTGCTGTGTCGCGTCCCGGGCGGCCGCCACGTTGTCGATCACGACGTGATCGGCGGGACCGCGATGCACCCGTTCGCCGAGCAGCACCATGGGAGTGGGGTCGGTACGCCGGGCGAGGTCCTCGGCTGTCAGGGCGAGCGGGCTGAGGATCAGACCGTCGATGAGGTGATCGCGAAGACCGGAGACGACCTTGCGCTCCCGCTCCTGCAGCCCTTCGGTCTGGTCGACGAGCACCGTCCAGCCATGCAGGTCCGCTTCGGCGACGAGGAGCCGGGCAAGCTCGGCAAAGTACGGAATGTCCAGTTCCGGAACGGCCAGTGCGATGATCCCGGTCCGGCCGCGACGCAAGCTGCGAGCCGAGAGGTTGGGCCGGTAGTTGAGCGCGGCGATCGCCCGCTCCACGCGGTCGCGGGTCTCAGGTCGTACGTGGACGTACCCATTGACCACGTTCGACACGGTTTTGGCGGAGACTCCCGCAAGCTTTGCGACATCACGCAACGTCGTCGGCATGGCAGCCACCTCGTCGGCTGTTCGGGGGCCAGGGGCCGTCCCCCGGGCTCGCGCCACCAGTGGGGCACGGGGTCTGCTCCCGAGCGCCGCGCCGGCCTCGCGTCAGCCGGGAGCGGCGGAGCGGTGACCTTGGGGCGAAGCCACCAGCTCTGCCCGGCGCTCGAGGGAGTTGCTGCACCCGAGCCCACCTCATGGCCTGACTGTAGCGCTCAGGCGTTTCCACTAAGCGGGATGGTCCCCGTGGCGTTCCCCGCCTGAGATCGCGTGGACCATCATCGGGACGCACGGTGGGTGCCCGTTGGACGGCGTGCTGCTAGGTCGGCGCAGCGCCGGGCTGGCACCGCGACCGGCGAAGGGCCTGGCCGGCCGGCCTGCGCCGGTCGTCGGCGGATCTGGCGTCAGTGGGCTGGCCGGGGGGCGGCGGGCCCAACATCGACGGGGGCGTCGCTGGGCGAGCCCTTGCCTCGATGGGCGCCGAGGCCTGCTGTGGCTAGCGCCTCCTCGCCACGCGTGGTCATTTTCGAAGGAGGATCATGACGGTTCCGCGAGTCGGTCTGGTGGGTGTGACGGGGTACGGCCGGACGCACCTCCTCCACGCCGCCGAGCTGCACCGTGAGCAGGTGCTCGACCTCGTGGGATACGCCGACGTCCGGCCAGAGGCGGCCGCCGCCGTCGCGAGCGTCTGCGACCACGACGTCCCCGGATTCGGCTCGTTCGCCGAGCTGCTGTCCTGGCAGAAGCTTGACGTTGCCGTGATCGCGACGCCGATCCACCTGCACGCCGAGATGATCGAGCAGGCCATCGGGCACGGCTTAGGTGTCCTGGTCGAGAAACCACCCGTCGTCACGATCAACGACATGGACCGGCTGCTCGCTCTCCAGAACGCACGAGAGCACGCGGGCGGTCCCCTACCCATCCAGGTCGGGTTCCAGACCGTCTGCTCGCCCGCGGTGGAGGCCGCCTCGCGCCTGACCCGGCTTGGCGTGCTCGGCGATGTGAAGCACATCGCGCTGCTGGGTCGCTGGCAGCGGTCCGATGCCTACTACGCGCGCACCGGCTGGGCGGGGCGCCTGGTCCATCAGGGCCGGTACGTGCTCGACGGCACGCTCACCAACCCGTTCGCCCACGGGCTCATGAATGCCCTCGTCATCGCAGGCGACGACCCGAAGGAGCCCGCGACTCCGGAAACCGTGCAGGCCGAGCTCTATCGCTGCCGCGACAGCATCGCAGGCGACGACACGGCATGCGTACGGATCGAAACGACCAACCGGCGCACGATTCTCGCCGCCGTGACACTGTGCGCTGAGAAAGCGACCGATCCACGCATCATCGTCGTCGGCTCACGCGGTATCGCCACCGTGTGGTACACGACGGGAAAGCTCGCCCTCGATCCGGACGTTCTTGCCGACCAGGTGCCAGCCGAGCTCCGCTCGCAGCTGCAAAGCCTCCGCCCACCAGACGATCCGATCCAGCGGGACACGCCTTCGGAGCCGGTGAAACGACCCGAACTGTTGCGCAACCTTCTCGACGTGGTGCGGACCTCGCACGGTGATCTTCTGTGCCCGCTTAGAATGTGCCGCAGCTTCGTACTGAGCCTCAACGGACTCTACGAGTCCGCCGGGAGACCCAGACCCGTCTCGCATCGTGCACTCACCACCCGATCACAGGAAGGCACGGACTGGGTCACCTTGAACGGTGTCGACGCCCTCATCGAGCACTGTGGTCGCCATGGTGTGCTCTTCTCCGAGGCCGGCGCTTCATGGGCGGCACCGACACGGGTGTTCTCAGTTGCCGGCTACCACGACTTCGACCTTGGCTAGATGCTGATGGACCGCTACACCCTCGTCACCCGACACGGTATTCACCGCACCGCCGCTGACCCGCTCGAGCCGCTCTCGGTCGGCAACGGCGAATTCGCGTTCACGGTCGACGTCACCGGGCTGCAGAGCCTGGAGAGCTTTCACGCGAACGGAATGCGTCTGGGCACTCAGGCTCAGTGGGCGTGGCACACCGCGCCGAACCCGCACGGCTACGCCCTGGCGGATTCGTACGAGACGTACGAAACGGCCGACGGCCGCCGCGTCGCGTACGCCACGACCGGACCGGACTACACCGACACCCCGATCTCCGACGCCGACTCCTCCACGTACTCACGGGCGAGACGAGCCCGGCAGTGGCTGCGGGAGAACCCCCACCGGATCGACCTCGGTCGGATCGGCTTCGTCCGGGCCGACGGACGACCGCTTCGCGTGGAGGAGCTGCACGGGATCAGCCAGCGTCTGGACCTGTGGCGAGGCCGGATCGACAGCCGGTTCGAGCTCGACGGGAAGCCGGTCGAGGTGATCACGACCTGCGACCCTGAGCTCGACCTCATCGCGTGCCGGGTCACCTCGCCGCTCCTCGCGTCCGGTGAGCTCGCGGTCGTGGTGCGCTTCCCGTACGCCAATGCCGACTGGAGCGACCCGTGTGACTGGAACGCCGAGAACCGCCACCACACCGAGGTCTCGATCCGAGGCTGCCGGGCCGACATCCGCCGAGTCCTCGACAACGACGTCCACCACGTAGGCCTCGCGTGGTCCCAGGGCGCCCGGCTGAAGCAGACCGGCCACCACGAGCTGATGCTCTTCGCCGAGGGTCTGCAGGTGCTGGACTTCACGGCAGGCTTCTCACCCACGCCACTGACGCCGACACCGCAGTCGGTGAACGCGACGCTGTCAGCGGCCGAGCAAGCCTGGGCGGAGTTCTGGGCTACGGGAGGACTGGTCGACTTCGCAGCGTGCACCGACCCCCGCGCGGAGGAGCTGGAACGCCGGGTCGTGCTGTCGCAGTACCTCACCGCTGTGCACTGTGCCGGGTCGACACCTCCGCAGGAGACCGGCCTCGTGACGAACAGCTGGCGTGGCAAGTTCCACCTGGAGATGCACTGGTGGCACGCGGCCCATTTCACGCTCTGGAACCATGCCTCGCTGCTCGAGCGCAGTTTGAGCTGGTACGAGCGGATCCTTCCGGTTGCGCACGACTGCGCACGGCAGCAGGGCTATGCCGGTGCCCGGTGGCCGAAGCAGGTGGGGCCGGACGGCCGGGAAAGCCCGAGCGACATCGGCGCCTTGCTGATCTGGCAGCAACCGCATCCGATCTACCTGTCGGAGCTTTTGTGGCGGGCCCGTCCGAGTCGGCGCACGCTCGAACGCTTTGCGTCGCTCGTGTTCGAGTCGGCGACGTTCATGGCGTCGTACGCCAGCTGGAACCCGAGCCGCGAGTGCTTCGAGCTCGGACCACCCCTGGTGTCGGCTCAGGAGAAGGGCTACCGCGACCGGCATATGGCGAAGAACCCGACGTTCGAGCTCAGCTACTGGCGATGGGGGCTGCAGACCGCGCAGGCGTGGCGGGAACGTCTGGGGCTTCCCCGCGTCGTGTTCTGGGACGCCGTGGCGAGCCAGCTCGCACCGCTACCGGTGCGTGACGGGGTCTACGTGGAGCTGGAGCATCCGGTCACCACCCTCGAAGGCCATCCGTCGATGGTCGGGGCGCTGGGATTCGTACCGGACACCGGTCTTGTGGACCACGAACGGATGCGCGCGACGTTGCGGCACGTCCTCGAGCACTGGGACTGGGCCGACACGTGGGGCTGGGACTACCCGCTGCTCGCCATGACGGCATGCCGGTCCGGCCTTCCGGAGCTCGCCGTGGAGGCGCTGCTGCTCGACACGCCGAAGAACCGCTATCTCGGCAACGGCCACAACTTCCAACGTGCGCAGACCTTGCCGCTCTACCTTCCCGGCAACGGCGGGCTGCTCTACGCCGTCGCGATGATGGCCGCCGGTTGGGGTCGCGCACCAAACGACCCGGCGCCGGACGCTCCGGGCTTCCCGACCGAGGGCTGGCGAGGCGTACGTGTCAACGGCCTCACCCCCGCCCCCTGACAAATGACCAGGCGTCACCTCTGACACTGACCACGCCTCAGCTCCGACAATGACCACGCATCCGGTGCTGCCTTGAGCTCTCCGCGGCGTCGACGCCATGTAAGGGTGTGAAAGTCCGTGGGATGTACGCGGACGTGGTACGCGGCCGCGTGTCGCGTTGCACATCCAGGGATTCGCGGGATCCCGTTGAACTCCCGGCCCGTGTGGCTCGGCTTCGAGCCCGGCCTGTATGGCTCGTTCAGCTAAGCACGGCTTTCTGCAACTCCACGATCCGTATGGGCATTCAGCCCGACGATCTTCTCCGAACAGCCTGCTTAGGAGACAGCTCGGCGGGTGTTCACGCGCACCGCGTACGCCTCGTACATCGTCGCCCCGCCAGGACGGCGGTAGCCGCGCCACTGACCACAGCCACCGAACGCCGCGTCACTGCCCGCCCCTGCGTGCCGCAGCGCAGCAACTACCGAGCCTCGCATCTCTCGAACGCTGCATCCATGCGCCATATCTGAACGCCGCATCCCAGGCCAGCACGTCTGAGCGGCCATGATCCTGACGCGGATTTTTCCACCCCCACACGGCGTCGAGGCCGCGGGGAGCTCAAGGCAGCACCCGATGCGTGG
The DNA here is from genome assembly GCA_036564245.1 of Actinopolymorphaceae bacterium. GTDB lineage: Bacteria > Actinomycetota > Actinomycetes > Propionibacteriales > Actinopolymorphaceae > Thermasporomyces. The sequence goes on from DATCKU010000016.1 coordinate 10,456, forward strand.
TCATTGTCGGAGCTGAGGCGTGGTCATTGTCGAGGGGGCAGGGAGGGCATGCCCAGCAGCACTCGGCGATCCTCTCGACCTGCGTCTGCGTTGTGCCGGGCTTCCCACACATCGCCGGCCCGGGTCCTGCGGACGCCGAGCACCGGGCCCTCGGCGAGCAGGTGATGCGGCGCAGCTCGCGTGATTTTGACGCGGACGAAATCGCCGGGGCGAATCGCCGCACGCTCCCCATCCGCCAGAACCGGGGTGAAGTGGACCAATCGGTTGTCCGGCGCCCGACCGCTCATCCGCGCGGTCGCCGCGTCCTTGCGCCCCTCGCCCTCGGCGACGAGCACCTCGAGCTCCCGCCCGACCTGCGCGGTGTTCTCGGCCAGCGCGATCTCCTCGACCAGCGCGACGAGTCGCTCGTACCGCTCCTGCACCACCGGCTTCGGCACCTGGTTGGGCATCTCCGCCGCCGGCGTGCCAGGACGCTTCGAGTACTGGAAGGTGAACGCCCCTGCGAACCGGGCCTCCCGCACGACGTGCAGCGTCTCCTCGAAGTCCGCCTCGGTCTCCCCCGGGAAGCCCACGATGATGTCGGTCGTGATCGCGGCGTCGGGCATCGCCTCGCGCACCTTGCGGACGATTTCGAGGTAGCGCGCCTGGCGGTACGAACGCCGCATGGCACGCAGCACCGCATCCGAGCCGGACTGCAGCGGCATGTGGAGCTGGTGCATGACGTTCGGCGTCTCGGCCATCGCGGCGATCACGTCGTCGGTGAAGTCGCGCGGATGCGGCGAGGTGAAGCGCACGCGTTCCAGACCCTCGATCTCACCGCACGCCCGCAGCAGCTTGCCGAACGCGAACCGGTCGCCGAACTCCACGCCGTACGCATTGACGTTCTGCCCCAGCAACGTCACCTCGAGTACGCCTTCGGCGACCAACGCCTTGATCTCGGCAAGGACATCGCCGGGCCGGCGGTCCTTCTCCCTGCCACGCAAGGCGGGCACGATGCAGAAGGTGCAGGTGTTGTTGCACCCCACGCTGATCGCCACCCATGCGGCGTACGGCGACTCGCGTCGGGTCGGCAGCGTCGAGGGGAACGTCTCGAGGTACTCGGCAATCTCCACCTGCGCCTCGCCCAACACCCGCGCCCGCTCCAGCAGGACCGGCAGGGAGCCGATGTTGTGTGTGCCGAAGACGACGTCGACCCACGGCGCCCGCCGCAGGATCTCGCCCCGGTCCTTCTGAGCCAGGCACCCACCGACTGCGATCTGCATGCCGGGCCGCTGCCGCTTGACCGGCGCGAGGAGGCCGAGGTTGCCGTAGAGCCGGTTGTCGGCGTTCTCGCGCACAGCACAGGTGTTGAACACCACGACATCGGCCTCGTCCCCGTTGCGAGCACGTACGTAGCCCGCCTGTTCCAGCAGCCCGGCCAGCCGCTCGGAGTCGTGCACGTTCATCTGGCAGCCGAACGTGCGCACGTCGTACGTGCGGCGGGCGGACGGGCCGCTCGGCGCGTCGGTGTCAGCGAGGAGTTGGTTGCCGTACGTCATGACGGGTCCAGCGTACGGCGTGGGTCGCGCCGCCTCGCGCGAGGCCGTGCAGCGGTAGCCGGGCGGTAGCCCGAGGCTCCGTTCACACGATCGGCCAGACTGTACGCTCCACACAGACACGAAGACGATATGCATCCATTCATGTGCATAACGTCACGATTCCATACCGGCTGGCGATCATTCGCGTCAGTCGGGTTACGGTTCGGCGCGGCCATCTCGCGCACAGCCGGGAAGAAAGGTAGCTTGCCCTGTCATGACTGACACGAGCGATGTGCCAGCCCGGGGGACGAACGCCGGAGCCCACGACCCGACCGCGTCAGCTGCGACCGGGCGGGGAAACGGGCGCCCGTTGGTGGTCTTGGAGAACGTGAACAAGTACTTCGGCGACTTGCACGTGCTCCGGAACATCAATCTCAGGATCAACGTTGGCGAGGTCGTCGTGGTGATCGGCCCATCCGGATCGGGCAAGTCGACGCTCTGTCGCACGATCAACCGCCTCGAGCCGATCGACTCCGGCGAGATCTGGCTCGACGGTCAGAAGCTGCCCGAGGAAGGCAAGGCGCTCGCCCAGCTCCGAGCCGACGTCGGAATGGTCTTCCAGTCGTTCAACCTCTTCCAGCACAAGACCGTGCTGGAGAACGTCACGCTCGGACCCATCAAGGTGCGCAAGCGGCCACGCCAGGAGGCGGAGGAGAAGGCGCGACAGCTTCTCCAGCGGGTCGGTGTGGCTGACCAGGCCAACAAGTATCCGGCGCAGCTGTCCGGTGGTCAGCAGCAACGGGTGGCCATCGCCCGAGCACTTGCCATGGATCCCAAGGTCATCCTCTTCGATGAGCCGACCTCCGCGCTCGACCCGGAGATGATCAAAGAGGTCCTCGACGTCATGGTCGACCTCGCCCAAGGCGGCATGACGATGGTCGTGGTGACCCATGAGATGGGCTTCGCGCGCAACGCGGCGGATCGGGTCGCCTTCATGGCAGACGGTCAGATCGTCGAGGAACGCACGCCGCAGGAGTTCTTCACGAACCCGCAATCCGCACGAGCAAAGGATTTCCTATCAAAGATCTTGCAGCACTAGGACCCGAGCGATATCGATGCAGGACGAACCCTGGCAATCGATGAGTATTGGCCCGGGACGGATCCCCGGGACCTGAGAAGAGAACGGGACATCTTTAAGAGAGGGACGTTATGCGAGTGAGCAGGCTACGGCTGCTGGGGGCCGGCGCAGTCGCTGCGTTGGCGCTCAGTGCCTGTGGTACGAACAGCGGCGGCGTCGACGTCGAGGTCGTAGAGAACCCTCAGTTCGCCGAGGGTACGACGATGGCGAGGCTGGCCGAGCAGGGCAAGATCACGATCGGGGTCAAGTTCGACCAGCCCGGCATCGGCTACCTCGAGCCCGGAGCCGACGAGCCGACCGGCTTCGACATCGAGATCGGCAAGATCATCGCTGGCAAGCTCGGCATCCCGCCGGAGAACATCGAGTGGAAGGAAACAGTCTCGGACAACCGGGAGCCGTTCCTGCAGCGAGGCACCGTCGACATCGTGGTGGCGTCGTACTCCATCACTGACGAGCGTCGTGCCGTGGTCGGCCAGGCTGGACCGTACTACGTCACGGGCCAGCAGCTCCTGGTCCGTGAGGAGGACAAGGACACCATCAACGACCCGAAGCAGCTCGCCGACGTCAAGACCTGCTCGGTGAAGGGCTCGACCTCGCTCGACCGCGTGGTGCAGGACTACGGTGCGAACCCCGTGCCGTTCGACACCTACTCCGCCTGCGTGGAGCAGCTGCTCAACGGCTCGGTTGATGCCGTCACCACCGACGGGGCGATCCTGCTCGGCTACGCCGCGCAGCGTCCGGACGAGCTCGAGGTCGTCGGCCCGGTGTTCACCGAGGAGCGCTACGGCATCGGCTACAAGCACGGTGACACCGAGATGTGCAAGTTCCTCACCCAGACCATCAACGAGGCGATCGAGGACGGCACGTGGGCCAAGGCCTTCGAGGCGACGCTCGGCCAGTCGGGTGTCGAGACTCCGAAGCCGCCGAAGCCGGATCCCTGCGAGTAGCGAGGCCTTGCGTGGTGCCCGGCGTAGCTCGAGCCGGGCACCACGCTCGTTGCCGACTTACCGCAGAACCTGGCCTAGCCTGGTGTGCCCGTGCGGACGAAAGGTGAGGAAACGCTCTCGTGTACTGGCAGGAACTCGTCTCCCGGCTGTGGTCGGGATTCAGCGTCACGCTCGAGCTGCTCGCGTGGTCGCTGCTCTTCGCCACCATCGTGGGTACGTTGCTCGCGGCCATGCGCGTGTCGCCCGTGCCACCGCTGCGGGCCTTCGGCTCAAGTTACGTGACCTTGCTCCGTAACACACCGCTCGTCGTGGTCTTCATCATCGTGGTGTTCGGGTTCCCCCAGCTCGGCATCCTTCGTGGGCAGTACTTCTGGCTCGCGGTGGTTGCGCTCTCGTCGTACACCGCGTCGTTCGTCTGCGAAGTGGTGCGCTCCGGCATCAACACGATCCATGCGGGACAGATCGAGGCGGCTCGTTCGCTTGGCATGACGTTCGGGCAGGCGCTGCGCCTGGTCGTGCTCCCGCAAGCTTTCCGAGCAGCGATCCCGCCGCTGGCGAGCGTCTACATCGCCTTGACCAAGAACACCTCGGTCGCCTCGGCGTTCGGTGTCGTGGAAGCGACGTACCAGCTCACCAGGCTCAACAAGGACTTCCCCGGCACGCTGATCTACAACTTCTGCGGTATCGCGGCCGGTTACATCGTCATCGTCTTCGTCATCTCGGCGGTGGCGGCGCGGTTCGAGCGGCGAGTGGGGGTGGCTCGGTGAGCGCAGTTCTCTTCGACGTGCCCGGGCCCAAGGCACGCGTCCGCCACCGCATCTACACAGTCGTCGGGCTAGCCGGACTCGCGGCCGTCCTCGCCTGGGTCCTGTGGACCCTGTGGCAGAAGGAGCAGATCACTCCAGACAAGTGGACGGCGTTCGGCAACCCGCGGATTCTCGGGGCGCTCGTCCAGGGGATGGGTGTCACACTCGTGACGGCGGCCGCAGCCATCGCGCTGGCGGTAGCCTACGGAGCGGTCTTCGCCTTCGGCCGGCTTTCCGATCACGCCATCCTGCGCGTGCCGAGCGTCGCGATCGTGGAGTTCTTCCGAGCCGTCCCGCTCGTGCTGCTCATTCTCTTCATCTTCCTCGGCATCGGGAACGTGATCGGGACCTTCTGGTCACTGGTCCTGGGCCTCACGCTCTACAACGGATCGGTGCTCGCCGAGATCTTCCGGGCCGGAATCCTCGCCGTTCCTCGCGGGCAGAGCGAAGCGGGATACGCCCTGGGCATGCGCAAGTACCAGGTGATGACCGAGATCCTGTCACCGCAGGCGGTGCGCGCGATGCTCCCCGCCATCATCAGCCAGTGCATCGTGGCCCTCAAGGACACCGCACTCGGCTACATCATCGCGGCACCGGGCGTGACACGGATCGGCCAGCTGATCTTCATCAATCCGCTCTACCGCAACCCGCTAGCGGTCGGGATCGTCATCGCCGCGTTCTTCATCGTCGTCAACTACGCGCTCTCCAAGCTCGCGGAATGGGTCGAAGCGCGGATGCGGCGGAGGGGTACGACTCCCCTTCCTGCGCGCGCGGCCAACATTCCCGACGAGTCCGCGCTGACCTGATCGGCCAGATCCAGACCGAAGCCGGCCAGCCGCGTCGACGCGGCACGAGGGTGAGGGCATGCTGAGCGATTGCCCGCAACCCTCACCCTTGTCTCACGGAAGACCTCGCCATGGTTCGGCTTCGATCCCGCCGCGCGGCCGCGCTCCTTGTTGGCGTCGTTCTCATGAGCGGGCTGGCGACCACCGGTCAGGCGTCGGCAATGCCTGCGAGCGAGCAGGCGACGAGCCGGTCCACGTGGGCGCACCGCGCAGAAGTGTCGTACGACGCGTTGCAGCGCTACCTCTATCTCGGGCGAAAGCAGCATTACCTCTACCAGGAGAAGTATCCGCACGAGGCCACCGACAACACGTACTCCTACCTGTGGCCTATGCGTGAAGCCACCGCGGCGACCATCGATCTCAGCGTGATGCCGGGTGCTGGCCGGCGTTATGCGGACGACGTACGAGAGCGTTTTCTCGGCCTGCGCGCCTATTGGAGCACCGAGCGCAAGCCGCCGGGATACGCGTCCTACGTCGTCCCCCCGCTCGGAGGCGGCGGAGACCTCTTCTATGACGACAACGCGATCGTTGGTCTGGAGTTCGTACGCCACTACCGGCTGACCGGGAAGGCCTCGGCGAGGAACCGCGCCGAGCAGGTCTTCACGGTTCTCACCGGGGGATGGGACACCGATCCCACCCATGCCTGCCCGGGCGGCATGTTCTGGGTCGACGCCTCGTGGACCTCGATCCGCGCGGCCAACGTGACCGGACTGGCAGCAGAGCTCGCGGCCCACCTGTTCGAGATCACGAGAAAGCCGTCGTACCTGGAATGGGCAAACCGGCTGTACGCATGGAACAGGCAGTGCCTACGTTCGCCGGACGGACTGTACTGGAACGACATCTCGCTCGACGGAACGGTCAACGAGACACTGTGGATCTACAACTCCGGCGCGATGATCGGGGCGGGCGCCTTGCTCTATCGCGCCACGGGAGACAAGTCCTACTTGCAGAACGCGCAAGCTGACGCGGCCGCAGCCATCGCGTACTGGACCACCGACGACCGCTACTACGACCAGCCCGCGATCTTCAACGCCATCTTCTTCAAGAACCTGCTCCTGCTCGACTCCCTGGCACGCGACAAGGCGTATCGCGACGTGGTCGAGAACTACGCCGAGCTCACGTGGAACCGCAACCGGGACCCGGAGCTCGGACTGTTCCGGTTCCCGCCGTCGGGTGGCGGTCCGTACGATCCGTCGTACCGACCCGAGACCCTCGAGCAGTCAGCGGTGATCCAGATCTTCGCCGTCCTGGCGTGGAAGCGGAGTGACTACGACCGCGCGGCCTAGCCTCGCGGTGCTTGTGAGCCGTAGCCTTGGCGGGCCTCAAGCCAGTGTTCGCCCGCCAAGGCCATCGTGCGGTCGTCAGAAGAACTCCCTGGCCCACGGGGTGCGACTGATGAACGCCCGGTCGAGCGCTCGCAGCTCGGCCTCGCCAGCACCTTCGAGCAGCCCCAGCCGACGGAGGCGCACCGGGCTCGCCCAACCCGTGTAGAGCGCGGCGAAGCCTCCCACCGACAGGCGCACGTCACCTCGACCGCCGGCATACAACTCGCCCTGGCCGTTCTTCACCCGCAACACCGCAGGTCCGGAGTTCTCCGGCACTAGATCGTCGACGACATCGAGATGCACCTCGACATCCACGTCGTCCGGATAGCCACGTGCGGCGACGGCCCCTGGCGCGTCGACCAGCCGCGTCATCCAACACCACCCTCCGGCGTGTGGCGCCATCACACGTTCGCCCAGCATGAGCGGCAGGGCGTACGACTGCGGCCAGACGACGTAGGCGACCTCCGCGACCGGATGATACGAACCCGCGAGGTGAAGCAGCGCGAGCTCGGCATCGAGATCGACCGCGACGAGGTTGCGTACCTCCAGAGCGAAGCTGCCACGGCCCTCGGGCGCGTCGTGCCGACCCAGGGTGATGCTGCCGACGATTCCGCCATCCCGCTCGGCGACGTAGACGTCTTGATGTCCCCGGTAGTTCAGCAGCCGGCGGGCCGCGAAGTCGTGGCCGTACCACACATTGCCGGGCTCCTCGCACACGACGGACTCGTGCAGCTGCCGCAGGGTGGCAAGGTCGTCTTCAGTGGAGCGGCGGAACGTGTAGTCCCCCGAAGGCTTGGAAAGGTCACGCAACGCCCGCAGGTCGAGGAGATGCCGCGGGAACGTGCCGGCGATCTCCCACCCGTGGCGACGGTAGAGCGCATGGTTCATGGGGTAGAGGGTGCAGATCACCTCACCCCGCTCGCGCATGGCCGTCAAGCTGTGGCGCAGCAGCTGCGACGCCACGCCTCTCCCCCGATGTGCGGCCTCGACCGCCACCCCTGCCATGCCGCCCATGGGCACCTTGCGGCCGCCGAAGTACTGGCCGAGCTCCCAGACCCGTAACGCACCGATGACGCGTCCGTTGTCGACAGCAACGAGCCGACGGTCCAGGGGCGTGGAGCTGAGATCGTCAGCCTCGTTGTACTCACGGAAGGTCGTCTGGAACGCCTGCTGTCCCAGCGCCCAGATCTCCTCGCGGTCGCCTTCCTGCGCGACCCTCACCTCAATCGCCATGCCCAGCACGCTAGCGCCACAGGCCGAGCTCAGGCCAACGAGTTCGCCCCGACATGAGGATCAGGCCGTTGATCGACGGCGGCCGCGCCGGGTCCGTCAGGTGCGCTCATGGACGACGTCACGTTCCTTGGCGAAATGGCACGCGACCGCGTGGCCGTCGTCCCCGACGCGCAGGACCGGATCCTTGGTACGGCAGGCTTCCGGGACGGACGGATCCACCTCCCGGGCCCGCCAGCAGCGGGTGTGGAAACGACACCCGGACGGCGGATCCATCGGGGACGGCACGTCACCTTCCAGCACGATCTCGTCACGGTTTCCACGCAGCGTCGGGTCGGGGATCGGCACGGCCGAGAGCAGTCCTTGGGTGTACGGATGCATCGACCGGTCGTACACCTGAACGTCGCTGCCCTCCTCGACGATCCGGCCGAGATACATCACCGCCACCCGGTCGGCGATATGGCGTACGACCGACAGGTCGTGCGCGATGAAGAGGTACGCCAACCCGAGCTCGTCCTGAAGCCGCTTCAGCAGGTTGATGACCTGACCCTGGATCGACACGTCCAGCGCCGACACCGGCTCGTCGCAGATCAGGATCTTGGGGCGGAGCGCCAGTGCTCGGGCGATCCCGATCCGCTGGCGCTGGCCACCTGAGAACTGGTGCGGGTAGCGGTTGATGTGGTCCGGATCGAGGCCTACGAGCTCGAGCAGTTCCTTGACGGCACGGTCCTTGCCCTGCTTGGGAGTGGCATCCGGATGGATGACGAACGGCTCGCCCACGATCGCACCGACGGACATCCGCGGATTGAGCGATGTGTAGGGATCCTGGAACACCATCTGGATGTTCCGGCGCAGCTTTCGGATGCCGGCACGCCCCAGCTTCGTCACATCCTCGCCGGCGATCCGGATGGTGCCGCTGGTCGGCTTCTCGACGCCGACGAGCAGCCTGGCGAGTGTGGACTTGCCACACCCCGATTCACCCACCAGGCCGAGGGTCTCGCCCTGGCGCAAGGAGAGGCTCACGCCGTCGACCGCCTGCACGTGACCGATCGTGCGCTTGAACACGAACCCGGATCGGACCGGGAAATGCTTGACCAGGTTCTCGACCTCGAGGATGGGTTCAGACACCGGCACCTCGCATTCCGCGACTCTCAGTCACTCCCGGACCGCCATCTCCATCAGCTGGGCTCTCGACGGTCCCATCGAGGACGCTCTCGGCGAAGTGGCAGGCCGACTTCCGGCCGCCGCCCAGATCACGAAGCTCTGGCCATTCGGTGCGGCAGACGTCCTGCGCGTACTGACAGCGCGGATGGAACGCACATCCGGGCGGGATGTCGGTCAGCACGGGCGGCCGCCCCGCGATGACCTCCAGCTCCCTGCCCTTCATGTCGACGCGTGGAATCGAGCGCAGCAGCGCCTTGGTGTACGGGTGGGCGGGGGCCGCGAAGATGTCGTACACCCCGGCCTGCTCGACGGCCCGTCCGGCGTACATCACGGTGATGTGGTCGGCCACGTTGGCGACCACCCCCAGGTCGTGTGTGATGAGGATGAGCGCCATCTGCCGCTCGGCCTGGATCTCGGCGAGGAGCCGCATGATCTGGGCTTGCACGGTGACGTCCAACGCCGTCGTCGGCTCGTCGGCGATCAGCACGTCGGGCTCCAGGGCGAGAGCCATCGCGATCATCACGCGTTGTCGCATGCCGCCCGAGAATTGATGCGGGTAGTCCTTCACGCGCTGGCTGGGGTTCGGCACCTTCACGAGCTCCAGCAGCTCGATGGCACGGCGCCTGGCGTCGCGGCGAGAAAGCCCTTTGCGTACGACAAGCGCCTCGGCCAGCTGGTAACCGACCGAGTACACGGGATTGAGTGCTGCCAACGCGTCCTGGAACACCATGGCGATCCGCTCGCCGCACATCGCGCGGTGCTGTCGTCGCCCCATGGACAGCAGGTCCTGGCCCTCGAACCGGATCTGCCCGCGCACGATCCGTGCGGGCGGCATCTGCAGCAGCCCCATGACGGCCTGGACGCTGACGCTCTTGCCACTGCCCGACTCGCCCACGATGGCAAGCGTTTCCCCTGCATTCACCGACCACGAGAGGCCGTTCACCGCCCGCACGACGCCGTCTGCGGTGTGGAACTCCACCACGAGATCGTCGACTTCCAGCAAGGGAACACTCATGCGCCTACCTCACCGCAGCTTCGGGTCGAGGGCGTCGCGCAGGGCGTCGCCGAGTACGACAAGGGCCAAGATGGTCGCGATCAGACACGCGAGCGGGAAGAGCAGCAGGTGCGGATATCCGCCGGTGAACCAGTCGGTGCTGTTGGAGATCATGATTCCCCAGCTGATCGCCGGTGGCCGGACCCCGATACCCAGGAACGCGAGCGTGGCCTCGGCGGCGATGATGCCGGCGACCGCGGTCGGAATGAGCGCCGTGACTGGTGCGATCGCATTGGGCAGGATGTGCCGGAAGATGATCCGCAGGTCCGAGGCGCCCAGCACGCGCGCGGCGACGACGTAGTCGAGGTTCTTCGTCTCGAGCACGCTCGCCCGGACGTAGCGGGTGTATCCCATCCACGCGAACATCGTCAGCACGATCGCCGGTGGCGCGAGCACGGCGAGCTGGCCGTCCCCGAAGTCGACGTTGCGAAAGATGGACAGCACGAGAAGGGCCGCCAACAGAAGGGGAATGACGAGAAAGACCTCGACGGCGCGGGATACCACCGCATCGATGACACCGAGGTAGTAGCCGGCGAGACTCCCGAGGACCAGCCCGATCAGCACCGAGGAACCCACCACGATCGCGGCGAGCAGCAGGGACGGCCGGGCACCGTGCACCAGCTGGGCCAAAAGATCGCACCCGTGCAGGTCGGTCCCGAACGGGTGCGGGCCGTCGAACCATTGCGGCCGGATCTTGGACTGTCTGATGTCGCACCGCTGCGGATCGGTACGGGTGAACAGCGTGGGGAACGCCGCCACGACGACGAAGAAGGCCACGACCACCGCCGCGATGATCACGGACGGCCTGCGGCTCAGCGTACGAAAGGCTTCCGCCCACAGCGACCGTGCGACCGGACCACCGTGGCTCTCGGCCGCGATGTTGGCAGCGGTAGTGGGGTCAGTCATAGCGAATCCTCGGATCCAGCGCAGCGTAGGCGAGATCGACCAGGACGTTGACGACGAGGACGACGACCGCGAGCAGGGAGACCATCCCGGCGACCACCGAGACCTCGCTCTCGCGTACCGCACGCCACAACAGACCACCCATGCCGTAGATGTTCATCAAGCCCTCGGTGATGACCGCACCGGCCAGCGCGTCGGCGAAGACGAAGCCGATCGCGGTCACGACAGGGATCGACGAGTTCCGGATGATGTGGAACACCGTGACCCGGGCATCGCCGAGCCCTTTCGCCCGTGCCGTACGTACGTAGTCGGCGTGGTAGTTCTCCAGCTGGCTGGCTCGTACCAACCGGATGAAGGCGGCAGAGCCCGTGACACCGAGCAGGAATCCCGGGACTACGACCGTCGCCCAGGGATGGTCCGGATCGAACGACGGCTTGAACATCAAGGTGGGGAAGGCTTCGTCACCGAAGCGGTCGTCCATCCACCGCTCGACCGGCACGGCGACGATGTACTTGTAGACCAGCAGCATCACGAAGACGGGGAACGCGTCGATCAGGATGCTGAGCGAGCGGATCGAGTGGTCCGGCAGCCTCCCGCGAAAACGCGCGGCGAGTGACCCGAGCAGCATCCCCACGATGAGCCAGGTGATGGTGACGACCGTGAAGAGGCGCAGCGTGTTCGGCGCGGCGGTCGCCACCATCTCCGTGACGGCCTGGTCCCCGCGGAGGTTGGTGCCGAAGTCGCCGTGCAGATAGGCGTTGAGACGTTCGACGAACGGGCGGAGGCAGGGATTGCCGAGCTGTTCGAAGCACGGGTCGTCGAGGTTGTAGCGCTTCTTCACCTCGAGGAGCTGCGACTGCGTGGGAACCTTCTCGCCGAAGAAGGCAAGGGCGGGATTCCCATTCACCTGGATGGCCAGGGTCGTGAGGACATGTAGCAGGAAGAAGACGAGAAAGAGGGTGAAGATCCCCTGCAGCACCCGCCGAGCGACGTAACTGCCCACGGCCTCAGCGTCCTCCTCCGTGCCTTCCCTGCCCCCATATGACCAGGCGTGAGGAGGTGCGTGTTGCCCTCACCATGTGCGGGCACCTCCCGTGGGAGGTGCACACTCCCCACGCCTGGTCATTTGAGATGGGTCACTCGACGATCTTCAGCTGGCGAAGCTCGACCGCGCCACTGAACGGGTTGAGCTTCACGTTGTCGAGCCGATCGCTGTAGAAGACGATCGAGTTGCTGACGTACAGCGGGATGGTCGGGAAGTCCTCCGCCAGGATGTCCTCAGCCTCCTGGTAGAGCTTCACGGCCTCCTCCGTGCTCTCCGACCGGTCAGCCTCGTCGAGCTTCTTCTCGAACTCCTCGTTGTAGTAGCCGAAGTTCGTGTTGCCGTTCTCCGGGTCTCCACTGGAGTACACCGGGCGGAGGTAGTTCTCGTTGAGGTTGTAGTCGGCGTACCAGTTGTTGCGGAACGGTCCCTCGAACTTCCGCGCCGAGCGCAAGCTGAAGAACTCCTCGCTCGGCACGAGCTCGTAGTCGATGCCGAGGTTCAGCTTCAGCTGGTCGCCGATCGCCTTGAAGATCGCCTCCTGGGTCTCGTCCGCTCCGAGCGCGATCTTCATCTTCTTGCCCTTCGGCCAACCGCCGGCCTTGGCGAGCAGCCGCTTCGCCTCCTCAGGGTCGAACCGGCAGTACTCGCACACACCCTCTCGACCACCGAGCACGTTGGGGGGCACCCAGCTCGTGGCTCGGATGTACCGGCCGGGCACGACCTGCTCGATGATCGTGTCGATGTCGATCGCCAGCGCGATGGCCTTGCGGAAGTCGGGGTTCGTCCAGGGCTCACCGCGGTAGAGCGGGAAGCCCAGGTAGGTGAGCGCCGTGGTCTCCCGCTGGACCATCCGCTCGGAAAGCTCGGGATCGTTCATCGCCGACGCCCACTGCTCCGGTGGCGGCGCGGACAGGTCGATGTCACCGGCCTGGAAGTCCGGCCACGACACCTCGTTCTCGCCGTACTCCCGCCACTCGATGCGGTCGTAGTCGGGAGCCTCGTCACCCTTGTAGCCCTTCCACCGCTCAGCAATGAGCTTCTGGCCCCTGTCCCACGAGACGAATCGGAACGGTCCGTTGCCGATCGGCTCCACAGCGCACTTGTCCAGGTTGTCGGCGCATTCTTGTGCCATCGGGAAGAAGCCGGTGTAACCCAAGATCGTCGGGAAGCCGGCGAACGGGTCCTTGAGCTTGACCTCGAGGGTGTAGTCGTCGACCACTCTCACACCGGAGAGCTCCTTGGCCTTCGGCTCCTCGATCACCGTGACGTTGCCCTCGTCGTCTTCCTCCACCTCGCCCTGCATCTCGTCGTAGCCGACGAACTTCTCGAAGAAGTAGTTGTTGGCGAAGGCGTTCGGGCCGTAGGCGGCGGCGTTCCACGCCCGGGCGTAGGCGTGGGCGTCGACGGGCTCGCCGTTGTGGAACTTCCAGCCCTTCTTGATCTTGATCGTCCAGGTGATGTTGTCGTCGGACGTGATGCTCTCCGCCATGTAGTTGTACGGCTCACCGGTCTCGTTGTCGTAGCGCACGAGGCCGGAGAAGAGCACGTCGTCGACGCCGATGTTGTCGCCGACGTTGGAATCCGCGGGCAGGAACGTGTCCACGCTCTGTCCCAGCGTGCTGTGAAGAATCTTCTGCTTAGGACCCTCGGCTTCGGGTTCGCCGTCGGATCCACAGCCGGCCACCACCAGCGCAGCCGCTGCCGCAACGGCGAGAACACGCGCCATCCGCATCGTGGGCACTCCTCGATATGACATTGATCATTCGTGTCTCAGGGCACACGACCATACGTAGGCGGCGCCCGATCACACAGACCCTGCAACACTGCAGCACAAGAGGGTAGCTTTGTTACCAAGTTGTGTTGCAGATTGCCAGTCGTTGCCGGGATCGGTTCCGATCTCGGTAGCCGCGAGGTGGGACGCTTGTGGCTCTCCAGCTCAGGCGTTGGCCTCGGACGCCTCGGGCGACTGGTCGTAGGCGAACTCCTCCAGTGCCGTGAGCTCGTCCACGCCGTCCTGGGAGAGGTCGCCTGACTGTGCCGTTTCCTCGCTCAGCACATCACGTACTGCCCGGAGTGCGAGGCCGGCGGGGTATCCCTTGCGGGCCAGCATCGCCACGAGCCGACGGATCCGCGTCCGACTGTCGACGCCGTGAAGCACACGCAGCCGCCGCCGCACCAACGCCTGGGCGGTCTCGAGCTCCTGCTCGGGTGTCAGCTCGTCGAGTGCCGCGTCCACGTGGTCTTCTTCCACGCCGCGTCGCCGTAGCTCGTGGGCGAGGGCGCGGCGGGCCAGCCCTTTGCCGGCGTGCCGCGACTCGACCCAGGCGCGCGCGAAGGCGGCATCGTCGATGAGCCCGACCTCGGAGAACCGCCCCAGCACGCGCTCGATGACGTCCTCGGCGACACCTCGCCGCCTCAAGGCTCGCTCGAGCTCGGCACGGGAACGCGGCTGTACTGCGAGTTGGCGCAGTGCAATCGTGCGGGCTACCCGTTCGGGATCAACGGCAGGCTCGGGGTCCTCCGCGCCCTGCTCGTCACGCTCCACATCCGGTCCGTCACCAGTCGTACGTGCAGGATTGCGTCGCTTCGCCTTGTGAGCCGAGCGACGTGACCCACCCGAGGATCGCATAGTCGCTAGAAGTCTTCGGCGCCGGCCTCATCGGGCGCAGCATCGACCTGCGGACCGATGCCGAGCTTCTCCTTGATCTTCTTCTCCAGCTCCTCGGTGAGGTCGGGGTTGTCCTTGAGGAACTTGCGGGCGTTCTCCTTGCCCTGGCCGAGCTGGTCGCCCTCGTAGGTGTACCACGCACCGGCCTTGCGGATGATGCCGTGCTCGACGCCGAGGTCGATGAGGTTGCCCTCTCGACTGATCCCCTCGCCGAACAGGATGTCGAACTCTGCTTGGCGGAACGGCGGAGCGCACTTGTTCTTCACGACCTTGACCCGGACTCGGTTACCCACCGCGTCCTGACCGTCCTTCAGCGTCTCGATCCGCCGGACGTCGAGCCGCACAGAGGCATAGAACTTCAGCGCCTTACCACCACTGGTCGTCTCGGGGCTGTTGTGGACGATGACCCCGTCGGCGAGGTAGTTGTGCGAGTCCTCGACCTCGATGTCGAACCGGTGCATGGACCGGGTCTTCGGCTTGACCCGAATGTCGAGCACCGGCGTGGGTACCGGAAGCAGGACCGGCGGCGTGAACTCAGGCGTCACCTGGAACTGACCGCGGAAGCGCTCGAGAAGCTTGTGGTCCATCGACGGGTGGACGTACGGCGCGATGATCGCGTGCAGCTTCGCGGTCTCGTCGGCATCGAAGACGAGGAACGGCGTTCCACGACTGCCCTTCTCCACGAGCTGGGGTCGGATCTCGAACGTGTCGGTCAGGTGGGCCACGAGTCGCTCCCGCGACTCCGGACTCATCGACGCAACGGAGATCTCGGAGCGACCACCGGCACTGTCCGCGAAGCTTCCGTCGTCCATGTACCAGATCGCGAGCGAGAGCGGGGACAGGGCCTTGAGGTAGTCCCAGTCGAACTCCTTCAGGCCGTCGCTGCGGTAGACGCGCTCTCGCAGCTCTGCAAGCTCAGGTAGGGGCGTCAGAGTCACCACACCGGCGCCCGTGGAAGTGGTCGAGCGGGACTGGCCGATGTTGCCGAAGAGCGACGCCTTCCAGTCGAGGTACTCGAGCTGCTTCGCCCCGTGGCTCATCCGGAAGCGTGTGGTGAGGCTTCCCGGCACCCGGCTCTTGGAGAGAGCGCCACCGCCCATCAGGCTGCCGCGGACCACCTCCCACTGCTGCGGGCTGAGTCGGTGCGGCTGGGACAGCAGGACCCGATCTCCCACGGCCAGCTCCCCTGCCTCGCGCCATCCTCCGGGCGTACGGACCAGGTGGTTGCGCGTCAGGCCCATCTGCGCACGGCCGTTGCCGCCGGGGCGGGCCACAGTGATCTGGAGGAACTCGTCGGTCTCCCCGTTGTCGAACCAGTTCACGACCTTCTTCGGCACGATCTTGCCGACCGTCGGGTCGTACGAGAGCACCTCGACCGGCATGCGTTGGGTGACGATGGTGCCGATCTTCTCCTGGGTGCCGTCCGCCAGCGTGACGCGCGTGTCGTACGACAGACAGCCGAACATCACGCCGACCTTCTCGCGCAGCTGGTTGATGAAGATCGCGGTGGTCTTGGACGCACTGATCGCTCCGGTGAGCTTGCGGAGCGCCTGACTCATGAGCCTTGCCTGCAGACCGACGTGGCTGTCCCCCATCTCCCCGTCGATCTCAGCGCGGGGCACCAGCGCGGCGACCGAGTCGATCACGACGACATCGAGCGCGCCCGACCGGATCAGCATGTCAGCGATCTCGAGCGCCTGCTCACCGCTGTCGGGCTGCGACACGAGCAACGCATCGGTGTTGACGCCGAGCTTCTGGGCGTAGTCGGGATCGAGCGCATGCTCGGCGTCGATGAACCCGGCGACGCCTCCTGTCTTCTGCGCGTTGGCCACCGCATGCAACGCCAGTGTGGTCTTCCCACTGCTCTCCGGGCCATAGATCTCCACCACACGGCCACGCGGAAAGCCGCCGATCCCCAAGGCGACATCCAGCGCGATCGACCCGGACGGGATCACCTCGATCGGCGGGCGCCCTTCCTGGCCGAGGCGCATCACAGCACCCTTGCCGAACTGCCGCTCAATCTGGGCGATCGCCGCATCGAGCGCCTTCTCGCGATCTTGAGCCATGCTCGCCATCCCGGTCAGATCAGGGACTCGCCTGGAGCCCCGCGTCTTCTTCACTTTTTCTGCCACGCCTTCGCACGCTAGAGGACGTCACCGACAGGTCGAACGGTGACTCGCCCATCTGTGGACAATTCAGCCGCACTCACGCGTTGTGGACGAAGGACGTGCCGGCGTTACCAGGGTCGCGCGGGACGCCAGACGACCCTCCGCGTACCCCCGCACCGCGAGCCGTCCTTCGTTCACTCTACGACCCTATGACGAACGAATGTTCGAGGGCCAGCGACACGCCGATCTCGCCTTGGGGTGTGCCTCGGGCACGAAGGTGTGCCACGGGGATATGGAGTATGGAGAGTGCTGCGCCGGTGTCGTGGTGTCGACACACGGCCTGGGAGACTGACTGACCGAGGTCAATCGCCCAAGCGCTGGTTGGGGCGCGGTCCAGGCATCAGCGCGAGGTCGGGCATCGATGCGAGTAGGCCAGACAGCCGGTACATGGAGGCTCGTCGCGACGGCTCAGCGCTCGGACGCTGGCAGCTTCAGGGCACGCCAGACCGCCCGCCACACGTCCTTGGCCTCCCAACCCTCGTCCAGCGCTTGCAGGACGGTACGCTCACCCAGGTCGGCGAGGACCTGCTCGCGCGCCCACGTGCGTGAGTACGCAGGTCCGAGATGGTGATCCATCCGCCGCCAGAACTCCGTCAGTCGCACATCACCACGGTATCGGGCATCGGCTGCCACGCGCCGATCACCCGGGTAGCCACCTGCCGGGGGGCTGCGCCCATCGAGCGCACGCCGCAGCAGTTGGACGGATCGTGCGCGGCGACGGACCATGAGACAGGAACGACCAACCGACGACGAGTACGACCGGACGAGAGATGAACGAGGAGGGCGCGATGCGGTCGTGCGTACTGCTCAAATACGGCGAGCTCGCCCTCAAAGGACGCAACCGGTGGCGGTTCGAGGACACCCTCGTCCGCAACCTCACGCGTACCCTCGCCGACGTGCCCGACCTCGACGTCCGACGTCGCAACGGCGTACTCGTCGTCACGGGAGGAACCCAGTCGCAGCTGCTCGAGCGCGCACAGCTCGTGTTGGGCCTCGCGCTGATCCACCCTGCGGTCATGGTGGAACCGTCCTTCGACGCCATCGAGCGCGCGGCGGTCGAGTTGCTGCGTCCGTACGCCGGCCAAGACCGCACGTTCGCCATCCGGCCGCGGCGGCGCTGGAAGGGCTTCCCGGCTCGCTCACAGGAGATCGCGGTGCGGGTCGGTGACGTCGTACGCCGAGAACTCGGGCTGGGCGTCGACCTCACCACACCCGACGTCGAGCTCGGCATCGAGGTCGACAAGCGCGAGACGCTGCTCTACACGGAGAAGTACCCAGGACAGGGCGGCCTGCCGGCCGGGGTCAACGGGCACGCGCTCACCTTGCTGTCCGGCGGCTTCGACTCGCCGGTCGCGGGCTACCGCGCGATGCGCCGCGGCCTCACCACCGACTACGTCCACTTCTCCGGCATGCCGTTCACGAGCCCGGCCTCGATCTACAAGGCGTACGCGCTGGCCTCCAAACTGGATCGCTACCGCGGTGGCGGTACCAAGCTGTGGGTGGTGTCGTTCGGCACCGCGCAGCGCTCACTCGCCACGGCCGGCGCGGGTCGGCTGCAGGTGCTCGCCCAGCGCCGGCTGATGGTACGGGTCGCCTCACGGCTCGGCCAGCAGATCGGCGCACAGGCCTTGGTCACCGGAGACTCGCTGGGCCAGGTGTCGAGCCAGACCCTGCAGAACCTCGTGGCGGTGGAGGCGGCCGCCGAGCTCCCGCTGCTGCGTCCCCTGCTCGGCTGGGACAAGGCGGAGATCGTCGCCGAGGCCGAACGCATCGGGACCGCCGAGATCTCCAAGCTGCCCGACGAGGACTGCTGCACTCTCTTCGCCTCGCCGCTCGCCGAGACCCGGGCGCAGGTGACCGAGCTGGAGAAGATCGAGCGACGGCTCGAGCTCGAGCCCTTGGTGGACGAGCTCATTGCCGCGGCGCAACTGCACGAGTTCGCTGTCCATCCCGAGCACGCGGCCGCCTGACGCGCTCGCGGCTCCGGCAGAGGCTCGAGGCCGCGGGCGGTACCGAGGGTCTCGCCGACGCGTACCCTCGAGCCGTCCGCCGTCTGCCCTAGGCGTTCTCCAGCTACCTGGGGCGTACTAGCGGCCTTACAGAGGTGAATTCCGCGCTGAACGTGGTCATTTTTCCTGGGACCAGCGGGCGAGGCGGCGAGCCAACGTGCGGGCGCGTTCCGCCGGGCCGTCAGGAAGCGCCGCGATGGCGCGGAACGCCTGGCGATGCAGCCACGGCTCGGCCGCCATCCGCGCCAGGATGCGGCGCGCCAGGGCACGGTACGAGATCCCCCGGACGGTCGTGATCCGGCCGTCCTCGACGACCGCCGTGCCGATCGGCACCGCAGGTCGCTCACCCGACGGGTCGGTGCGAATGGCCAGCGGATAGCGACCCGAGGGCAGAGCAGTGCTGCGAGGGAAGGCGAGCACGGCGTCGTTCGTCGGCTGCAGCCGGGCGGGCAACGTGTGCGAGGACCCCTGGCGGCCGATCACCACCTCGACCTCGCGGGCGCCGGAACCCGGCGCCGCCTGCACCGGAACCGTGAGACGCACCTCGGGCCCGTGCGTCCGCAACGGCCCGATCCCGCGCGAGGCGAGCGCAGCGGCGAGCGACTGATGCTGGTCGTCGACGTCGAGCGCCAGCTGTCCGAACGGCGCGAGCTTGTGGGGTACGACGACCCGCGCGGGATCACCGACGAGGGCGGGATCCGGACCTCGGCGCCAGTCCTCCCCGGGCGCGACGGTGAGCCGTACGGCCCGCCCGAGCCCGAGCACGCGGACCGCCACCCAGACGGCGTGCCGACCGGACTGCAACGGCGAGCCCGCCGCGAGGGTCTGGGGGTCGAGGCTGATGGTGCCGGTGAGCACGACCTGGTGGGCCCGTCCTGAGCGAGATCCCAGTGGGTCTGCGGCACCCGGTGCGGTCTGTCGTAGGCGTACGGGCTCGAGCGTTGGTCGCAGGATGTTCGGCGCGTACCACCAAAGACCTGCCTCTCGATGAAAGAGCCGCACTCTCCCCTCGGCGTGCTGGCACGGATCGTCGATCGGCCAGCTCGTGATGGTCGGCAACCCGGTGACGAGGGTCGGATCGAGCTCGTACCGCCCCTCACGTTCCACGACCACCACCGGCGAGCCGTCTGCGTGTACCAGGCCGGCGCGCACGTCGGCGTACAACACCCCGTGCTCCCAGCGCAAACCAGCCACCTCGGCGTGACCTCGCACGTTGAGGCACCGGCGGGCGAGCTCCATCAGCCCATCCAGCCGGTCGTGCTCGAGCAGCGCCGCGCGGAGTCGGGTGACGGGTGGCAGCCCGGCCACCACCTCGCCGCTGGCGAGGCTCCCGTCGGGCCCGGTGAACCGCTCCATGGCGAGCTTGCGGACCACCTGGTAGCCCCTCTTGCGGTAGCCGTCGGAGTACCGCAACAACCGCGGCTCGCAGAGCCTGCGCATCATCTCCACCCGGAAGAACCGGCGCAGCAGCCGGCTGCGCAGCTCGCCGGGCTCGGTACCTGCGACGACCGCGTCCATCACTTCACGCAGGTTGTCGTAGTAGCCCCGCATGGTCGAGGGCGTGCTGCTGCTGTTGCCCCGGTCGTCGCGGCGGTTCCAGTAGTAGCAGGGGTAGTCGGCCACGATGCTGACGCAGCGGGCAGCGAGGTACGCCTGCGCCATGAACAGCTGGTCTTCCAAGCGACGCTTGCCTTCGGGGAACCGGATGTGGTGCTCGTCGAGGAAGGCGCGGCGGAACATCTTGTGCGGACTGAGGCTGTCGATCAACGGGAAGTCCCTGATCGTGCAGCGGTCGACGTTACGGGCGAAGATCGGGTTCGGCCCGGTCATGGTTCCCGCGACCTTGCCCAGCACGATGTCGGCCTGGTTCCGCACGCCAGCCGCATACATGCGCTCCAGCGCCTCGTACCCCAGCTCGTCGTCCTGGTCGACGAACTGCACGTACTCCCCCCGCGCGTGCGCGATCCCCACGTTGCGCGGCTTGCCGGGCCAGCCGGAGTTCTCCTGGTGGAAGACCCGCACGTGCGGGTGCTCGACCGCGAGCTTGTCCAGCTTCTCCGGCGAATCGTCGGTGGAGCCGTCGTTCACGAAGACGATCTCGTAGTCGGTGGGTGGAAGGCTCTGCCGGAGCAGCGACCGCACACAGGGGTCGAGGTACCGCCCCGGGTTGTAGACGGGTACGACGACACTGACCTTGATCGAGTCTTGGATCACCGCGGTCCCCCCGCACCATGGCCGCTCTCGGGATATGAGGATGTGATCTTTTGGCTTCCCTTTCTGTCACGCCCTCAAACCGTCGAGCGCGGCCGCGGGTCGGGTCGCCACACCATCACTTTCTGTGTGGCACCTCATGCCGGCCCACTCTCTGTGTGACACCGCATGTCCGGCGCGCCTCATGTGGGCCGGCTCGTGTGCGCACTCAGGCGTCGCACGTCACGTCTCGCGGCATGCGTCCTCGCGGTGTGGGTGCCGCCCGTCAGGCCCGGACGGCAGGTCGGACGACCTCCCGGTCGTCGTCACGCCGCGGACCGGCGCCGTGCTCGCCGTCCCACTCGGCGTCGGCGGCGGCGATCAGGGCATCCACGGCGGCGTTCCACCGAGTCTGCGCGGAGGGTTCGTCCGGACCGAGCAGGTAGCTGCGCGCCTCCTCACGGTCCAGTGCCATCGGGTCGTCGGAGATGATCGTGTCGATGATCGCCCCGACGTCGCCGCCGGGACTCAGCAGGTACGCCGACCGCGTGCTGGGGAAGGTCTCGCGGAACTCCTCGTCGGTGAGACCCTTCGGGTTGGCGACCACACACGGCTTACCGGTGGCGAGGAAGTCCGACACCACGCTGGAGATGTCTGCGATCAACACGTCGGCCAGGTTGAAGCACTCGTACAACGTCGGCAGGCGATCGGTGACCACGACGTGCCGTCCGGCGTACGCCCGCCGATAGACCGCATGCCACTCCGCCTCGAGGCGCTCGGCTTCGACCAAGGGCAGCTCCGGATCGGCCAGCTGGCTCGCGATCATGTCGAGCTTGGCGACCGCCTCGGTGTCGAGCTCGCCGAGGCGTGCGGCCGCGGCCTCGACCAGCTCCCGGATCTCCTGGTCGGCCCGGGCGGCCGCGGCGTCACGGGTTCCGGTCAGCGGATGCGGCTTGTAGATCAACCGGATGGGGACGGAGGAACCGAGCAGGGCCTTCACGAGCTCGGCGCCCATCACCGTCAACGACGTCTGGAACCGGTCGTCGGTCCAGCCTTCCCACGTGGGCAGGTACAGGACGGTGAGCGGCCGCGTGGGCCCGATGGCGGGCAGCGGGCCGGTCCGACGCTCCAGCGTGTCGAGCTGCGGGCGACCGACCTCGACGATCGCCTCGTCCCGGACCCCCACTTTCGCCCGCGCGTAGCGCTCCCGCCCGGCCGGTCCGGCGACCCAGATCTGGTCGTAGACCTTGCTGTACGGGTTGAAGCTCCCCACCTTGTCGCTGTCGCCGTGGCCGATGAAGACGTGCTTGATGCGCGGCTCGCGCAGGAAGTGGATGTTGTTGCCGACGTTGGCGACGTACAACGCGATCCGCGCGTCGGGCAGGGCGAAGTTCATGAGGTCGACGCTGCGCGGGATGCACACGATCGGCAGGCTGGTGCGACGGAGGTTCTGGATCGCGTGCCGCTGTCGTACCAGGACCATGCTGGGATGCGACGTCTTCTCGAGGGTGTCGAGCCACATCTCGACCTGGTACAGCTCGTTCGGCGAGCCACTGAAGTAGAGGACGACCTCCGGCGCGTGGGCACGAAGCGCCTTGCTCACCTCGTCGAGGACCTGCTGGGGCCTCAGGCGACGACCGAGGAGCACCAGCTGCCTGACCAGCAGCAGGCTGGCCACGCCGACGACAGCCGTGTAGATCCCGACCGTGACCCCGAACACCCAGAACGCGTCGAGCCACACGCTCAGCGCACCCGCCAGGACCGGCAACAGGCCCAGCACCATCAACCGGATGGTCACCTCGTCGGTGAGAGTCTGCGGAAGCTGTCCGGGGTAGAGATGCTCCGGCACCTGCACGTTGCGCACCTCGACCGGTGGCGCCATGCGGCGCCGCACCAACGTCAGCAGTCCGAGGTAGCCGATCCGAGCCACCGGGATGGTGAGGGTGACCATGCTGATGACGAGCAGCTGGAACCGGCTCATGTCCCGGTTGGCGTCGGTGATCGCTATCAGCAACAGCAAAAGGAAGACCTGCGCGAACGCGCGATGCGAGATCCCGATCTGGGCACGCCGCAGCAGAGCCACGACTGGGCGGAACTGTCGCTCGATGAGGATGTCGAACCCGGTCGCGACGAGGAGCACGAACGCGAACGTCAGTGGTCGTGCCAGCATCGCCGTCACGACCAAGGCGGCGTAACTGCCGACCAGACCGACCAGTACGACGATCATGGATGCTCGAGAGACGAGTGCATGCCTCACTGTGACGTCTTCTCCCCGGTGTCTTCGGCGTGATCTTCGGCCCCCGTCGTACCAGCCGCTGGCACGCTGACCACTGTCGTGTCGTCCGGCGACGCGCTGACTGCTGGCACGGCGACCACCGTCGTCTCGTGAGCGGTCACGTCGCTCGCTGTCTCGTCGTGTGGCGTACCGCCGGTCTGGATGTCTGCCTCGGCGGGGCCAGGCGACTCGGACGCAGAGTCCTCGGACGCAGAATCCTCGGACGCTGCCTCCTCGGAGGCTTGCGAACCCTGAGACGCTTGGGTGGCGTGTGTGGTGCCGGCGGGTGCTTCCGTCACAGCCTCGTCCGTACCGGTCGCCTTGGCCTGGTCGTCGGTCTCCACGTCCACCACGGCCCCGGCCACCGCCACCTGCGGGCGGATCGCGGCACGCATCCGCTCCAGCGGTGGCGGGTCGGCCGGACCCAGCAGACGCACCCGCAGCGTCACGCGCTCGGATGCGGCGGGATCCGCGCCGCCACGGCCGGCCTCGAGGAGGGACTCGAGCCCACGCCCGTCCATGGAGACGAGATACCCGCCTCGGCTCGAGGGATACCGTCGAGCGAAATCCTCTGCGCTGAGGCCGCCAGGGTTCGTGACACCGTACGGCCGACCGGTCGCGAGGAAGTCGGTGATGAGACTCGACACGTCACAGAGCAGGACGTCGGCGGCGGCGAAGCAGGCGTACACGCTGAAGTACGGACCCGGTGCGATCACATGCTGGCGGGCAGATGCAGCGGGGGCACCCGCCACCGAGCTTGTCGAAGCTGTCGACGGCCCGGCTGGCGCCAGGTGCTGGCTCGCCCAGATGTCGAGAGCCGCGACCTGCTCCGCACGCGAGGTGTACACAGGCGAGCCCGCGACCTCCAGGTCGTCGCGCGCGCCCACGTAAGGCTCCGCGGGTGCCACCGGCTCCGGTGGCACCGGTGCACCGAGCAGCTGCAGGATCTCCTGGTGCGCTCTCGCCACGGCGGGATCGCGGGAGCCGGTCAGCGGGTGCGGACGGTAGATGATCCGAACGTCAGGCTGCGCGAGAAGCATCCGCACCAGGGCGACGCCGCCGCGTGCCAGCGAGCTCTGGTACGGCTCGTCACCGTAGCCTTCCCAGGTCGGCGCGTAGAGCACGGTGAGCGGTGACTTCCCAGCCGGGCCGCGGCCGTCCCCAGTAGGTGTCGGCGTCGCCTCCGTCGCGACACCCGCTGTGTACGCCGGCCGCGGCGTCGCCTCCCGCAACCGCTCCAACCTCGTGAGCGCGTCGAGCTGCGGACGACCGATCTCGAGGATGCGTACGTGGTCGAGGTTCAGGCCCGCCGACGTGAAGCGGTCCCGCGCCGCCGGTCCGGCGACCCAGATCTCGTCGTAGGCCCGCAGGAACGGATTCGTCGTGACGGACTTGTCGCTGTCGCCGTGCCCCAGGAACACGTGGCGGACGCCAGAGCGCCGCAGCATGTGCAGGTTGTTGGTGGCGTGCGCGACGTAGAGGGCCACGCGCAACCGTGGGAGCGGAAGGCCCATCAACACCATGCTCCGCTCGATGCACAGGACCGGCAGCCGGGTGGGGCCGAGCCGCATGAGCGTCTCACGGTCACGGAGGATGACGACGGCGGGAATCTCGAGTCGCTCGACGGCCTCGATCCAGGTCTCCAACTGGTAGAGCGTGTCCGGCCGCCCGCCGAAGTAGAGCGCGACCTCGGGGGACAGCGCGTCGAGCGCCTCCTGCACAGCAGCGGTGAACCGGAGCTTCGTGAGCCGAAGCATCGCGAACGAGGCCCACGCGAGCGCCCCGACAGCTGCGGCAAGGACGAGAATCGTCGCGACCGCGCCGACGACGAGCGCGGCGAACGTGTCCGCGAGAACGGCGACGCCGGCACCCGCGACGAGCAGGACGTCCGGGCAACCCAGGACCTCGTGCAGGTGGCGGCCGAGCAAGGGGTGGGGCGCCCGCGGAATCTGAACCGACGCAAGCGGCAGCCCACGGGTCACCACCGGCATCTTGCGCTGCCGTTGGACGAGCTCGGCCAACGCCACGCCGATGGTCCGAAGGAGCACGACGACCGCCAGCGCGACGAATGCGGTGACGAACCACCGCGGTCCGACGTCGCCGCGCTCCACCAATACGAGCGCCGCCACCGCGCGCACGACGCCTCGCCAGCTCGGGCCGACTCCCAACCGGTTGGTCGCCCACGCCAGGAACGGCACGCGCCATCCCGCGACCCCCTCGAGCGCTGCAATGGTGAGCGCTGCGAGGCAGAACACCACGGGTGCCGGCGCCACCGCCGCCACGAGCAGGACGACATAGCCGAGAGCGGTACCTGCACCGAGCGCGAGCATGGACCGAGCCGCCTCGGGTGCGGGTACCCGCTCGGTCACCTCGATGGTCTGCGCAGATCTGCTCACGCTCGTTCGCCTAGCTCTGCTGGTCTCTGGGCTGACTTCGACTCTCGGACTGGCTTGCGGGTCGGCTCCCGGGCTGGCTTGCGGGCATGACCGGGACCGGCTCGAGACGTACGTCGACGATGTGACCGGTCTGTTCCGACAGCAACACGTCGAGTGACGCCAGTCCGACGTCACGAGCCGGCAGCAGGGTATCTGGTGGCTCCTCGCCGAACGCACGGGTCCGCATGGGCGTCTGGGTGCGTTCGGGGTTGATGCAGTTGACCCGGATCCCGTCCGCCGCCCACTCGTCGGCGAGGGCCTGGGTGAGGTTCACCACTGCCGCCTTCGTGGCGGAGTAGAGGCTGTAGCCCGCCCGGCCGCGCGTGTAGGAGCTGGAGGTGAAGAGCAGCAGGTGCCCGCCGGACTCGGCGAGGTAGCGATGAGCGGCACGCGCGACATAGACCGGGCCGAGCAGGTTGACCCGGACGCTCTCGTCGATGACCTCGTCGGGGCAGTCTGCGAGCGACGCCGTGTGGAGCACACCGGCGGTCACGGCGACGAAGTCGATCCGTCCGGTGCGTTCGTACGCCTGCTCCAACGCCTGCCGGACGTGCTCGGGGTTCTCCACGTGCGTGCCGGTGGTCGACCGGCTGTACCGGCACACCGTGGCACCCAGCCGTTCCGCCGCGTCGGCGATCTCGGCACCGATGCCGTAGCTTCCACCGAAGACCACGAGGGTCCGTCCCCGGAGCAGCTCGCTCGCCTGGTCGGTCGACAGCGGGCTGGGTGGCGTGTGAGACCCGAGCCGGAACAGCTGGTCGGCCAGGAACACGTCGATCGGGTACGTCACCTTCATGTTGCGCTCCGACCCCTCGACCACGGTGATCGGGACGTCGGGGAGGTAGCGCAGCACGACGTAGCAGTCGTCGGTCGCCGTGAAGTTCGGGTCCTTCGCGGCGAGCTCGTACGCGCGACGGATCGTGGAGAGCCGGAAGGCCTGGGGCGTCTGGCCGCGCCGCAACCGGTCCCGGCGCGGGATGTCGGTGATCAGGCCGTCGTCCACCACGATGATGGTGTCCCCGGCCGGGATCGCCACGTCGACGGCGGCGTACGAGTCGAGCGCCGCGACGCAGTCGGCGATGATGCGGTGGTCGACCAGCGGGCGTACCGCATCGTGAAACAACACCTTGGCCTCGTCCCGGCCGACCGCCTCGATGGCGAGCCGCGTGGTCTCGTTCCGGGTCGCGCCGCCTTCGAGGACCTTGCTCACCTTGCGGAAGCCGGCGTTCCGGACGATCTTCTCGGCTTCCTCGACCCAGCCCGGGACCATCATGATGATGATCTCGTCGATGTCCGGGGAGGTGTCGAAGACCTCGAGCGTGTGCTCGAGCAACGGCTTGCCCGCGACCTTGACGAGCTGCTTGGGTACGCGCAGCCCGACCCGCTCACCGGTGCCGCCGGCGAGGATGACGCCGACCGTCCGCAGCCGCTGCTCCCCTTGTGGCGGACGGGCGCGCTGCGCCGACCCTGACCTCGGGTCTTCGGTGGGCACCGTGTCGGAGCTCGTGTCAGGGCTCGTGTCGGGCACGGTCGCGTCACTTCCCTTCGTGTCGCCGCGTTCACCGGACGTCGCAATCCCGCCGCAAAACGACCGCAAATCGGTCTTCAACGCGGTACGTCGTCGTTCGATCTGTGGGATGGTAGTTGGCCGAGCTTGGAGTCGCCCGGTCACCCGCTGCCACCGGATCCCGTAGCTCGTCGTACCGGCCCGACCACTCGGTCGGGTCATCCGGGTCGGATGGTCCAGCTCCAGCCACTACCCTCGGGTGGCGTGAAACCGTTGGACATCGAGGGCGCGTGGGTGCTGGAGCCCACGATATTCCCAGACGAACGTGGAGCCTTCCTCGAGTGGTTCCGCGGCGCGGGCTTCCGCGAGGCGACCGGGCACGACCTCGCGCTCGCCCAGGCGAACTGCTCGATCTCGCGTCGCGGCGTGCTCCGCGGTATCCACTTCGCCGACGTGCCACCCGGCCAGGCGAAGTACGTGACCTGTGTGCGCGGCGCGGTGCTCGACGTCGTTGTCGACATCCGGCTCGGCTCGCCGACCTTCGGCCGCTCGGAGCTGGTACGACTGGACGACGAGGAGCGCCGGGCGGTGTATCTCTCGGAGGGTCTGGGCCACGGCTTCCTCGCGCTGACCGACGACGCCACGGTCGTCTACCTGTGCTCGGAACCGTACGCGCCAGCCCGCGAGCACGGCGTCCACCCGCTCGACCAGCAGCTCGGCATCGCGTGGCCGGCTGGCCTCGACCCTATCCTGTCGCCCAAGGACGCCGCGGCACCCACGCTCGCCGAGGCCGAGCAGCAGGGGCTGCTCCCGTCGTACGCCGCCTGCCTGGAGTACCGCGAGAGCCTGCGCGCCAAGACCACCTCGCAGACCACCACGTCGACCAGCTCCCACGATCACGAAGGGACCAGCTGACGTGCATGCCGCAGCGCAGTCGGAACCGCGCACGGCGCCCGTCGCCACCGCACCGGAAGCCTGCGACCCGGTTCCCAAGGTCACGGTGGTAGTGCCGGTCTACAACCCGGGTCCCTACATCGAGGACTGCATCAAAGCGCTGCTCGGCCAGTCGTTGTCACCACAGGAGTACGAAGTCATCTTCGTCGACGACGGCTCGACCGACGAGAGCCCGGAACGGCTGGACCGGCTCGCCGCGGAGCATCCCCACATCCGGGTGATCCACCAGGAGAACTCCGGCTGGCCCGGCAAGCCGCGCAACGTGGGGATCGATAACGCCCGTGGCGAGTACGTCTTCTTCAACGACCAGGACGACATGCTCGGCGAGCAGGCCCTGGAGCGGATGTACGACTTCGCCAAGGAGCACGGCTCCGACATCGTGATCGGCAAGATGGCGGGTCAGGGTCGCGGTGTGCCGCGGGAGTTGTTCCGTCGTACGTACCCCAAGGCCACGCTGGAGACCGCACCGCTCATCGACAGTCTCACACCCCACAAGCTGTTCCGTAAGGCCTTCCTCGACGAGCACGGCTTGCGGTTCCCCGAGGGTCGGCGTCGCCTCGAGGACCACGTCTTCGTCACCGCCGCGTACTTCGCGGCGACGACCATCTCGGTCCTGAGCGACTACGTGTGCTACTACCACATCCGCCGGGACGACAAGGCCAACGCCGGCTATCAACGGCTCGACCCCAAGGGCTACTTCGCCAACCTCTGCGAGGCCCTCGACATCGTCGAGGCCAACACCGAGCCCGGGCCGCTGCGTGACCGGCTGTACCGGCGGTGGTACCGGGTCGAGATGGTGGAGCGGCTGCGCGGCAGGCGGCTGCTGCAGATGCCGGACGCGGATCGGCGGGAGCTGCTGCAGGAGATCCGTCGCGTCGTGGGCGAGCGCTTCGGCCCGGGTGTCGCCGCGGGGCTCGCCACCATGCAGCGGATCGTGGGCGCCATCGCCCAGGCGGGCCTGGTGGACGATCTGGTCCAGCTCGCCCAGTGGGAAGACAAGATCGGCAACCACGTCGTGCTTCACGACATGGGCTGGCACGCGGGAGCCCTGCGACTCTCGGTCAGCGCCGAGCTCAGGTCGTCGGGTGAGCCGCTCACCTTCGTCCACCGGGCCGGACGCGACCTGTTGGCACCGCCGCTCTCCGACACCGCGCGCGAAGCCCTCACGGCCGATGACCTCGACTGCACGACGCGGCTCGGCAAGTCGCGGATCGACGTGATCCTGCGGTCGCGCGAGACGTCGGAGGAGCACTTCGTGCCGGTGACCTTCGCCATCGAGCGCCACCTCGTGCAGGACCAGTCGCGTGAGGCCACAGGCTCCTCCGAGAGCTCAGCACCGCCCGCCGTCGACCAGCCCCTCCGGATGGTCATCCAGGGCGTCGCCACGGTCGACGTCATGACGGCGGCTGGCGGTCGTCCGCTGCCCCATGGCGTCTGGGACGTGGTGGTACGCCTGTCGAGCTGCGGCTGGACGAAGGACGCCCGGCTCGGCGCGGTCCGCTCGAGCCTGGCGTCGCGGCATTGCGTGCCAGCGATCCTCGGGGACCCGCCCGTCGTGGTCACGCCGTTCTGGACCGAGCCCGGCAACCTCTCGCTCGAGGTGGGCACCCAGGCCAACCGGGTGCCGCACACCTGGGTGGGTCCCGGCACCGCGTCCGTGACCGCCGCGACCGGTGAGGCCACGCAGACGCTCACGATCCCGCTGCGTGTCGTACTCCCTGGGTCGCTCCCCGTGACCCTCTGCCTCGTCCACGAGCCGTCGCAGCGCGGCCACGAGATCACCGCCACGCTGGTCCCGGCCGTGACGGACGGGCTGCCGCACGCCGTGCTGGAGGCGAAACTCGAGCCAGCGCGTCTCGGGGCCGGGCGTCACGCGGTGCACCTTCGGCTCCGTGAGGGGAGCGACCATGTGCAGCTGCCGGCCACGGTGACGGTCCCAGACAAAGCCGGAACGGCCACCGTGGAGGTCCTGGCCTCCCCCGATACGACGGCCACGACTCCGGATCCGCATCAGCTCCGGCACGCCCGCCTGATGCGCACCGGACGCCGGCTCGCTCGCCGGCTGCGTCGTGGCCTCGCGAGGTGAGAGCGCGCCGGCCGGGCACGCCCGGGCAGCTCGACCTAGCGCAACCGCCTGACCAACCCGGGCGCACCCGGGATCTTGCGCAGGAACGGCGCACGACGCACGAGCTTGCGCAACGTCTGACTGTCGCCGCCCGACGCCTCGTCGGCGTGTGAGGGTCGAGAAGCGCCACCTCGACCGCCGCGCACGTCGCAGGCGGCCGTCCCGGAAGGCACCCCAGCCCGAGTCTGCCGAGCTGCGGCGGCACGCTGCCGGGCCAGGGCCAGCATGCGCTGCTCGCCTACTGCCACCGACGAGTCGTACTCGGTGTCTCGACCGGCCCGGGGATCCGGTACCCAGTCCACCAGCGTCGGCCGAGGCGTATCCGCCAACAGTCGCGCGACATCGGCCCTGAGCTGCTCCCGGCCGTAGGACGCCGCACCACCGCCTCCGGCCTGTCCGGCGTCTCGAGCCGCGACCAGATTCGACCAGAACGGTGCCGACAGCAGCACCTCAGGCTCCATCGCGCAGGTCCGGGTCAGCAGCTGCTCCGGGACCTGTTGCGGATCCTTGAGCAGGAACGTGTCCATGATCTCGTCGTAGTGGTCCTCGAGCACCGTGTTGCTGGGGTCGGCGCCGAACACGACCATCACGCCGGTAGGCCGGGTGTTCATGACGGCGAGCTGCAGATCCGGCCGGTATCGCTGGAGCACCGGGATGATCTTGTAGACGTCGCCGGTCCAGGCTCCCGTGTGCCGGTCGCGGGCTGCCTCGTCGACGTTGCGTGGCAGCTGGTCGTCGAAGACGATCACGCTCGACCAGTCGGCGTACCGTTCGGTGTTGATGAAGTCGCGCAGGACGTACTCGAAAAGGTGCATGCCGTCGATGAACGCCATGTCGACCGGGCACCCGCGGAAGTGAGCCATCGGGTCCTCCCGCGCGAAGAAGTCGTCGCTCGTCGCCCGAACCAGCTGAAGGTTGCAGTTCAGCTCCTGGACCACCTTGAAGGCCGGGTCCACCGCGATGGTGGCAGCCCGCGACAGCCTGAGGCTGCGGCCGTCGTTGACGCCGATCTCGAGATACGTTCGGGGCCGGTAGACCTGGTGCAGCTCGTGCAGGAACTCGTGGCGACGCACTACGCAACACTCCCCGTGGAATCAGTCACACTCCGAGCACGACAGGTGACAACGAGTAGCATGACACGCGAGTGCGGCGCGCGTGCGTCCGGGGAGTCGCGAGGGCTGGGAGTGTCGACACTCTGCGACCGGACGGTCGTCACACGAGAGTGGGGAACGCTGCGCGCAGGGCGTCCTGCCAGTGCCGGATCGGGGCGACGCCGAGCTCGGCCCACCGCTCGTGGCCGAGCACGCTGTAGGCGGGTCTCGGTGCAGGTCGAGGGAACGCGGCCGTCGTCGTGGGGCGGACGCGGTCCGGGTCGGCGCCCAGCAGCTCGAACACGCATCTCGCGAGCTCGTACCACGTCGCCTCGCCCGAGCTCGTCGCGTGGAACACCCCACGGGCCCGGCTGTCGCGACCGACCAGGACGAGGCGCTCGGCGACGTCGACGGTCCAGGTCGGCTGGCCACGCTGGTCGGCGACGACGTCCAGGGTCTCGCGTTCGGCCTCCAGGCGGATCATCGTCCGGACGAAGTTGTTGCCGTGCGCTCCGTAGAGCCATGCCGTCCGCACGATCACACCCGTGTCCGGAAGGGTCTTAAGAACCGCCTGCTCACCGGCCAGCTTGGTGCGGCCGTACGCCGTGCGTGGGTCCGGCTTGGCGTCCTCGGCGTAGGGCGTCAGCACCTCACCGATCCCGCCGGCCTCGACGACGTCGCCGGTACGGCCCTGCTCCGCAGCGGGTCGGCCGCCGAAGACGTAGTCGGTGGACACGTGCACCAGGCGGGCGCCCGACGCTGCGCATGCCTCAGCCAGCACCCGGGGACCGACACCGTTGACCTGGAAGGCTTCCGGCTCACGCGTCTCCGCATCGTCCACGGCCGTCCACGCGGCGCAGTTGACGACCACCTGCGGCGCGTGTGCGGCCAATGCCGCCGACACAGCCGAGGCGTCGGTGATGTCGAGCTCGGTCCTGGCGAGCCCCACGACGTCCTCGCCGTCGGCCCGGAGCCGGTCCACGACGTCGCGTCCGAGCATTCCGGCGGCACCGGTCACGAGCCACTTCACCTACGTACGCTCCTCACTCTCCCCCGCCCAGTCACCGGCGAGGTGTGCGCGTGTTCTGTGAGCCTGGAAGGGCCTCCACGCCCGCTTAAGGAGGCGAGAACCTTCGATACGTGGTCATTTCTTGAGCGCCGCCCTGGCCTTGAGGGGCTCCCACCAGGCGCGGTTCTTTTGATACCACTCCACGGTCTCCGCGAGTCCGACCTCGAAGTCGTGGCGCGGGGTGTACCCCAGCTCCTCGCGGATCTTGGTCCAGTCGACGGAGTACCGGCGGTCGTGACCCTTGCGGTCCTCGACGTACTCCACCATGTCCCAGCTGGCCCCGCACGCCTTGAGCAGACGCTCCGTGAGCTCCTTGTTCGTGAGCTCCGTGCCGCCGCCGATGTTGTAGACCTCACCGGATCGGCCCTTCTCGAAGACCAAGGCGATCCCGTAACAGTGGTCGTCCACGTGCAGCCAGTCACGGACGTTGAGCCCGTCGCCGTACAGCGGCACCTTCAGGCCGTCCAGCAGGTTGGTGATGAAGAGCGGGATGACCTTCTCGGGGAACTGGTACGGCCCGTAGTTGTTGGAGCACCGGGTCACCCGGACGTCCAGGCCGTGCGTGCGGTGGTACGCGAGCGCGATGAGGTCGCTCGAGGCCTTCGAGGCGGAGTACGGGGAGTTGGGGCGCAGCGGATCGGTCTCCGGCCAGGAGCCCTCCTCGATCGAGCCGTAGACCTCATCGGTCGACACGTGCACGAACGGCCCGACGCCGTGGCGAAGCGCCGCGTCCAGGAGCGTCTGTGTCCCCACGACGTTCGTGACCACGAATTCGGCGGCCCCCTGGATCGACCGGTCGACGTGCGACTCCGCGGCGAAGTGGACGACTGCATCGTGGCGGGCCATGAGCTCGTCCACGAGCGCCGCGTCGGTGATGTCGCCCCGGACGAACTCGAAGGCCGGGTGGTCACGCACCGGGTCGAGGTTGGCGAGGTTGCCGGCGTAGGTGAGCTTGTCGAGGACGGTCACCTTCGCGCATCCGCTCAGCGCGGGATAACCGCCGGCGAGCAGGGTGCGGACGAAGTGGGAACCGACGAAACCCGCGGCTCCGGTGACGAGAATGCGCATGCCTGATCCTTTGTCGTCCGAAGTCGTCAGGAACTGATCTGGGCCCGGGAGTGGTCACCGAGCACCAACCGGTGCGCCTTGGGCACGCGCGGCGCCGGAGTCACCTCGACATGGTGGCCGATGAGTGAGGCCTCGATCCGGCCGACTCCCTGGACCGACGAGTGGTGCAACACGATCGAGAACTCGATCTCGGAGTCGATGATCCGGCAGTCGTGCTGGATCGACGTGAACGGGCCGACGTACGAGTCCACGATCTCGGTGTCGGAGCCGATGACGACCGGACCGACGATCCGCGAGCGCTCGATCTTCGCTCCCTTGTCGACGACCACCCGCCCGATGATCTCCGACGAGTCGTCGACGACGCCCTCGATCCGTGGCTCGACGGTCTCCAGCACCGAGCGGTTGACCTCGAGCATGTCGGCGACGTTCCCGGTGTCCTTCCAGTACCCCCGGATGATCGTGGACCGGACGTTGTATCCCTGGTCCAGCAACCAGGAGATGGCGTGGGTGATCTCGAGCTCTCCGCGCGCGGACGGCTCGATCTTGCGTACCGCCTGGTGGATGGCCGGCGTGAACATGTAGACGCCGACCAGCGCGAGGTCGCTCTTCGGCTCCTTGGGCTTCTCCTCCAGGCTCACGACCCGGCCTTCTGCGTCGAGCTCCACGACGCCGAACGCCTGCGGGTTGTCGACCTGCTGCAGCAGGATCTGCGCGTCCGGTCGAGTGCGGCGGAACTCCTCGACCAGCGGCGTGATGCCACCGACGATGAAGTTGTCACCGAGGTACATGACGAAATCCTCATCGCCCAGAAAGTCCCGGGCGATGAGCACGCCGTGCGCGAGCCCTCGCGGCGCGTCCTGCGGGATGTAGGTGACCTCGAGTCCGAACCGGGAACCGTCCCCGACCGCCTGCTTGATCTCCTCACCCGTCTGGTCGTCACTGATCACGATCGCCGTCTCGGTGATGCCGGCGTCCGCGATGGCTTCCAGGCCATAGAAGAGCACCGGTTTGTTGGCGACCGGGACGAGCTGCTTGGCCGAGGTGTGCGTGATCGGCCGGAGCCTGGTGCCGGCGCCGCCGGCGAGGATCAATGCTCGCATGCTCCGACACCTTACTGACCCAAGCTGAGCTGACCAGGGGGCGGCTCGTCCCGCGACGACAGTCTGTGGCCGAGCCGAGTCGCTGGGTCACCGAGTCGCTCGGTCACCGTGCGTGCTGAACGCACGCCGGCTGCTCGCTCCAGAGTGCGCCGCACCCCGTGCGTGGTTACCCGGTCGTTTACGTCGTCGGGACGGATCGGGCAACCTACGGGTAGCGGTCGCGCGTCCCCGGGTCGAACAGCTCGGCTCACACGACTGGCGAGACGACTTGGTGTGACAACGAGAGCCACGACCGCCCGACGGCGAAGGGAGCCGCGTGCGGAACGACGACGAGGAGGCGTTCGATGCATTCGTCCGGGCGAGGATGCCGGAGCTGCTGAGGTTCGGCCACATGCTCACCGGCAGTCCCGACGCTGCCGCCGACCTGGTCCAGGATGCGCTGGAGCGCACCCTGGCCTCCTGGCACAGGGTGCGTAAGCGTGACGATCCGGAGGGCTACGTACGGCGAACGATGGTCAACCGGAACGTCAGCATCTGGCGGCGCCGCCGCAGGGAGCACCTGGTCGACGACATGCCGGACCACGCCTACGGCCAGGTCAGGCACGGCGAGGTGCCCCTCCCCGACCCCGAGCTGCGTGCCGCCCTGGCGACGCTACCGGCAAAGCAGCGCACCGTCCTCGTGCTGCGGTTCGCCGAGGATCTGTCCGAACGCCAGGTGGCCGACCTGATGGGCTGCTCGATCGGGACGGTGAAGAGCCAGACGTCCAAGGCGCTCGCCAAGCTGCGGGCCAGGCTGCCGGCCCCCGAGAGCACTGACGCCACCACCCAGGAGCTGCCGCCGTTCGCCGAGCCGACCACGCGACAGCGACGGACCCACGACGCCGTAGAGGACTCTCCATGGACCCGCTAGAGCAGCGCATTCGCGAAGGCTTGCGACCCGAGAGATGGCGGGTCGACCCCGATCCGAGCCTGCTCGCACGCGTGTACGAGGGCGCGGCCCGACGGCGGCGCCGCCGTGCGACGGCCGCCAGCGCCGGCCTGGTCACCGTGTTGGTGGTGGCCTTCGGAGGGATCGGGTACGGCGTGCTCACGAACCAGTCCGACACTGTGGCCAGCGGAGGATCGGCCGCTCAAGACCAACCGGCCCCTGCGTTCGATGGTGGTCACCGGCGAGCGGAGAAGCAGGGTGCCGAATCACCCGTGACAGCGCGCCAAGAAGCTGACAAGCCCACCTCAGACAAGGGTGCGGCCGGGCCGGACACCTCCGAACGTTCCGATGTCGGACCGACCGCCGCACTCGGTGACCCCGGCGTGCCGGCCGGGTTCCGACCGCTCTCGTTCACGGCGGCCAGCGCCCAGACGTACTGGCTGCTGGGCGAGGCCGACGGCCGCGCAACAGTGGCGTCCACCACGGACGGCGGAGAGACCTTCCAGTCGGTACCGGGTCCGCCTGCCCCGGTCGCGCGAGACCTGACCACGATGCGCTCCGACACGGTGCACTCGATGCGGTTCGCTGCCGACGGTCGCACAGGCTGGGCGTACGGAGGCGCGCTGTGGTCCACGCGCGACGGCGGCCGCACGTGGAAGCGCGAGAACATCCCAGGTCAGGTCGTCCACCTCGAGATCGGAGGGGGCGCGGGGTACGCCCTTGTCGAGTCCGCAGGCCAGTGGACGCTGTGGCAGTCCATCCTGAGCGAAGGCTCCTGGCGGCAGCTCGGCGTGGAACTCGAAGACCCAGGTGGCCTTGCCGTGTCCAGCCGGCTGATCGCCGTCACGGATCGCTCGGCGGACGAGACGTTCGTCTGGGTCTCGACGGACGACGGGATGACGTTCTCCACCTACCCGACCCCGTGCAGCCCCGAGCTCGACGCCGGCACACTCTCCGTGACCGTCGACTCCCTGTGGCTTGCCTGCGCAACGGGTACCGCCGCAACCGTCGCCGTCTCCACCGACGCCGGCGCGACGTGGAGCAAGGCGGACACAGGCGAGCCCCTCCCGAGCGCGAACGCGTTGGCACTCGGCGCGCGGGACCCGAGTGCTGCCGTGGTGGCGGTTCCGGGCGCGGCCCGGCAGGTAGGCGAGGCCAACCCGAACCCGGTCGCCGTCCCCGGTTTGGATCACCCGAGCTTTGCCGGGTTCACCACGAGCACGGTCGGCTACATCCTCGACCGGGATGGCGACGTCTTCCGCACCACCAACGGCGGTTTCACCTGGACCCGGGTCAACGTCGACTGAGACTGCACACGGCACGCGGGAGGCGCATCGACTCGTCGCAGACCGTCAGCTCGTCGCAGACCGTCAGTTGGACAGGGTCGACAGGATCGCGCGCAGCTGCCGGCTTCCCCGCCACCAGTCGGATCCCTGCTGCACGGCGCACCCGTCGAGTGCGAGGTAGGTTTCCGGTCCCTGCGATCCGGACAGGACGACGAAGCGGCGGTGACCGGTCCGGTCACAGTCGGTGTCGGGCACGGACTGCTGCAACGCGGCATTGACCGCGTCGACTTCGGCGGCGTCCAACACCACGCCGTGGACGAGCTCGCCGGCACGAGCGTCGGTCGCGCTACTCACGTCGTACGTGCACGCCCTCACCTCGCCAGAGAGGGGACGAGGGGGCCCGCTCGGGAGAGGGGACGACGGACGGGTCGTCGCGTCGATCGCGAGCACGTCCTTCCACGACGTGCTGCAGCCACTGGCGACGTCCTCTTGCGGAGGGTTCTCGCGGATCAGGCGGCGATGGACGACCTTCGTCCGAACCGCGCCGAGAGCCGCCGTGGCCTCGGGGATCGGCTTGTGGCAGCCGTCGACGGGCGCCCGAGCCAAAGTCACCTGCCCCTCGTGGTGGAACCAGACGACTAGCGGATCACGGAGCTCCATCGTGCACGCAGATCCCGCGACCTCTTCCGTGTCCGGCATCGCATAGGTCTCGACCAGCTGGTCGAGCCCGCTGACGACCTGCCTGACCTCCAGGTAGTCACGCGAGGCCGTGCTGCCGAGGCTTTCATGCCGCACATCACAGAGGAACGCCTCGTCGACCCGGCGAAGGCCCTCCGGCAGATGATCGGCTTCGGGCGCTATGAAGGCCGGGCGAGCTCCGTCGGGAGCCTTTCCGACCAGTCGGAACGCTTCGGGACACTTCGTTGTCCATCGGTCGGTTGTCCGCGGTCTGTCGGCAGCCCGTGGCGAGTCCGACTCGACCACGGTGGGGCCCCGCCCCAGGACCGAGCTGCCCACCACGAAGGCGGCGCCGACCAGTCCTGCGGCAGCGAGGATCGTCACCAGACGCCAACGACGACGAAGCCGGGACACGTCGCCCTCCCGGCCGTGGTCGTGTGTGGTGGTGTCCGTGTGGTCGCTGGGGCGCCCGTCCGACATGCATGGACCCTTCGTGAGCTGAGCACACCGTAACAAGGCGCAATGCTTGTGCCGATCACGAATCGGCTTCGCTTCGGCACAAGGCTCCGCATGGCTCGAGGCGGCGTCGCGGAAGCCCGTGTCACGCAAGCCTCGGGCACCACGTGAGTCGGGGAGCGCTCGGCCCGTACGCACTCCCCCACACTCAAGCGGGTCGACGAGCCAGCGTGTCCCTACACCGCTCTCCATGACACCGCGTTACACGGCTTTGGCCAACTCGACCAGTCGGGTGGTGAGCGCCTCGACGAGCTTGTCCAGCAGCGCTGCGCCCAGTGACGCGTCGGCGTCGGCCGGCTGGTCTGTGTAGCCAGCGAGCTCGTCCCACGTGGCCTGGCGATGAAGCTCCAGTCCGTCGACCGCCGGTGTCGACGGCACCGTCGTACGTCGTGACGCAGAGCCGACCCAATCCGGTGCCACCGCCAAGACCAGTGACGTCTCGAACCGTCCCGCGTGGCCGGGCACCGCAAGGTCACCGCGTTCGGCCTCACCCGCGAGCTCCCAGTAGTCCAGGTACGCCACGGTGATGGACCATCGCGTGGCCGCCGCCGCGGCTGCCGCGGAACAGATTCCGCGATTCCCGCCGTGCCCGTTGACGATGACGAGGCGGCGACCGCCGCACGTCGCCACCGACCGGATGACGTCGAGCAGGACGTCGAGCAAGGTCTCCGGGCGCAGCGACAGCGTGCCGCCGAAGGGAAGGTGGTGGTCCGACGCGCCGATCGGGATGGTGGGGGTCACGACCAGCCGCCGGTCGCATCGTGCGGCCGCGCGCTCAGCCGCGCGCGTGGCGACGGTCTCGGCGAGAAGCGCATCGGTCCCCGTGGCGAGATGGGGCCCGTGCTGCTCGGTCGCACCGATCGGCAACACCACCACGGCGTCGGGGAGCAGCTCGGTGAGCGTCTGCCGGTCGAGCTCCCGCCATCGCGCGACTGCCAGGTTGTCGGATGCCATCTGCCTGCCTTTCGTTCCCGTGGGAGCCACCCGCGACCTGCGGAACCATCGTCGTCGGCGGTTGAAGTCGTCGCCAGTGGATGCGTAATATTCGCTATATTGAAATTATCTACGTCATACGAGAACATTTACGAGAACCGCAACGGAGATTCGCCGTCAGAACCACGGGGGCTTGCCTGCCGGCGGCCGGCAACGACGCCGTCCTGACCTGACCTCGACCGGAAAAGCGCGAGATCGAGTCGATGGATGTAGCCCGACTGGCTTTGGTGGGTCTGGGAAGCATCGGCCTGCAGGCACACCTGCCGGCCATGCTTCGCTCGGACGCGGTTGACGTCGTGGCGCTCGCCGACCCCTCGGCCACGCGCCGGGAGCTCGCCGCCGCAGCCGTTGGTCCGGGCGTCCCCCTCTACCCCGACGCCGACGAGCTGATCGGCCGGCCGGACGTCGACGCCGTCGTGCTGGCGACGCCGCCGTGGGTCACGACCCGGCTCGCCAGCGAGTTCCTGCGCACCGGCACGTACGTGCTCGCCGAGAAACCGGTGGCGACCTCGGTCGCCGCGGCGGCACCGCTTGTGTCGCTTCCCGCGCCCCTGCAGGAACGGCTTCAGCTCGGTCTCACCTACCGACACGATCCCGCCCTCGCCCGGCTGCGGCAGTGGGTCCGCGACGAGCTCCGGCACGGGCCCCTCCTGATCCGCGCGCACATCTACGACGAACGCCGCGACCCAGCAGACCCCGAGCACACGGCGCGAATCCGCACGACGCTCGAACACGGACCGCCCGTCGTCCACGAAGGGGCGCACGTGTTCGACTGGCTGGCCTTCCTCATGTCCGAACCACGGCCGCAGATCATGGACGCCTGGGCCAGCCGGACCGATCCCTTGCTTGCCGCACCGAACCTGAACGGCGTACGGCTCGCCTACCGCGACGGCACCATGGCCCTCGTGGAGTTCGGCTGGTTGACCGATGAGCTCCCGCGCTGTGAGGTGAGCGTCCTCGGCCAACGCGGGTACGCCGTGCTCGACGGCTTCACGTTCCGGCTTCGTGTGGCGACGGCCGAGCACACCGAGGTCGTCGAGTACCACCCCGACCGGACGACTCGATGCTTCGATCGGCAGCTCGCATCGTTCGTACGACTCGTGGCCGGCGAGGTCGACGAGTCTCGGCCCAACCTGGCCGACGGTCTCGCCGCCCTCGAGCTGGCCGAAGCAGTCGTACGGGAGGCAACGAAACGCAGCGCGAGAGGGAACCTCGCATGATCGACTTTCACACTCATGCTCCGGCGTGGCGAAGTGCCACGTGGCTTGCCGGGGCGGCGTTCAGCGCGACGGAGTTCGTGGCGTTCATGGACTCGGTGGGCATCGAGCGTGCGGTGGTGCTGGCCCACGACGGACTGTTCGACCCGACGCCGGAGGCCAACGACGACCTGGCCGGTTTCGTCGCCGAACATCCGGACCGCATGGTGGCCTTCGGAACCGTGAGCCCTCGTCAGCGTGAGGCGGTCGCCGAGGCGGAGCGTTGCCTCACGACGTTGGGCATGGCCGGGCTGAAGCTGCACCCATGGCTGCAGGGCTTCTCGATGCACGAGCGTTCCCTCGACCCGATCTGTGACCGGGTGGCCGAGGCCGGCGGCATCCTGCTCTGCCACGACGGCACTCCGCCGTACGCGACACCCTTGCAGATCGCAGCGCTCGCCCGCAGACATCCGCGACTGCCGGTGGTGCTCGGTCATGGCGGCCTGCACGACTGCTGGCGCGAAGCACTCGTCGCTACCATCGAGACGCCGAACCTCTATCTCTGCATCTGCGGAACGCCGCCCTACGCCGCGCGCACGATCCTCGCCCAGGCCCCACCCGGGAAGGTGCTCTTCGGCACCGACGCGGGCCTCTCGGATCGGGCGAGCCAGGACTACGCCGTGGCGCGGATCCGCGAGATCGACGGCTGGGGCATCACACCGGAGCAACGACACTCCATGTTGGTGGAGGCCCCCTCAGCGCTTCTCGGCGGTGCGGCATGAACGACACGATCGCGGCGATCCACACCACGGTGGTGAGCCTGCCCGCCCATCCTGCCCTCGTCGTCCGCGGAGCGAAAGGCACGCACGACCGGTCGGAGTTCTGCCTTGTGCGTGTCGTAACGAGCTCCGGAGTCGAAGGCTACGGCGAGGTGAGCGCGACGCCGTTGTGGAGCGGCGAGGACGGCACGACCGCCCAGCACTTCATCCGCTCTCTGCTCGCGCCGGCGCTTGTCAACCGTCCCTTGACACCGGTCTGCGCCCTCGAGCAGACCATGGACGAGCTGCTGGCCGGCAACCCGTTCACCAAGGCAGGCGTCTCGATCGCCTTGTGGGATGCGTACGCCAAGACGCTGGGAGTGCCGCTCGCGGTCGCGCTTGGTGGGCCGCTACGCAGCGAGATCCCCATCAAGCTCTCGTTGTCTGGCGACGGTGAGCGACTCGAGCAGGTGTACGCCGCGGCCAGAGCCGCAGGCTTCAGGGCGTTCAAGGTCAAGGTGGGCCTGGGCCTGCCGGGCGACGTGGCACGAGTTGAGCATGCGCGGCGACTGGTGGGCGACGACGCCTTCCTCGGTGTGGATGCCAATGGCGGATGGAGTCGCGTCGAGGCGCACGAAGCGCTCCGAGCGCTCGCTCCCTACCGCATCGCCTTCGTCGAGCAACCCGTCGCCGCGCACGATCTTCAGGGCATGGCCGGCCTGCGCTCGCGAGGCTTTCCGATCGTGGCCGACGAGTCGGTCTTCGGCTCGACGGATCTGGTACGCCTGATCCGGGCCGACGCTGCGGACGTCGTGAGCGTGTACGTCGGGAAGGCCGGCGGACCCTGGCGGGCGATCCAGCTCGGCATCCTCGCCCACGCCTTCGGCATGCGCTGCATCGTCGGGTCCAACGGTGAGCTCGGGCTCGGTGCCGCCGCGCAGGTGCACGTCGCCGCTGCCTTGCCGGGGCTCACGACGGAGTTTCCCTCCGACATCATCGGCGCCCACTACTACGCCGACGACATCCTCGCCGAGCCGCTGTCGAGCGACGGCGAGAAGGTACGCCTGCCGGCCGGTCCGGGTCTCGGCGTCCGCATCCGACCCGACCTGGTGGCACGGCTGCGGTGAGGAACGAACGGAGAAAGGGGAACCGAAGCCGGATGATCGTCGATGTCCACAACCACACACCGACGCACCGGGACGCCGTGCCGCCCGACGAACGGCTGGAGTTCCACGGCTGGCGATCTGACCGTCCGGTGGTGACCACCAACTCCTGGGCAGACTTCGACCGGGACCAGTCCGCTGCCGACATCACCATCGTCTTCAACATCGCAGTCGACGACCCGTTGACGGCGACCGGCCTGCCCTATCCCCCGGAGCGGACCAACGATGCCACGGCAGAGTTCGTGGCCGCCGCTCCGCACAAGCGGATCGGCTTCATGTCGGTGAACCCGACCGCTCCTGGAGTCTTCGACGAGGTGGAGCGCTGCCGGGAGCGTGGCCTCGTCGGTGTGAAGCTCGGACCGAACTACCAGAACTTCGACCCGCTCTGCGAGGAGGCGCGAGCGTTCTATCGCTACTGCGAGCGGGAAGGCCTGCCGATCCTCTTCCACCAAGGCACGTCCCCGATTCGCTCGGCGCCGTTGCGGTACGCCCACCCGTTGGTGATGGACGAGATCGCGCTTGAGTTTCCCGAGCTACGAGTCGTGATGGCCCACATGGGGCATCCCTTCGTCCGTGAGACGGTCGCGGTCATTCGCAAGCATCCCCACGTCTATGCCGACGTGTCGTCGATCTACCTACGAGCGTGGCTCGCCTGGGAGGCACTGACGTTCGCCTGGGAATGGGGGGTCACGCACAAGCTGCTCTTCGGCTCGGACTATCCCATCGCCACGTCGGCCGAAGCCATGGCCGGCCTGCGGCGAGTGGGTGACATCGTCGCCGGGACGAAGCTTCCGCGGGTCCCGCCCGAGGCGATCGAGGAGATCATCCACGCCGACGCGCTGAGCGCACTCGGCCTTCGGATACCGGAGGCGCAGCCGTGATCATCGACATGCATGTGCGGATCGGCCGTGGCCGCGAGGTCGAGCTCAGCGCACCCGACCTGCTGTCCACCATGGCGGAGCTCGGCATCGATGCCGCTCTCATCTCACCCGACGAGCGAGGCATCGCCTACGACAACCTGGAAGGCAACGACGCCGTCTGCCGTGCCGCCGCCGAGTCGGACGGAAAGCTCGCCGCCTACGCGGTGGCCAATCCCTGGCAGGGCAGGCGGGCACTCGACGTCCTCGCCCGCGCGCGAGACGCCGGTGCGGTGGCACTCGCGGTCGACCCGGTCCTGCAGGGGTTCGACCCACTGGACGGCCTGCTCGATCCCCTCCTCGAGTTCGCAAAGGACGAGGACTGGTTCGTGTACGTGCGTACCGGCACCCCGCCGAACGCGCTGCCGCTTCCCGTCGCCACACTGGCCCGGCGCCATCCGGAGCTGCGCTTCGTGATGGGCCGAAGCGGAGCCACCGACTTCTGGATCGATGCGGCGCCAGCTCTGCGCCACGCGCCGAACCTCTACGCCGACACGGCGTACGCACCGTGGGACACCGTTTTGACCGAGCTCGCCCAGGACGAGGAGATCGGTCCGCAACGCTGTGTCTTCGCAACG
Organism: Actinopolymorphaceae bacterium; assembly: GCA_036564245.1. Lineage (GTDB taxonomy): Bacteria > Actinomycetota > Actinomycetes > Propionibacteriales > Actinopolymorphaceae > Thermasporomyces. Next base: position 54,102 of record DATCKU010000016.1, read on the forward strand.
GACGCGCCCTACGCCGTTGCGCGGACCGAGCTCGCCCGCGTCCTCGACTGGCAGGGAATCACCGAAGCGCAGCGGGCCGCCGTGCTCGGTGGAACGATCGCCCAGCTCCTCGGCCGGAACCTGCCGCCGGCGTGGTCACGCGAGAGCGGTGGCGCCGGCCATGACGCCGAGACCTCCCGTGACGCCCAAGCCTCCAGCGACGCCAGACCCGCCGACAGCGACGAACGTCCAGTGATGACCGGACACGACGAAGTGGACCGGTCGGGTGATTGAGAGGTGCGTGTGACGACGACAGAAGGCATGCCGGCTCGCGGATCGGCCGTGACGACGACGACCACCCGGGTCGAATCCGATCGGGCCAGGTTGGTGCGTGGTGTCTCCCCGGTTCTCGAGGTGCCGTTCACAGCCGACGGCGAGGTGGACTACGCGGGTTTCGAGCGGGTCGTGCGCTACGTGCTGGGCACCGGTGTGACCAGCGTGATGTTCCCCGGGTTCGCCTCGGAGTTCCACAAGCTCTCCGAGAGCGAGCGCTGGCGCCTCGCCACCATCCTGCTCGAGCAGACGCGTGCCCGCCCGGACGTCGCGGCCATCCTCGCGGTGCAGGACCACGCCACGAAGCTCGCCGTGGCCCATGCCTGCCGACTCGTCGAGGCCGGAGCCGATCTCGTCAACCTGCTGCCGCCCTACTTCCTCAGTCCCGCACCCGCCGACGTCCTGGCCCACGTACGTGCGGTGCTCGCCGCCGTCGCGCCCACGCCCGTGGTGCTGCAGTACGCGCCCCACCAGACGGGCACGAGCCTCGACGCTGCCACGATCGCCGCACTCGCCCGCGACCATCCCAACCTCGCCCTGGTCAAGGTGGAGTCCACTCCTCCGGGTGCGCTGATCGCCGCGCTCGGTGCCCAGCGTCCGGCTCTGCCGGCCGTCGTGGGATACGCCGGTGTCCAGCTTCCCGACGCCGTCCGACGAGGAGCGGTCGGAGTGCAGCCAGGCTGCTCGATCACCGAGGTCTACGTCGAGATCTGGCGCCGGTTCGAGACGGGCGACGTCGACGGTGCTGTCGACCTGCACCGACGTCTGCTGCCCTACATCTCCTACTGGATGCTCGACACGGAGCTCATCATCGCGGCCGAGAAGCTCATCTCGGTGCGGCGAGGACTCTTCGCCGACCCACACTGCCGGGCACCGGCACACCAGCTGGACACGTACGAAGTCGACATGATCGACCGGATGCTCGACGAGTTCGCCGACTACCTTCCCGCGATCGACCTCTGACTCGTCGGCTCAGCGGAGCACGACCTGCACCTCGCGGGTCGTGCTCTGCTCGGCCGCGAGCGGGACGGGAACCAGGCTCGACGGCCAGCCGAAGACCTCCAGACTGGTCACCTCGGTCGGCGCCTCGTCCACTCGGGCTTCCCGTACGTCGCAGGCGGGTACGGGAAGCAGGAGCGTCAGCTGACCCTGTGGTGTCGAACCCCTCACGCGGCAACGAAGCCTCGGGCCGTCCCACCGGACGCCCGAGATCTCGGCCCCATCCCGAGCCCGCGTGAACGCCGCCCACTCGGCGGCGCTCCACAGCGGCATCCCCAGCTCCCGCGCGGATTCCCAGCACCTGTGCATGTAGGTGCTGGAGTACGTCGCGAACGAGACCGGGTGCGACAGCATGGACAGTGGGCTGAAGTAGCGGGTGACCTTGTCCTCCATCACCTGTCGCGTGAGCGCGGCCTGACCCAACGGGTCCGCGGTCAGCAATCCTTTGATGGAAAGGTCGTCGAACGCCTGAGTCGCCTGCTGGAAGCAGTCGATCACGGTTCCGTCGGAGTCGACGAATCGCATGGGTCGGGCCGACCCGGTGAGGTACGAAAGCCACGACGGGCCCACGCTCATGGCGTTGAGGTCCATGTCGATGCCGAGCTCGGCGTAGAGCCGGGGCAGGTCGACGTAGCCCTTCCAGACCGCGCAGTGGTTGCGGTTGGTCGCAGGGATCGTGCCGTACCGCTCGAGGAAGTCGGCGACGTCCCGGCGTACGACGTCTTCCAGGACCTCTTCCTGGTCCTCACCGTCGTACGCCGGGTCGAACGCGTCGTGGTGGATGCCGAAGGAGTGACCGCGCTCCCGCCAGGCCGCCACCCGTTCCGGCGTGGCGACGGTTCCGCGCGTGGTCCCCGACATGAGGTAGATGGTGATGTGACCACCGTGCGCCTCCACCGCGTCGAGCAGCGCCTCGAAGTGCTCCAGCGCCGACCAGTCGTCGTCGGAGTCGAGGACGAGCACGCTGCGGATGTCGGGTGTCGGGTAGTACCAGAGCCGAGGGTGCGGCGCCGGCGCGACCTCGTTGAGCGCGTTGCCGAGCAGCATCGCGTGGATGTCGGCCTGCGGCAGGTGCCAGCAGTCCGGATCGGCGTACCCGATCACCAGGTCCTGCATCCGGTAGGGTTCGCCCGCCCCCGACCCGTGTCCACCGACCCGGCCCGGATCGCCTTGCCGGATGAGCGAAACCGCGTGCGCCAGGTCGTAGCTGAACACGACGACGCGACCTCGACCGTACGGGAAGTCCACCACGGCAGGAAACGACGTCGGCGTCCGCGAGTCGGCGTACAGGCTGGCCGCCGTCACCGCACCGTCCGGCAGCCGATCCGGTTCGTACGCATCGGCGGGGACGTGGGTCTCGATCGGCTCCTGCGGGACACCGGCTCCGATCCGACTCGCCGAGCCCGGACGTACGTACGCCGGCGAGACCATGCCGTACGCCGACACCAGGCCCAGGGTGCGGGCGAACAGGAACGACGGTCGCACGACGACGAGCCGCCCGCCTGCGCGCGCATACTCCAGGAGTGCCGTGACCTGGGCCTTGGTCGGCCGCATCCGCGCGACCACGGCGACGTCGTACCCGTCGAGGTCGATCGGGTGGCCGCCGCTCGCGTCGACGATCTCGTAGTCTCGTACGCCTTCGGCGCGCAGGATCTCGGCGAGGTAGTGGCCGAACGCACCGACGCGCTGATCTTGCCGCACCACGACGGCGATGGTCATGGCTCCTCCCCGCATCGTCGATCGGCACCAGGGCGGAAGTCCGGCACACGCACCAGCTCGCTTCCCCGCGCGATCGACTCGGCGGCAAGAATCGCCGGTGCGGCGGTGTCCATCGCCTGGTAGACGTCGAACTCCGATTGGCGCCCCGCTAGAACCGCGTCCCGGAACGCCACGTGCGTGTAGTAGTCGGCGTCGCCGTGGCCACTGCCGCGCGCCTCGGCCGGCGCGTCGCCGCGCTCGTAGCTCCAGTCCGCCGGGGCGAGGTCCTGCATGCCCGCGTCGGCGAACCAGAACTTCGGCGGGTCACCGCGACCGCGTGACCACTCCACCCGCCCACGCGTGCCGGTGACCTGATACCAGTGCCAGGCACCATCCGGATGCGGCTGGGCGAAGCTCGTCGCCATGCGCAGCAGGGCGCCCTTTTCCGTTCGCATCAAGGCGACCTGCACGTCGGGTTGGACGATCTCCGGATGCGCCGCGCTGGGCGCGTCGGTGCTCATCCCGACGACCTCGGTCACCCGGTCGTCCAGGACCTTGAGCATCGGGCTCAGCTCGTGCGGCAGGTAGTGGATCGGCGGCATGCGCTGGGTCCAGGTGGGCTGGGCATCCGGATGGGCCGCGAGGCCCTCCGGCCCGAAGGTCTCGCCCGTGTGCGGATCCTGGAACATCCCCGTCACGACATGGTGGAAGTACTGCCCTTCGCACCAGGTGATCTGCCCCAGCCGACCACTCGCCACCAGCTCGCGCCAGGCGTCCACGAACCCCCAGTAGCGGGTCTGCTCAGCGAGCTGGTACGTCAGGCCGGTCCGCTCCACCGCGAGGACGATCCGCCAGCAGTCTGCGAGCGAATGGGCCGCCGGAACCTCCGCATGCACGTGCTTTCCCGCCTCGAGCGCCTGAGCGGCCAGGGCGCCTTGCCGCTCGCTGCGCACCGTCAGCGCGACCGCGTCCACGCGCGGGTCGGCGAGCAGGTCGTCGTACCCGCGATAGGCGCGCACCGATCCTCGCCCGTCCAGCAGGGCCAGTGCCCGGTCGTGCAGCGCCTGGATCGGATCGCAGATCGCGGTGATCCGGTAACCGGGAATCCGTTGCAGGAGGGGAATCCAGGTGCCGACCGCGCGCGGACCCAGCCCGGCGATGCCGACACGTATCTCGTCCATGCCACGGCACCACCGTCGCCCGATCAGGTGACCCGGCGTGCCGCGGCGTGGTACTCCGCAGCGACGGCGGCGAAGGTGCGTGCTGGCCGGTCAGGGACGAAGATGTCGATGCTGGGCACTGGTACACCGTGCGTGGTGGACAGCTGCCAGGCGTCGGTCGTCTCGAAGCCAGGGTTCTCGACCGTGAAGCCCAGCGTCTCGATGTGGTCGAACCCGACGTCGACCGGGAACACGCCGTCGGTCGACGCCTCGAGCAGACGGAACGTCAGTGTGGCGCTGGTCTTCCCACGCAGCTTCTCGCTCACGTCGATCGGTCCGTGCAAGAGCGAGCACTGCTGCCAGAGCGCGAAGCCACGCTGGCACACGTCTTCCTGCCAGACGACCTCGCCGTCGAGCAGCACCTGCTTCATGTGCTGGCCTGGCCCGCCGAACCACCCGCTGAACGTGTCGTGGTGCCAGAACGACAGCTCGTGCCGCGGCGCGTCGGGGTCCACGCGCACCACCTGGCTCGCCTCGGCATAGGCGCCTTCCACGCGCGGGATGGGTGGTACGAAGAAGCTCAGCCGGCCGTTGCCGTACATCGCCTTGTTGCTCGACGAGATCGTCGGGGCGTCGTCGAGCTGCAGACCGTACGCCGTGACCCCCGCGATCCTGCCGTCTCGTGCGTACTCGAGCCCGGTCCGCACCGCCGCCGCGCTGTACTCCGGCGTGGGTTCGATCCACGCATCCAGGAAGCGACCGGTGTAGACGAGCAGCACGATGTCGAGGTCGTACGGGGCGACCGCGGCCCGGATGTCGTCCAGGCACGGGCCCACGCTGTCCGCGACGACCGTGTTGTGGTTGCGCCCGTCGAGGAACGGATAGAGGACCATGTCGAGATGCGGTCCGTACTTCGCGAGGAACTCCGCGCTGGTGGCCGCGTGGAAGTACGTGCACAGGTAGAACGCGAGGTCGGGGTTGATGTCATTGGCGACCTTGCGCATCTGCGCGACGTACTCGGGCGTGAACGTGTCCTGGTTGTACTCGAAGTCGTCGATCCCCCAGGCCTTGACGTTCGGGTGCTCCTTGGAAAGCTCGGCACAGGCGCGGGCCCAGGCGAGGTAGTCCATCATGTACGGCCTGGACGCGCGGCCGCCGTGCCGGTCGGTCTCGCTGGGCGGCACCAGGTAGACCCACACGTCGATGCCGGCCTGTGCGGCGGCCGGCGCGAACTCGAACCGCAGGTCGTCCCAGTCGGTCGGCGAGTCCCAGATTCCATAGATGTACGTGTTGGCGCCGAGCTCCTGGAGCTTGGCGATCATCGCCGGCGTGTCCAGGTGCCGGTAGCCGTCGGCCCGAGGTGTCGCCTCACGCAACGCGGCGCCGACGGTGTTGCCACCAGATTGCGTTGCCCGGATACCGCCCCGTGGAATGACCTTACGAGCTGTCGCGGACATGCGACCTCCAGTTCTCACCGGCGGGTACGCGCAGCCGGTGAGCCGTCCTGTCAAGTCCCTGTGTCGATTGTCGCGTGTCGAAGCCAGTTATCTGAAATTTCGTAGATGTTTCTCTGATTTCGAATGTTGATGCTAGAGGCGCGACGTCCATTGCCGCAAGAGGGAGCGGGACCCTGACCGGCTGCGGCCCGTTCGATTCGTAACTCGCACGAAACATTCCGGCGGTTCCGAACCCCTGGACTCCGAGAGCATCCTGTGTATCATTCTCACATCTCGTAGATGTATCTCTGGTTTCGAAGGATCGTCCGAGGACTGGGTCCTGAGCCGGAGCGACGGGGCGTGCCTGGCGCGAGACGCGAACGGGGCGGGCGACCACGCGACAACTGTGGCGGTGACGCCCGATGCGGTGTCCCGCCTGATTCTCAAGGAGGGTCACGTGACGTCGAGTCTTTCCCGTCGACAACTGCTGAAGCTGGGTGGCGCGACCACCATCGGCGTGTACGGGATCACGAGTTGCTCGTTCTTGTCGACCGACCCCGACCGGCCGACCGGGCCAGGTGCGGCGGCCACTGGCGCGAAACAAGCCCCGATGCTGGAGGCCCTGGTGAAGTCCGGGAAGCTGCCTCCCTTGACGGATCGGCTGCCGAAGGACCCGATGGTGGTCAGGCCGCAGAACGAGCTCGGCGTCTACGGCGGCGTCATGCAGCGCGGACAGATCGATCTCAACACCGACGGACTGCAGTACATGGGGTGGGCTGGTCTCGTCGAGTGGACGCCCACCACCCCGCCCGAGCCCGGCCCGGGTCTTGCCCACTCATGGGACATCGAGGACGACGGGCGTACGTACGTCTTCCACCTGCGTGAAGGCGTGAAGTGGTCGGACGGCGAGCCGTTCACCACCGACGACATCATGTACGTCTACGAGCACGTCTACCAGAACACCGAGCTCAGCCCGACGTTCCCGCACTGGCTCACGTCTGGAGGGAAACCGGCGAAGTTCGTCCAGGTCGACGAGTACACGTTCCGGATCGAGTTCGCAGAGCCGCACGGGCTGCTGCTCAAGTACCTCTGCTTCGTCGGCCTCGCCGGCGGGCTGAACCCGATCCTTCAGCCCAAGCACTACATGCAGCAGTTCCATCCCGCCCTCGCCGGCGAGGACAAGGTGAAGGAGCTGCTCAAGGCGGCCAACGTCGAGTCCTGGGTCGACCACTACCACAACATGCACAACCACTGGACCAATCCCGACCTGCCCGTGCTGGGCCCGTGGAAGATCACCAAGCCGCCCAAGGGGAACAACGCGACCGCAGAGCGCAACCCCTACTACTGGAAGGTCGACCCCGAAGGCCGGCAGCTTCCCTACATCGACGGGGCGGTCTACACCTTCCTCGACCAGGAGGCGCTCGGCCTGCGAGCCGCGAACGGCGAGATCGACCTCGCCGCATGGGACATCAGCACCCAGTCGGTTCCGTTGCTCATCCGGAACGAGAAGGAGAAGGACTACCGGGTACTGCGCTGGAGGCCGGACGGCTACTTCCACGCCATCAACCTCAACCAGAGCCACCCCGACCCCGTGTTGCGGGAGTTGTTCCAGGACATCAACTTCCGCGCAGGCGTGTCGCACGCGATCAACCGTGAGGAGATCCGCGACGCGTTGTTCGCAGGACAAGGCAGGCTCGAGCATCCCTGTGCCCAGCCGGAGGATCCGTACTTCATCGAGGGCATGGGCCGGCGGTTCATCGAGTACGACGAGGACAAGGCCAACGACTACCTCGACCGCGCCGGCCTCACGAGGCGTGGCAGCAACGGGATGCGGTTACGTCCCGACGGCAAGCCGATGCAGCTCGTCGCCCAGACGTTCACCATCGGGATCGGCGTGCCGACCGTGAGCATCCTGGAGTTCGTCAAACGCTACTGGGCCAAGGTCGGCATCGACATGGTCATCAAGAACATCTCGGCCGAGCTGTGGTACGCGAGCATCTGGCACGGCGACTTCGACCTCAACTGCTACACACCTGCCGGCTACCTGTGGGACATCGACTCGCTGTGGTACGTGCCGACCAGCGGGCTCACGTACTGGGCGCCGAAGTACGGCAACTGGTACAACGACCCCGACGGCGAGTGGTCGATGGAGCCCACGGGCGACATCCGCAAGCTCCAGGTGCTCTACGACCAGCTGGTCCAGGAGGTCGACGACGCCAAGCGTCTGGCACTCGGACAGGAGATCCTCAAGCTGCACGACAAGAACGTCTGGATCATCGGGACGGTCCAGTCGGCCTTTGCACCGGTCGTCGTGAGCGACGACCTGGGCAACGTCCGCGAGGAGGCGGTCGCAAGCTACCGTACGCTTTACGAAGCCGCGACGGATCTGGCGCAGCTGTACTTCAAGCACCCCGAGCAGCACACCTGACGGACCACCATGGCGTACTACCTGTTGCGACGCCTGATCTACATGGTCCTCACGGTCCTGCTGGTCTCGTTGGTGTCGTTCGCCATCATCCAGCTGCCGCCGGGCGACTACCTCAGCACGGTCGTGGCCAACCTGTCGCGCACCGGGCAGACCGTCGAACCGGAGCAGCTCGCGGCGTTGCGGGAGCGGTACGCACTCGACCAGCCGATGATCGCGCAGTACTGGAAGTGGATCACGAACATCCTGCTGCACCTCGACTTCGGCCAGTCGTTCGAGTACGGGCGGCCGGTGTCGGCACTGCTGGCCGAGCGGCTGCCGCTCACCATCGCGCTCGGCCTGGCGACGCTGTTCTTCACGTGGGCCGTCGCCCTGCCCGCGGGGATCTACTCGGCGGTGCGGAAGTACTCGATCGGTGACTACGTGCTCACCGCCGTCGCGTTCGTCGGGATCGCGGTACCGGGGTTCCTGCTCGCGTTGACGGTCGCGTACCTGCAGTTCCGCTACTTCGACAAGAGCGTCGGGGGGTTGTTCTCACCGGAGTACGTCGGCGCCCGGTGGAACCTCGGCAAGATCCTCGACCTGCTCGACCATGTCTGGTTGCCGATCGTCGTGCTGTCGTTGGGCGGGATCGGCGGCACGATCCGGATCCTGCGCGCCAACCTGCTCGACGAGCTCCGCAAACCGTACGTCGTCACGGCCCGAGCGCGTGGGCTGTCGGAGCGACGGCTGATCGCCCTCTATCCCTTGCGCGTGGCACTGAACCCGTTCGTCGCCACCGTCGGCTGGCTCATCCCGGCTCTGTTCGACGGGGAGGTCCTGGTCGCCACCGTGCTCGGGCTGCAGACCACCGGGCCGTTGCTCTTGGGCGCGCTGGAAAGCCAGGACATGTATCTCGCAGGCAGCATCATCTTCATCGCCTGCGTCCTCACGGTCTTCGGCACGCTGCTGTCCGACATCTTGCTGGCACTGGTCGATCCGCGCGTCCGTGAGGGTTACCAGTGAGCAGGACCGCGAGACAGCCACGGTGGTGGAGGGGAGGTGATGGCGAGATGGGGCTGCTGAGGCCAAGCCGTCCAGCCCGCGAGCGCTCGGGCGACATCTACGTGGCCCCGCAGTACAAGCTCGTGTGGTGGAGGTTCCGCAGGCACAAGCTCGCCGTCGCAGGCCTCGTCGTGCTGGCCCTGATCTACCTGGTGGCGGCATTCTGCGAGTTCTGGGCACCCACGACCCCCGACACCTACCGCGCGACGTACAGCTACGCGCCGCCGCAGCGCATCCACGTCTCCTTCGACGGCGGCGTGCACTTCTTCGTCTACGAGTACGACTCGAAAGCCAATCCCCAGACGTTGCAGCGAGAGTTCGTCGAGGACAAAAGCAAGCCCGTCGCGCTCCGGTTCTTCGCGCGCGGCGAGCCGTACCGGCTGTGGGGCATCATCCCCACGGACATCCACTTGTTCGGTCCGGTCGAACGCGGCAAGCCGTTCTACCCGATCGGCGCCGACGAGCAGGGCCGTGACCTTGCGAGCCGCATCATCTACGGCACGCGGATCTCGATGTCGGTCGGTCTGGTCGGAGTCTTCCTGTCGCTGCTGCTCGGCCTCCTGCTCGGCGGCATCTCGGGCTACTTCGGCGGAGTGACCGACACGGTCATCCAGCGGATCATCGAGTTCGTCATGTCGGTGCCGACCCTGCCGCTGTGGCTGGGACTGGCGGCAGCGGTGCCGCCGGGGTGGGGACCGATCAAGACGTACTTCGCCATCACCGTCATCCTGTCGCTCATCGGCTGGACCGGGCTCGCCCGCGTCATCCGCAGCCGGTTCCTTCAGATCAGGGCCGAAGACTACGTGCTCGCCGCGGAGCTCGACGGGGTCCGCAGGCTGCGCATCATCAACCGGCACATGCTTCCGGCGTTCACAAGCCACATCATCGCCACGCTCACGCTCGCGATCCCCAGCATGATCCTGGGCGAGACGGCCTTGTCGTTCCTCGGGCTCGGCTTGCAGCCACCGGTGGTGAGCTGGGGCGTGCTGCTGCAGGAAGCGCAGAGCATTCGGGTCCTCGCGACCGCGCCCTGGCTGCTCATCTCCGGCCTTGCCGTCGTCGTGGCGGTCGTGGCGCTGAACTTCACAGGTGACGGCCTGCGTGACGCCGCGGATCCGTACGAGAGCTGACGGGATGAACCACATGAGCGACACCGCGACCACCCAGCCAGCGGCAGCGAGAAGCCAGCCGCCTCTGCTCGAGGTGCGCGGACTTCGCACGCGATTCGAGCTGCCGGAAGGCGTCGTGCATGCCGTCGACGGCGTCGACCTCACCGTGTATCCCGGCCAGACGCTGTGCGTGGTGGGTGAATCCGGTTGCGGCAAGAGCGTCACCGCGCGGTCGATCCTGCAACTCGTCGATCCGCCCGGCCGCATCACCGCCGGTACGGTGAACTTTCACGTCGGCCCGGACCACCCGCTCCTCACGGCGCGGCATCCGTCCCGTCGCGACCAGGCCGCGGTGCGCTCCGCTCGGGACGGCGTCCTCGACCTCGCCGCACTCGACCCCAAGGGCACGGCCATCCGGGCGATCCGGGGAAAAGAGATCGCCATGATCTTCCAGGAGCCCATGGTGTCGCTGAGTCCCGTGCACACGATCGGGCACCAGATCGTCGAGCACATTCGTACGCACGAAGACGTGAGCAAGAAGGAGGCGCGAGACCGCGCCATCGAGGCGTTGCGACAGGTCGGCATACCGCAACCGGAACGCCGGGTCGACTCGTACACCTTCCATCTCTCCGGCGGGATGCGACAGCGCGCGATGATCGCGCTCGCCCTCGCGTGCCGACCCAAGCTGCTCATCGCCGACGAGCCCACGACCGCGCTCGACGTCACCACCCAGGCGCAGATCCTCGACCTGCTGCAGGAGCTGCGCGAACAGTACGGCATGGCGATGCTCTTCATCACGCACGACCTCGGCGTGGTCGCCGAGATCGCCGACGCCGTCGCGGTGATGTATCTGGGGCTGGTCGTCGAGGAATGCGGAGTCGACGAGCTCTTCCACGACCCACGACATCCCTACACCAAGGCGCTTCTGGAGTCCGTGCCAGTCGTCGGGCCGCGGGCCAAACGCCGGCTCGCCACCATCACCGGGATGGTGCCGCATCCCTACGACCGACCGACCGGTTGCCCGTTCCACACCCGCTGCCGCGACACGATGCCGGGCACGTGCGACACGACGGTGCCGCCCGTGCTCACCACGACGGAGGGCAGGCAGCGTACCGTTCGGTGTCTCCTGTACGAGTCCGCCGAGGCGCTGCACCGCGGAACGGTCCGGGAGGAGGTGAGCCGATGAGTGAGCAGGCTGTCGACACCGAGCCGCTGCTCGCCGTCCGCAACCTCTCGATGCGGTTCACCGTCGGGCGTGGATTCCTGGGCATCGCGGGACGGATGACCGTCGACGCCGTGACGGGCGTCGACCTCGACGTGCGGGAAGGGGAAACGCTCGGGCTCGTCGGCGAGTCCGGCTGCGGCAAGACCACGCTGGGACGGTGCATCCTGCGTGCGTACCGGCCGACGGCCGGCGAGCTGCGCTACCGCCGCGACGACGGCACGGTCGTCGACCTGGCCCAGCTCAACCGGGCGCAGCTGCGGCCCTATCGCCGACAGATTCGTACCGTCTTCCAGGACCCCAACTCCTCGCTCAACCCCCGGATGACCCTGCTCCAGATCGTCGGGGAGCCCTTGCTGGCCAACGATCTCGCCCGTGGGGACGAACTCCGTGACCGCGTGGCGGAAGCGTTGCGCATGGTCGGTCTGCGACCTGAGTACATGCACCGCTATCCGCACGCGTTCTCCGGAGGCGAACGCCAACGGATCGGCATCGCCCGGGCGCTGATCACGAACCCGCGACTGGTGATCGCCGACGAGGCGGTGTCGGCCCTCGACGTGTCCATCCGGAGCCAGATCCTCAACCTGCTCGAGGATCTGCAGGAGCAGCTCGGCCTCACCTACATCTTCGTCTCGCACGACCTAGCAGTAATCCAGCACCTGTGCGATCGCGTGGCCGTCATGTATCTCGGCCGGATCGTGGAGCAGGCGCCGACCGAGGAGCTGTTCAGCCGACCTCGCCACCCCTACACCGAGGCACTGCTCAGCGCGCTCCCGCTGCCTGACCCACGGCTGCGCAGCTTGAAAAAGCGGATCCCGTTGCGCGGCGAGGTTCCCGATCCCGCCAACCAGCCCGCCGGATGCACGTTCCACCCCCGCTGCCCTTACACCCGGGAACGCTGCGACACCGACGAGCCCGCGCTGCTGCCTGTAACCGACACAGGTCATGTGCCGCATTTGTCGCGTTGTCATTACGCCGACACACTGGAGCTCGAGGGTGTGGCAGCGCGCACGCTGGAGCCGACTAGCCTTCGAAATGCCGAAAAGACGTCGGGCGCAGAGGAGGTCAGGTGAGCGCGAAACGACCGGTTGCGCCTCGCCGAGGTCGCAGGTCCGCCTCCGGCGTCTCGTCGAGCCGCGCCGCCTCCGGCCCGGCTTCCCCGTCCACGGCTCGTGCGCTGGCGGTGCTCGAGACGCTCATCGAAGCCGACGGTCCCCTCACGTTGACCAAGCTGGCGGAGACCGCCGGGGTGCCGCTCGCCACCTGTGCGTCGATCGTGCAGACCTTCGAGGATCACGGCTATGCCACCCGCCAGATCGTCGGCCGAAGCCACTTCTGGCGTCCGACTCTGCGGTTGTACGCCATGACCTCGCATCTCGTCCGCAAGATCGACCCGGCCAACGTCTCCCGTCCCTACCTTCGCGAGCTCAGCGACACCGTGAAGATGCCGGCCCATCTCGGCGTGCTGGACGGCGCCACGATCGTCTACGTCGCCAAGGCCGCAACGCCCGGATTCATCCAGTTCGACACCTTCGTCGGCAAGGTGGCGCCGTTCAACCTCACCGCGCTCGGCAGGGCCATCGCGGCCCACCTGCCTGAAGCCGAGCTCGAGCCGCTTCTCGAGCACCTCACACCCGGCGCGGGTCCGAAGGCCTCTCGTCTCTCGGTCGCCGACTTCCGACGTGAGCTCGAACGCACCCGAGAGCGCGGCTATGCGTTCGAGGACGAGGAGGAGCAGGCCGAGATCGCCTGCGTCGCGGCTCCGGTGTTCGACGCGTCCAACCGCGTCGCGTGCTCGGTCGGCGTCACGGGATTCTCCCGTGACTTCGGCGAAGCCGCGCTCCCCGGCATCGTGACAGCCGTCCAGAAGGCGGCGGCCGCCATCTCCGCGGAGCTGGGCTCGGTCGAGCCGCCGCTCTGAGGTCCCGCTGGGTGGGGCTCCGACGCCTGCCGACGGCGGGTCGCCCGCGGACCCTTTTGTGCGAGACGTCGCCATCGCGTCGTCGGAATGCCGAGGTGTCGGTCGGGCGAGAGACGATGGACGGGTGCCGACAAGACCTGAGGTAGATCAGCTCGAGGTGCTGGACCGGTTCTCGCCTGCCACCCGCGAGTGGTTCCGCTCGTCGTTCGCCGCCCCTACGCCGGCACAGGTCGGTGCGTGGGAGGCCGTGAGCCGTGGCGAGCACACCCTCGTCGTGGCTCCCACCGGCTCGGGCAAGACGCTCGCCGCATTCCTCTGGGCGATCGACCGGCTCGCCAACTCGGATCCTCCCGCCGATCGCCTCGGCCGCTGCCGGGTGGTCTACGTCTCGCCGCTCAAGGCGCTCGCGGTGGACGTCGAGCGCAACCTCCGTGCGCCGCTCGCCGGCATCCGTCACGCCGCACATCGCCTCGGCCTTCCCGAGCCGGACATCGGCGTCGCCCTTCGGTCCGGTGACACACCCGCCGAGGCACGCCGCAAGTTCGCCCGCACGCCGGCCGACATCCTCATCACCACGCCGGAGTCGTTGTTCCTGCTGCTGACCTCGCAGGCCCGGGATGCCCTGCGCAGCGTGGAGACGGTGATCGTCGACGAGATCCACGCGGTCGCCGGAACGAAGCGAGGCGCTCACCTCGCCCTGACCCTCGAGCGCCTCGACGCCCTGGTGACCGGTCAACCGAACGACCGCGTCACGCCCAAGCGCCAGCCGGTCCAGCGGATCGGGCTCTCGGCCACGGTGCGGCCGGTCGAGGAAGTCGCGCGGTTCCTGTGCTCCACGGCGCCGGTGAGCGTGGTGAATCCGCCGTACGCCAAGGACTTCGACCTCAAGGTCGTCGTCCCCGTCGAAGACCTGCGCGACCTCGGCACGTCCGTTCCGCACCCCGGCCAGGAGCTTCGGGCGACGCTCGACGAGCAGACCCCTGACTCACCAGACCTGAAGACAGGCGCGGCAGCCGCATCCCGACGACCGTCCATCTGGCCACACGTCGAAGAACGCGTCGCCGACCTCATCGAGGCACACCGGAGCACGCTGGTCTTCGCCAACTCCCGACGCCTCGCCGAGCGGCTCACGGCGCGGCTCAACGAGATCGCGTACGAACGCAGCCACGAGCCGCTGCCTGACGGCGCACCGCCGCCGGCCGAGATCATGGCGCAGTCCGGCGCGAGTCGCGGCGCCGACCGGATCCTGGCCCGCTCCCACCACGGCTCGGTGAGCAAGGAGCAGCGGGCGCTGATCGAGGACGACCTGAAGTCCGGCCGGCTGCCCTGTGTGGTCGCCACGAGCAGCCTCGAGCTCGGGATCGACATGGGGGCCGTCGACCTCGTCGTGCAGGTGGAGGCGCCTCCGTCGGTGGCGAGCGGGCTGCAGCGGGTCGGCCGAGCCGGGCACCAGGTCGGTGCCGTCTCGCGCGGAGTCATCTTCCCGAAGTATCGCGGCGATCTCGTGGCGACCGCCGTCGTCACCGAGCGCATGAAGGCGGGACTGATCGAGAAGATCCGCGCTCCGTCCAACCCGCTCGACGTACTGGCCCAGCAGATCGTCGCCGCCTGCTCGGTCGACGACTGGCACGTCGATGCGCTGTTCGCGATGGTGCGCAGGGCCGCCAACTTCCAGTCCCTGCCGCGCTCGGCTTTCGACGCGGTGCTGGACCTTCTCACCGGCCGCTACCCGTCCGACGAGTTCGCCGAGTTGCGGCCCCGCCTGGTCTGGGACCGGGTCGCCGGCACGCTCACGGCACGGCCCGGCGCGAAACGACTCGCGGTCACGAGCGGCGGCACCATTCCCGACCGCGGCCTGTTCGGCGTCTTCTTGGTGGGCGAGAAAGCCAGCCGGGTGGGTGAGCTGGACGAGGAGATGGTGTACGAATCCCGCGTCGGCGACATCTTCACCCTCGGCGCCAGCTCGTGGCGGATCGAGGAGATCACGCACGACCGGGTGCTCGTCTCCCCCGCGCCCGGTCAGCCTGGCCGGTTGCCGTTCTGGAAGGGCGACGTGATCGGACGCCCTGCGGAGTTGGGTCGGGCGATCGGCGAGTTCGTACGAAAGCTCGACAAGCTGCCACCGGAGTCGGCGCGGGAACGCTGCCGCGAAGCCGGGCTCGACGAGTGGGCGACCGACAACCTCCTGTCGTACCTCGCAGAGCAGAAGCAGGCGACCCGGCATCTGCCCGACGACCGCACGATCGTGGTCGAACGATTCCGCGACGAGCTCGGTGACTGGCGGGTCTGCGTGCACACACCGTTCGGTGGCTCGGTCCACGCACCCTGGGCTCTCGCGATCAACGCACGCCTACGCGAGCGGTACGGCGTCGACGTCCAGGCGGTGCACGCAGACGACGGCATCGTGCTCCGCATCCCCGACACCGAGGACGAGCCACCCGGTGCCGACCTCGCGATCTTCGACCCGGACGAGATCGAGGAGCTGGTGACCAACGAGATCGGTGACTCGGCCCTCTTCGCCTCGAGGTTCCGCGAATGTGCCGCTCGGGCCCTGCTGCTGCCGCGCCGCGACCCACGCCGACGCACACCGCTGTGGCAGCAGCGGATGCGGTCGGCCCAGCTGCTCGCGGTCGCGAGCAAGTACCCCTCGTTCCCGATCGTGTTGGAGACGATCCGGGAGTGCCTGCAGGACGTCTACGACATGCCCGGTCTGGTGGAGCTGCTGCGCGACATCCAGTCCCGCAAGATCCGGGTCGTCGAGGTGGAGACCCCCGAGCCGTCGCCCTTCGCGAAGTCGCTGACCTTCGGCTACATCGCGGCGTTCATGTACGAAGGGGACGCGCCGCTTGCCGAACGCAAGGCTGCCGCGCTCGCCCTCGACAAGTCGTTGCTGGCCGAGCTTCTCGGCCAGACCGAGCTGCGCGATCTGCTCGATCCGGAGGTGATCGCGAGCACCGAGGCCGAGCTGCAACGCCTCGCCCTCGACCGGAAGGCTCGTGACCTGGAGGGCGTCGCCGATCTGCTCCGCATCCTCGGACCGCTCTCGACCGGCGAGGTCGCCGACCGGTGCACCGAGCCGGAGCAGGTCGGTTCCTGGCTTGCAGAACTGGAGAGAACGCGGCGCGCGATCCGGATCCGCGGACCGGAGTCCGTCGAACGCTGGGCGGCGATCGAGGATGCCGGGCGACTGCGCGACGCCCTCGGCATCCCGCTTCCCGTGGGGATTCCCGAGGCGTTCACCGAGCCGGTCGCCGACCCGCTCGGCGACCTCGTGGCACGCTTCGCCCGTACGCACGGACCCTTCCACGCCGCCGACGTCGCCCGGCGGTTCGGTCTCGGTGTGGCCGTCGTGCTCGCCACGTTGCACCGGTTGGCCGGCGAAGGTCGCGTCGTCGAAGGCGCGTTCCGTACCTCCGGCCCGAGTGGCGAGGCCGGGCACGCCGGCGTCGAGGTCGACGGCGACAGCGAGTGGTGCGACACCGAGGTGCTGCGCATGCTGCGGCGCCGATCACTCGCCGCCCTACGCAGCGAGGTCGAGCCGGTCGATCCTCCCGTGCTGGCGCGCTTCCTGCCCTCGTGGCAGCACGTCGGGGGCGGGCTGCGTGGCACCGACGGGGTGTTGCGAGTCGTCGAGCAGCTCGCCGGTTGCGCTGTCCCGGCGTCCGCGCTCGAGCCGCTCATACTCGCGAGTCGGGTCAGCGACTACTCCCCCGCGATGCTCGACGAGCTGACGTCGACCGGCGAGGTGCTGTGGGCCGGCCACGGGAGTCTGCCGGGATCGGACGGCTGGATCTCCCTGCACCCGGTCGAGACGGCTCCCTTGACGCTGCCCGACATCGATCCGGAGTTCGAACTGGGCCCGATCCACAGCGCGATCCTCGACGTCCTCTCGTACGGTGGCGCCTTCTTCTTCCGCGGCCTGGCTGACGCCGTAGCCCGCAAGCTGGACTCGAGTCCCACCGACGAGGAGCTCGTGACCGCGCTGTGGGACCTGGTGTGGGCGGGGTACGTCACCGGCGACACGCTTGCGCCGCTTCGGACGTTGCTGGGGAGCGGAACCTCGGCGCATCGTTCCCGTCCTCGTCCACCCCGGGCACGACTCGTCGGAGGCAGGCCGTCGGTCCGCTTCCGTGGCCGGCCTGCCATGCCCAGCCGCACTGGGCCGCCCACCGCGGCTGGCCGCTGGTCCTTGCTACCCGAACGCGAACCGGACCCCACCCGTCGAGTCCACGCCGCCGCTGAGCTGCTGTTGGATCGCTACGGCGTCCTGACCAGGGGGTCGGTGATGGCCGAGCGGGTGCCGGGCGGCTACTCGGCCGTCTACCAGGTGCTGAAGGCCTTCGAGGAGGCCGGACGTTGCCGGCGCGGATACTTCGTGGCCGGCCTGGGCGCCGCGCAATTCGGCGTTCCGGGAGCCGTCGACCGGCTTCGCGCTGGCGGGGAGCCACGCACCTACGTGCTGGCGGCGACCGACCCCGCCAACCCGTACGGCGCAGCCCTGCCGTGGCCGACGCGCGTCGGTTCCGACGATGCGCCGCGCGACGGTTCCCGCGGACGTGATGCCCAGGACGTCGCGTCCGTGGTGGGCCACGACGGACGTACGGTTCCTCGCCCTGTGGCGAAGCATCGCCCCGGACGCAAGGCCGGAGCCCTGGTGGTCATCGTGGACGGTGAGCTCGCGCTCTACGTGGAGCGAGGCGGCCGCACGCTGCTCTCCTGGTCCGACGACCCCGCCGTCCTCCAGCCGGCCGCCGACGCGCTCGCGCTCGCCGTACGCGAGGGTGCGCTCGGGAAACTCACCGTCGAACGCGTCGACGGCGAAGCCGTGTTGGCGTCCTCGGCCCACGCCGAGGAGGCGAGCCCACTCGCCGCAGCGTTGCAGGCCGCGGGGTTCCAGCTCACACCCCGGGGCCTGCGCCTGCGGGCGTAGCGTCTGAGCTGCTCGCAAGCGCCGACGCCAAGGCGCCACACACCGCGAGGGTTCGCTGCTTCTCCTCCGGCGTCCCGACGGGGACGACATAGACCTCCGTGGCACCGGCAGCCTCGAACTCGCGCAGAGCCCGTTCGACAGCCGCCTCGTCGCCCGCTACGACCGTCTCGCCGGGCGTGGCGAGCCCTTGCAGGTCCAGCACCCGCCGGTAGCTCGGGAGCTCGCCCGCTGCCGCGAAGGTGCGGTCAACCCGTTCCCTTGCTTCAGACGGCGTGGACGTGACGCAAACACACACGCAGGCGACCACGCCCGGGGCCGGCCGACCGGCAGCTGCGGCCGCTTGCCCCAACGCCGGCCTGACCAGATCGGCGATCATGCCGGGGCCTGCCCAGGCGGTGATCGCACCATCTGCCTGCTCACCGGCCAGCTTGAGCATCGCGGGGCCGAGGGCTGCGACGAAGACTGGCGGTGCCACCGCCTCGGCCACGCCGATCTCCCCGACCGCACTCCAGTGCCGGCCGTGGTACGACACCGACCGGCCGTGCAGCAACGGAGTGAGGATCGACAGGTACTCCCGCGTGTTGCGCGCAGGCGCCTCGAACGACAGGCCGTACTGCCCCTCGATGATCGACGCGTGGCTGGGCCCGACCCCGAGTGTCAACCGGCTCCCGGTAGCCGCCTGAACGGTGAGTGCTTCGGCAGCGAGCGCCAGCGGGTGCCGTGCGTAGGTCCGCACGATCGACGTCCCCAACCCGATCCCTGGTACGTGCTGGCCGAGGACGCCGATCAGGCTGAGCGGATCCCAGCCGCCCACCTCGCCAAGCCAGACCCGGTGGTATCCGAGCTCGGCCGCATGTCGTACCTGCCGGAGAACCTCGTCCACCGGTGAGCCGAGTTGCCCTTCGACCCAGAGCCCAACCTGCATGCGTACTCCTTCGTCGGCGTGGTCGTGCCAGCAGAACGCGCCGGCAGGACGCATCGGCGCGTACCCCCAGTCAATGCGCGGGAAGGTGAGCGACCAAGACGCAGTTGACTTCTGCAGTGATAAGGGTTCGTGATGGACGAAGGGACCGCCCGTGGAGCTTCGCCAACTGCGCTATTTCGTGACGGTCGCCGAGGAGCTGCATTTCGGCCGGGCGGCCCAGCGGCTGCACATCGTCCAGCCGGCGGTGAGCCAGCAGGTCGCGCGGCTCGAACGCGAGTTGGGGCTCACGCTGCTCGATCGCACGGCTCGCAAGGTGCAGCTGACCCGCGAGGGCGAGCGCCTGCTGGAGGAGGCCCGCCAGGTGCTCGCCGCCGCCGACCGTGTGAAGTCGGTCGCCGCCCAGTTGGTCACGCAACGTACGCGTTCCATCCGGATAGGTGCCAGCCCAGGAATGACCGAGGTGTTGCACCGATCCCTCGGCAGGCTCCGTGACATCGCTCCCGACATCACGGTCGAGCTGGACGCCCGACCGGCCCATGAGCAGATCACCGCCGTTCGCAGCGGTGATCTCGACTTCGCTCTGGTACGCGGCGCAGCTCCCGCCCTCGCCGATCGAGCCGGGTCGGACGAAGCCGCCGGCTCGGGGGTCCGGATGGTCGACCTGTGGCGCGAGCCGGTGCATGTCGCGATCCCGATTTCGCATCCAGCCGCCGCGCAGCCGGCGTTACGTCTCGACCAGCTTGCCGACCTGCCGCTGCGGCTTCCCTCACCTGCATGCGATCCGCTCCTTGGCACCCTGGTCGTGAACGCGTGCCGTACGGCAGGTTTCGAACCCCGGCTTGGCCGGGCGGTTTCAACCGTGACGCACGCCCTACTGGAGATCGGTCTTGGTGAGGATGCGTGGACGGTTCTCTACGACGACGTTATGCCGGGCGACATCACTCGCAAGGTCGCCATCCGGTCGGTCGATCCCCCGCTCACGGCTCCGGTCTCGCTGGTGGTATCGGCGACGCAGCAGGCGAGCTGTGTGGATGGGCTCCGCGAGATCTTCCTTGCTGCACGAGCCAATGCTTGCCATCCAGCCGCGACGTCGGTTTGACCCTGAGGACCGGCTTGCGATCCGTACGGGACTGATTGCGGGCCTGATCGTCGACCTGATTGGGATTGGGAACCTACAGGCATGGCAGATCTCGACCGGCTCCGGCAGGCCGTTGACACGGCATGGCAGATGCCCTTCCCCGAGCATCCTGCGCACTCGGACGAGCTCGACGACCTCATGATGGAGCTCGACGAGCTCGACGGTCATCTCGTGGGCATTGCCGAGACCGTGCTGAGTGGCGGACGACCCACGCATGACATCGGCGGTCTGGAGGAGCTGGAGACGAAGTTCGCCAGTGTGCGGGTCGACCCTCAAGACGCACCGATCCTCGAGCAGTGCCGTCGCATGCTCGCGTACCTACGCGAGATCACCGAGGCGCTGCAAGACACGGCGTCCGGTTAGCTGCATCGCGATCGTGCCCTCACACAGTAGGCAGTAGCCTCACCGGGTGCCGACCCATGCCGTGGCGGGTGCGTAGTCGCCGCGCCTGGTCATTGTGGAAGGGGCTAGCGGAGGGCGCGGCCGACGGCGAGCTTGCGGGTGTCGGGAGCGAGGAGCCGTTGGGCGTCGGCGCTCAAGTCGTCGGGCTTGGTCTGCGACTCACGCTCGGCCGCGACCCGAGCCTTGTAGATCTCGGTCTCGTTGCGGATCCGCCCTTCGTCCCACCCCAGCACGTCGGCCACCAGGCGAGCGGCTGCCTCCGCCGACTCGGTGCCTCGATGCGGCACCTCGATCGAGATGCGGGTGCGTCGGGCCAGGATGTCGTCGAGATGCACCGCCGCCTCGTGGGTGGCCGCATACCTCACCTCGACCCGGAGGTACTCGCCAGCACCCGGAAGCGGCTCCAGCAGCGTCCGATCCTGCTCGGCGAGCTCCAGCACCTCGCCGACCAGCGACCCGTACCGGTTGAGCAGCCGCTGCATGCGCCACGTCGGGATGCCGTACTCCTCCGCGAGCGTGCTGACCTGGTTGATCAGCGCGTGGTATCCCTCGGCGCCGATCAGCGGCACGTGCTCGGTCACCGACGGCGGGACCGGCTGGGCGAGCTCGTGAACCGCGGCGTCCACCGCGTCCTTGGCCATCACGCGATACGTGGTGTACTTGCCGCCCGCGATCGACACCATGCCCGGTAGCGGCCGGGCGACCGCGTGCTCCCGGGAGAGCTGGCTGGTCTCCTCCGACTCACCGGCAAGCAGCGGCCGCAGACCCGCGTACACACCCTCGATGTCGTCGTGGGTGAGCGGCACCGTCAAGACCTCGTTGACATGCGCGAGGAGGTAGTCGATGTCGGCTCGGCTCGCCGCTGGGTGCGCGAGGTCGAGCGACCAGTCGGTGTCGGTCGTGCCGATGATCCAGTGGTTGCCCCAGGGGATCACGAACAGCACCGACTTCTCCGTACGCAGGATGAGACCCGTCTCCGACGCGATCCGGTCTCGCGGCACGAGAACGTGGACGCCCTTCGAGGCGCGCACCCGGAAGCGTCCGCGACCACCGGTCAGCGCCTGGATCTGGTCGGTCCACACACCCGTGCAGTTGATGACCACCTTGGCCCGCACGGTCGTGACGGCCCCCGAGTCCACGTCTCGCACCTTGGCGCCGACGATCCGGCCACCCTCGTTCAGAAACTCGAACACCTCGGACGAATTGCGTACGACCGCGCCATAACGCGCAGCGGTACGAATAACGGTCAAGGTGTGGCGGGCATCATCCGCTTGTGCGTCGTAGTAGAGGATCGCGCCGACCAGGGCATCCGGACGAAGTGCCGGACACAACCGCAGGGCGCCGGTGCGCGACAGGTGCCGGTGTGCTGGCACGGACCTCCCGCGTCCCATCGTGTCGTAGAGCAGGAGGCCAGATCCGACGTACGGCCGCTCCCAGAACCGGTGCCGCAGCGGGTACAGGAAAGACACCGGTTTGACGAGATGAGGAGCGATCCGGGTGAGCATCAGCTCACGTTCCTTGAGGGCCTCGGCGACCAGGCCGAAGTTCAGCTGCTCGAGGTAGCGCAACCCGCCGTGGAACAGCTTGCTGGACCGGCTCGACGTCCCACTGGCGAAGTCGCGGGCCTCGACCAGGGCAACGTCGAGGCCACGGGTCACGGCATCGAGCGCGGTGCCGGCGCCGGTCACTCCACCACCGATGACGAGTACGTCGAAGGTCCGACTTCCCAGGTGGGACCAGGCCTCGGCCCGCTCACGTGGCCCGAGCTTCGCGGAACTCTTCACAACTCGCCTCTTTCTGCCCATTGCGGAAATTCTACGGACACTGCTCGGCCCCACAGCAAATGATCACAGCCGGGAGGAGGAATGACTGAAGGCGGTCCGGCGAACCGGTGCCCGGGACGGATACCTCGCAGGCCAAGAAGACCGTTGGCCGGCCCGTGACTTCGCAACCGGATCACCCACCCCGCTGGTCCGTCAGGAGGTCACCACCATGTGGACAATTATCGTGTCCGAGACGCTCGGCACCATGATGCTCACCCTGCTCGGCTGCACCGTCGTCGCCAATCATCTGCTGAAAAACACCAAAGGTCATGCCGGTGGCTGGCTCCTCATCTCCTTCGGCTGGGGACTCGCGGTCTTCGCGGGGGTGTACGTCGCCTTCAACAGCGGCGGACACATCAATCCTGCGGTCACGATGGGAATTCTGGTCAACGGAGCGTCGCAGTACGCCTCGGGGATTCCTGTCACGTTCGGCAACACCATCGCCTACCTCATCGGTGAGTTCGTCGGGGCCTTCGTGGGCGCCGTCTTGTGCTGGCTTGCGTACAAGCAACACTTCGACGCGAGCGAGCTGGCCGCCGAGAAGCTGGCGGTGTTCTCCACCGGCCCGCAGTACCGCAGCTACCTGTGGAACTTCGTCACAGAAGTGATCGCGACGTTCGTCCTGGTTTACGTCGTGCTGGTCTACGGCAAGACACCGTCCGGTCTCGGCCCCCTGGCCGTGGCTCTGGTCGTGGTAGGCATCGGTGCCTCACTGGGCGGGCCGACCGGGTACGCGATCAACCCGGCCCGCGATCTGGGCCCACGCATCGCCCACGCCATTCTTCCCATCAAAGGCAAGGGCCGTAACGATTGGGGTTACGCCTGGATACCGGTGGCCGGTCCCCTCGTGGGTGGCGTGATCGCAGGACTGCTCGCCAGGGTCGCCGTCTGACATCTAGCGTGAGGAGCTCACATGACCGACTACGTCGCAGCGATCGATCAAGGAACCACCAGCACCAGGTGCATGATCTTCGACCACTCGGGCCGGGTGGTGAGCGCCCACCAGCTCGAGCACGAGCAGATCTTCCCTCGGCCGGGCTGGGTGGAACACAACGCCGACGAGATCTGGGCGAACACACGCGAGGTGATCGCCGGCGCACTGGCCCGCGCGGACGTCACCGCGTCCCACATCGCTGCGGTCGGCATCACCAACCAACGGGAGACGGCGCTCGTGTGGGAACGCGCCACCGGCAAGCCCATCTACAACGCCATCGTCTGGCAGGACACGCGCACCGACCGGATCTGCGAGGAGCTCGGTGCCCTCGGTGGCGGAGCCGAGCGCTACCGCGACCGGGTCGGGCTACCGCTCGCGACGTACTTCTCCGGCCCGAAGGTGAAGTGGATCCTCGACAACGTCGAGGGAGCCCGCGAGCGGGCCGAGCGGGGCGAGCTGCTGTTCGGCACCATCGACACGTGGCTGCTGTGGAACCTCACCGGTGGACCCGATGGCGGGCTGCACATCACGGATGTGACGAACGCCTCACGAACCATGCTGATGGACCTCGCCACGTTGCAGTGGGATGCCGACATCGCTGCGGAGATGGGCATTCCGCTCAGCATGCTGCCGGAGATCCGTCCGTCGTCGCAGGTGTACGCCAAGGCGCGGAAGGGCACCGTGCTCGCCGACGTACCGATTGCCGGGGACCTGGGCGACCAGCAGGCCGCGACGTTCGGCCAGGTGTGCTTCGACGTCGGGACGGCGAAGAACACCTACGGCACGGGCAACTTCCTGTTGCTCAACACCGGGACGGAGCGGGTGGCGAGCGCCAACGGACTGATCACCACAGCGTGCTACAAGATCGGTGACGAGCCGTGCGTCTACGCCCTCGAAGGCTCCATCGCCATCACGGGCGCACTCGTCCAGTGGCTCCGGGACAACCTCGGGCTGATCAAGTCCGCGCCGGAGGTCGAGGACCTCGCCCGCACCGTGGACGACAACGGCGGAGCGTACTTCGTGCCGGCGTTCTCCGGACTGTTCGCGCCGTACTGGCGATCCGACGCCCGGGGCGTCCTCGTCGGGCTGACGCGCTACGTCAACAAGGGCCACATCGCTCGGGCTGCCCTGGAGGCCACCGCGTACCAGACCCGCGAGGTGGTCGATGCGATGAACGCCGACTCCGGTGTCGCGCTCACCGAGCTCAAGGTCGACGGTGGCATGGTGGCGAACGAGCTCCTCATGCAGTTCCAGGCCGACATCCTCGATGTCCCGGTCATCAGGCCGCACGTCGCGGAGACCACGGCCCTCGGTGCGGCGTACGCCGCCGGGCTCGCCGTGGGCTACTGGTCCAGCCAGGACGACCTGCGCCGGAACTGGCAGGAGGACAGGCGCTGGATCCCGCAGATGGACCCCGAGGTACGCGAGCGCGACTACGCGATGTGGAAGAAGGCAGTCACCCGGACGTTCGACTGGGTGAGCTGAGCTCCTCGCTTCGCATCCTCCCGGGCGCTCGATGTCCACGGCTTCCTCGTCCGGAATCGGCGCCGCGCACGAAACGTCCTTGAGCACCCCGACCCCTGGTGGAACGCTCGACAGCCGGAGTACCGGTATATCGTGCGTTCCACAGGGGTGCTGACGTGGTGAAGTGGCAGAGAAGGACCCGAGGCCGGGAAGGCTGGCGTCACCGCGAGGATTCCGCCGCCGCACTCATGCTGCTCCCCGCGTTCCTTCCGTACCTCGCGTTCGCGCTCATCCCCATCGGGTGGCTCATCTACTACAGCTTCCACCGGTGGAACGGCTTCACCGACCCGCAGTTCATCGGCATCGACAACTACCTGCGCGTCGCACGTGACGTCGAATGGTGGGACTCGGTGCTCACCACACTGCAGTTCACCGCCGGCCGCCTGCTCGTCGAGGTCCCGTTGGCGCTGGCGCTCGCGTACGCCTTCTTCAGGGGGATCCGCGGCGGATCGATCCTGCGGACCATCTACTTCCTTCCGTACGTCCTCTCCCCAGCCATCATCGGCATCGTCTTCGGATACCTGCTTCGGCACGTCGGAGGTCCGTTCAACCAGATCCTGCTGGGCGCTCACCTCGTCGATGGACCCATCAACTTCCTCGGCAACGCCACGAACGCCCTGATGAGTCTCATCGGCGTCGGCGTGTGGGCGCACGTGGGGATCAACATGCTGCTCTTCTTCGCCGGCATGATGACGATCCCGACCGAGCTCACCGAGAGCGCCGCCGTCGAGGGCGCGGGCGAGTGGCAGACCTTCCGCTACATCGTGGCGCCCATGCTGTTCCCGGTCGCGAGGATCGTGGTCCTCATCTCCATCATCGGAACGCTGCGGTCGTTCGACCTGGTGAAGACCTTGACCGACGGCGGGCCTGCGGGCGCCACGGAGGTCATGTTCACCTACATCTACCGGTTCTTCTTCGAGCCGCAGACGGTTCCGCAGATCGGCTATGCCGCCGCCCTGGGCGTATCGGCAAGCGTGGTCGTCGGCGTCGTGTCGGTCGTGTACCTGTGGCTCGTCAGGAGGCAGGAAGCGTGAAAGCTCAACGTCGATACGACGTTCGGCCGCCTGCAGGCGTCGCTCCTCCCGTTGCGGTGCCCGAGCGCAGGCGAGCCATGAAGCGCACACCGCTCGCGTGGGCTCGCCGCATCCTGCTGGGCGTCCTGCTCGTCGCACTCGCTGCCGCGATGCTGACGCCGTTGGTGTTCGGGCTGCTCGCCTCGGTGTCACCACTGAAGCAGATCCTCAGCAGCGATCCAGGACTCCTGCCACGCAGCTGGGAGTTCGGCAACTTCGCCGATGCCTGGACCCGGGCCAACTTCGCCCGCTACTTCCTCAACAGCGTGATCGTGACGATGGGCCTCGTCGTCTTCGACACGTTCGCCTCGAGCATGTCGGGCTACGTGCTCGCCAGGAAACGCCTGCGGGGTCAGCGTCTGCTCGAAGGCGTCTACATGGCGACGCTCTTCATCGGCCTCACGACGGCGATGCTCTACCCGCAGTACGAGATCGCCCGTGCGCTCGGCATGGACAACCTGCTCGGCATGACGTTCGTGGAGTACGCAGGCGTCATGGTCATCCACGTGTACCTCGTCAAGGCGTTCGTCAGCGGACTGAGCACCGAGATCGAGGACGCGGCACGCGTGGACGGCTGCGGATTCTTCGGCACGTACGCCCGGATCGCGCTGCCTGCCATGATGCCGATTCTGGTCACGACGATCGTGCTCGGTTTCCAGGCCTCGTGGAACAACTACCAGGTGCCGCTCGCGTTCTCGCTCGCCGCACCCGATCTGCGTACGCTCATTGTGGGTGTCTCGGCACTGCAGTACGACGCGGTCGAGGGCATCGCGTCCTACAACGTCGTGCTCGCCGGTGCCAACATGGCCCTGATCCCGATCGTGGTCGTGTTCATCCTGCTGCAGCGGTTCTTCGTGCGAGGCTGGACCGAGGGGGCGGTCAAAGGGTGAGTCAGCTGGGTGGACTGCTCGCCGTCGACGGCTTTGCCTATCGCGTGTTGGCTGGATGGGTCTCGCTCGTCCGGGCTAGCGTGATCTGGGTGCTGTTCTCGCTGCCTGTCGTGACCGCACCGGCCGCGACGCTCCTGCTGCACCAGACGGTCGCCGCAACGGTCCGCGGGGACAAGCCGCCGACCCTCGCCGACGGTTGGCGCATGGTGCGCCGGGAGCTTGCGCCCGCAGGGCGGCTCGCGGCCCTCCTCGTGCTGGGCTGGACGGTCACGGTGTCCGCACTCCTCGGCCCCTCGCCAGGCGGGGTGTGGGATCGGGCTCTTCCCCTCCTCGTCATTCCGGTCGCCGTGACCTGGCTGCTCGCAAGCCAGTGGTGCTTCGCTGTGCTCAGCGAGCTGGTCGACCGCCACGTCGATGCGTCGGACCGTCGCATCCTGGCCCGCACCGTCCTTCGTACGTCCTATCTCCGCACGATCCGCCGGCCCGACCTCGCCGCCCTCGCCGCCCTCGGCACCGCGACGTTGGTTGTCGTCGGGCTGGTCCTGCCGACCGCGGTCTGGCTTCCCTACTGGCTCACGGTTCCCGCTCTGTGCGCATGGGTGAGCCTTGCCACCTGCCGGCGGGCCGCACCGCACGTCCAGCACGGCGTGTCTCACCGAAGGGAGAACTCATGACGCTTCCCAGCCACCTGATCCGCAGAAGGGCACTCCTCGCGGGTGGCCTGCTCGTCCCGTTCGCCGCGGCATGTGGCGGAGACGACGACACAACTGGTGGCGCAGGAGGCGAGCGTGCCACTGTCGTCGTCTGGGACCGCGCAGGAGCGGAGGCCTCCGCCCGTCAAGGTTTCTTCAAGAAGTGGAACGCGAACGAAGGCCGCAAGCTCGGCATCAGGTCGCAGTACGAGCCGCAGGCAACCGAGAAGTACGAGGAGATCGTGCGGCTCGGCTTCCAGACCAAACGTGCACCCGACATCTTCCACGGACCGAGCTCGCAGATGGGTGCGTTCGTCGCGGCCGGTTGGGTGCAACCGCTCGACGGGCTCGTCGACGACGGCATCCTCGAGGAGGCTTCTCGCTACCTCGCCGACACCAGCGAGCTCGTGTGGGGCGGCCGTCCGTACGCCATCCCCACCACGACGTTCACCGTCCGCATGGCCCTCAACCGCGACCTCTTCACGCAGGCAGGGCTCGACCCTGACGACCCACCCACGACGTTCTCCGAGGTCGAGGAGGCGGCCCGCGCGATCACGGAGGCCGGCAAGGGCGAGACGTACGGCATCGCGATCCCCATGGGATGGGTGGGATTCCAGGCGTGGACGCTCGACCTGCCGATCCTCGCGGCACACGCCGACGTCACCCAGAACGGCCTCTTCAACATCTCGACCGGACGCTTCGAGGCCGAGAAGTACGCACCGATCATCGAGCACTACCGCACGCTGATCCACGAGAAGATCGCCTTCCCCGGCGCGGAGACCATGGACTACGACACCTTCCTGCCGGCATTCGCCGAGGGCAAGGTGGGCATGGTGCTGACGAGCGGAAGCATCGTCGGTGGCATGAAGCAGCTCGGCTCGACGGTCGATCTCGCGGTCGGACCGATACCCGTGCCGGATGGCATGACGCAGGTCCGCTCGCCGATGAACGCCGGTTTCCCCTACTCCATCTCGTCCACCACCGACGACCCGGAGACCGCGGCGGAGGTCTTCGCCGTGCTGGTGGGCCCTGAGATGCAGGAGACGCTCGCGTCGAACGGCATCCCGCCGCTCAGCCAGGAGGCGTGGGACTCACCTGTGGCGAAGGAAGACGCCAACCTGCAGCTCTTCCGGCCGACCGAGAACGACGTGCAGTGGCCGAAGAATCCGGGCTCGGTCCTCGCGGTGGAAGGCAAGGACGTCGCGACGACCGCGATCGAGCTGATCCTCGACCCACAGGCCGACGTGTCGGCTGCGCTGAGCCAGCTCTCGGCCCGCTACCAGAAGGCCTGGGAGCAGGGCGTCGAGAATGGCGAGATCGATCCGAAGGAGTTCGGCCTGTGAGCTGAAAACCACCAGGTGGTTCGGGGTGTGACACGTGTCGGTACGTGGTGCACCTGCGAATGACCTGGTGGCCCCACAGCCAGGACTGGCGTCCGCGCGAACGCCCTGGGCAGTGCCGCCAGGCTGTCAGTCCTGCTCGCCCTCCCAAACGGTGAACCCGATCTCGAGGAAGTCGAGCACCGTCCGTGCGTTGTTGGTCCGCACCTCGGCGATCTCCACGTAGCCGTACCGATAGTCGGTGGTCAGGACGCAGTAGTAGTCGCCGGTCCGGAGGGCCCTGACCGGAATCCGCTGGACCCATCGGTCGAACGGCAGCGAGCAGTCTGACGGTTGCGGTGCCCGACGGACGTTGGGGCGGGCGAAGATGGCGCCGTTGGTGGCGAACATTCCGTTGTCGGTCACCTCGAGGTCGGCGCCGCTGAATGGGTACGCATCGTTCGTATCCAGGTCCAGATCACCGCGCGGGGTGAACGAGTGGATGCCGGTCTGCAGAACCCGGCTGGTCGGCGGCACGGGAGGCAGGTCGCCGGGCTGCGGGCCAGCAGTCGACGGTGCAGACTCACGTGGCGTGTCGGACGGTTCCGGGGTCGGCCCGACCGTGCGTGTGACGGTGACGGTCGGTGTCGCCGGCGGTGCGACGGTGACCGTACGCGTGGCCGTCGGAGTCGGCTGCACGGCGACGTCACTCGTTCCTGGCCCGCGGAGCAGCACCACCACCAACACCACCAACACCACGATCAGCACCAGCACGAGCGCGATGCTTGCTGGGTGCTGCCACCAGCGACGGAACTCCTCCCACGCGCGCTCGGCTCGCCTGGGCGGCAGAACTGGCGGGCCACCGGAAACTCGGACCGCCGGATACAAGGGGTCGCGATGCGCGAGGTCCTGGTCCGGACGCTCGATCCGGACCGTCTGCCGTTCTTGCTGTGCTTCCTCCTGACCAGAGTCGTTCGGGCTCATCCCCGCCTCCCGGCGATCCTTGCTGTGAAACCACCTCGTGAGGAAAGACAGCAAACCACAAGACGATCTCGTACGAAAGATCGGCTCCGACTCGGGAGCTGCGCCTACCGGCGGTGCCAGCGCTCGTCGTCGGTCTGTTGGTCACCGGGGCGGCTTGTCCATGGGGCGAGACGTCGCGGGCCAGGTGCAGAGCCAGCGACTGGGACGAAGAGTAATTCACAAGAAGCGTCAAGGGTTCGTCGCCTATCCTCACACCGGCCCACCGAAGCGGCGATGAACGCTTCTGCCGATGCCTCGATGAACGCCGCGAGCGAACTTCGGCGCCGCAGACAGCTGCCGTGACGGGACGCACTTCACTGCGCACGAGACCGAAGGGAGCTCGCGTGAGCACAGCGCTGATCAATGACATCACCATCGCCTACGGCGACTCCGGATCAGGTCCGGCCCTCGTGCTCGTGCATGGCCATCCCTTCGATCGCACGATGTGGCAACCACAGGTCGAGTGGTTCAGCCGTGCTGGATGGCGAGTTGTGACCCCAGACCTTCGGGGCTATGGCGAGAGCACCGTGGTTCCGGGCAAGACGACGCTCGAGGACTTCGCCCGCGACATCGTCGGCCTGGCCGACCAGCTCGGCATCGAGCGGTTCGTCCTCGGTGGCTTGTCGATGGGCGGGCAGATCGTGCTCGAGATGGTCCGGTTGTTCCCGCAGCGGATTCGCGGGCTCCTCCTCGCCGACACCTCGGCTCCAGCAGAGAGCGACGCCGGTAAACGCCATCGCAACCAACTGGCTGACCGGCTTCTTCGGGAAGGAGTCGAGTCCTATGCCGAAGAGGTGCTCCCCAGGATGCTCGCTTCGTACACCATCGAAAGGCACCCGGACCTCGCGCAATTCGTGCTTGACATGATGCGTGGGACACCGGCGGAAGGTGCCGCCGCTGCCCTGCGCGGACGGGCAGAGCGGCCGGACTACGTCGAACTACTGGCCCGAATCGAGGTTCCCACTCTGGTCGTGGTCGGTCGTGACGACTCGTTCACGCCGATCAGCGAGGCTCAACTCATGTACGAACGAATCCCGAACGCTTCCCTGGCCGTCATCGAGGGCGCCGCGCACATGCCGAACCTCGAAAGACCCGACGAGTTCAACCAGGCGTTGAGCACCCTCCTCGACGCAGTGTCTCGTGAGTCGGCCGAAGCGCAGTAGAGCCGCGCTGGCTGGCCGGCTTTGACTGTGCCGGCTTTGACCGCGCAGCCTCGTCTGACCCGATCCGCTCTCTCAGGCGTTCGGAGACGACCAGGCCTAGCCTGCGATGATCTCCATGATGGCCATCATGATGAGGTTCTCGATGATGGTCTTGGTGATCTGGCGGAAGATGGGAATCTCCAGCAAGGAAGCGCCGAACGTCGCGGCCGCCATCGCGATCGCCTGCGCGATCTGGATCGCCAAGATGACAAGCTGGATGATTGCGTTGATCTTCAACACGAGGACGATCGCCGCGTAGACGAAGAGTCCCATCCCGAGACCGATGCCGGTGTTGGAGGCGATGTCGAGGTTCTTCAGAGCACCGAACTCGTCCCACTTCTTCTTGAACGCCTCGACGGCATCGCCCTGGTGGCCGGTCCACACCTGCTGGGCGGCCTGGTCGGACTCACCACCGATCCCGCTCAGCTTGCTCCCGAAACTGAGCCAGGTCTGGCCCATGCGGAAGATCTTCTCCTCGTCGCTTTCCGGCCAGTTGATCCCGATCATGCCCAGGACGGTGACCAGTTCACTAGGAAGTTGCAGCCCCATGGATACGAACCCCGCTCGCTTTCAGACTGCCGGCTGAATCGACTCCAGGCCCTTGCCGATCTGCTCCAGAAGCTGTGACGCGAACTCCTCGGCCTCCTGATACGCCTTCGCCATGCTGCGAAGCGCTTCGGAGTCCAGTCCGAGGTCGTCGCAGAGCTGACCGAGCTTCTCGAAAGCAAGCTCCGAGACCACCTGGTGAGTGACCCCGATCAACATGCCGATCTCGTCGCCACCCCAGGGATCGCCGAAGCTCGCCAGCTCGTTCATCGTCGACTGCAACTCGGCAGAGAGCCTTTCGGCGACCGCGCCCAGATCCTGGCCAGCCTTGTCGAGCTGTGAGGGGCTCACGCCGACTGGTTTCGCTTCGGCCATCTGCTCAGTCCCTCTCCAACAGTTCCTGCGCCTCGCTGATCGCTTTCAGGTACCGACTCATCTGCTCAGCCGACTGAGCCTGGAACTCCTTCAGCCGCTCCAGCAGCGCCGCCTGGTCGATGGCGGCCGGCAGCGCGGCGAACTGCTGCTGCAGATGGGCGAGAGCGGCGTTCGTCGCCTCCTTGAAGGCGGCGGCAAGCTCCTCAGCGCCCACGCGCAACGCGCGGGGGTCCAGCTCGACCGACTCCAGCTGGCCTCCCGGAGCCGCGGTGATGCGAAGCTTCCCGTCCAAGGCTTCACCATGCCCGCGGAGCGTCTCCTCGGACTCGTCGTTCGACCGGCTTGCGTCGACCAGCGGACGCAGCGTGGCCAACGCCTCGTCGAAGAGCCGGTCGAAGTCGCCCGCACTCACCTTCTCCACGGGTCAGCCTCCTCGAACGCCCACGCGGATGTGGCTCGTCGCCGTCTGATGATCTGTACCACTAGCAGGGTATCTGCCCTCGACAATGGATGGCGGCACGAGACCCGTCCTGTGGATAACTGTGGCAGGCGGATTCGATCACCGGTTACTGTTGGTCTGTAATCGGGGACGAAGGGGAGCACGCACGATGCCGCCAAGGGCGCGGACAGGTTCTGCGGGCAGAAGCGCCCAGACGAGGATCGCGAGGGTTCTCGTCAAGAAGCTGGACATGCTGAACACCAAGGGTGCCCGTCGTCGGGTAGACATCACGACTCGAGGTAAGGGGCGCCTCGATCCCAGCATCAATCGCCACTACACAGGCAACGGCAAACCGAAGGGCGTCGCAGCCGAAGCGCCCGACACCCGACCGCGGTGGCAGCCGAACACCGATTACCACGTACGCAACGCCGATACGGGCACGACGGCGGTCTACCGCACGGACAGCCGTGGACGCGTCTACAACGTCAAGGCTCGCCTGACGCGGACCCCGAGCGGACGGAACCAGACCCAGCAGTCCTGGGCAGGAGGCCGGGACCGCATCCAGGCCCACCCCAGACTGCGGTACGACCCGAACGCCGACGCGGGTGGTCACTGGGTCGCCGCCGAGCACGGAGGCAGCCGCGAGGGTATCAACTACAGCGCTCAGAACACCGAGCTCAACAGCAGTGGCGCCTGGCGGCGCATGGAGGAGGAGTTCGGTGAGCTGATGGACCAGGGGTACACGGTCGACGTCGACATGTACGGTCGCTACGCCGACGCCGGCGAGCGACCACATGCGTACTCCGTGTGGGCGCATGTCACCGGGCCGGACGGCACCCCGCATCCGGACAGTCCATTCGAGTACCACTTCCGTAACAGTCGACGCCAGGATCCCCTTCCGTAGCTGGCGACTCGGTCACCTGCCCTTCTCATCGACGGGCTGGCTTCGCGTGAGAGAATCGATTGATGACTGAAGAGATCCACGAGCATGTCGGGCTGTACCAGGGCATCGCCGACGCCCTGCAGGAGGTGTTGCCCGAGGACTGGGCGTCGGTCAAGATCACGTGCCACATGATCTGGGCGACGGCCCGATTCGAGAACACCTACACCACGACGTCTGGGGAGCAGGTGCGCTTTCAGTCACCGCCTTCGCTTTGGGACCAGTTCACCGAGCTGCGCGAGGCGACCTACGCTCCGAACCAGGGCGCCTGGTACACCGCCGAGCTCACCCTGGACCGAGAGGGCAATCTCGAGGTCAACTTCGACTACGACAACAAGCCGAACCTGCCACCGGCAGGCGATGAGGACTACCTCGAGGACCTCGCCCGATACCCGCGGGAGCCGGACGCCATCCCTTCCTGGATGCCGCAGCGGACGAACTGATCGGGCGACTGACTACCCGCTAAGGCGCGGCAGATCACCGTGGAGGCTTGCGAACCGATCGAGAGCACGACGGCCTCTCGTGCGCCAGTAGCGGCTGTCGAGGGCCCTGCTCGGTGCGCACACCAGGATCACCAGTGGTTGCGGTGGACGACCTCGCTGAGGCTGCGGCGACCGCGTTTGAGCGACGGCGACCGTCGATCCGGCGCTCGATGGCCGATCGCCACCACGCCGATCGGCGTGTGGTCGTCTGGTACGCCGAACTCCTGACGGAACGCTGGAATCTGATCCGGCGGGATTCCGAAGAAGCAGCCACCCAGGCCCTCGTCGGTGATGGTCAACAGCATGAGCAGCACCGCCATCCCCGTGTCGATGTGCCAGTACGGCACCGGCCATCGTGCCTCGTCCCGGTCGGTCCAGCCCTTGTCCGGCTCGGCGTACCGGTCGAGGTAGATGCGTTTGCTCGACAACGCCACCACCAGGACCGGTGCCCGGCGCATGCCCGCCGACCACGCGTCGGTGCCTTTGTCCGGCGGGGTCGTCGCCGTCCAGAACCTCGCCACCGCCTCGGGGGTGTCGAGGACGAGGAACGCCCACCCCTGGCTGAACCCGGCCGATGGCGCCCGAATGGCGTTCTCCAGGATCCGCCGCAACACCGCGGGATCAACGGGCTGGTCGGTGAAGTTCCGCACCATGCGGCGGCGTCGTACGACATCCTGAAACTCCATGGCCCCCAGCCTGCCGTACTCCCGGCAGCCGACCAGCTCCGAACCGGTGCCCTGCTGCTCGAGCTGGCAGGCTGTCGGGACGACCGAGCGGGAAAGGAGCTACCAGCGTGCCCGAAGGCGACACCGTCTGGCTTACCGCCCGGCGCCTGCACGACGCGTTCGCCGGCGAGCGGCTGGTCCGTGCTGAGCTCCGCGTACCCCGCCACGCCACCGCGGACCTCACCGGCCGCCGGATCACCGAGGTCATCTCGCGCGGCAAGCACCTGCTGATCCGGGTCGAGCCGGACCTTACGCTCCACACCCACCTCGGCATGGAAGGCTCCTGGCGGATCCGCCGGGCGAGCGCCCGCTGGCCATCGCCGTACGAACCCGTCCGGGTCGTGCTGGCCAGCGAGTCCTTGCAGGCGGTCGGCTACAAGCTCGCGCGAGTCGACCTCCTGCGCACTGCCGACGAGGACTCGGTGGTCGGCCATCTGGGACCCGACCTCTTGGGACCGGACTGGGACGTCGACGAGGCGGTACGCCGGCTCGCCAGCAGGCCCGACCGGCCGATCGGGGAAGCGCTCCTCGACCAGTCGAACCTCGCGGGCATCGGCAACCTCTACCGCTCGGAGCTGCTCTTCTTGCGCGGGATCCACCCGACCATGCCGGTCCGTGAGGCCGGGAATCTCACCCGGATGGTGCAGTTGGCGCGACAGCTGCTCTGGGTCAACCGGGAGCATCCTGAGCAGTCGACGACCGGAAAGCTCCGACGAGGCGAAGCCCATTGGGTGTACGGCCGGGCCGGCGAGCCGTGCCGACGGTGTCGGACCCCGATCCAGCGCATCACGCTGGGCCCAACCGGTGAGGAGCGCACAGCGTACGTCTGTCCGCACTGCCAACCCGCTCGCCCGAGGGAGCAATCCCCGCCATAGCACGATGGTTCGTCGCGTCGAGGGCAGACGGCGAGTCCGGCGTCGGGGGCATGCCGCCGCGAGCCCGCTGGATGTACTTGATCCGCTCTGCTGCGGCACATGCCCGGGCGATGCCGGCCCGGACCTCAGGTCCCTGCATGACGCAGCGGGCGACGTAAAGCTGGATGTTCCAGAGGATGAGCAAGATGACGTACGCCAGTGCGTCCTTGGCCACCCCGAGATACAGCAGGATCCCGATCACCCACAGCGTCAGGCTGTGGAAGATGTTGCCGGTGACCCAGGACAGGTGATGCTTCCTCCCACCGACTCGTTCCGGGTCGACGACCGACATGCCGGCAGCGCGCGCTCGTCGGAGTGCCGTCCCGGTGAACCAGTAGCTCAACGAGTTCGAGGCCAGCACCATGGTCATGGCGACGGCCACCCCGGGCGCCCACCACCGAGGCTGACGCAGGCAGATCAGCGAGGCCAACACGAGTGGGAAGACGGTGAACAGGCGCACCGACACTTCGGTCGCCACCGCGAGCGCCGTGAGCCTGCCCTGCTGCCAGCCGACGACCAGGGGTGTGAGGGTGGCGAACAAGGTGACGTAGTACTTCACGCCGACCAGCAGCAAGCTGAGCAGCAGGATGCCGAGAAGCAGCGGCCCGATCTCAGGACCCACCCGATAGTCGGGCGACCTGAACTGGTCGAGGATCGGGAACTCGTCGGGCGCAGCACCGGTGAACCTCTGCAGGGCGACGACGAGCTGGTTTCCCCAATCCCAGCCTGTGTGTCGTGCTGTCCACGTGATGATCACGGCCGACGTGAGTGCCCACGCGCAGGAGCCCAGAACGGCGCAGAGGAGCAACCACCGCAGACCGAGACTGCCGGCATGCTCGCGGTAGAGCTGTTGCCTGCGGCGCACTCGCCACAACCTGAGCTGGCGCCCTACCGCGTCGGACAGAGGCATGAACACATCGCGACCGCTCTCCAGCTCCCCGAGCAGGTTCCGGCGCCCTGATGCGATGCCTTCGGTCAAGGCCTGCCGCATGGCAGTGATCTCTTCGGTGAAGTAGTTCAGCAAGCTCTCGTAGATCTTCCCGGGCGCGGCTTTCCGAGGAAAGAAGACGAGCAGTCGCTGGCTCGGTGTCCGGTCGATCAAGTCCTCGATGAACCGAGCGATCAGCGGGGCGTCGGCATAGTAGAGGTCGGGAACGGATCCGTCCGGCTCGTGTCGACCACATCCGAGCAGGATCAGCAGCTGCCCAAGTGAGTACAGGTCGTTGCACGGTCCCTGGCGCTTGGCTTCGACGCCCTCGCTCGCGGTGCGTCGTAGGTCTGGCTCGCGCAACTCAGGTGCGATGTAGAGCGCATCGGGTGCGTCACTTCCCGGCATCTGATGCAGATACAAGGAGTTGACGCCGAGGTCGATCAGCCACAGCTCCTCGCGGTCGCCTCGCTTGACGACAAGCACGTTGCTAGGCGACAGGTCCTGATGCTCCAGCCCACACCGCTCCAGCTCGGCCAAGGCGATGAACAGCTGGCGGCCGAACTGCTCGATGAGGTCGAGCCGCAGTGAGGCACGGGACGGGCGTGCCGTGTCAGGTGGTCGCGACCACTCGCGGGCCAGCCGGTCGGCCAGCGTCTCGCCGTCGATGAAACCCATGAGAACCCAGCTGTCGTAGCTGTTGAGGACGCGCACGATGTTGGCCGGCTCGTGTGCGACGTCACGCGCGTACCGCTGGACGTAAGTCCTGGACGCGTTTCTGATCGCGGGAATTCGGAGGAACGGGTAGATGATGCATTTCAACGCCACCTCCACCGGCCAACCCCCGGTGCGGCGCTGCGGTCGAGCACGGAGGATGAACGACGTCGTGCCGTGCCGGTGGAACGTCAGCGTGGAAAAGTCGATCGTGTTCCAATCCTCGTCGGTCTCGCCGTCCGATGTGGGTGCATACACGTCCCGCAGCGCTTCCTGGACGGCCGGATCCCGCACGAGCGTGTGACACACCCGCCTGCACCCATCCGCCGAGACGTCGTGCACATCCGGCGCATGGCCAGAGCGAGGGATCCGGCGACGCTCCGAATGCCGTAACGACACCAACGTCAACAAGAAGAGTCCGGCAAAGCCGAGGAACCGAGAGCGCGCGCCGTCACCACCGCTCTCGTCCTCCTTGCTACCAAGACAGATCTGCTCGAGGGTTTCGATGACGTCGTCCCACGACCTGTCGAACTGCGCGCGAAATGCGCTGCCGTCCAACGGGAGATCCTGCAACACACGGCGCCAATCGGCGACCGTCCACGACAGCAACGTGGGTGGAACCTGCGACCTACGGTCATCCCGGAGCCGGTCGAGTGCACCCAGCAGCTCCGTCAGGTGCTCACTCACAGCGCCGACCTGTCCCGCGTACGGACGAAGCGTGAAACGGTATGGAACTCGCCGGCTCGAAGCTTGGAGATGTCCTGCTGTTCCACGGCACACACGACAAGCTCGTAGGCGTATCGCGCGCCCACCATGAGCCGGCCGGGGTCGCGTTCGAGTGACTTCAGTCGTGGCATCCAGGGAAGGGGTGCGAGGTCGAGCACGTACGGCGGATCGCCAGGTGATGCGCTGGCCTGGAAGAGCTTCACCCTGTCGGCCTGATACTCCTCACGTGCCTTGGCGTGGCCGGCACCGAGGCCTGGCTTGATGCGATCGAGCTCCCAGCACACCAGCCGGTGCACCATCGACGGGGCGAACCGCATCGGACCGACGGGCCGTGTGCTCAACGACAGGACGTGGGTGCAGCCGTCCGCCAGGGCGAAATGGTAGGGATGCACTCGCAGGACGAATCCATCAAGAGCCCGCCGGCCGCGAAACTGCGCTGTTCCTCGAACCGCGAGCGGAAGCCATGAACTCGCCCGCAGGGCTGAGATCAGGTCCTGTTTCGACGTGAAATCGGAGACGGTCGCAGCAACCAGGTCGTCGACGAACGTCATGGCGACATGAAACGGGGCCTTCGACTCCAGGACTGCATCGGCATTGAACGGCACGAGCTGATCCATCACGGCCTGGAACGCGTAGTCGAGGTCGAGCACGCTTCCTCCGGTGAAGAAGCGCCTGAAGTCGATGAACTTCCTCGTCGTCAGGTGGTCCCAGTAGACCGAGAGGCCTCGCCAGAGCTCGCCACCGTAGAAGTAGGCACCGTTCATCGCTCCGGAGGAGGTGCCGTACACCGCATCGAATGCGGATCCCAGACCGAGGTCCTCGAGCGCGGTCAGCATGGCACCCGACACCGCGCCTCGCATCCCACCGCCCTGGATGGCAAGGCCGAGTCGGTACGGATCGCCTCGCTCACCGGGGCGGTCGCCACGCTCTTGCCGGGCGCGCAAGAGCTCGAGAACCGGATGATCGACAGGCCAGTACCGGTCGTCCATGCAGGTCAAACCCCCCGCGTCGCCTTCCGCGCCCCGGCGGTGGTAGTGATCGTTTGACCCAGAGTAACAAACCGCCAGGACGGAATGAATCGCTCAAAGCAGACGAAGAGGACCGTTCCAGCTCAAGCACGGCAGCATGCCCCAGCGGTACGGGAGGAGACCCTGATGTCGCCGGCAGGTCAGTGTCTGGCCCACGACGTCCGGCAGCGCCGTCCGCGCTCGCCGGTCACACCGATGGACGTCCCGGAATCGTCGACAGGCCGCCCGTCAGGCGTACGGATCCGTCACGCCACCGGGAGAGGCCAGGCGCTCGACGTCCCACCCCGCCAACCGGGCACCTGCCTGATACACCGACTCGTAGAAGTCCAGGACGGTCCTGCGCGGGTCGCTGGCAGCGCGGGCATCGTCGTAGCGCAGGATCGCAAGCGGCGCACCGCGCTGTTCCACCCAGGACGCCTGCGCCGGTTGCAGCGGCTGCTCGGTGAGCCCTTCCGGTGCTGGCGCGACGTAGGAGTAGAACGCAGGCTCAGGAAACGAGGGGTCACCGAACCAGAACCCGGAGCTGATCACCTCACGTGAGTACGCCTCTCTGGTCACCGGGTCGGTCTCCGGAGACTGCTCGACCACTCGGTCCGAGAACCTCGTCACCGCGATGTCCATCGTGTGCCAGAAGTGATGGACCGGCGAGATCTTCCCCGAAAACCGACTGGCGAACTCTTCGAGAACCAGATTCACCTGACTCAACACCTGCCAGTACCGGTTGATCCAGCGCGGATCGTAGGCCGCATGTGCGGTGTCCTCGGCGAAGGGACGGCCATCGCCGGGAAGGTCGAAGGGCACCGGGTGCTCGATCATGACCTTGACCCCGACGGCGTCGAGCGCCCCCAGCACGCGCTGGTAGAATGACGCGACCGAGTTCCCGGGAAGTGAGAACGACGCAGACCGGCCATCAACCGAGTTCGCCACCAGCCGGTGGTCGACGAAGTCGAAATCGACGGCGAATATCGGGTTGCCGTCCACCAGACCCATCGGCCGGGTCGTGATCCCTCGACCAGTCAGGTGATACGGAACGTTCCACCAGTGGTTGCGGCGAACGCTCGAAGCCAACCGGATCTTTCCCACGATCTGGACAAAGCGATGAAGCGTCTCTTTGGAGTCTTGCCATTCAGCAAACGGCATCGCCGGAAACAACTGCACCAGAATCCCCCATCACGACCGCCGTCACAAAGTGGCCGACCTTCACAGGTGTACGAAGCCAGCCGGCCCGACCGCACCTCAAGCGTGTCGCGACCCCCAGGGCTGTGGCATCGCCCATTGGTCCAGATGCTGGCGCCCACACCGCGCCACCCGCTGTGACGTACAACTCGATGCCGTTCGCACGTGGCATCCCCCGCCACCCGACGCCACCATCGAAGGCCTCAGGTCGATGCCGGCCCGGCAGGCGTGTCACGGTTTGGATCTCGGGATTCAGGCACGCCGGAAAGGCCGCAGCGCCGGCCTGACGTCATACCCGTGCTGTGACCACGGGTAGGTGAACGTGATCGACGGCCGCTCGCTCAGACGCCGACGACGACCTTGTCGGAGTTCGAGGCCTCCAGAGGACGCTCTCCGGAATCGGGGGTGTCGGCGACCGGGAGAGCCCGCTCCACCCGCGTCTTCTCGATCTCGTGGCGTTGGGCAGCGGACCCGGCCCGCACACACCGCGTGCCCGGCTTCTTCATCCGAGCCTTGTCCAGCCGCTGCTGATCAAGCTGTGGCTTGCCGACCGATGCAGCGCCGAGCGCAGGCTGGCTGGGCCGCGGCGGGTCGATCCGCTTGGTCGGGACCTTGCCCTTGGGCGCGACCCGCGAGTTGGGCCTGACCGTCGGCGTGACCGGGCTGGTGCCGGCCGCGGTCGCTGCTGGCTCTGCGTAGCCCTCGGTGGTCGCGGTCCCGTCGGCCGTCGCCGGCGTGCCGTCGGCGAGAGCCGCCTCGAGCTCGGCAGGCGTCGGGATCCGGCCAGCAGCCGCCTCGAGCTTGTCGATCTCGTCGCTCACCTCGCGCAGCACGTCGGACAGCGGTACCTCCAGCGCGGCACAGATCGCCGCGAGGAGCTCACTAGACGCCTCCTTCTGGCCGCGCTCGACCTCGGAGATGTAGCCCAGGCTGACCCGTGCGTCGAGTGACACCTCGCGGAGGGTGAGACCCTGCCTCAGCCGCCGGCGACGGAGCACGCCACCCAACAGGTGACGAACCAGGACCATGGCACGCTCCCCTCTCGCGTCACGTCGTCTGCTGCGCGCCCGGTGAGCTTCCCCCACCGGGTCACGACCCCGGCTGTCCCCACGGTACCCGGGAAACCAACACGGTGACGACACCGTAGGACGTGGCGTACGACCAAATACGTACGCTTTCGGCGTAGAACAGTAGCTCGCCTCGCTCGTACCGTCTGATCACGGCTCCCGCTCGAGTACCTCACGAAGGATCTCGAGGGCCGCGACGACGGCGGCATGGCGTACCTGGTCCCGCTTGCCGGAAAACTGCTGTCTGCGTACCACGATCAAGTCCTCGGGCCCGGCGCAGGCCAGG
The DNA here is from genome assembly GCA_036564245.1 of Actinopolymorphaceae bacterium. Lineage (GTDB taxonomy): Bacteria > Actinomycetota > Actinomycetes > Propionibacteriales > Actinopolymorphaceae > Thermasporomyces. The sequence continues at coordinate 95,649 of DATCKU010000016.1, forward strand.
TCGACCGTGCCCACCGGTTGGTCACCGTGCGGCTCCGGTCCGGCGACCCCCGTCGTCGCCAGCCCGTACGTCGCCCCCAGCCGGTCGCGGACGCCCCGGGCCATCGCCTGAGCGGTTCGAGGATGCACCGGACCGAGACGCTCCAGCTCGTCGGCCGGAACGCCTACGAGGGCCGTCTTGAGGTCCAAGGCGTACGCGATGACGCCCCCGCGGTAGATCTTGGACGACCCCGGCAGAGCGGTGAGGGCCGCGCCCAGCAGGCCACCGGTGAGCGACTCCGCCGTGGCGACCGTCGCGCCCCGCTCCAGGAGTCGGCTGCTGCACCTGGCGGCGAGCTCGGTCGCCTGCTCCGCCGTTACCTGCGAACTCATTGCCCAGTCACACGTCCACGTCGCCGTAGCCGGATGGCGCGTACGACATAGTCCAGTCCGGTGGCGACGGTCAGGGCCACCGCGACCAGCATCACGACGTACGCGACGAGTTGCACCGGATCGGGCAGCGGCAGCAGATACAGCCCGATCGCCACGGTCTGCGTCAGGGTCTTCGCCTTACCGCCAGGGCTCGCCGCGATCACGCCGTACCGGATCACCCAGAACCGCAACGCGGTGATCCCGAGCTCCCGCACCAAGATCACGATCGTGATCCACCAGGCGAGGTCACCGACAAGCGACAGGCCGAGCAGCGCGGCACCGATCAACGCCTTGTCGGCGATCGGGTCCGCGACCTTCCCGAAGTCGGTGATCAGATTACGTCGCCGGGCGAGCTCGCCGTCGAACTTGTCGCTCAGGGCGGCCAGGCCGAAGACGCCGAACGCGGCGAAGCGCATCCCGGGATCGTGCGGGCCGGCGAACAGCAACCAGCAGAAGAGCGGGACCAGCGCGAACCGCAGCGCGGTCACCCCATTCGCGACGTTCCACACGCTGGGGCGCGATTGGGAGACCTGGGTCACCGCGCCACCTCCGCCACCAGATCGACGCCCTCGGCGGCGACGACACGCGCCTCGACCAGATCACCCACTCGGGTGGCTCCGGTGCCGACCAGCCGTGTCGAGCCGTCCACGTCCGGGCCCTGGTGTGCTGCCCGACCCTCGACCTCGTCCGGGTCCACCTGCTCGACGAGGACCTCGACGCGCTCGCCGATCCGCTCCTCGGCTCGCTGTGAGGTGAGCTCCTCGACCAGCTCACTCACCTCCCGGACCCGTGACGCGATCTCGTCCGCGTCGAGCTTGCCGTCGAACCCGGCGGCCTCGGTTCCATCCTCGTCCGAATACCCGAATACCCCAACCACGTCGAGCCGTGCCGCCTGCAGGAAGTCACGCAAAAGGTCGAGATCGCGTTCGGTCTCCCCCGGGAAGCCGACGATCACATTGCTCCGGATGCCGGCGGCCGGGTTGCGGCGGCGGATCTCGTCGATCAAGGCCAGGAAACGATCGCCGTCGCCGAACCGCCGCATCCGCCGCAAGATCGTCGGGCTGGCGTGCTGGAAGGACAGGTCGAAGTACGGCGCGACGCCGGGGGTGCCGGCCATGACGTCGATCAGGCTCGCTCGCATCTCGGCGGGCTGCAGGTAGGAGACACGCACGCGGTCGATGCCGTCCAACGCGGCGAGCTCGGGCAGCAGCCTCGTCTCGAGCAGCCGCAGGTCACCCAGGTCCTTGCCGTACGACGTGGAGTTCTCGCTGACGAGGAA